>NZ_CAKKMI010000046.1:0-54340 GCF_918698105.1 Pseudomonas brassicacearum | reverse complement strand
GGTCCAGCCTACACCCATGTTGAATGTGCCGCCGCCATCGCGAGCAAGCTCGCTCCCACATGGATCGGCGTAACTTGAGTGGCCCAACTGGCTTTTCCATTTTCCGCCCCCATAACCATCGCAACGCTGCCTCAGGTGAAAACAGCAGGTATGCTGATGACCTGCCGAAGGAGATAGAAAATGGCCTACGATTTTGACTTGTATGTGGTTGGCGCCGGTTCCGGTGGTGTGCGGGCGGCGCGGTTTGCCGCCGGTTTCGGGGCCAAGGTGGCCGTGGCGGAGAGCCGTTACCTGGGCGGGACCTGCGTGAACGTGGGCTGCGTGCCGAAAAAACTGCTGGTCTACGGCGCGCATTACGCCGAGGACTTCGAGCAGGCGTCGGCCTATGGCTGGACGGCGGGCGAGGCGAGTTTCGACTGGGCCACGTTGATCGCCAACAAGGACCGGGAGATCAATCGCCTCAACGGCATCTACCGCAACCTGTTGGTCAACAGCGGCGTCGTGCTGCACGAAGGTCACGCCAGGCTGACCGGGCCCAACGAGGTCGAGATCAACGGCCAGCGCTACACCGCCAGGCACATCCTGATCGCCACGGGCGGTTGGCCGGTGATCCCGGACATTCCGGGGCGCGAGCACGCCATCAGCTCCAACGAGGCGTTCTTTCTCAAGGAACTGCCCAAGCGCGTCATCGTGGTGGGCGGTGGCTACATTGCGGTGGAGTTCGCCGGGATCTTCCACGGCATGGGCGCGCAAACCTCCTTGCTCTACCGCGGCGAGCTGTTCCTGCGCGGCTTTGACGGCGCGGTGCGCAAGCACCTGGCGGAAGAACTGACCCGCCGTGGCCTGGACCTGCAATTCAACGCTGACATCAAGGCCATCGAAAAACTGGACGATGGCAGCCTCAGGGTCGAACTCAAGGATGGCAAAACGTTGCTCACCGATTGCGTGTTCTACGCCACGGGCCGGCGGCCGATGCTCGACAACCTGGGCCTGGAGACCACCGGTGTCACGCTGGATGAGAAGGGCTTTGTCCAGGTCAACGAAAAATACGAGACTGCTGAACCGTCGATCCTGGCCATTGGCGACGTGATCGGTCGCGTCCAGCTCACCCCCGTTGCCCTGGCCGAAGGCATGGCGGTGGCGCGGCGTCTGTTCAAGCCCGAGCAGTATCGCCTGGTGGATTACCGGATGATTCCCACCGCCGTGTTCAGCCTGCCGAATATCGGCACGGTGGGCCTGACTGAAGAGCAGGCCAGGGAGGAGGGGCATGAGGTCGAGATTTTCGAAAGCCGCTTCCGGCCGATGAAGCTGAGTTTGACCGACTGCCAGGAGCGCACCCTGATGAAATTGGTGGTGGATGCCCAGACCGACAAGGTATTGGGATGCCACATGGTCGGGCCGGATGCCGGTGAAATCGTCCAAGGCTTGGCCATCGCCCTCAAGGCCGGCGCCACCAAGCGCGACTTCGACGAAACCATCGGCGTGCACCCGACCGCTGCCGAAGAGTTCGTGACGATGCGTACCCCCGTCGCCTGACACTAGTCGTCGCAGCCATGTAGGAGCCATGTAGGAGCCATGTAGGAGCTGTGTAGGAGCTGTCGAGTGCAACGAGGCTGCGATCTTTCCCCAAACACTTGCATCTCAAGCGAAAGATCAAAAGCTCAAAAGCTCAAAAGCTCGCAGGCTCCGCCAGCTCCTACAGATTTTTTCTATCTATAGAGATTCCTGATAGCCAAAACCAATCATTCACATCAGGTTTGCCAATGAGCCAGTCTGGGGATGAGTGGTTAAGATCCTCCCATCAACTTTCAACCCTGACGGAGAAACATCGATGCCTATCATCAACAGCCAAGTTAAACCGTTCACCGCCACCGCCTTCAAAAACGGCGCATTCGTCGAAGTATCGGACGCCGACTTGAAAGGCAAGTGGTCCGTCGTGTTCTTCTACCCGGCTGACTTCACCTTCGTTTGCCCAACCGAGCTGGAAGACCTGGCCGACAACTACGCCGAGTTCCAGAAGCTGGGCGTCGAGATCTACAGCGTCTCCACCGACACCCACTTCGCCCACGCTGCCTGGCACAACACTTCGCCAGCCATCGGCAAGATCCAGTACACCATGATCGGCGACCCGACCCACGTCATCTCGCGCAACTTCGACGTGCTGATCGAAGAAGTCGGCCTGGCTGACCGCGGTACTTTCGTGATCAACCCAGAAGGCCAGATCAAGATCGTTGAAATCAACGACGGCGGTGTCGGCCGTGACGCCTCCGAACTGCTGCGCAAGATCAAGGCCGCTCAGTACGTTGCCGCTCACCCGGGCGAAGTCTGCCCAGCCAAGTGGAAAGAAGGCGAGGCCACCCTGGCTCCGTCCCTGGACCTGGTCGGCAAGATCTAAGACCGTGCTCCCCTTGAGGGCGGTCATCCTCACCTAAGCAAGCTGCACCGCCCACAAAAAACGCCCGGGCGAGATTCGCTCGGGCGTTGTTTTTTCTGAAATTCAAAAAATGGAAATCGCCCGTATGTTGGACGCCAATCTTAAAGCTCAGTTGAAGTCATACCTGGAACGGGTCACCCAGCCGATCGAGATCGTCGCTTCCCTCGACGACGGTGCGAAATCCCAGGAAATGCTCGCGTTACTTAAAGACGTTGCCAGTCTTTCCCACCAGATTACCTTGCTCGACAACGGCAGCGATGCGCGCAAGCCTTCGTTTTCGTTGAATCGCCCGGGAGCCGATATCAGCCTGCGTTTTGCCGGCATTCCCATGGGCCACGAATTCACTTCGCTGGTGTTGGCCTTGCTGCAAGTGGGCGGTCACCCTTCGAAGGCCAGTGTCGACGTCATCGAACAGATCCGCTCCCTCAAGGGCGAGTTCAACTTCGAGACCTATTTTTCGCTGTCGTGCCAGAACTGCCCGGACGTGGTCCAGGCGCTGAACCTGATGGCGGTACTGAATCCGAATATTCGCCACGTTGCCATCGACGGCGCGTTGTTCCAGGCCGAAGTCGATGAGCGCCAGATCATGGCCGTGCCCAGTGTGTACCTCAACGGTGTGAACTTCGGCCAGGGCCGCATGGGCCTGGAAGAAATTCTCGCCAAGATCGACACCAGCGGCATCGAACGCCAGGCCGAGAAAATCAGCGCCAAGGACGCCTTTGATGTGTTGGTGGTCGGCGGTGGCCCGGCCGGTGCCTCGGCGGCGATCTACGCGGCCCGTAAAGGCATCCGCACTGGCGTGGCGGCCGAACGTTTCGGCGGCCAGGTGCTCGACACCATGGCCATCGAGAACTTCATCTCGGTCCAGGAAACCGAAGGGCCGAAACTGGCCGTCGCCCTGGAAGAACACGTCAAGCAGTACGACGTGGACATCATGAACCTGCAACGTGCCGACGCCCTGGTGCCAGGCAAGGACGGTGGGCTGCATGAAATCAAGTTCGCCAGCGGAGCGAGCCTCAAGGCCAAGACCGTGATCCTGGCGACCGGTGCCCGCTGGCGTGAAATGAACGTGCCGGGCGAGCAGCAGTATCGCAACAAGGGCGTGGCGTACTGCCCGCACTGCGACGGTCCGCTGTTCAAAGGCAAGCGCGTGGCGGTGATCGGTGGTGGTAACTCCGGCGTCGAGGCGGCCATCGACCTGGCCGGTATCGTCGCCCACGTCACCTTGCTGGAGTTCGATGTGCAATTGCGTGCCGACGCGGTATTGCAGCGCAAACTGCACAGCCTGCCGAACGTGACGGTGATTACCAACGCCCAGACCACCGAAGTAACGGGGGATGGCCAGAAGGTCAATGGCTTGCGCTACAAGGACCGTCCGAGCGGTGACGTGCGCGATGTGGCGCTGGAAGGGATCTTCGTGCAGATCGGCCTGTTGCCTAACACCGATTGGCTCAAAGGCACCGTCGAGCTGTCGCCGCGGGGTGAGATTATCGTCGACGCCCGGGGTGAAACCTCGATCCCAGGCGTGTTCGCCGCCGGTGACGTGACCACCGTGCCGTACAAGCAGATCGTGATTGCCGTAGGCGAGGGCGCCAAGGCTTCGCTGAGTGCCTTCGACCACCTGATCCGTACCTCTGCGCCGGCTTGAATAGCCGATAGCGGGAAAAACAAAACCCCATGGGCCTGGCTCATGGGGTTTTGTTTTGCGTCATGCATAACCCTGTGGGAGCGAGCTTGCTCGCGATAGCGGTGGGTCAGCCTGCATCAATGCAGGCTGTGCTGATGCTATCGCGAGCAAGCTCGCTCCCACAGGGGGACGGTGGAGAGGCTTACAACGGCGCAGGCTGGATGATTTCAACCCAGTAGCCATCCGGGTCCTTGATGAAGGCCAGGCTTTTCATGCGGCCGTCGTTCAGGCGTTTCTGGAAATCGCAGCCCAGTGCTTCGAAGCGCTCGCAGGCGGCGACGACGTCCGGTACCGAGATGCAGATATGGCCGAAGCCGCGTGGGTCGGTGTTGCCGTTATGGTAGGCAAAGGCCGGGTCGCTTTCGGTGCCATGGTTGTGGGTCAGTTCCAGGATGCCAGGGATCGATTTCATCCATTCGGTGCGCGCCGCCGCGTCCGCCGGGATCTGGTCCTTGTCCACCAGGGCCAGGAAATACAGGCTGAATTCGGCTTCCGGGAAATCGCGTTTCTCCACCAGCGAGAAACCCAGCACGCGGGTGTAGAAGTCCAGGGAACGGGTGATGTCCTTGACTCGCAGCATGGTGTGGTTGAAGACGAACTTGGCCGTGGCGGCATCAGGTTGTGCGGTGACGCCAGGGAAAGTATTGAGTTCGTGCAGGCTCATGGGCCCTCCGGAAATAAGTGGGGCAAACGGCGTCGCAAGCTTGCTTGCGACGGTTCCTGGGCTTGCGTCAGACGGCTTCCTTGCAGGTGCGACCATGATACGCAAGGGACGCGGTGTCGCCAAACCGCGTGTGGCTATTGCCTGCTTCTGCCTCGGGCTTCAGACTTTACGATTCGCCCTTGAGTGCCAACGCAATGTTTCGACCGTTCCTTTCGCTGTTTGTCCTGCTGTTTGCCTGCGTTGCGAGTGTCGGTGGCGTCCAGGCGGACGAACCGCAGATCGCCTGGCCCCAAGGCTGGGTCGTCGAGCCGCTGCCCGCCGATGCAGCGACGCCGGGGCCCTTGCGGCAACGTGCAACCAAGAGTGATTCGGCAGGCAATGCCGTGATGGTCATGGAGTTGACCACGACCACCGTCGAGCCCGAACACCAAGTCAACTTGCAAGGCGTGTTGCTGGAAATGCGCAAGTCGATCCAGAAGGATTTCTTCCAAAGCGGTTACCAAAGTGTCTGTACTAAGATCCATGCTTCCATGTTGGGCGGCGTAACTGCATTGGAAACCACTTGCACGATCACGCAAAACGGACGGCATGTATTGTCCCAGGCACTCGTCGCGGCACTAAATGAGGGCAAGGCTTATGTGCTGTCCTATGCGGGGCAGGCGCAGGTGTTTGTTGAAAGCCAGGATGAAATACAGTCGGTGCGAAACAGTTTGAAACTATAACCCCGTCAGCGTAATACGCTCGGGGTTTAATCCAAAAGTTGAGCCCATAAAAAAGCCCTGAGTGTATTCAGGGCTTTTGTGCATCAGGGATGCTGTCAAGCACGTATCAACCACGCAACCAGGAGTCGACGGTAGCTGCACCGTACTGTTCTTTCCAGGCCTTCAGACCGCGATGATTGCCGCCCTTGGTCTCGATCAACTCGCCGGTGTGCGGGTTCTGGTAAACCTTTACCACTCGCGCACGGCGGGTCTTGATGGGTCTGTTCGATTGCAGGCTCGGCTTGGACGGGTTCGGGTCGAGGATCGCGACGATGTCGCGCAAGCTCTTGCCGTAGGTTTTCATCAGTCCCTGGAGCTTTTCCTCGAATTCGATTTCCTTCTTGAGCCCGGCATCGTTCTTCAGCGATTCCAACTGCTTGAGCTGTTCTTGAAGGGCCTTTTCGGCTGCACGAAATTCAGCGAGTCTGGACAAAATCGTTACTCCAATCAAAATATTTTGGCTGATACCAACCGCAAACAAAGCTATAAGCCGAGCGCCTTGGTGTTAATGACTCTCCTGCTATCTGGCACAGGTAGAAAAATTGTAGTAGTTAATCAGGAAAGTGTAAATCGTAACTTTTTCGTTATGTAACAACAGCAAAAGCATTAATCAGTTGGGCATCGTCGTCAGTAGATCGTCGGTGGTTAACTGCCATTAAGGCCGGTCAAGGTCTTAATGAACGCTTGCCCGCTAATCGGCCGGCCAAATAGATAACCCTGTAGAAAGTTCACCCCATGGGCGCTCAGGTAGTCGCTTTGCTCGACGGTTTCGACGCCTTCGGCCACCATGTCCAGGCCCAGCTTGCCCGACAGCTCGATGATGCTGTCGAGCAGGTGCCGTGACAGGGTATCGGCACCGATCATCGCGACAAAACTCTGGTCGATCTTCAAGAAGTCCACGTTGAACTGGCGCAAGTACGCCAGGCTGGAATGACCCGTGCCGAAATCGTCGAGGGCGATCTTGACGCCCAGTGCTCGCAGCTGGTCGAACAGTTGCCGGGTCACGGGCGTAGGTTCGATCAGTTCGCGCTCGGTCAATTCCAGCACCAGGGCAATCGTACCCGGCGCGAAGGCCTCGAGAAATTCGCGACAATCGTCCACCAGCGCCAGATCCTGGCAGTGGCGGGCGGTGATGTTGATGCCGACATGAAACGGCGCTTCGAGTTGAGGCGCCAGCGGCGCGAGCAGGTGCATGGTCTGCTGCATCAGTGCCCGGGTCATCGGTACGATCAGGCCGCTGTGTTCGGCGAACGGAATGAACAGGTCCGGGCGAACGAGGCCTTCCTTGGGGTGGTTCCAGCGCATCAGCACTTCGACGCCGGCCCAGCGTTTGCTGTCGCTGTGTACGACCGGTTGCAGATAAGGCACGAACTCGCCGGCTTCCAGGGCCCGTTGCAGTTCACGACTGGGCGAGGCGGTGCGTTTTTGCAGCCAGTGCCCGAGGACCCCGGTCACCACGCCGAAGAAGATCAGCAAGCTGAACAGCGGCGGATATTCCCTGGCCATGTAGCGCCAGGTTTCACCCTCGTCGAAGCCGGCTTCGACATTGAAGGCGTAGCGCGATGACCCCAGCTCGTGCTGGGCAACCGGCAGCCCGGGCAAGGGCACGGCCCGGACCTTGCCGTCCGCCGCCAGCCAGTTCGGCCCGACTTGCAGCCGTAGCCGGGTCTGACGGCCGATCAAGCGCAAGACGTTCGTCAGGTGGTACCCGTCAAGCGTGGCCAAGGCGCCTTGATGGCCCTCGTTGAGCCGGTAAATCAGTAGCGCGGTATCCGGCGTGACCGGGTTGCCGTCCATGAGCCACAAGGTGCCTTGATGGTAGTCGCTCGGGTTGATGCGTTCCTCGAAGGCACCGAACAGCGAGCTGCAATACAGGTTGTTGTCCCAGATAAGGTTGGTGGAGCGGACAAAGGGCCGGCGCGTCACTTGTTCGCGTAAGGCCAGCTTCACCGCTTCGCAGGGCTGGCCGGCCAGGGGTAATAGTTCACGGGCCGCCAAGGCGGTGTTGTCGAGCATCAGCTCGATCTGCCTGACCAGTTCCTCGGCGGTCTGCCGGGTCTGTTGCGCCAGTGTCCGTTCGGCCTGCATGTACAAAATGGCCAGCCCAGACAGCATCGGTACCAGGCCGCAAAGCAGGGTGACGAGATAGCGACGGGGCCGGGTGTGCGTGCGTGTGGCGGTCAAGGGCATCGGCACAACCTGAGAAGAAGGGGGATGAGGGGAAAACGTTGATGTCGACCATGATAGATGGCTTGCCGGGTGCTTGCTGACCGCAGGGTGGCTGTGGGAGCGAGGTCTGTGGGAGCAAGGCTTGCCCGCGATGAACGATCATGCGGTCCACCTGGGGAACCGGGGTGCCTTCATCGCGAGCAAGCTTTGCTCCCACAGGTTCAATGCCAGGCTCCCACAGGTTTGATGCTGGGTTCATGACTGCCGGGCCAGCTCGATAAACGCCAGGGTGGCGGGCGAGACCTGGCGGATGTCCAATACCGCCAAGCCAATCTGGCGCGGCACCCGCGGCGACAAGGGGCGGGCGACAAAGCCCGAGCTCTCGCCATCCGGCAACGAACCTTCGGACACCACGCTCACCGCCTCACCGCGCCTGACGACATCCAGGGTGCTGAGCAATTGCGAACAACGAAAACGCACATTCGGCGTCAGCCGGGCGGCATTGAACAGGCGCGAAACCAGCTCTGACGATCCCGCCTCGGTGTGCACGAAGGGATCGTTGCACAGGTCCTTGAGGCTCAGGCTGGCCTGGGCGGCGAGGGGATGGTGAGTGGGCAGCAGGGCGACCATCTGATCTTCCATCAACATGAACGTATCGAAACGCTCCTCGGGCAGCACCACGAAGCCGACGTCGATCCGCCGTTCGTCCAGCCATTGGACGACCTGCCTGTCGGGCCCTTCATCGATGTGCACTTCGATGCCCGGGTGCAAGTCTCGATAGCGCCGCAGGATAGCGGGCAACAGTTTTATCGATGACGTGGGCCCGAACGAGCCGATGCGCAAGGTGCCTCGGCGCATGCCCCGGGCGTCGGCGGCTTCTTGGCGCAAGGTGTTGGCCAGCCCGAGCATGGCCCGGGCCCGCAGCAGCAATTGCTGGCCAATGTCGCTGAGTTCCACCTGGGATTGATGACGCCTGAGCAATTCCACGCCCAATTCTTGTTCCAGGGATTTGATGGCGTGGGAGACCGCTGACTGGCCGATGCCCAGACGCGTTGCCGCCGCCGTGAAACCTCGCAGCTCGGCGACCAGGGAGAAGATTTCCAGTTGGGTGAGGGTCATGAGGGATTGCTCATTTTACGATGATCGAACATGAGTCGGATAATGAAGTATCTGGCCTGAATCACAAAGCGAGGTCGCACCCCGTGGGAGCAAAGCTTGCTCGCGATGAACGATGACTCGGTTTGCCTGCTGAATCGCGCCGCCTTCATCGCGAGCAAGCTTTGCTCCCACAATTGATCCCACTCGCCACAGGTTTTGTGTTGTTCTCATTAATGTGCGGTGGTGAACCATGAAAACCCTCGAACAAGCCGTCCCAACCCCGTCAGACCTGGCGGTCTACCTGAAGCTCGCCATGGTCACCATGATCTGGGGCGGGACCTTCGTGGCCGGTCGGATCCTTGCCAATGCCTTGGCGCCGATGTTTGCCGCCAGCCTGCGGTTCCTGATGGCGAGTATCGCGTTGCTGGCGTTTCTCGCCCTGGCCGGGATCCCGCTGGCCAGGCCCAGCGTGAAGCAGGGGCTGCACCTGGCTGCGCTGGGGTTCTTCGGTATCTTTTTCTACAACCTGTGCTTCTTCTATGGCTTGCAGTACATCAATGCGTCGCGGGCCTCGCTGATCGTGGCCTTGAACCCGGCGGTGATCGGGCTGGCGTCCTGGTGGTTGTTCAAGGAGCGGCTCAGCCGCCTGAAAGTGGCGGGCATCGTGCTGTGCATCGGTGGGGCGGGACTGGTGATCGTCAGTCGTGATCCGTCCTTGTTGCAAGGCGCGGCGCAGGGCTGGATCGGCGACCTGCTGATTTTTGGCTGCGTGCTGGGCTGGGGCATCTATTCGCTGTTTTCGAAAAAACTCAATGACAGCCTAGGCCCGTTGCAGACCGTGACCTGGTCGATTCTGCTGGGCACGCTGATGTTGTGGCTGGCCTGCGCGGCGGCGGGTGAGATTCGGCTCGAAGCCTTTCGCGGCCTGGACGTGAAGCAGTGGCTGAGCCTGTTGTACCTAGGCGTGCTGGGCTCGGCCCTGGCCTATATCGCCTGGTACGACGGCATTCGCCGGATCGGCGCGACCCGTTCCGGGGTGTTCATCGCGCTCAATCCGTTGACGGCGGTGCTGCTGGGGGCGCTGCTGCTGGACGAACGGCTCACGGCCTTGATGTGTGTCGGCGGGGGCGTGGTCCTGGTGGGTATTTTCCTGTGCAACAAACCCCTTGCGCGGGGCAAGGAAAAGGCGATTTGATACAGAAGGCGGACAAACTTGGTTACGCTGTGTAGAATCGAGTTACGCATATAAGAATAACGTCTTCTGGCAGCAGAAGCCTCGCCCGCAAGAGCCTTGGGTCGACAATGAAGATACTTGGGTTTCAACTGATCTATGGCGATTTCCTCGCCCGCAGCGTTCGTGGCATTTCCTGCGCGCCGCCCCGTGTCCTCAGCATCGCCAGCAACTAACGTTTTTTGTTAATTGACCCGACTGATGAGGCGCCGACATGGCAGATCTATACGAAAACCCCATGGGCCTGATGGGCTTCGAATTCATTGAATTCGCATCCCCGACCCCCAACACCCTGGAGCCGATCTTCGAGATCATGGGCTTCACCAAAGTGGCCACCCACCGCTCCAAGGACGTGCACCTGTATCGCCAGGGCGCGATCAACCTGATCCTCAACAACGAACCCCACAGCGTGGCCTCGTACTTTGCCGCCGAGCACGGTCCGTCGGTGTGCGGCATGGCGTTCCGGGTCAAGGATTCGCAAAAGGCCTACAAACGCGCCCTGGAACTCGGCGCCCAGCCGATCCACATCGAGACCGGCCCGATGGAGCTGAACCTGCCGGCCATCAAGGGCATCGGCGGTGCGCCGTTGTACCTGATCGACCGTTTTGGCGAAGGCAGCTCGATCTATGACATCGACTTCGTGTTCCTCGAGGGCGTGGATCGCAACCCGGTGGGCGCGGGCCTGAAAATCATCGACCACCTGACCCACAACGTGTATCGCGGGCGCATGGCCTACTGGGCCGGCTTCTACGAGAAATTGTTCAACTTCCGCGAGATCCGCTATTTCGACATCAAGGGCGAATACACCGGCCTGACCTCCAAGGCCATGACCGCCCCGGATGGCATGATCCGTATCCCGTTGAACGAAGAATCATCCAAGGGCGCCGGGCAGATCGAAGAGTTCCTGATGCAGTTCAACGGCGAAGGCATCCAGCACGTGGCCTTCCTCACCGATGACCTGATCAAGACCTGGGATCACCTGAAAAGCATCGGCATGCGCTTCATGACCGCGCCGCCGGACACCTACTACGAAATGCTCGAAGGCCGCCTGCCGAACCACGGCGAACCGGTGGATGAACTGCAATCGCGGGGCATTCTGCTGGACGGTGCATCCGAGCAGGGCGACAAGCGCCTGCTGTTGCAGATTTTCTCGGAAACCCTGATGGGGCCGGTGTTCTTCGAATTCATCCAGCGCAAGGGCGACGATGGTTTCGGCGAAGGCAACTTCAAGGCGCTGTTCGAATCCATCGAGCGCGACCAGGTGCGTCGTGGTGTGCTGGCGACCGAGTAAGGCCTGAACCCAAAAAAGCCCGCCCGGCAGTGATGCCTGGCGGGTTTTTTATTGCCAAATACACCACCCTTGTGGGAGCGAGCTTGCTCGCGATAGCGGTGGTTCAGCTTGCATCCATGTTGAATGTACCGCCGTCATCGCGAGCAAGCTCGCTCCCACAGGGGCTCGCGGTGACCTTAAGTTCGGCGCTGCTGCCGCACCAAATGCTTGAATCCTTCGAACACCAGCACCGCCACCGCCATCCAGATGGGGATGTAGGTCAGCCATTCACCGGCCTTGATGCTTTCGCCCAACAGCAGCGCGACGCCCAGCAGCAACACCGGTTCGACATAACTCAACAGCCCGAACAGGCTGAACGGCAGCAACCGACTGGCGACGATATAGGACACCAGCGCGCTGGCGCTGATGACCCCGAGCACCGGGATCAGCAGCGACAGCCACGGGTATTGATCGAAAACGGCGAGGCCCTGTTCGCCACTTTGCACGAACCACAGCGCCACGGGCAGCATGAGGGTCATGTCCAGCCAGAGCCCGCCCAGGTTGTCGGTCTTGATGCGTTTGCGCAGGATGAAATAGACCGGGTAGCCGAGCACCACCAGCAAGGTTGCCCAGGAAAAACCGCCCACTTGGTACAGCTCGTTGAACACGCCAAGGGTGGCGAAGAACACGGCGACTTTCTGCAGGTAGGAAAGGCGTTCGCCATAGACGATGCGCCCGGTCAGGACCATCGACAGCGGCAACAGGAAGTACCCCAGCGACACGTCCAGGCTGTAGCCATTGAGCGGCGCCCACATGAACAGCCACAGTTGCGCGCCCATCAGTGCCGACGAGGCGATCGCCGCAATCAGCAGCCGTGGCGTGGCGATCAGGCGTTGGATCAGCGCCGTGACCAGTTTCCATTCTCGCGTCACCAGCATGAACGCGGTCATGCAGGGCATCGTCAGCAGCATGCGCCAGCCAAAGATCTCCACGCCGGTCAGCGGTGAGAGCAACGAGGTGTAGTAGTACATGACGGCGAACAGCGCGGAGGCCGAGACCGATAGAACGATGCCTTTGGACACTGAGGCCTCTTATTGATTGGGGCTGCAACGCAGGTGCGGGAAAGTTGTACCTCTGTGGCGAGGGAGCTTGCTCCCGCTGGGTCGCGTAGCGGCCCCCGGAAAAGAGCGGCCGCTGCGCAGCCGAGCGAGAGCAAGCTCCCTCGCCACGGTGATATCTTTGAATGTTAAGACGTACGCGCCACGCGTCCTGGCACGAAATGCCCCACATCATTGAACCCTGGCGTCGAAGCATGCCCCGGCGTCACCAGCGAATCGATGAACGCTTCATCTTCTGCGCTGATCTTCACCGATTGCGCCTTGGTATACGAATCCCACTGCTCCTCGGTGCGCGGCCCAACGATGGCCGAAGTCACGGCGCTGTTGTTCAGCACCCAGGCGATGGCGAACTCGACAATGCCCACGCCGCGGCCCTGGGTGTATTGCAGGATCTGCTGGGCAATGCGCAGGGACTCGACCCGCCACTCGGTTTCCAGGATACGTTTGTCCTGGCGGCCGGCACGGCTGTTGGCGTCCGGTGCCACGTCCGGCGCGTACTTGCCGCTGAGCACCCCGCGGGCCAGGGGGCTGAACGGCACCACGCCGAGGCCGTAGTTCTGCGCCGCGGTGATCTGCTCGGTTTCCGCCTGGCGGTTGACGATGTTGTATAGCGGTTGGCTGATCACCGGCCGGTCGATGCCCAGGCTGTCGGCGATGCGGATCACCTCGGCGATGCGCCAGCCACGGTAGTTCGACAGGCCCCAATAGCGGATCTTGCCCTGGCGAATCAAATCACCGATGGCCGATACGGTGACGTGCAACGGCGTGTTGTGGTCTTCGCGGTGCAGGTAATAGATGTCCAGGTAATCGGTGCCCAGGCGCGTCAGGCTCGCTTCGATGCCATTGAAGATGTGCTTGCGGCTCAGACCGCTGCGGTTGGGCACGCCATCTGGCGGGCCGAAGCCGACCTTGGTGGCCAGCACCCATTCCTGGCGGTGACGGGCGATTGCCTCGCCGACGATTTCCTCGGAACGGCCGTTGGTGTAGACGTCCGCGGTATCGATGAAATTGATGCCCTGGTCCCAGGCCTTGTCGATGATCCGCAGCGAATCCTCGGTGCTGGTCTGTTCGCCGAACATCATCGTGCCCAGGGTCAGCGTCGAGACTTGCAACCCGGAATGGCCTAGCGTGCGGTAGCTCATGACAAGATCCTTTTATCCATGGGGAAAGGCTCAATCAAATACCAGAACCACCGCACGGATCAAACAGAATTCTCAAACACCCCCAAATCAACTGTGGGAGCGAGCTTGCTCGCGATAGCGGTGGGTCAGTCAATATCGATGTTGGCTGACTTGACGCTATCGCGAGCAAGCTCGCTCCCACAGGGGGCACAGATGTGTCAGGCCCGTAGGGTGCGGGTCATGCGCAACGCCAGCAGGCTGCCGCAGACAATCACGCCCGCCAGCAGGTACAGCGCCGCGTCGGTCGAGCCGGTGGCATCCTTGACCCAACCCACCAGGTACGGGCTCAGGAATCCCGCCATCTGCCCCATGGAGTTGATCAACGCCAACCCACCGGCCGCCGCACCCGCGCTGAGCAGGGCCGTGGGCACCGGCCAGAACATCGGCAGGCCGGTGAGGGCGCCCATGGTGGCGATGGACAGGCCGATGATGGCGATGGCCGGGATGGTGGCGAAGTTGACGGCGATCAGCAGCCCGACGGCGCCCATCAGCATCGGCACCACCAAGTGCCAGCGGCGCTCCTTGTGCAGGTCCGCCGAGCGGCCCACCAGCAACATGAACACGGCCGCCAGCAGGTACGGGATTGCACTCAGCCAACCGATCACCAGGTTATCGCCAAAACCCAGGCTCTTGATGATCGACGGCAGCCAGAAGTTGATCGCGTACACGCCGCTCTGGATGCAAAAGTACACCAGGCCGAAGGCCCAGATCGCCGGGTTCTTGAACACCGCCAACAGCGAGTCGGTGGCGGTCTTTGGTTTGTTGGCCAGGTCTTCGGCGTGGTCGGCGGTGAGCACGTCGCGTTCCTGGTCGGTCAGCCATTTGGCGTTGGCGAAGGTGTCGCTGAGCAGGAAGAACGCCAGCGCCCCGAGGATCACCGTCGGAATGCCTTGCAGCAAAAACATCCACTGCCAACCCGCCAGGCCGCCCTGGCCGGCGGCGAAGTGGTTGAGGATCCACCCGGAAAACGGACTGCCCAGCAGGCCGGACACCGGGATGGCCGACATGAACAACGCCATGATCCGGCCCCGTCGGAACGTCGGGAACCATTGCGAGAGATACAGCACCACGCCAGGGAAGAACCCGGCCTCGGCGGCGCCGGTAAACAGCCGCAAGGTATAGAACTCGTTGGGGGTGGTGACGAACAGCAGGCACGTCGACAGGGTGCCCCAAGTGATCATCATCAGCGCGATCCAGCGCCGCGGACCGAACTTGGTCAGCGCCAGGTTGCTCGGCACGCCGCACAGTACGTAGCCGATGAAGAAGATCCCGGCACCGAGGCCGTACACGGTCTCGCTGAATTTCAGGGCGTCGAGCATCTGCAACTTGGCGAAGCCAACATTGACCCGGTCGAGGTAGTTGAACAGGTAGCAGATGAAGATGAAGGGGATCAAGCGCAGGGTGATGCGCTTGTAGACGGTATTTTTTTCGTCGGGGGTAGCCAGGAGGGCTATTGCGCTCTGGGACATGGCGGGTCTCTCATTATTATGATTTTCGCGAGCCAAGGGGTAACGTTGACCGCCCCTTGAGTCTCGGCCAGCCCAGGGGGCCATGTCTTTGTGCCGGAGCACAGGGATTGATTGCAGACCCTGTGCGCCTGACCAAACCCATGCCTGAAAACAACAATCCACGCCGCTTGCAAGGAACACCGCCCATGTTCGAACTCGATCACGACCTGGCGCAGGACATCGTCGACCGGGCGATGGCGATCCTGCCGTACAACGTCAATGTCATGGACAACCAGGGCTTGATCCTCGGCAGCGGCGAGCGCGAGCGGGTCAATACCCGTCACGAGGGTGCGCAACTGGTCTTGGCGAACGGTCGGGTGGTGGAAATCGACGAGCACACCGCGATGCACCTCAAGGGTGTGCAGCCGGGGATCAATCTGCCGCTGATGCTCGATCAGCAGCTGATCGGCGTCCTGGGCATCACGGGCGAGCCTGCGCAACTGCGCACCTACGCCGAGCTGGTGCGCATGACCGCCGAGATGCTGGTGGGCCAGCGTAACCAGCAGGCCGAGCAGCAATGGCGTCGCCAACGGTGTGATGACTTGCTGGCGCTGCTGTTGGGCGATGCGGGGGATTCGCCGCGTTTGTTGGACGAAGCCCGGCAAATGGGCCTCAAGCCGCAATTGTCGCGGGTGCCGTATCTGTTCGAACTGGGCCTGGAACACGGGCCCGGGCAGACCGTCGAGACGTTGAGCGCGTGGTTGATGTCGCGCTACCCGGACAGTTGGTGCCTGACCTCGTCCAAATCTTCCTTGCTCTGGTGCCGGCCGGTCACCGCTTCGGTGGAGAACGAGCGGCTGCTGGGCAAGCTCGATGGGCTGGGCTGGAACATCCTGCGGATCGCGGTGGGCGGCCAGGCTGAAGGGTTGCCGGGCTTGCGGCGTTGCTATCGACGGGTGGCGGACCTGCTGGCCTACGGGCGTGATGTATTGCCGCAATCGCGCCTGCTGGCCCTCAACCGTTATCGCCTGCCAGTGCTGCTCTGGCGCCATCGCAGCGACGATGCCCTGGACGAATTGCTGACCCCGTTGCGCAAGGTCATCGCCAAGGACAGCAACGGCCAGTTGCTCGCGACCCTGCGCAGTTGGTGCGAACACGACGGCCAGAGCCAGGCCTGCGCCGACGCCCTGGGCATTCACCGCAACAGCTTGCGCTACCGCATGGAACGCATCGCCGAACTCAGCGGGGTGGACCCGTTGCGCCTGGACGGAATGCTGGCGTTGTACCTGGGGGTGCAACTGTTGCCGCAGACCGCCGATACACCCACATAACCCTGTGGGAGCGAGCTTGCTCGCGATGACGGTGGCACATCCAATACCTATGCAAGCTGACACACCGCTATCGCGAGCGAGCTCCCACAGTTTGATCTGCGGAACTACTTCTGTGGGAGCGAGCCTGCTCGCGATGAGGCCGGCAGCTTCAACTTGAATCTCCCTGGAAAACCGGCATTTGTGAATTTGAACAATAATGCCCGGTGTCTTTTGTGCGGCGGACCGGCGTCACGGCTGCGATCAACTGGCAGCATGCTGTGCATCGGAACCGGAGAATAATATGAAAATAATCATCGCCCCCGACTCGTTCAAGGACAGCCTCAGCGCCCAGGGCGTTGCCGATGCCATCGCCCAGGGGCTGGCCGAGGTCTGGCCGGATGCGCAGTTGATCAAATGCCCGATGGCCGACGGCGGGGAGGGGACGGTGGAGTCGGTGTTGGCGGCCTGCAACGGTGAGTGGCGCCGCACCCGGGTTCGGGGTCCGTTGGGGGTTGCTGTCCAGGCGCGCTGGGGCTGGTTGGCCGAGAGCCGCACCGCGATCATCGAAATGGCCGAGGCCAGTGGCTTGCAACGGGTGCCGCCGGGGCAACGCGATGCCTGTTCCAGCAGCACCTTCGGCACCGGCGAGCTGATTCGCGCTGCCCTCGATGAAGGCGCCGGGCGAGTGATCCTGGCGATCGGCGGCAGTGCCACCAACGACGCCGGGGCCGGGGCGATGCAGGCCCTGGGCGTGGTGTTGCTGGGTGACCAGGGCCAACCCCTTCCTCCCGGCGGCCTGGCCTTGGCGAACCTGGCGCGCATCGACCTGAGCGGCCTGGACCCACGCCTGGCCCGGGTCAGCTTCGAGATCGCCGCCGATGTCGATAACCCGCTGTGCGGCCCCCATGGCGCGTCGGTAGTGTTCGGTCCGCAGAAGGGCGCCTCGGCGTCTCAAGTGCAGGCGCTGGACCAGGCCCTGGGGCATTTCGCCGAACACTGCGCGCGGGCGTTGAACAAGGATGTGCGCGACGAGCCGGGCAGCGGTGCCGCCGGTGGCCTGGGGTTCGCGGCCAAGGCATTTTTGGGGGCGCAGTTTCGTACCGGCGTGGACGTCGTCGCCCAGCTGACCGGGCTGGCCGAGGCGGTCAACGGCGCCGATTTGGTGATTACCGGCGAAGGCCGTTTCGACGCCCAGACCCTGCGCGGCAAGACCCCCTTCGGCGTGGCCCGCATCGCCCGCCAGCACGGCGTACCGGTGGTGGTCATCGCCGGCACGCTGGGGGAGGGCTACCAGGCGCTGTATGAACATGGCATCGACGCCGCCTTCGCCCTGGCCAGCGGGCCGATGACCTTGCAGCAAGCCTGCACCGACGCCCCGCGCCTGTTGCGCGAGCGTGCCCGGGACATTGCACGGCTTTGGCGGCTGGCCGCGCGGTAAATCCTGTGGGAGCAAGCTTTGCTCCTACAGTGTTGAATTTGAGATAGGGTTGAGGCTGGATATCGCGCAATCAGGAGAGATACATGCGCTTTTCAGCTTTGACCCAACGCATCACCGGCGAAGGTGCCGCCGCCTGGCAGATTCACGATCGGGCGCTGGCCATGCGCGAACAGGGCATGGATGTGTTGTTGCTGTCGGTGGGCGATCCGGATTTCGACACCCCGCCCGCCATCGTCGAGGCCGCTGTCGCCAGCCTGCGCGGCGGCGACACGCATTACTCGGATACCCGTGGCCTGCACTCCCTGCGGGCCAGCATTGCCCGGCGCCATCAAGAACGTTGCGGCCAACCGGTGGGCGCCGGGCACGTCACGGTGCTGCCCGGTGCCCAATGCGCTGTCTACGCGGTCGCGCAATGTCTGCTCAACCCCGGCGATGAAGTGATTGTCCCCGAACCGATGTACGTCACCTACGAAGCGGTGTTCGGTGCCTGCGGGGCGAAAGTGGTGCCGGTGCCGGTGACCCCGGAAAACGCGTTCCGGGTCCAACCGACCGACGTCGCCCGGCTGATCACCCCGCGCACCCGCGCCATGCTGCTCAACAGCCCCAATAACCCCTCCGGCGCCAGCTTGCCTCTGTCGACGTGGCAAGCGCTGGCGCACCTGTGCATCGACCATGACCTGTGGCTGATCAGCGACGAGGTCTACAGCGACTTGCTCTACGAAGGTGAACACATCAGCCCGGCCGGCCTGCCGGGCATGGCCGAGCGCACCGTCACCATTAATAGCCTGTCCAAATCCCACGCCATGACCGGTTGGCGTATCGGCTGGGCCATCGGCCCTGAACCGCTGGCCGAACATCTGGCGAACCTGTCGCTGTGCATGCTGTTCGGCCTACCGGATTTCGTCCAGCGGGCGGCCCAGGTGGCGCTGGAGCAGGACTTGCCTGAAGTGGTGCAGATGCACGAGGAGTATCGCCAGCGTCGGGACCTGGTGTGCGCCATGCTTGATGGCTGTCCCGGTCTCAAGCCTGTGCGGCCCGATGGCGGCATGTTCGTGATGGTCGACGTGCGCCAGACCGGCCTCGGTGCCCAGGCATTTGCCGAGCGGCTGCTGGATGGCTTTGGCGTGGCGGTGCTGGCGGGCCAGGCGTTCGGGCCGAGCGCGGCGGGGCATATACGGATTGGCCTGGTGGTTGGCCAGCCACAACTCAAGGAGGCCTGCCATCGGATCACCCGTTGCGCGGCGGATACACTGGAGCAAGCCCAAGCTTGATTGTTCTTTCTGGTAAAAGGCGGCCGCGGTGATCAGTCCGACGAACGGCCGTCAGACCTGTCAGATCTGACAGTAGGCGTCACCGGCAAATCCGCATCTAATTTCTCCAGGCCAGATCAATCCTGGCTCTGGAGAATTGTGAATGTCTTCGTCAAGCAAAAGTGGAAGAAATATCGGTGTCCTGGCAAGACCTTTGAGGATTGAAGGGGTTGGCGCAGACAACGTGCTTCCGCCCGAAGCTTCCATCGTGGGCGCGAAACTATTCATTCCAGAGTGGGAGGCTCCATCCCAGACAACCGGTAAAAGTGACTTGCTGGAAGTGTGGGTGGTAGCGCCGGGTTCGCCGGTGGAAATACCGTTCCACCGCGAGCCGTTTCCCGTACCGGTGAACTTTCCGGATTTTGTTTTATTACCGCCGGAGTACCTTCAGATAGAAGGGGATATTCGCCTGCGTTATCGGGTGACAGCGGGAGATGATGAAAACGAGGATACCTCCTCTCCGCAAGTGTTCATTGTCAAGCGTCCTACCCCTGTGAATCTGGCCGAGCCAGATTTTCCCAGCGCTACGTTATGGGGCTATCTCAATTGCTCTTCGCAGCCGAAGTTATGGGAAAGCATATTCGTTCATGTTCCCGCTCAACCAGGACGGTTCGCCAAGGATGATGAGTGCGTCCTGGATTGGGAGGGTTTTACCACGCTCAATGGTCGGGATCCGATTCCTGGGACAGCGCTGCGACTGACTAAGTTATTGACGCAGGAAGAGGCCACGTCCACGCAGGGATTCGATTTCGTATTAGGCAGTGACAAGTATGAGCAGTACATAAAACCGATGGAGCGAAATGCATCGGCTTTAGCCCGTTACACGTTGTATCGAAATGGCGGTGCGTTAGGCAAATCACCACCCGGGCTGGTGAAGATCGATCGAATCATCCCGGGCGAGGCGCTTTCCTGTGGTCCAGGCAGTGTGGCGGGGTTGGGTTCAGCCACCGGCAGCGCTTCAGCGTTTCATGACGTTGGCGATTCAATGAATCAATCATCGATGGAGTCTAAAAACATGAACATGAAGGTTAAATCAGGTGGTGGTGTATTGGCCGAATCTCCAGTGATTATCGGTCAGTTGGCGGACGGAAGGCTCACCTATCAACAGCTCAAGGTAGACAAGCTTATCAAAGTGCGGCTTCCAAACATTGACGATAAAGTCAAAGGCGGGGCAAGGATAGAACTTAAAGTATTTCCGCGTGGTGCACTCCCCGACCCTCAACCTTACGACCCCGCCTATTTGGTGGCAGTCAAGGAAAGGAACAATCAGCCAGGAGATGTCTGGACCTTCCCGATAGAGTTTGATGTGCCAACCGATACCCTGGTCGATGTGAATCATCTCAACGGTGATTACGCGCCGTACGAAATGGCATTTATTCTTGAGGACGATGACGGCAACGTAGACTCATCGGATACCTATACCGACGTCCTCGTTGATTTGACCGCACCTTACCAACGGCAGCCCGGGCCAGGGAACGGTGAGGGGACACCACGGCCAACAGCAGTAATCCCCGTTGTCACCACCATCGACGACGCCTGGCTGGCTGACCCTGCCAATACCAACGGATTGGACATCGTTATCCCCCATGCCTATACAAAGTTTGAAGCAGGAAACGATAGCGTCAATTTTTATATTTCGAAAGCAACGACCTTCAAACTGATGCAGGCTGAAACGCCGGCGTTTAGCGACCCTTTGCTTGCTACCGGTATCATCAACATTCCCCTCACTTTTCTGGAAGGGTTGGATGACGGGACCTATTACTATTCCTACAACCTCACTGACCTGCCTGGAAATATCAGTAACCACGCTGCTGTCACCTTCTTTTTCAATCGGGTCAAGGCGCCCGCACCGATTCTGGGGGTGCCAAGGATCCCGGTCACCAATGGTGGCGTGCCGATTACTTTCTCGACGGTCGCGCCTCCCGGCACCCGGGCGATTATGGAAATAGACCCTCCGCTTCACGCGCTGGGTGGTGATCAAATCATTCCCTACATCAATTCAACCGAAAGGGGGACAACCGCTTTGCCCGAACAGGTCATCCCGACTCCCCCCACGACTGCAACATTGACGTTCGATCTGGACTACGGAACCTTGGCCCCGTTTTTCGGGGACGAAAATAAACCTGACGAAACCGAGATCGAATACTGGTATGAACTGTATCGCGCAACCATTAGTCCCAATCCGGTTTCGGCGCCCATGCAATATGCGATCATCGACTTTTCCTATGCCGGGCCGGAAAACCCCAATCTGCCGGACCCGGACAACATCAACATAACGCCGGTAGTGGTTCAAGGCGCAGGTAACCAACCGCCCCCTCCCAACACACTGGGGCCTGATCAGGCGGGTATGGATGCTGCGATGAACTGGCCCCTTTGGACTGATCCTAATCGGCCCGTAACAGGCCGTGAAATCGTCAAGTTTTACTATCAGGGCAAGCAGGTTGGCGGTCCAGTTCCTGTAGTGGTAGGTGCTACGACGGTCACGACTCAATTACCCTGGACCACCATTCGGGATGAGGGTAACGGCACGGTGGCAAGTGGCGACGCCCGTGAGGCCTACATCACCATCGAGTACCCTGGCAGCGAAAACGTGATGAAGCAGACGCCAACGACCAAGGTCGATGTGACGGCGATCGTCATCGACTTGCCGAAACCACAAATTGTCGTCTCGGCCTACAAAGGCGCGACAGGTTCGACGGTGCCGGAACGGATCGTGACCATGATCAACTGTCCGAGCCTCAACCATCCGACAACGGCTGGCGGGCCTATGCCGCCCTATATGCCACGCAATCTGCGAATCCGCATCCAACGCGACCGGAATATTCCATCGGGTGCCGCGGTGACACTGGAATTCGAAGGGCGGACAACCAATGCAGGGGATGCGTCGCCCATTCCCAATACCCTTATTACTGATTCGGGAACGATGCCAGTAACGGGCGACCTGGAGTTCAGACTGACTGACTACGACAAGATCCGCGAGATCCAATTGCCAAGCCCTGGACCGGAACAGCGCCCGGCCATGCGCTACGCACGAATTGCCTATACGGTCAATGGCATCGAGTCTGCGGTCACCCTACCTGTTTCGCTCTTGAACTCCAGCCTGGTGTATTGCGAACAGGAACGCCCTGAGGTCCCTTGATATGGCTTCCAATAAATATTAGTGCTTCAAACACAAACAGTTAAGGACGACAGTTGTTGTCGTCTTTAACTGTTGAAGCGAGATTCCATAGGTTCAGAGGTAGAGATCCCACATTAAAACGGGTGAAGTCGTACGCATATAAAGATTTGTCCTACATAACAATGGATGGATAAACCTTAGTCTGGCGCCTGTTTTTTATTCCGGCTCGCGCCCATTGAGTCGGTCATTCGTTCCTGAAGGAATGTAATCGAGTAGGACTCATTAATATGTCGTCTAAGTCTGTATTTCCCTATCGCAAGACAGCTGCCAGTGTGTCGGCCATGTTGTTCATGCCGCTGCTGATAAATCCATCGCTGGCCGAGGCCGGCACTGTTCCTGCAGGGCAAAGCCAGTCTATCGACGTTAATACCCCGGTGGAGACCTG
This sequence comes from Pseudomonas brassicacearum, assembly GCF_918698105.1. Classification (GTDB taxonomy): domain Bacteria; phylum Pseudomonadota; class Gammaproteobacteria; order Pseudomonadales; family Pseudomonadaceae; genus Aquipseudomonas; species Aquipseudomonas brassicacearum_F. The sequence continues at coordinate 31,658 of NZ_CAKKMI010000046.1, read as the reverse complement.
GATCGTTCAAGCCGGCGCGACGTTAACCGGCACGGGGGCCTCGACCTTAAGCATCACCGGCAATGCAGGTGCCGTGGTTAACCTGACCAACTCCACGGTCACTCCTGACGGGACGAACGGATTGAACCAGGGTGTTGCGCTGACCAACGCCAGCGCTACGCTGAATAACTCCACGGTGACCAGTGCTCAGGGAATTGGCATATTGGCCGCACGTGACATCAACAGTATTGGCGGCTCGCAGGTCACCTTGAATAACAACAGTGTGGTCCGAGGCCTGACGGGAGGGCTCGCCGGCAACCGTTTCAGCGACCTGACCGTTCAGAACTCCACGGTGGAGGGCACCGGCGCCAACAGTTTCGGGATACGTCTGCATGAGGGAACACTGTCCGCCAGCGGCAGCACGATCACCGGAGGCCTGAACGGGTTGATCGTGGGCACCGATGCCAACCCATCAACGGTCATCCAGTCGTCGATCGTGCTGGACAGTACCCAGGTAGAAGGTCAAAGCGGTTCGGCCATTGTCGTCGGGTACAGTCCTGCCAATATCCCAGGCGTGGCCAACATCGAGGTCCGCAACGGTTCAACCCTGATAGGTGGGAACGGTACGTTGCTTGAAGTGCGTACCGGTGCTGCGGCTAATTTGCTCGTCGATAACAGTGCCTTGACGGGGAACATCGTGGTGGATGAGGGCGGTTCGGGTAACGTCACCCTGCAGAACGCTGCGTCGTTGACCGGTGAGATGCAAAACGTCACCAATGCGACCCTCAACAATCAGGCGAGTATGACGGGCAATATCCTCGGCGCCGCAAGCGTGGTGATCAACAACGCCTCCACGCTCACCGGCAACTTGCAAGATGTCGCCAATGTATCGATCAACAACCGTAGCGTGATGGTCGGTGATGTAACGGGCGCTGCCGACAGCGTGTCCAATCTGACCTTGGATAACGGCGCGAGCCTGACCGGGCAGGTGAATGGTGTATCCAATTTCGCCATCAGCAATCAGGCGTTATGGCAGATGACCGACAGCCAGTCGGTGAGCAACCTTACGCTCAACTCTGGCGGGACCGTTCGGCTGGGGACTGGTCAGCAATATTTCCAACTGGACGTGGCCAATCTGGCGGGTAATGGCAGGTTCGAAATAGGCACCGACTTCAATCAGGGCATCAGTGACCTGCTGAACATCACGGGCAGCGCTACCGGCAATCATCAAGTGTTGGTCGCCAGCACCGGTCTTGATCCGGTCAATGATGACTCGATCAAGGTGGTGCAGAGTGTCGCGTCAGGTGCCCAGTACGATCTGGTCAATGATCGCGTGGATGTCGGCGCTTATACCTACCGTTTGGTGAAGAATGGTGATGACTGGTATCTGCAACCCGATAAGGATGAGGTCAGCACGCCAACCCGTTCGGTCATGGCCATCTTCGGCACTGCGCCCACGCTGATTTATGGCGAGATGGCGCTGTTGAACACCCGTATGGGCGATCTGCGGGTCAATGGCGGAAAGACCGGTGGCTGGATTCGTTCGTTCGGCAACCGCTACAGCATCACCACCAACGCTTACGGAAACGGCTACAGCCAGAATCAACACGGCATCTCCCTGGGGGTCGATACCCCGGTGCAGATCGCGGGCGAACGTGTGTTGCTGGGTGTATTCGCCGGTTACAGCAAGTCGAACCTCGATTTGAGCCGTGGCAGCTCGGGAGAAATCGACAGCACCTCCCTGGGTATGTATGGCACCTGGCTGGGTGATAGCGGTTACTACCTGGATACCGTCGCCAAGCTCAACCATTTCCGTAACGACGCCAAGGTGACGATGAGCGATGGCACCAGGACCAAGGGCGGCTACAACAACCTGGGGGCCAGTGCGTCGGTGGAGTTTGGTAAACACATCGATATCAAGGATGGCTACTACGTGGAGCCGTTTACCCAGTGGCAGGTCGCGACAGTGCAGGGCAAGGATTTCAGCCTCGATAACGGTTTGAAGGCGGACGCCGACACCACGCGATCCATGCTTGGCAAGGTGGGTGTGACACTGGGACGGGGTATGACCCTGGACGATGGCAGCGTACTGCAACCGCATATTCGCACCGCGGTGGTCCAGGAGTTCGCCAAACACAACGAAGTTCGAGTCAACAACAACAAGTTCAACAACGACTTGTCCGGTACCCGGTTCGAAGTGGCGGCGGGAGCCTCATGGACATTGAGTGATCGTTGGCAGGTTCATGCCGAACTCGATACCAGCAAAGGTGACAATGTCACCAAGGACATCGGTTTCAATCTGGGCGCTCACTACTCATTCTGAGTAACGTAAAAAAGGGAAGCTTCGGCTTCCCTTTTTTACGGGGTGTTGGCAATGAACTATCAAGCCTTGCGCACCTGGAACTGGCCTTTGAGCAGCATGGTTTGTCCATCGGTTTCCGGCAGTTCGAGATCAACATTGAAGTTGCCCCTTACGTTCCCCTCCGAGGCCGGTACCAATTCGATGCTGCCGGAAATACCTTCGTAAATTGTGGTGGATTCCTTGAGGCTGAAGCTCACATCATCCCGTGTGTTCAAGTCATAGCTACCCGGTTCTAAATTGGCCGGAATGCTGATAATAAGCTCACGGGTGGAAGTGATTGACGCCCTGGTCTTTTTTTCTTCCCGATCAATGGCGGTAATCACTATGGCTTCCGTTTGCGAGATACCTGCTTTTCGCTTTTCGATCAGCCGGGAGGTGGCGACAAACTCGGGGAAGTCTTTGCCATTGGTTGAGAAAGCTGACCCGGTAACATAGTTGCCGGGGGCAAAGCTCAATTGATGAGTGGCAGCATTCATGGATTTGGTCTCCGTTGTTAGAACAAGGTGTCCAAAGGCCGTGTTGACCCTAATGCTGGATGCACTATAGAAAGCGCGTTTTCCAAAGACTTGTAAACTGTCATTCCTGACAGTTTACAAGCTTTTTAATTTGTGATTTTTTGATGCCCCGCAGGCGGCGCTGACTCTTGAATGCGCTTGTGCCCTGGGTGGCGAGGGAGTTCTTTGGCATGGTGCTTCCCCAATAATGAACGTTGCATGCTACGGGGGGGAAGGGGCGCATTGGTAAAGCTTTGTAGGGGCTGTGTGAAATTGTGTAAGGGGTTTGCTCGTGGGGGGGCGAGGGCGTATATCCTTGGCAGCTTGAGGTTTCCTGCGCCTGACTGGTCGCTATGCGAGCAAGCGCCACCGAATTTTCTGGATACACCCATGCCCAACATCCTCCTCGTCGAAGACGACACCGCACTCTCCGAGCTGATCGCCAGTTACCTGGAACGCAACGGCTATCAGGTCAGCGTGCTCAGCCGTGGCGATCATGTGCGTGAACGGGCGCGGGTCGATCCGCCGGACCTGGTGATCCTCGACCTGATGCTGCCGGGGCTGGACGGCTTGCAGGTTTGCCGCCTGCTGCGGGCCGACTCGGCGACCTTGCCGATCTTGATGCTCACCGCCCGGGACGACAGCCACGACCAGGTCCTGGGCCTGGAGATGGGCGCCGACGACTACGTCACCAAGCCTTGCGAGCCCCGGGTGTTGCTGGCGCGGGTGCGTACCTTGCTGCGCCGCAGCAGCCTCACCGAGCCGCAGACGGTCAACGACCGCATTGTCATGGGCAACCTGTGCATCGACCTGTCCGAGCGCACCGTAACCTGGCGCGGACAAGCGGTGGAACTGTCCAGCGGCGAGTACAACCTGCTGGTGGTGCTGGCCCGTCATTCCGGCGAAGTGCTGAGCCGCGACCAGATCCTGCAGCGCCTGCGCGGCATCGAGTTCAACGGCACCGACCGTTCGGTGGACGTGGCGATTTCCAAGTTGCGGCGCAAGTTCGACGACAACGCCGACGAAGCGCGCAAGATCAAGACCGTGTGGGGCAAGGGCTATCTGTTCAGTCGTTCCGAGTGGGAATGCTGAGCCGATGTGGAAGCTGCTGATTCGCTTGTACCTGGTCACCATCGTCTCCTACAGCGCGGCGATCTACCTGATGCCGGAACTGGTGATTCGCCTGTTCCATGAGCGTTTCCTGACCTATAACCTCGATTATTCCCGTGGCCTGCAAACCTTGATGGTCAAGCAGTTCCGCGCCGTGCCCAGCGAGCAATGGCCGGCGCTGGCGGCGCAGATGGACAAGGAGTTCGACCCGCTGCGCATCGAGCTGGCCGCGGTCGATGACGGCGGCTTCAGCGCCGATGAACAGGCGCGTCTCAAGCGCGGCGAGAACGTGGTGCGCCTTGGCGACTGGGCCTGGCGAACCCTGGCGGCGGCGCCGCTGGATGAGCGCACAGCGGTGAAGATGGTCGTGCCGCCGGACCCGGCCGATGTCAGCTGGTTGTACTGGAGCATCAACGTGTTGATCGGCGCGACGATGCTGGCCTGCCTGTTGCTTTGGTTGCGGCCGCACTGGCGCGACCTGGAGCGGCTCAAGCGCACCGCCGAGCGTTTCGGCAAGGGCCACTTGAGCGAACGCACGCAGATCGCGTCGAGCTCCAACATCGGCAGCTTGGCCCACGTGTTCGATACCATGGCCGGCGACATCGAGAACCTGCTCAACCAACAGCGGGACCTGCTCAACGCCGTATCCCACGAACTGCGCACGCCACTGACGCGGCTCGACTTCGGCTTGGCTTTGGCGCTGTCCGAAGAGCTGCCGGTGGCCAGTCGTGAGCGCCTGCAAGGGTTGGTGGCGCACATTCGCGAGCTCGATGAGTTGGTGCTGGAACTGCTGTCCTACAGCCGTCTGCAGAACCCGCAGCATTTGCCCGAACGGGTCGAGGTGGCATTGGACGAGTTCATCGACAGCATCCTGGGCAGTGTCGACGAGGACCTGGCGGCGCCGGACGTGGTGATCGACGTGCTGTTGCACGGGGCACTGGAGCGTTTCGTGCTGGACCCGCGCCTGACTGCACGGGCCTTGCAGAACCTGCTGCGCAATGCCATGCGTTATTGCGAAAAGCGTATCCAGGTCGGTGTGCTGGTGGGTGATCAAGGCTGTGAGATCTGGGTGGACGATGACGGCATCGGCATTCCCGACAGTGAACGCGTGCGTGTGTTCGAGCCGTTCTACCGCCTGGACCGCAGCCGCGACCGCGCCACCGGCGGCTTCGGCCTTGGCCTGGCCATCAGCCGCCGGGCCCTGGAAGCCCAGGGCGGCACACTGACCGTCGAAGCCTCGCCCCTGGGCGGGGCGCGCTTCAGGCTGTGGCTGCCAACCCCTGATACCTGACACCGTTTCTGTGGCGAGAGAGCTTGCTCCCGCTGGGCCGCGAAGCGGCCCCCATACGCCTCACCCAAACAACCCCGCCGCAATATTGATCGAAAACCCCAGGATCGCCGTGTTGAACACAAACCCGATCAACGATTGCGCCAGGACGATCTTGCGCAGTTGCCGCGTGGCGACGCCCACGTCCGCGGTCTGCACCGCCACGCCGATGGTGAAAGAGAAATACAGGAAATCCCAATAGTTGGGCGTGGTCAGCCCTTCGGCAAACCTCAGCGCCGGCTCCTTGCCCTCCCAGGTGTAATACAGCCGCGCGTAGTGCACGCTGAAGATCACTCCGATCAGCAACCATGAACCGATCACGGTCATTGCCGTGAAACCGTAGTGCAACAGCTTGCCGGCGGCATTCAGGTCGCGGCTGCCGGCCAGTTCCAGGGTGATGGTCGCCAGGCTGGCCAGCGCCGCGATGCAGACCACCAGCAGGACCAGCCCGGCATTTTCATCTTCGATTTCAGCGATGCGCCGGACGTCGGGCGCCTTGGCCCGCACGGTCAGCCAGGACATCAGCACCAGGTAGGTCCAGACACCGACATTCCAGCCGATCAGGATTTTGCTGATGATCGAGTCCACGGGAACCAGGATACCCACCGCCAGGCCAAGGACCGTGGCGCTGGACAGACGCGGGTGGGTGCGGGCGAGGAAGGGCATGGCAACTCACTGTCCGAAAAAGAGACGCCTAGTATGAGCCGTCAAGCGAAGGGGCGGCCATCTATCGCGCTGGACTCGATCAATTGCACGCCCGCTTCCTGCATCGCAAAGGCGTCGTGACATTTAACATTAATATATGCTGGTCCACCGCTTTCGCGAGCAAGCCCCACAGGGGGATTTTGACTGCCTGAAAAAATAGGTATGAGTCCTGAAAAAGCCGGCGAAGTGTCTTTCGTCGAAAATATCCCAGTGTTGATGGCTTTTTGACATTTGGTTCGTGCGTCCCTGTCACGATTCAGTACAATCGCCGGCCTCCAACCGGGCATGGAAGCAGTCCGGTTCTCCTGTTACGAGAAAAAACCATGCTCATTGGCAGTTATTCCCCCGCCCTTGTTTCGATTTCCCTGTTTGTTGCCGTGCTGGCTTCCTACACCGCCCTGGACCTGGCCGGGCGGATCGCGACCGCCCAGGGGCGCGCCGCGCATTTGTGGATGATCGGGGGCGCGCTGGCGATGGGGGTGGGCATCTGGTCTATGCACTTCATCGGCATGCTAGCGTTCAGCTTGCCGGTGGAGCTTGGCTACGACGTATCCATCACCGCGTTGTCGCTGCTGGTCGCGATTCTTTCCAGCGGTTTTGCCCTGTGGTTGGTCAGCCAGCCACGATTGCCGGCGTGGCAACTGGCGTTCGGTGCGCTGATCATGGGTGCCGGGATCAGCACCATGCACTACACCGGCATGGCCGCGTTGCGGATGCAGCCGGGCATCGACTATGACCCGACGCTGTTCGGGGCTTCGTTGGTGATTGCCTTCGGCGCTTCGGCGGCGGCGCTGTGGATTGCCTTTCGCTTGCGCCAGAACAGCCCCCACGTGCGCCTGGCTCGCGCAGGTGCTGCGGTGGTCATGGGCATCGCCATCGTCGGCATGCACTACACCGGCATGGCCGGGGCGCGGTTCAGCGACGGCAGCTTTTGTGGTTCCCTGGACGGCTTGAGCGGCAAGGGCCTGGACAATCTGGTGTTGATCACCACCCTGGCGGTGCTGGCCATCGCCTTGCTGACGTCGATTCTCGACGCGCGCCTGGAAGCCCGCACCGCCGAGCTGGCCCTGTCCCTGACCCGGGCCAACCGGGAACTGACCCAGTTGGCCCTGCACGACCCCCTCACCGGGCTGCCCAACCGGGTGTTGCTGGCTGATCGTATCGACCAGGCCATGCACCGGGTGCAGGAGCAGGGCGGCTGCTTCGCCCTGATGTTCATCGACCTGGATGGCTTCAAGCCGGTCAACGACGCCTTCGGTCACCACATGGGCGATTTGTTGCTGCGGGACGTGGCCCTGCGCCTGCGTGAAGACCTGCGCGGCCAGGATACCCTGGCGCGGATCGGCGGTGATGAGTTCGTGCTGTTGGTGCAACTGGCCGAACCCGACGATGCCTTGCGATTGGCGGCACGTCAGGTTGGCTTGATCGCACGCACCTTCCGGGTGGCCGACCATGACTTGCAGATCTCCGCCAGCATCGGCATCGCCCTTTACCCTGGCAACGGCCAGAGCGCCGAAGAACTGTTGATGAATGCCGACGCGGCGATGTACCACGCCAAGGGCGCCGGCAAAAACGGCTACAGCTTTTTCGATGCGTCGATGAACAGCAACGCCCGCAAGCAATTGCAATTGCTGCAAGACTTGCGCATCGCCGTCGAACAGCGCCAGTTCAGCCTGTATTACCAGCCCAAGTTCGACGCCGCCAACGGCCGCCCGGTCGGCGCCGAGGCCTTGTTGCGCTGGAGCCATCCAACCCAGGGCCTGTTGATGCCCGACACCTTCATCGACCTGGCGGAAAAGACCGGGTTGATCATTCCCATCGGCGAATGGGTGCTGAACGAAGCCTGTCGGCAGATGCGCGAATGGTACGTGCTCGGTTATACCGATTGGCGCATTGCGGTGAACCTGTCGGCCTTGCAGTTCTGCCATACCGGTTTGGTGCAGAGCGTGGCCAAGGCGTTGGAGACGCATAAGCTGCCGGCCAACAGCCTGACCCTGGAAATCACCGAAACCACCGCCATGAGCGATGCGGACGCGAGCATGACGGTGCTGCAACAGCTCTCGGACATGGGCGTGGACCTGTCCATCGACGACTTCGGCACTGGCTACTCGAGCTTGATGTACCTCAAGCGCCTGCCGGCCAACGAGCTGAAGATCGATCGCGGCTTCGTGCGTGACCTGGAGCACGACAGCGATGACGCGGCCATCGTCTCGGCCATCGTTGCCCTCGGCCAGGCCCTGGGCCTGCGGATCGTCGCCGAAGGCGTGGAGACCGATGTGCAACAAGACTTCCTGACCCAGTTGGGCTGCGATTCGCTACAGGGTTATCTGCTGGGGCATCCATTGCCGGCGGAGCGGTTCATCCACGATATTCGCCAGGCGCAACGGGTGGCGGTGGGCTGAGCCACTTCAAGGCACGATATCGAACGCCGTGCTCCCCAGCCGCTCGCCGTTGACCAGCAGGTGCACGGCATGCCGGCCCGCGTAATGTTTGCGGGTGGTCAGCTCGCGAATGTGCTGGGAGCGGCTGAGGTTGACGCAACCCTGGGCGGGCAGGTCGAAGGTCTTGAGCTTGAAGACTTTGGTCGAGGTGCCGCCCGAGGCTTTCACGTAGTCGACGGCATAGTCGATCACCAGGCGTTGGCTCTGCCCAAGGGTTGATTGCACCGTGAAGGACAGCGTGACCTGCTCCCCCAGGCGAATCACCGCAGGCGTCACCTGCAAATCCAGCACCTGCACCTGTGCCTTGCCGCCGACCCCGATGACGCCCAGCGCCCTGGGGTTGCCTTGTTTGATCAGGCTGCGCAGCGCATGCCGGGCGATCCACGCCGTGTGGCGGTTTTGCAGGGGCCAACCTTCGATCTGATCCAGCACCCAGTCGGGATGCTGCTTGGTGACGTCGTTGAGGTGATTGGCCACGGATTTGCGCACATAAAGGCTGTCGTCGGCCTTGAGCGTGTCGAGAATCGTCGCGGCAAGGTCAGGGTTGGCCTGGATCGGCGCCAGGTGAAACGACCACGGCAAGCGTGGCCGGCTGCCTTCGCTGGCCAGGCGGCGCACGTGCTCGTTGGCGTCCAGCGCCCAGTCGTGCATGACCTTGAGGGTGCGTTCCAGGTCGTCGCGCAGGAAGTGCCGCACGGCGAACTCCGACGAGCCGAACCGGGTGAAATACTTGAGCGCATCCAACGACACGTCGAAGCGATCCCGGCCATAAGACGCCACGTAGTGGGGCAGGAACATGCTGACGAACATGCTGTTCAGGCGCGGAGCCAGGGCGCGCAGCACCTCCAGCGACGCTTCGTAATCGAGGGGCAGCACCGCATGCAGGCACTCACTGACCCGGGCCATGCGTTGCATCACCGACAACTCGACCAGCCCGTCGTTGGCCATGTGCAAGAACGCCTTGGCGTCGAATGCCGGGTACACCGCGCGCATCTCGCTGGCGATGTGCTCCAGGCGGGCGTTGTTGAAGATTTCCTTGAGGGCAGGGGAAGAGGTGGTGGTGCTCATGGTGGGTCCGTCCGGCAGGTGTTGTCGTTCAAGACTTGTCACTATGCCATGCACAACCGTGGCGAGGGAGCTTGCTCCCGCTCGGCTCTATAGGAGCTGGCGAAGCCTGCGATCTTTTGATCTTTCGCTTGAGACTCAAGTGTCAGGGGAAAGATCGCAGCCTCGTTTCACTCGACAGCTCCTACACAGCTCCTACAGCAAAGGGAATGATTCGCCGCCCGTGAAGTCCCAGTTCAGTCCCTTTTATAACTGGAGTTTTTTTCTATGCGCAAACCATCCCTGATCGCCAGCCTGGTCTTGATCGCCGGCCTCGGAGCCCTTGGGCCTGTTGCGCAAGCGGTCGAGAAAACCGGAGACGCCCTGGAGCATTCGCCAAGCAATGGCCGCAGGCTGGTGGAGAACGACCGGGTACCGGCGGACTACCAGCGCGCGGACAGGGCCATGAAGGACTGGAAACAGAAGAAACTCGAGCAACCGACCAACGAGCAGCAATGGGTGCATATCGACGACAAGTACTTGCTGATCGAAACCGTGTCCGGCGCCATCGTCAAGATCGTGCCGGCCACACGTTAGAGCACTTTTAGAGCACTTCGCCTTTGTCCCACAGGTGAACCAACTCGCCAGGTGCCTGGTCCTCGGGCACCTGCAGCACCATCTCGTCGTCCTGGTCGTTGGTGCGGTAGTGCACCTCGATCTGGAAAAACCGTTGGTCGCCGCGCCCGGGCGTGGAGGACGTCAGTGGCAGGCAACCCTCCAGCACCGAACAGATGCGTGTGCGTTGGTCGAGGTCGCACTGGGCGAAGTCGATTTCCCGTGGCCGGGTCAACGCATGGATGGCGGCCACGCCACCCTGGCGCGACAGCCGTACCACCGCTTTGTCATCGAGGTTTGGAAGGGTTTTCATCAGCTCTCCTGTGTCAGGTCGACGCCGACCTGGGCCCAGCCGTTCTGTACCGCTTGCACTTCCCGCGTGCCGAAGCGCTGGCGGGCGTGCTCGACGGTCAGGCGGGCGAAGGCGCTGAAGGACGCGTCGTTCGGCAGTCTTCGGTCGCACAAGGTTTCATACCAGATCCGGCCGGCCTTTTCCCAGGCAAATCCGCCCAGCGTGGTCGCTACCAGATAAAAGGCCCGGTTGGGGATGCCGGAGTTGATGTGCACGCCGCCGTTGTCTTCACGGGTGATGACGAATTCGCGCATGTGCGCCGGTTGCGGGTCCTTGCCCAGCAACGGGTCATCGTAGGCGCTGCCGGGGTTGGACATGCTGCGCAGCCCGTCGCCATTGATCTTGTCGGTGAGCAAGTCGGCGCCGATCAGCCAGTCGGCCTGGTCGGCGGTCTGTTCGAGCACGAACTGCTTGACCAACACACCGAACACATCGGAGATGGACTCGTTCAGCGCCCCAGATTGGTTGGCGTAGACCAGGCCGGCCTCGCTTTCGGTGACACCATGGGCCAGCTCGTGGGCCACCACGTCCAGGGAGCGGGTGAAGCGCTGGAAGATTTCGCCATCGCCGTCGCCGAACACCATCTGCGCACCGTTCCAAAAGGCGTTTTCATAGCCCTTGCCATAATGCACGCTGCCCACCAGGGCGAAGCCTTTGTTATCGATGGAGTCGCGCCCCAGCACCTTCCAGAAAAAATCATAGGTGGCGCCGAGGGCGTCGTAGGCTTCGTCCACGGCCGGGTCGCCACTGGCCCGCTGGCCTTCCAGGCGGACCGGCTGGCCGGGCAGTTCCATGGTGTTCTGGGCGTCATGCACGCTGCGTTGCGGCTCTCCGGCCTTGCCGGGCTTGGGCAACTTCGCGGCGGCGGGAAGGTTGCCGGGCGGGCCGGGGTTGTGCCGCAGGCTGCGCACGTGGGTCAAGGTGCCGAGGGCGCTGGAGCGTTGCTGTTCGGAGCCGTGGGCGATGATGCGATTGAGGATGTAGGGCGGAATGAAACCGTGGAGCGGGCGAGAGTCGATCATCAGAAAATCCTTATCTGAAATGCAGGGTCGATACCCATGTGAACCGAAGAGGCCGTCGCGGTTCCCTGCCGCATGGCATACAACGTTTGCCATGCGCCCGAATTTCTGCGAAAACCCCGCGCCTGAATGACACGAGGGATACCGCCATGAATGAAGAGCTACAAATCGTCGACCTGGAACAGGGCGACGGCAAAAGCGTCGTCAAAGGCGCGCTGATCACCACCCAATACCGCGGGACCCTCGAAGACGGCACCGAATTCGATTCGTCCTACAGTCGCGGCAAACCCTTCCAATGTGTGATCGGCACCGGTCGTGTCATCAAGGGCTGGGATCTGGGCCTGATGGGCATGCAAGTCGGTGGCAAGCGCAAGTTGTGGGTGCCGGCCCACCTGGCCTACGGTGAGCGGTCCATGGGCGCCCACATCAAGCCCAACGCCAACCTGATCTTTGAAATCGAGTTGCTGGAAGTCCTGACCCGGGACGATTGATGGCGCTGGGGCGGGTCATGGCATGTCGGTACGTGACCGCTCGCTGAACAGCGGAATACGGCCGTTGACGGAGGGGCGGTAACACCAGGTCAACTGATCCAATGGCGGTTCGCGCTCCAGAATTGCCGCCAGCGTGGCGCGGGCGATGTCCATGGCCAGGGTTTGGCCCGGGCATTCATGGCGGCCGCTGCCGAAGCTGAAACTGCGGCGGTTCGGGCGCTCGAGCAGCAGGGTGTCGGGTCGGGGGTTGAGTTGCGGGTCGCGGTTGGCTGAGGCCAGCAGCACCAGGACCACCTCTCCGGGGTTCAGCGCAGTGCCGAGGATTTCGCAGGGCCCGGCGATGAAGCGGCGAGTGTTTTGCACCGGCGGGTCGAAACGCTGGATTTCGGCCAGCAATGGACCGATCTGCGTGGGGGCCTCCCGCAGCGTCCGGCGCAACGCTGGGTCGCCGATCAGCGCCAGCAACGCGTTGCCGATCAGGCCAGCGGTGGCTTCATAGGTTTGCGACAGCAGACCGATCAGGTTAGCGATTTTACAGTCCCGATCAGCGTCTTCGAAGCCTTGGCCAATGCCCAGCAACAAAGGGCTGTCCTGCGCCTCGATCCGCTCCTGGAATAAGCCGGTCAGTTGCTCGCTGGCCCGGTGCGCCGCGTCCAGTTGTGGCGCTTGGCTCAAGGGCGACAGGCCGGCGACGAAATCCCCGGTCAATTCGCTGACCCGGTGACAGTCCGACGGGCTGAAACCCAGCAGCGCCGCGACCACGCTGGCCGGCCCGATGAACTGGGCCTGGTGCAGGCCTTCGGCGCCGTCCCGGAGAAAGCGCGCCCTGACCAGCGCCTCGACCTGCCGGGGATCGATGTCCCGCAACCGCGGCGCAATCGCTGCCCTCGGGCAACGCTGCCGTTCACCTTCGTTCATGCGCATCAGGTGCCCGAACACCCGTCCGGCCGGCCCCTCGGCGATGGCCTTTGGCACCGGCTCGTGGGCCGGGCGTACATGGCAATCGGGATGGTGCAGCACCGCGCACACGGCCTCGGCGCTGCTGGCGATCCACAGGTTCAGCCCGGGATCGAAGGCCAGCCCGCCGGCAGCGCGCAGGGTGGCGTAAAAAGGGTAAGGGTCGGAATGCGTCGCGGCGGTGATCGGGTCCATGAAGCGCGGCCTTGTTCGTGATGGAGAAAGTGTTGCTACTATCTCCATTCAATGCATGGCTTGATTCGTCGGGGAGCGAAATATGAACGCAGAGCAGCATGACCTGGGCGTGTCGCAAGTGGCCGCGGCCATTGCCGAACCGGCGCGCACCCGGATGCTGTGCGCGCTGATGGACGGCCATGCCCGCACCAGCACCGAATTGGCGAGCATCGCTGAGGTCATGGCCTCGACCGCCAGCGCACATCTGGCGAAACTCAAGCAAATGGCCTTGGTGCGCCTGCACGTCCAGGGCCGTCATCGTTATTACAGCCTGGCCGACTCGCGCGTCGCCCAGGCGCTGGAGGCGCTGATGGTGATCGGCCAGAGCGCCGCGCCAACCTTCACCCCGCGCACACCGGACCGTCTGCAATTTGCCCGCACCTGTTACGACCACATGGCCGGCACCTTGGCGGTACGTCTGCACGACCGCATGCTCGAGGCCGGGTGGCTGGTGGACGTGGAGGGCGAGGGCTATCGGCTAAGTGAATCCGGCGAGGGCGTGTTCGAAGGGCTGGGCATCGAAGTCCAGCGCCTCGCCACGCAACGCCGCCGATTCGCCTGTCCTTGCCTGGACTGGAGCATGCGCCGCCCCCACCTGGGCGGGGCCTTGGGGGCGGCGTTGCTGCAAGTGGCGATCAAGCGCAAATGGATGATCCAGGATCTGGACAGCCGGGCGCTGGGGCTGACGGCCAGTGGTCGCCGGGAGATGGCGAGGCGGTTTGGCGTCAATGCTGAAATCGAAGTCAAACCCACTGGCCCCATCGCGAGCAAGCTCGCTCCCACAATGGAACTGCGCTGAACACAAAACCCATGAACTCCCAAGACCCCTGTGGGAGCGGGCTTGCTCGCGAAGGGGCCTTCACATCCAACCTCCATGCAAGCTGACCCACCGCCTTCGCGAGCAGGCTCGCTCACACAATGGAACTGCGCTGAATACAAGACTCATGAACACCCAAGGTCCCCTGTGGGAGCGAGCTTGCTCGCGATAGCAGTTTCAGCACCACCCACATCATCCAGCCATATGCCGGCGCCGATACTCATCCGGCGTGGTGCCCATCATCTTGCGGAACATGCTGATGAACGCCGAGGCGCTGCTGTAGCCCAGGTCCAGGCCGATGGTTTCCACGCTCTGGCCACGTTCGAGCAGGGCCAGGGCCTCGATGACTTTGAGACGTTGGCGCCATTCCACCAATGACATGCCCAAATCCCGTTGGGCCCGGCGCATCAGTGTGCGTTCGGTGGTGTTGGCGGCGCGGGCCAGTTGCGGCAAGGAGCGCGGGTCGCTGGGATTCGCCTCCAAGGCCCGCAGCACGGGGCCCAGCAGGGGATCATCCGAGAAGGGCAAGTAGCTGCCGGCATGGGGGGCCTGCGCCAGTTTGTCCACCAACACCTGCAGCAAGCGCTGCTGTTCGGGCGTCTGCGGTTGGCTCGGTGGGTCGCTGCGCAACTCTTCCAGCAGGGCGCGGATCAGCGGGCTCAAGGTCAGCGCACAGGGTTCGGCCGGCAACGCGTCGCACAGTTCGGCGGCCAGGTATAACGAACAATGGCAGGCCTCATGGCGATTGAAGCCAACGTGTTCCATGTCCGGCGGCAACCAGATGCCGTATTGCGGTGGCGCCAGGTAATGGTGCTGGGCGATTTCGATTTCCATCACGCCACTGTAGGAGTAGACGAACTCGCCCCAGGCATGCCGGTGCAGAGGGTAAGTGGCGTGGGCCGGCATGCAGGCGCTGCGAAAGAAAATCGGCGAGGGCAGGGCGGCTTCGAACGGAGGAATCTTCAGATGTTGGGCTGGAGGCTGCATATCGACCGCAATGGCGGATTACCGGGATGGCTTGTCGGGTAATCACTATATCCAGCAAAGGTGTCAGGCAGACAATCCTTTCATCTCTTTCTGTCCAAGGACCGTTCCCCATGACCACCCGCCGCGCCCTGGATGGCCAGGTCAGCGCCCTGATGACCGGCCTCTGTGCCATTTGGGGTTTCCAGCAAGTCGCGATCAAGGCCGGCGCCGCCGACATGGCGCCGATGCTGCAACTGGGCGTGCGCTCGGCCATCGCTGCGGCACTGGTCTGGTTGTTGGTGCTGGTGCGCGGCGAACGCCTGTCCCTGGTCGATGGCAGTTGGCGCCCGGGCCTGCTGGTGGGGTTGTTGTTTGCCTTGGAGTTCGTGATGGTCGGCGAAGGCCTGCGGCATACGACGGCGTCGCACATGGTGATTTTCCTCTACACCGCGCCGATGTTCGCCGCCCTCGGCTTGCACTGGAAACTGCCGAGCGAGCGCCTCAAGCCGGCGCAATGGCTGGGCATCGCCGTTGCATTCGGCGGGATCGTGGTGGCTTTCAGCGGGGGCTCGGGCACGGCGAACGGCAGTTCGTTGCTCGGTGACGGCATGGGCTTGCTGGCCGGAGCGCTGTGGGGCGCAACCACGGTGACGGTACGCTGTTCGCGGTTGACGAATCTGCCGGCCAGCCAGACGCTGCTTTACCAACTGGTTGGCGCCGGGGTGCTGCTGATCGGCATGTCGGTAGCGCTGGGGCAAACGACGATCAACCCCACGCCACAACTCATTGCCAGCATGGCGTTCCAGGTGTTGCTGGTGTCTTTCGCCAGCTTCCTGATCTGGTTTTCCCTGTTGCGTCACTATTTCGCTTCGCAACTGGGCGTGCTGTCGTTCATGACGCCGCTGTTCGGCATCGGTTTTGGCGTCTGGTTGCTGGATGAGCCGCTGGAGCCGAACTTTATCGTTGGCGCGGTTCTGGTGCTGGGCGGGATTTTGCTGGTCAGCGGTTACGGATGGTTTCGCCAGCGTTGGGGGCGATGGCTGGTTTTGCGTCGGGAGTAACCGAAAGAACATGTAAAAAAGCCCACCCCTGCAAGGACAGGGGTGGGCTTTCTGTACTGAAACTCATTGTGGCGAGGGAGCTTGCTCCCGCTGGGCTGCGCAGCAGCCCCAAAGCCAGGCAATGCGATCATTCAGGTAGACCACATTGACCGGGTTGCGACTGCTGCGCAGTCGAGCGGGAGCAAGCTCCCTCGCCACAAAAGCCCCCGAGTGCTACGGGGGAGGCTTGGATCAGACCTTGACGATCCAACCCGCTGGCGCTTCCACGTCGCCGGTCTGCACGCCGGTCAGCTCTTTGTAGAGCTTCTGGGTGATCGGGCCGACTTCGGTTTCGCTGTGGAATACGTGCAGCTTGTCCTTGTAGCTGATGCCACCAATCGGGGTGATCACCGCAGCGGTACCGCAAGCGCCGGCTTCCTTGAAGTCTGACAGCTTGTCGATGAACACATCGCCTTCGATCACTTCCAGGCCCAGGCGCGATTTGGCCAGTTCGATCAGCGACAGGCGGGTGATGCCCGGCAGGACCGAAGGGGAGTTGGGGGTGACGAATTTGTTGTCGTGGGTGATGCCGAAGAAGTTGGCCGAACCGACTTCCTCGATTTTCGAGTGGGTCATCGGGTCCAGGTAGATGCAGTCGGCGAAACTGGCCTTCTTGGCCTGGGAGCCGGGCATCAGGCTGGCGGCGTAGTTGCCACCGACCTTGGCCGCGCCGGTGCCTTGTGGGGCGGCACGGTCGAAGCTGGAGATCAGGAAGTTGTGCGGGGTCAGGCCGCCCTTGAAGTAGGCGCCGACCGGGATGCAGAAAATCGAGAAGATGAACTCGGGTGCGGTGCGCACACCGATGTTGTCACCCACGCCGATCACGAACGGGCGCAGGTACAGCGCGCCGCCGGTGCCGTAAGGCGGGATGAAGCGCTCGTTGGCGCGGACCACTTGCTTGCAGGCCTCGATGAACTGCTCGGTGTCGACGTGCGGCATCAGCAGGCGGGCGCAGCTGCGCTGCATGCGGGCGGCGTTCTGGTCCGGGCGGAACAGGTTGATCGAACCGTCCTTGCAGCGATAGGCCTTCAGGCCTTCGAAGCACTGCTGACCGTAGTGCAGGGCGGTGGAGCCCTCACTGATGTGCAGCACGTTGTCGTCGGTCAGGGTGCCCGCATCCCAGGCGCCATCGCGCCAGTGCGACAGGTAGCGCTTGTCGGTCTTGATGTAGTCAAAGCCCAGTTTGTCCCAATTGATGCTCTCGTTACCCATGACACCCTCTATTTCCTGACAACCGTCGAAACGGTTCAAGGCTTCTGACGTTTTTTGGATGGGGACAACAATACTTCATTCCGGGGCTGTTTCGCAGCCTGCTCGATAGGTGACAGGCAGATTTTCTGCCGACTCCCCGTGGCGAGGGAGCTTGCTCCCGCTCGGCTGCGAAGCAGTCGTAACCCGGTCAACGCGGTGTGACTGAACGATCCCGGTGCTTGGATTGGGGCTGCTTCGCAGCCCAGCGGGAGCAAGCTCCCTCGCCACAAGTGAAACTCATGCCCACAGATGTGCTACACATCTACAGATGCAACGCATGCCCCAACGCCCGCAACGCCGCTTCCTGCACGGCCTCGCCCAGCGTCGGGTGGGCGTGGATGGTGCCGGCGATGTCCTCCAGGCGCGCGCCCATCTCCAAGGATTGGCCGAACGCGGTGGACAGCTCCGACACGCCGACGCCGACTGCTTGCCAGCCAACGATCAGGTGATTGTCCCGGCGCGCCACGACCCGGACGAAACCGCTTTTCGATTCCAGGGTCATGGCCCGCCCGTTGGCGGCGAACGGGAAGCTCGACACCATGCAATCGAGCCCGGCCGCCTTGGCCTCGTCCGGCGTCTTGCCGACCACCACCAGTTCCGGGTCGGTGAAGCACACCGCGGCGATGGCCGTCGGGTTGAACTCGCGGTGCTGGCCGGCGATCAACTCGGCGACCATTTCACCCTGGGCCATGGCCCGGTGGGCGAGCATCGGTTCACCGCTCAGGTCGCCGATGGCCCAGACGTTGCGCATGCTGGTCTGGCAACGGCTGTCGATTTTCAGCGCTGAACCGTTCATCGCCAAGTCCAGCGCTTCGATGTTCCAGCCCTGGGTGTTGGGTTTGCGACCAACGGCCACCAGCACCCGGTCGGTGTCCAGGTTCAGCGTCTCGCCATCGGGATCACGCACTTGCAAGGTGCTGGCCTGGGCATCGAAACCTTCGACGCTGTGCTTGAGGTAAAGCTTCACGCCCAACTGCTTGAGGGCCTCGTGCACCGGTTGGGTCAGCTCGCCGTCATAGGCTGGGAGGATCCGTTCCTGGGCTTCGACCACACTGACCTCGGCGCCGAGCTTGCGGTAGGCAATGCCCAGCTCCAGGCCGATGTAGCCACCGCCGACCACCACCAGGTGCTTGGGCACCGAGGTGGGGGCGAGGGCTTCGGTGGAGGAAATGATCGGTCCGCCAATCGGGAGCATGGGCAGGTCGACGCTTTTCGAGCCGGTGGCCAACAGCAGGTGTTCGCACTGGATGCGCGTGTCGCCGACCTCGACCGTCTTGCCATCGATCACCTTGGCCCAGCCGTGAATGACTTGGACCTTGTGCTTTTTCAACAGCGCCGCGACGCCGGTGGACAGGCGATCGACGATGCCGTCCTTCCATTCCACGCTCTTGCCGATGTCCAGCGTCGGCGCCGCCACCGTGATGCCCAAGGCCGAACCCTGGCTGTGGTGCCGGGTCTGGTGGAACTGCTCGGCCACATGGATCAATGCCTTGGACGGGATACAGCCGATATTCAGGCAGGTCCCGCCCAACGCCTGGCCTTCCACCAGGATGGTCGAGATGCCCAGTTGCCCGGCGCGAATCGCCGCCACATAACCGCCAGGACCGCCGCCGATGATCAGCAGCGTGGTGTTCAAAGTTTGCATGGCCTGCTCCAATGATGATTAGTCCACAAACAGGGTGGCGGGTTGTTCGAGCAGGCCACGCAGGGCCTGGATGAATTGCGCCGCGTCCATGCCGTCGACTACCCGGTGATCGAAGGAGCTGGAGAGGTTCATCATCTTGCGGATCACGATCTGGCCCTTGATCACCATGGGCCGTTCGACGATTTTGTTCACGCCGACAATCGCCACTTCCGGCAGGTTCAGCACCGGCGTGCTGACGATGCCGCCGAGCGCTCCGAGGCTGGTCAGGGTGATGGTCGAACCGGACAGCTCATCGCGACTGGCCTTGCCCGTGCGGGCTGCCGTGGCCAGGCGGGAGATTTCCGTCGCGCTGTCCCACAGGCTACGGGCTTCGGCGTGACGCACCACCGGCACCATCAGGCCGACGTCGCTCTGGGTGGCGACGCCCACATGCACCGCGCCTGAGCGGTGGATGACCTGGGCTTCGTCGTCGTAGCGGGCGTTCATCTGCGGGAAATCGCGCAGGGCCACGACCAACGCGCGGACCAGGAACGGCAGCAAGGTCAGCTTGCCGCGACTGGCGCCGTGTTTTTCATTCAAGTGGACCCGCAGCTCTTCCAGGGCCGTGACGTCGATTTCCTCGACGTAGCTGAAGTGAGCGGCGCGCTGGGTCGCTTCCTGCATGCGCTGGGCGATCTTGCGACGCATGCCGATCACCGGGATCTGCTGCTCGTCGTGGCGCTCGGCATAACCCGAACCGCCCTTGGCCTGGGTCGACGGACCTTGGGCCAGATAGGCTTCCAGGTCCTCGTGCAGGACCCGCCCGGCGGGGCCGCTGCCCTGGACCAGACGCAATTGAATGCCCAGGTCCAGCGCGTGTTTGCGCACGGCCGGCGAGGCCAGTGGACGCTCGTCGGGATCGCGGGCCACCGGGGCTTGCGGAGCCGGGCGGGGCACGGCGGTTTTTTCCAGCACCGGTTCAGGCGTGGCCACGGGTGCCGGCTTCGGTGCCTGCGCAGCCGCCGCAACGGGAGCCGGTTGGGCCGACTCTTTCAAGTTACCCGCACCTTCGACTTCAATGCGGATCAGTTCGCTGCCCACCGCCATGACTTCACCGGGCTCGCCACCCAAGGCGATGACCCGGCCATGCACCGGCGAGGGGATGTCGACCATGGCCTTGTCGGTCATGACATCGGCCAGTACCTGGTCTTCGACCACCATGTCGCCGACCTTGACGTGCCACACCGACAGCTCAACTTCCGCGATGCCTTCGCCGATGTCCGGCATCTTGATAACGTGCGTGCCCATTCAGACCTCCATGACCCGTTTCAACGCCGCGCCCACACGGGACGGCCCTGGGAAATACGCCCACTCCTGCGCGTGCGGGTAGGGGGTGTCCCAACCAGTAACACGCTCGATGGGCGCTTCCAGGTGGTGGAAGCAGTGTTCTTGGACCAACGCCACCAGCTCGGCGCCGAAACCGCAGGTGCGGGTGGCTTCGTGGACGACCACGCAGCGACCGGTCTTCTTCACGGATTTGACGATGGTCTCCAGGTCCAGCGGCCAGAGGCTGCGCAGGTCGATGACTTCAGCGTCGATACCGGTTTCCTCGGCGGCGACCTGGGACACATAGACCGTGGTGCCGTAGGTGAGGATGGTCACGTCCTTGCCCGGACGGGTAATGGCGGCGACGTCCAGTGGCACGGTGTAGTAGCCGTCCGGCACTTGCGCCGAGGGGTGTTTCGACCACGGCGTTACCGGGCGGTCGTGGTGGCCGTCGAACGGGCCGTTATACAGGCGCTTGGGTTCGAGGAAGATCACCGGGTCATCGTTTTCGATGGAGGCGATCAGCAGGCCCTTGGCGTCATAGGGGTTGGACGGCATGACGGTGCGCAGGCCGCAGACCTGGGTGAACATCGCTTCGATGCTCTGGCTGTGGGTCTGGCCACCATAGATACCGCCGCCGCAGGGCATGCGCAGGGTCATCGGCGCGGTGAACTCGCCGGCCGAGCGATAGCGCAGGCGCGCGGCTTCGGAAATGATCTGGTCCGAGGCTGGGTAGACGTAGTCGGCGAACTGGATCTCGGCCACCGGGCGCAGGCCGTAGGCGCCCATGCCCACCGCCACGCCGACGATGCCGCTTTCGGAAATCGGTGCGTCGAACACCCGCGAGGTGCCGTACTTGTTCTGCAGGCCTTCGGTGCAGCGGAACACGCCGCCGAAGTAACCCACGTCCTGGCCGAACACCACGACGTTGTCATCGCGTTCGAGCATCACGTCCATGGCCGAGCGCAGGGCCTGGATCATGGTCATGGTGGTAGTGGTCATGGCGGTGTCCAACGCAATATTGTTGTTGTGATCGTTCATGTCAGATCCCCAACTGCTGACGCTGGCGCTTCAAGTGCTCCGGCATCTCTTTGTAGACGTCTTCGAACATGGTCGCGGCGCTTGGAATCTGCCCGCCGGCGAGGGTGCCGTACTGCTCGGCCTCTTTCTGCGCGGCGATCACCTCGGCTTCCAGTTCAGCGGTCACTGCCGCATGTTCCTCTTCGGACCACTGGCCGATCTTCACCATGTGCTGCTTGAGGCGCGCAATTGGATCGCCCAGCGGGAAGTGGCTCCAGTCGTCGGCGGGACGGTATTTCGAAGGGTCGTCCGAAGTGGAGTGCGGGCCGGCGCGGTAGGTGACCCATTCGATCAGCGCCGGGCCGAGGTTGCGGCGGGCGCGTTCGGCGGCCCAGCGCGAGGCGGCGTAGACCGCCATGAAATCGTTGCCATCCACGCGCAGGGAGGCGATGCCGCAACCGACGCCGCGTCCGGCGAAGGTCGTGGCTTCACCGCCGGCAATGGCCTGGAAGGTGGAGATTGCCCATTGGTTGTTGACCACGTTGAGGATCACCGGCGCGCGGTAGACGTGGGCGAAGGTGAGGGCGGTGTGGAAGTCCGATTCGGCGGTGGCGCCGTCACCGATCCAGGCCGAGGCGATCTTGGTATCGCCTTTGATCGCCGAGGCCATGCCCCAGCCCACGCCCTGGATGAACTGCGTGGCGAGGTTGCCGGAAATGGTGAAGAAACCGGCGTCCTTGACCGAGTACATGATCGGCAACTGCCGGCCCTTGAGCGGATCGCGCTCGTTGGACAGCAGTTGGCAGATCAGGTCCACCAGCGGCACCTCGCGGGCCATCAGGATGCTTTGCTGGCGGTAGGTGGGGAAGCACATGTCGTCGATGTTCAACGCCAGGGCCTGGGCGCTGCCGATGGCTTCTTCGCCAAGGCTTTGCATGTAGAACGACATCTTTTTCTGCCGCTGGGCGACCACCATGCGGTTGTCGTAGATGCGCGTCTTGAGCATGGCGCGCATGCCCTTGCGCAGGATCTCGACGGGAATGTCCGCGGCCCAGTCGCCCAAGGCATTGCCCTGGTCGTCGAGCACGCGAATCAGGCCACGGGCCAGGTCGGCGGTGTCGGCGGGTTCCACATCGATGGGAGGTTTGCGCACCGTGCCGGCATCGGACAGATGCAGGTAGGAGAAGTCGGTCTGGCAGCCGGGACGGCCCGAGGGTTCGGGGACGTGCAGGCGTAGCGGTTCGTACGCTGGGTTCATGGCTTTCTACGCTCGATCTTGTGAATTTCTTGTAGTGGGCGCGCTAGCTGACGAATTTCCCCGGGTACGGGAAATTGTCCTACAACAATCATAGGCTCGACGAAGAAGAATATTTTTCTCTGTTCGCTTGCTGTTCAGATCATTTGCAGATAAAAAATCTGCACAACGATAAAAAACAGGATTATTTGTCTCATGCGTAAATTGGATCGCACCGACATCGGCATTCTGAACAGCCTTCAGGAAAACGCCCGCATCACCAACGCCGATCTCGCCCGCTCGGTCAACCTGTCGCCGACCCCGTGCTTCAACCGTGTCCGGGCCATGGAGGAGCTGGGGGTGATCCGCGAGCAAGTCACGCTGCTGGACGCCGACCTGCTGGGGTTGCACGTCAACGTGTTCATCCATGTGAGTTTGGAGAAACAGGTGGAAGAGGCGCTGCAGCACTTTGAAGAGGCGATCTCCGACCGACCGGAGGTGATGGAGTGCTATTTGATGGCGGGCGATCCGGATTACCTGATCCGCGTGCTGGTGCCGACCATCCAGTCGCTGGAGCGGTTCATGATGGACTTTCTGACCAAGGTCCCGGGCGTGGCGAACATCCGCTCCAGCTTTGCCCTCAAGCAGGTGCGCTACAAGACCGCGCTGCCGTTGCCGGCCAATGGGTTGACCCTGGGCACCTGAGGCTCAGGGTTAACACCGGACACTGTGGCGAGGGAGCTTGCTCCCGCTGGACTGCGCAGCAGGCCCATCCTTTATGACGCAGGGCGTCTGCTGCGCAGCCGAGCGGGAGCAAGCTCCCTCGCCACAGGAACCTGTTTGGATGGATTACAGGAGTCGGCACTGCATCGAAAACCCCAGCGCCACCGACTGCCCTTGCTCCAGCAAACGCAAGCCCGGCCGCCCCGGCAGGTGATGGGCGTTGACCGGATGGCTCACCGGTTCGATGCAGAAAAAATCCAGGCCCACGGGGCAGTACAGCAGGAAATAGTCGCTGCCGCTGGCCCGGCATTCCAGCTCATAACCCAGGTCCGGTTGCTGGATCAGACAGTGCCCGTCCCAACCGCCGAAACCGTTGTCGACCAGGGTGTCTGGCAGTAACCGAGCGTGCTGGAAATCCCACTCTGTGGGGATGTCCCTCAGTTGCGTTGGCAGTTTCGAGGCATCGCACAGCCAGACTTCGCTGGCGCGGGCTTGCAAGCGAGTACCGGCGGTGCGCGGAAAATACGGATGCAACCCCAGCCCGTGCCAGGCGGCCTGTTCTGCCATGTGGGTGACGTGCATGGCGATTTGCAACTGACCGCCGCTCAAGCGGATCCGCAGGCTGGCGCAGTAGGCGAATGGGGATTGGCTGTCGAGTTGCAACAAGACTTCCTGGGCACTGTGCTCAGTCACTTGCCACGGTTGTTGCCAGGCGCTGCCATGGATCGGGAATGGATCGTTGGGGCTGTTGGCTTCCAGGGCCAGCCAGCCGCCGGGGCAGTCGAAACCGCCGTTGGCGATCCGGTTCGACCAGGGGATCAACGGGAAGCCGCCGAGTTTGCCGGGTAAACGGTTTTCCAGCGCTTGCGGAGAGGGAGGGCGTAACAGCGGCGCGCCGCTGCTGCGCAGGGTCCAGTCGACGAGGCTGGCGCCCAGGTGCGGGGCGAGGGTGAGGCGGGTGAGTTCGTCTTCGAGGTGCAGAAGAGGCTGCGTCATGGTAGTCGCGTCTGTCGAGTGGGGAAAAAGCTTTTGTGGCGAGGGAGCTTGCTCCCTCGCCACAAGGGGGACTTGCGCGCTTTTGGGGTTACAACACCAGGTGCGGCAGCCACAGCGAGATGGCGGGAACATAAGTCACCAGCAGCAGCACCACGAACAGCATGGCGTAGAACGGCAGCAGCGCCTTGACCGTGCTTTCGATGCTGACCTTGCCGATGGCGGAACCGACGAACAATACCGCGCCTACTGGAGGCGTGATCAGCCCGATGCCCAGGTTCACCAGCATGATCATGCCGAACTGCACCGGGTCCACGCCGATGCCCACGATCACCGGCATCAGGATCGGCGTCAGGATAAGGATCAGCGGCGCCATGTCCATCACGGTGCCCAACAGCAGCAACATCACGTTGATGCACATCAGGATCACGTAGCGGTTGTCCGACAGCGTCAGGAACGCGGTGGTGATCTTCGCCGGGATCTCCATCAGCGTCATGATGTAGCCGAAGCTGGCGGCGAAGCCGATCAGGATCATCACGATGGAGATGGTGCGTACCGTGCGGTGCATCAGTTTCGGCAACTCGCTCCACTTGTAGTCGCGATAGATGCACATGGTCACGAAGAATGCCCACACCACGGCAATCGCAGCCGATTCAGTGGCGGTGAACACACCCGAGAGTATGCCGCCAAGGATGATGAACAGGGTCATCATGCCCCACATGGCTTCCTTGCAGATCTTCAAGGCTTGCTTGAGGGGAATGACTTCGCCCTTGGGGTAATTGCGCTTTTTCGCGAAGACCAGGCACAGCGCCATCAGGCACAGGTTCATCATGATGCCGGGGACGATCCCGGCCATGAACAGCGAACCGATGGAGACGGTGCCGCCAGCGGCGAGGGAGTACAACACCGCGTTGTGGCTGGGCGGTGTCAGCAACGCTTGCACCGAACCACTGACGGTGACCGCGGTGGCGTAATCACGTGGATAGCCCCGGCGTTCCATTTCCGGGATCAGCACCGAACCGACCGAGGCCGTATCGGCCACCGAGGAACCGGAGATTGCGCCAAAAAAGCTCGAGGCCACGAGGTTGACCAATGACAGGCCACCGCGCACAAACCCCACCAGCACACTGGCGAAGGCCACCAGTCGGCGGGACATGCCGCCTTCGGCCATGATCGCGCCAGCCAGCACGAAGAACGGAATGGCCAGCAACGAGAATTTGTTCACGCCGCCCGTGATCTGAATCATCATCGCCTGGAATGGAATATCGATCCACCACGCCCCGATCAGGGCGGCAGCGCCCAACGCGTAGGCGACCGGCATGCCGATCAGGATCAACAACAAAAAACTGCCCAGCAGAATCAGAGCGTCCATTAAACGGCACCTTCGCTTTCTTCGATCAGGTCGAACTGCACGACCCGACGTTGGCTTTGATCACCCAGAAAGAGTTTTTCCAGGACAAAAATCAAGGTCAGGAAACCTCCGACCGGAATCGGCATGTAGGTGATGCCGACGCGCAGGGTGGGAATGGCGCTCATGAATTGATTCCAAGTGGTCATGCACAGCTTGGTGCCCCAGATGGTCATGAAAATGCACACCGCCGCCATCAATAGCTGGGTGAAAATCGACGCCGCGGTGCGCCATTGCGATGGCAGGCGGCTGGTGACCATGTCCACGGCCATGTGCGAGCCGGAGCGGTAGCTGGCGGCGGCACCGATGAAGGTAAACACGATCATCAGCAAGATGGCGGTGGGCTCTGGCCAGCTTGAGCCGGTACCGAGTACATAGCGGGCGAACACGCCCCAGGGAATCATCAGCGCAACGGCGAGGACAGAAAGGCCGGCCACCCAGATGCAGGTCATGTAAATCGTGTCGTTGATACGCAGCAGCAAATTCTTCATCGGGTTCCACCGTAACCGGGCGCGCCTTTTAGCCGCAGGCGCGCCCGGCCTTTTCATGAGTAAAGATTGAAAGGCCTTACTGAACGGCTTCGATACGCTTGATCAGGTCGGCATACGGCGCGCCGTATTTGGCCCGGATCGGTGCGGTGGCGTCGTAGAAGGGTTTTTTGTCGAGGGTGATGAACTCGACGCCGGCGGCCTTGAGTTTTTCTTCACTGCTGGCGGACTTCTTGTCCCACAGCACACGCTCTTCAGCCTGGGCGGCCTTGGCGGCTTTCTTCACCATGTCTTGCTGCTCTGGGGTGAGCTTGTTCCAGGTGATTTTCGACATCACGATCGGCTCAGGCAGGATCAGGTGGCCGGTCAGGCTGTAGAACTTGGCGTTCTGGTAGTGGTTGTGTTCGAGCATGGTCGGCGGGTTGTTTTCTGCGCCGTCGATCACGCCGGTCTGCAGGGCGCTGAAGATCTCGCCGGTGTCCATGGCGATGCCGTTGCCGCCCATGGCATTGATGGTCTCGATGAACATCGGGTTGCCCTGCACGCGAATCTTCATGCCCTTGAGGTCTTCGAGCTTGCGCACCGGTTTCTTGGTGTAGAGGTTGCGCGTGCCGCCGTCCATCCAGGCCAGGGCCACCAGGCCGAATTCGGAGTTGGTGATCCGGTCGAGGATCGCATCGCCGACTTCACCATCGATGACGGCGCGCATGTGGGCCTGGTCGCGGAAAATGAACGGCATGTTGAACACGTTCACGTCCGGCACCACAGGGCCGACGATACCCAGGCTGACACGGGACATCTGGATCGCGCCGGCTTGCATCTGCTCGATCACTTCTTTTTCAGAACCCAGTACGCCGCCCGGGAAATACTTGAATTTCAGTTCGCCGTTGCTCTCTTTTTCCAGGGTTTTACCCATGGATTCCTCGGCGACCACGGTTGGGTAGCCCTTGGGGTGGATGTCGGCGATCTTGATGTCGAGGGCATGGGCCGCCTGCGCCAGGAAGGCCAGGGGCAGGGCTGCGATCAGAAGGGTGCGTTTGAAATTCATGGTCAATCTCCAGTGTTGTTGTTTTTATGTCTATCGATGTGAAGCAGCAAAGCAGATCAGTTCGCGGAGTGTTTCCGTCCTCCGAAAGCAGGTTCAGCCAGGCCCTTGACGCCGGGATTGAGGGCGAACACGCCACCGGCCAGGGACTGCGGGTCGTTGTCGTCGCCCGGGCGGATCGAGGTGACGAAGAGGGTGTCGAGGCGACTGCCGCCAAAGGCGCACATGGTCGGTTTCTTCACCGGCACTTGCAGTGAACGGTCAAGACGTCCATCGGGGGTGAAACGGTGAATCAGGCCGACATCGTTGGCGCAGATCCAATAGCAACCGTCGGCATCCACCGCGGCGCCATCCGGGCGACCGGCCAACGGCATCATGTCGACGAACAGCCGCCGGTTGGCCGGCGTGCCGCTGTCGATGTCGTAGTCGAAAGCCCAGATCTGCTGCACCAGGGGGTGTGAATCGGAGAGGTACATCGTGCGTCCGTCCGGGCTGAAGCCCAGGCCATTGGGCACGATGAAACCGCTCAGTTGCGCCTCGACCGGGCTGCGCTGGCCTGCCTCGTAGCGATACATCCGGCCTGCGTCCGCGTTGGCGCCCATGTTCAGCACCATGCTGCCGGCCCAGAAGCGACCCTGGCGGTCACAACGGCCATCGTTGAGGCGCATGTCGGTGCGGCTGTGCTCGACGCTTGCACAGAGCTCGCTGTCGAGGCTGCCGTCGTCATGGGGATGCAGGCGGAAGAAACCGCTTTCCATGCCCGCGACCCAGCCACCGTCCTGATGACGAGCAATGCAGGCGAGCATTTCGGGGGTTTCCCAACCCTGGATTTTTCCGCTGCTGGCATTCCAGCGTTGCAGGCCACCGCTGGGAATGTCCACCCAATACAGGGCGTTTTCCCCGGGGACCCACACCGGGCTTTCCCCGACGGCATTGCGTGCATCGACAATCAATTCGGCTTGCATGGTGATTCCTTTGTGCGTGTGTATCCCATGAAATACAGCGAATCAGTCGTCGAACGGGCCGGCCGCCACAAAGGCGCCACCCTGGTAAACCATGGCCGGGTCATCGGCGGCCGGCATCGGCTGCGCTTCGACCTTGGCGCGAAAAATTTCCGAGGTGTCCTTGGGCTGGTAGCCCAGGTGCGCGGCGTGGCTGTTGTCCCACCAGACGTCGCGGTTGGCGGAGACGCCGTAGACCACGGTGTGGCCGACTTTCGGGGTGTAGAGCGAGCATTCGATCAGCTGGATGAGGTCGTCGAAGCTCAGCCAGGTGCTCATCATCCGGCGGTTCTGCGGTTCCGGGAACGACGAGCCGATGCGGATGCTGACGGTCTCGATGCCGTAGCGATCGAAGTAGAAGTTGGCCACGTCTTCGCCGTAGGACTTGGACAGGCCGTAGTAGCCATCCGGGCGGCGAGGGCAGAGGGCGTCGAGGGTCTGGTCCTGTTTGTAGAAACCGATAACGTGGTTGGAGCTGGCGAAGATCACCCGCTTGACGCCATGTTTGCGGGCGGCTTCATAAATGTGAAAGACGCCGCTGATGTTGGCGCCGAGGATTTCTTCGAATGGACGCTCCACCGAAACACCGCCGAAGTGCAGGATGGCATCGACGCCTTCGACCAGTTGATGCACGGCCTGCTTGTCCGACAGGTCGCACGGCACCACTTCTTCGCTTTCGTCGATGGCCGGGGCCATGTTGGCGATGTCCGACAGACGAATGTGGCGAGCGAAAGGCTTGAGGCGTTCGCGCAAGACTTTGCCAAGGCCGCCAGCGGCGCCGGTCAATAGGAGGCGATTGAAGGGATGGCGAATCTGTGTCTTGGTCATGGCATTACCTGAGCAAACTATGAGAGGTACAGTTGTTATAAGTTGTCGTACGACCGAGAGGGAATATCCTTATCCTTCCGTTACCTTGTCAACGTTTGATCGACGAACCGCTCTGGATCGGCGTCCCTGCCGCAGGTTGCCATGGGATGCGCTCATGGCAATGGATCCTGGTATTACAGAAGCGAGAATGGATAGTTGATGAATATGCGGTTCTCATCGAACTCGTTGGTGCTGTAGTCCCGACGAATCGATGCGTTACGCCATTTCACGTTGAGGCTCTTCAGCGCGCCGCTTTGCACGGTGTAGGCCAGTTCGGTTTCACGGCCCCATTCCTTGCCGTCGTCAACGGTGGCGGTGTGCACGTTGTCGCCGCTGATGTAACGGTTCATCAGGGTCAGGCCCGGCACGCCGACGGCGGCGAAGTTGAAGTCGTGGCGCACTTGCCAGGATTTTTCCTTGGCGTTGTCGTAGCTGGAGTTGTAGCTGTCGTTGGCCAGGGTGCCGCCGCTGGTGCCGTTGACGCGCATCCAGGCATCATCGCCGCCGACTTTCTGCAGGCCGACGTAGAAAGTGTTGCCGCCGTATTTGGCCGAGAGCATGGCGAATGCGGTTTTGTTGTCCAGGTCGCCGGCCAGGGCGCTGCCGTCTTCCTTGCCGATGAAGTAACCGAGGTTGGCGCCCAGGGTCCAGTCGCCCATGGGCTGGCTGTGGGTCAGGTTGAAATATTGCTGCTGGTAGATGTCGGACAGTTCCGAGTACCAGACGCCGACCTGGGTGCGTTTTTCGTTGAAGGCGTATTCACCGCCGCCGAAGTTGAAACGGTCGGAGGTGAACGCGCCGCGGCCGTTCATCGACATGTCTTCCATGCTCGCGTCGTTGCGCGGGCTGTTGGCGCGGAACTGGCCGCCATAGAGGGTCAGGCCGTTGATTTCGGTGGAGGTCACCTGGCCGCCGCGGAAGGTTTGCGGCAGGGAGCGGCCATCGTCGGAACGCAGGATCGGCAGCACCGGCATCCATTCACCGACCTTCAGTTCGGTCTTCGACACCTTGGCCTTGAGGGCGACGCCCAAACGGCCGAAATCGTCAGCCGGGCGACCGTCATCGTGTACTGGCAGCAGTTGCGTACCGGTCGTGCCACGGCCACCGTCGAGCTTGACCGAGTACAGGCCCAGCACGTCCACGCCGAAACCGACCACGCCCTGGGTGAAACCGGACTTGGCGTCGAGGATGAAACTCTGGGTCCATTCCTCGGCTTTGCCCTGGGCATTGTTCGGGTTGGTGAAGTTGCGGTTGAAGTAGGCGTTGCGCAGGTTCAGCGTGGCCTTGGCATCATCGACGAAGCCTTCGGCGTTGGCGGTGGTGGGCACAAGCGCGGCAAGGCTGCTGCAACCGAGCAGGAGCAGGGCGGGGCTGGTATTGAGAAGGGTACGGCGGTTTGGACGGCGGTCGGGCGAAAAACGGACACGTGTGCTCACTGTGACGCTCCTACTTTTTGTTGTTTTTATTTGTCATACGTCGTCGTACAACATGGAGGAGATTATTTGGAAGCCGCTCCCCATTGTCAACTGGCCATTATCGGAATTATCCAAGTTGGGAGTGCTTCAAAATGAGGCGTTTCAATGCTTGCCACCGATCGAGGTCAAGATCGCAGGCTGTGCTGCCGGGCAAATCCGTGGCTTGAGAATAGCGATGAGGGCGCTTGGTTGTGCGATGACTGGTCTAAGACATTAGTCGAATGTTGGCGATTGGAAGGCTCAAGCGGGCTTTTGTGGCGAGGGAGCTTGCTCCCGCTGGACTGCGAAGCAGGCCCCGGTTTTCTGTTCAACGCAGAAGTTTTGGGGGCGGCTTCGCCACCCAGCGGGAGCAAGCTCCCTCGCCACAGGTTTTGTGTTAACCCAGGCTCCCAGTCTAAAAGGGGGGCGTGTTTATCCAGATGTAGGACCGTTCGGGATCGGGCTACGTTGTCTTGCGCCGTTGCCTACAACTGCGCCAGAATCCGCCGGCTTGTGCGCCTTCGGGTCGGGCTCTATCGTTTCCGGGTCGCTGATTGAATCAGTGATCGGGTTTGGTAGCCCGGCTTTTGACTTGACGCATAGCCCTTTGCAGCAGAGGCCTTTTGGCATCTGTTTTTATGGCGGTCATGCGCAGGGCGTCTTCGGACGCGCCGGTTCTCCAAGTCACCGGTCTACCAACCCGCGTATGGCCGCCACCCTTCGTTTGGTAGCGAGAGTGATGGCTCCACTTTTCGATTTGGAGATTCATCTATGTTCAAAGTAACCCCCAACCCACCGGACACCGATCCATCCAACTCAAAAGCGTTCGACAAAGCCGCCGACCGCATCCTCGACTCCTACCTCAAGCCCAAACCCAGCAAACCCGAGGCCGATCCCGGCCAACTCTTCACCGTCGTCAACGGCGTCGACACCGAAACCCTGCTCGCCAACCTCAGCGAAAACCTCGCCTCGGCCAATGCCATGGTCAGCGACCTGGCCTTCGACCTGGAAGGTTCCAGGCGCCACATTGCCCTGGGTATCCTGCAAGTGATTGAACTGAGCGCAATGCTGGCAAACCGCGCGCTGGACAACGTCGAAGCACGCCAGTCGACATAGCGCATCACCCTGAACAGACACACAGTCAAAATGTGGGAGCGAGCTTGCTCGCGATAGCGGTGGTTCAGCCAATCACAACGTAACTGACCTACCGC
>NZ_CAKKMI010000045.1:0-54907 GCF_918698105.1 Pseudomonas brassicacearum | reverse complement strand
CCGCTGGACTGCGCAGCAGGCCCCTGCGTCCGGTCTGATGCCCCCGCGGTGACAGATACATTTGGGGGCCGCTGCGCAACCCAGCGGGAGCAAGCTCCCTCGCCACAAAAAGCCCCTTGCGACAACAGGTGTTATTTGAGCGCCTGCAACGCCTCAAGCTTGGCCATCACCCCCGCCGCCGTCTGCTCCCCCAGCAACTGCTCGCGCACCTTGCCCTGGTTATCGATGATGTACGTCACCGGTAGCCCTTCACTGCGAGGAAGGTCGAAGATCTCGGCCGGGTCCCGGGCCAGCACCGTGAAGCGAATTCCCATCTTGTCGCTGGCACTCTTGAGTTCTTCGCCCTGCACCTGGTCGAAGTTGACCCCGAACACACCGATGTTGCGGCCCTTGAGCTGTTCGGCCAAGGCATTGAATTCCGGGATTTCGGTACGGCACGGCGCGCACCATTCGGCCCAGTAGTTGAGCACCACCCACTGTTTGTCCAGCCGCTGCGAGGCAATGGCCTGGCCGTTCTGGTCAACGCCGTAGTCGTTCCCGCAGCCGGCGAGCAACAAAATGCCGATGAATGTCAGTGCCGCCGTCAATCGCCTTGCCATGTGCCGATCCTTGTCTGAATGTGAACGCTGCTGCGACCCGTCGCCTCTCTCTGGTGCTAGGGACTTCGCGGCACAGTAGAATAGCCGCCACCTTACGCAAGATGCGACCCGCTCATGACCGATCTGACGCTTTATCACAACCCGCGCTGCTCGAAATCCCGCGGTGCGCTGGAACTGTTGGAGGCCCGTGGCCTGACGCCCAACGTGGTCCGCTACCTGGAAACCCCGCTCGACGCCGCGCAACTGGAACGCCTGCTGGGCAAGCTCGACATCAGCGCCCGGCAATTGCTGCGCACTGGCGAGGACGAATACAAAGCCCTGAACCTGGCCGACGAAAGCCTGAGCCAGGCCCAGTTGATCGCCGCCATTGCCGCCCACCCGAAACTCATGGAACGGCCGATTCTCGAAGTCGGGGAAAAAGCCGTGGTCGGCCGTCCGCCGGAGAAAATCCTGGAGATTCTGCCGTGACCACGCCGTACATCCTGGTGCTGTATTACAGCCGCAGCGGCTCCACCAACGAAATGGCCCGGCAGATCGCCCGCGGTGTCGAGCAAGCCGGGCTGGAAGCCAGGTTGCGTACGGTGCCGGCGATTTCTGCCGAGTGCGAAGCGGTTTCCCCGGACATCCCTGAGCAAGGCCCGCTCTACGCCAGCCTCGATGACCTGAAGAACTGCGCCGGCTTGGCCCTGGGCAGCCCGACCCGTTTCGGCAACATGGCCGCGCCGCTCAAGTACTTTCTCGACGGCACCAGCAACCTGTGGCTGACCGGCGCGCTGGTGGGCAAACCGGCCGGGGTGTTCACCTCCACCGCGAGCCTGCACGGCGGCCAGGAAACCACCCTGCTGTCGATGATGCTGCCGCTGTTGCATCACGGCATGCTGATCACTGGCCTGCCCTACAGCGAATCGGCCCTGATCGACACCCAGGGCGGTGGCACGCCCTATGGCCCGAGCCATCACGCCGGGGCCGACGGCAAAAGCGGCTTGAACGAACATGAAGTGGCCCTGTGCCGCGCCTTGGGTTCGCGCCTGGCGAAGACCGCCCTGTTGCTGGAGAACGGCCGTGGCTAAGAAGCCGAAGATCCTGCCCTCGATCCAATGGCTGGAACCGCGCGTACGCGTCGCCCGCGCCCTCAGCCTGCTGTGCTTTCTCGGCCTGGTGGGGTTGCTCAGCGCTTATTACCTGCTGATCGCCGACCTGCACGGCGCGCGCCCCTGGGTGATTCTGCTGATCGAACTGATGCCGCTGCTGATCCTCGCCCCCGGCATGCTCACCGGCAGCGCCCGCGGACACTCATGGATGTGCTTCGTGGTGAACTTGTACTTCATCAAGGGCGCACTGGCGGCCTACGACCCGAACCGGCAACTGTTCGGTGTGCTGGAAATGGCGGCGAGCGTGGCGGTGTTCTGCTCGGCGTTGTTGTATGTGCGTTGGCGGTTTCAGTTGAATCGGCGGTTGGCTGGCGAAGGCGAGCCTTCCGTCGCCTGATAGGCCGCCATCGCGAGCAAGCTCGCTCCCACAGGGGTTTTGTGAACGCCAAAGATCCAGTGTGGGAGCGAGCTTGCTCGCGATGGGCGCGACGCGATTTCAATGATTGACGGTGTACGCCAGCATCATCGATATCTGCGACATCGGCCGTCCGCCACTCTGTTCATGCCATTGGTTGAAGGCATTCTGCACCGTCGCCAGGTCCCGCTGGCTGGTGGGGACTTTGTCGATGATCTCTTGGGCATTGAGCGCCGCCACTACGTCATAACTGGGCGTGAAGGTGTCCTTGCCCATCATTCGCAGGAAGCGCGGTGCCGACAGGCCACCCAGTTGATGGCCGTGCTTTTTCAGGTAGGTCCACAGGCCGACGATGTCGGTCACCGGCCAGTCGGCGACCAGCGCGCCGAAGCTGCCCTTTTCATGGGCCACGTCTAGGATCAATTGCGCGTTGCGCGGCACGCTCTTGAGCTTGCCCAGGTGGCGGATGATCCGCGTATCCTGCATCAATCGCTCCAGGTGCTCGGCGCCCATCAGCACGACTTTTTCCGGGTCGAACTTGAAGAACACTTCCTCGAACGCCGGCCACTTGGCGTCCACCAGGCTGTGCTTGAGCCCGGCGCGAAAGACCCGCAGCGCCAGGGTCGAGAGGTAGCGGTCGTCGCTGATCTTGCGCAGTTGCGCCGGGGTCTTGGGCACCGGCAGCCGGGCTTCCAGTTCAGCCGCCGAACCGAAGCGGTTCAGACAATACTCGTGCAGCCACTTGTAATCGCGCATGCCCTCTCCTGGGGTTAAAAATGAAAACGGCGCTTGAAAGCGCCGTAATAACTATCGGTAGAGTCAGAGGTTCACCACATTGACGAACCGCGGCGTGGCGTTTTCGTCGATGCGCAGGTTGGTGAAGTCAAACAGGTTGCGGTCCGCCAGTTGCGACGGAATGACGTTCTGCAAGCCGCGGAAAATGCTCTCGGTACGGCCCGGGGTCTTGCGTTCCCATTCCTGGAGCATCTCCTTGACCACCTGGCGTTGCAGGTTTTCCTGGGAGCCGCACAGGTTGCAGGGGATGATCGGGAATTGCTTGAAATCCGAATAGGCCTGGATGTCTTTCTCGCTGCAATAGGCCAGCGGGCGGATCACCACGTTGCGCCCGTCATCGGCACGCAGCTTGGGCGGCATGGCCTTGAGCGAGCCGTTGTAGAACATGTTCAGGAAGAAGGTCTCGACGATGTCGTCGCGATGGTGCCCCAGGGCCATCTTGGTTGCGCCGATCTCGTCGGCGAAGGTGTAGAGCGTGCCGCGCCGCAGGCGTGAGCACAGCGAACAGGTGGTCTTGCCTTCGGGAATCAGTTCCTTGACCACCGAATAGGTGTCTTTCTCGACGATGTGATATTCCACGCCCAGCGACTCGAGGTAGGCCGGCAGCACATGCTCGGGGAACCCGGGCTGCTTCTGGTCCATGTTCACCGCGACGATGTCGAACTTGATCGGCGCAACCTTCTGCAGATGCATCAACACATCGAGCAAGGTGTAGCTGTCCTTGCCGCCGGACAGGCAGACCATGACCTTGTCGCCGTCCTCGATCATGTTGAAATCGGCGACCGCCTCACCGGCCTGGCGGCGCAGGCGCTTTTGCAGTTTGTTCTGGTTGACCGTAAGAGTGCCCATGACGCGAAATCCGTGAGGTGTGACGAAAGGCCGGCATTTTACGCAAAAAATCCGCCGTCGGCGAAGGCTGATGACAGGCACTTTTGTGGCGAGACCATTGTGGGAGCAAAGCTTGCTCGCGAAAACAGACGGCTCGGTTTCTGAAAGACCGCATCGCTTCCATCGCGGGCAAGCCTTGCTCCCACAAGGTGAATGTCTTTGCCAGGGTTGTGTACAGACCCATCGGCGATTAGCACCACGGCATACAGCGCGATTTGCTCTAAGCCCCCCATCCCCCTTGCGCAGACTCCTTTCTATACTGCGACATAAGGTCGCACACACTTACAGACCTTTACTTACCCGGCCATTTGGCCCGTAGGCGCTCCGTTGGGGGGCGATGGCAATAACAAAGGAGTGACTGACTATGATCCATCATGTCGTGGGGCTCTTTACCCACCCTGATCAAGAATGGAAAGAAATCCGTGGCGATCAGGAGGAAAGCATCAGCCACATGTACCTCACCCACACGCTGATCCTGGCGGCCATTCCCGCGGTATCGGCGTTCATCGGCACCACGCAGGTGGGATGGGTCATCGGCAATCGTGCACCGGTCAT
Source organism: Pseudomonas brassicacearum (assembly GCF_918698105.1). GTDB lineage: Bacteria > Pseudomonadota > Gammaproteobacteria > Pseudomonadales > Pseudomonadaceae > Aquipseudomonas > Aquipseudomonas brassicacearum_F. The sequence continues at coordinate 50,564 of NZ_CAKKMI010000045.1, read as the reverse complement.
GCTTACCCAGGAAAGTGCGCTGTGGATGACTGTCATGTCATACCTGGCCATGTTGGGCGGTGTGGCAGTGATGGGCGCCTTCATCCACTGGATGGCCCGCACCTACGACGCCAATCCGAGCCTGGCCCGTTGCGTCGCGTTCGCCACCTACACCGCGACACCTTTGTTCATCGGCGGCCTGGCGGCGCTCTACCCGCACATGTGGCTGGGGATGATCGTCGGCACAGCGGCGATCTGCTACACGGTCTACCTGCTGTATGTGGGCTTGCCGACGTTCATGAATATTCACCAGGACGAAGGTTTTCTGTTTTCCAGTTCGGTGCTCGCCGTCGGCCTGGTGGTGCTGGTGGCGATCATGGCGTTCACGGTGATTGTCTGGGGGCTCGGCGTCGGCCCGGTCTATACCAATTGAAGGATTGAAACGGTCCCGATAGTACCCTCCAATAAAAACAGGATCTGCCGACACAGGCCGCCGCAAGGCGGCCTTCCTGTGTTTGAGCCGCTCGAAACGACCACTGGGCGCCTGGACGATTCGCAACGGCCGGCGCTTGCGGCATACTCGGGCTTCTGGAGACCCGTAAAGCATGCTCGAGCAACTCAATACCCGCGTCGAAGAGTGTTACCAACAAGCCGAATCCTTTTTCAAACGTCCTTTCAAACGCCCCGTCGTCAGCTTCAAATTGCGTGGCCAGAAGGCCGGTGTCGCGCACCTGCATGAGAATCTGCTGCGCTTCAATCCACAGTTGTATCGGGAAAACGCCGAAGATTTCCTCAAGCAAACCGTCGCCCATGAAGTCGCGCACCTGATCGCCCATCAACTGTTTGGCGAACGCATCCAGCCCCATGGCGAGGAATGGCAACTGATCATGCGCGGGGTCTACGAACTGCCGCCCAACCGCTGCCACACCTACGAAATCAAACGCCGCAGCGTGACCCGCTACATCTACAAATGCCCATGCGACGGCAGCGACTTCCCGTTCTCGGCCCAGCGCCACAGCCTGGTGCGCCAGGGACGGCGGTATTTGTGCCGTAGCTGCCGCAATACCTTGGTGTTCAGTGGAGAAACCCGGGTCGAATAGCAGGATTTGTGGTGTCTGGGCTGGCCTCATCGCGAGCAAGCTCGCTCCCACAGGGGTTTTGTGAGCGCCGCAAATCCAGTGTGGGAGCGAGCTTGCTCGCGATGGCGGCCTGACAGACGCTACAAAACCACCCCGCGCTTACGCAACGCTTCGATCCGCTGCGCACTAAACCCCAACTCCCCCAACACCTGATCCGTATGCGCCCCCAGCGCCGCGCCAATATGCCGAGGCTCGGGCAACCCTTCGGAAAACTTCAACGGACAGGCCATCTGCGCCTGGCTCGAACCATCGCCCCGAGGCACCTGTGTCACCAGCTCCCGAGCCTGTAACTGCGGATGCCGGACAGCTTCCCCCAGGCCCAGCACCGGCTCGACGCAAGCATCGATTCCGGCAAACAGGCTGCACAGCTCGGCAAAATCGTGTTTTTCAAACTCGGCTTGCAGCGCCTGCTTGAGGGCGTGTTGTTGTTCGGGCTTGGGCGACAACCCCTGGGCCGCCAGTTCCGGCCGCCCCAAGGCCCCGCACAACGCCTGCATGAACGCCGGTTCCAGGCTGCCCACCGACATCCAGCGACCATCGCGGGTGCGGTAATAGTCATAGAAGCTGCCGCCGTTGAGCATCTGCTTTTCCCAACCCGGCTCGACACCGCAGGCCAGGTAACCGGCACCAGCCATGGCGTTAAGGCTGAACACGCAGTCAGTCATGCTCACGTCCAGGTGCTGGCCCTGCCCGGTTTGCTGACGGGCGATGACCGCCGCCAACAGCCCGATCACCCCGTGCAACGAACCACCGGCGATGTCCGCCGCCTGGATCCCCAGCGGCAACGGACCGCTGTCGGCACGGCCGGTGTGGCTGGCCAGCCCCGCCAGGGCCAGGTAATTGATGTCGTGACCGGCGCGGTCCTTGTAGGGCCCGGTCTGGCCGTAGCCGGTGATCGACACATAGATCAGCCGCGGATTGATCGCCTTCAAGGCCTCGTACCCCAGGCCCAGTCGCTCCATCACGCCGGGGCGGAATTGTTCCAGGAGGATGTCGTGGTCCCCGAGCAATTGCGTGACCACCGCCAACGCCTCCGGCTGCTTGAGGTCCAGGGCCAGGCTGCGCTTGTTGCGGTTGAGGTAGGCATGGCTGGCCGATACCCCCTGGTCATGGGGCGGCAACACTCGCAGCAGGTCCTGGCGGGTCGGCGACTCGATGCGCAGCACCTCGGCCCCCATGTCCGCCAACAACAGCGAGGCGAACGGGCCGGGCAGCAGGGTCGAGAAGTCCAGAACCTTGAGCGATGCCAGTGGGCCTTGCATGGACGATCTCCGAGAGGGTGATGGTTAGAGACTAGGCAGGGGCTAGTGATGGGGCAATTACCGCAGGTGTCGTTTGAGCTGACCAATCCGCTCAGTCCAGGACCATTGTAGCGAGGGAGCTTGCTCCCGCTGGGTTCTGTAGGAGCTGCCGAAGGCTGCGATCTTTTGATCTTTCGCTTGAGATTCAAGCGCCTTCGGAAAGATCGCAGCCTCGTTGCACTCGACAGCTCCTACACAGCCCAGCGGGAGCAAGCTCCCTCGCCACAGAAGCGCGCCAGCTTCAAAATTGAGAACCAATAAAAAACCCGCCGAAGCGGGTTTTTCATTGCGGCGTGAAGATTACCTCACAGCGCCAGGAGCAGAGGTTTCAGCCGCTACAATCTGCGCCGCTGCGATCTGCTCGTCATCTTCACGGACGTCGGAGATACCACGACCACCGGAAGCCAGCTCGGTCTGCAACTGGTCTTCGTCCAGTTCCTTGACCCACTTGGCAACCACGATCGTGGCGACGGCGTTGCCCACCAGGTTGGTCAGGGCGCGGGCTTCGGACATGAAGCGGTCGATACCCAGGATCAGGGCCAGGCCGGCCACCGGCAAGGTGCCCACGGCCGACAGGGTGGCCGCCAGCACGATGAAGCCGCTACCGGTCACGCCGGCCGCACCCTTGGACGACAGCAGTAGCACCAGCAGCAGGGTGATCTGGTGAGTCAGGTCCATCTGGGTGTCAGTGGCCTGGGCAATGAACACCGCAGCCATGGTCAGGTAGATCGAAGTACCGTCGAGGTTGAACGAGTAGCCAGTCGGAATCACCAGGCCTACGACCGACTTCTTGGCACCCAGGCGCTCCATCTTGATCAGCATGCGTGGCAGGGCCGATTCCGACGAGGAAGTACCCAGCACGATCAGCAGTTCTTCACGGATGTAGCGGATCAACTTGACGACGCTGAAGCCGTGGGCGCGGCAGATGGCGCCTAGTACGACCAGCACGAACACCACGCAGGTGATGTAGAAGCAGATCATCAGCTGGCCCAGTTGCACCAGCGAACCGACACCGTAGGCACCGATGGTGAAGGCCATGGCACCGAAGGCACCGAGGGGGGCCAGCTTCATGATCATGTTGATGATGATGAACATCACGTGGGCGAAGCGATCGATGAAGTCCAGCACCGGCTTGCCGTAGGCACCCAGGCGGTGCAGGGCAAAACCGAAGATCACCGAGAACATCAGCACTTGCAGGATGTCGCCGTTGGCGAACGCGCCGACGATGGTGTTCGGGATCACGTTGAGGATGAAGGCAATGATGCTCTGGTCTTTACCTGCCGAAATGAAGCCAGCGATCTTGCTGGTGTCCAGGGTCGACACATCGATGTGCATGCCGGCGCCCGGTTGCACGACGTTGACCACGACCAGGCCGATCAGCAGGGCAACGGTGGAAACAATTTCGAAGTACAGCAGCGCGAAGCCACCGGTCTTGCCCACCGACTTCATGTTCTGCATGCCGGCGATGCCGCTCACGACGGTGCAGAAGATGATGGGAGCGATGACCATTTTGATCAGTTTGATGAACCCGTCGCCAAATGGCTTGAGGGCAACACCGGTCTGCGGGTAGAAGTGACCGAGCAAAATACCGATGGCAATGGCTACGATCACCTGGAAATACAGGGATTTGTACAGTGGCTGACGAGTCGTCATGGCAAACCTTCCTCAAGAGTCCCGTTTGACGACTTCCACCTGTCGTCCACGGCACCTCAATTGCGAACCCTCCTGCACTGGAGGGATTTGTTTTTTGTCGGCTGCACGCGGCAGACCTATGTGCTCTATCGCAAGGCTCGTGCCATTTTTCAGAAAATCCCTACAAGCGTTATTGCAGAAGGGTCCTGGAATTATTCAAGGATTAAACACGGGTGTTGAATGTGGCGGATTTCCGCCCGCAGGAAGTTTCTCACTCCGGGATTTGGCGGATATCCGCCTTGTCGAGTCGCAGTGCCCTGCTACCATCGCCCGCTTAACGGACGGACTTCAGCCATGCGCCAACGCACGATCGCCAGCCACTTCGCCCGCGCAGCCCTGGGCGGCGCGCGTCGGCAAGGCTTCGACTATTTTCCTCTGTTGCAACAGCTGGGCATCAGCCCGGAGCTGTTGGATGAACCGCGCGCGCGGATTGCGCCCGAGCAGTTCGCGCGCTTGTTGCAGGCGCTGTGGCTGGCATTGGGGGACGAATACCTGGGGTTCGGCAGGGCTGCGAGTAAACCCGGGACGTTTGCCATGATGTGTCACGCGTTGATCCACTGTCGGACCTTGGGCAAGGCCCTGCAGCGCGGTTTGCTGTTCTACAGCCTGTTCCCCGACGCGCCGAGCCTGACGCTGGAAGCCGAAGGCGAGCGAGTGCGACTGGTGCTGGACGATTCGACGCTGTGGGACCCGGATCACTTCCTGACTGAAAGCTTGCTGGTGGTCTGGCATCGCCTGGCCAGTTGGCTGATCGGCCAGCGGATCGGCCTGGAACAGGCGACCTTCGGCTACACCAAACCCGCCCACGGTGCCGAATACGACTTACTGTTTCCCTGTCCGCTGGTATTCGACGCACACAGCAGCAGCCTGTTGTTCCACAGCCGCTACCTGGACATGCCGCTGCTGCAGGACGAACGCACCCTCAAGTATTTCCTCGAACGCTCCCCCGCCGACCTGCTGTCGCGCCCGGACGATGGCCACAGCCTGAGCAGCCAGCTACGCCGCTTGCTCAGCCGCGACAGCGCCCGCTGGCCCGACCTGGACACCGTCGCCAGCCATCTGCACATCAGCCCGCAGACCTTGCGCCGGCATTTGCGTGAGGAAGGCACCAGCTTCCAGGAACTCAAGGATCAGCTGCGGCGGGATATCGCCATCTACCACTTGGGGCGTGCGGATTTGTCGTTGCAGCAGATCGCCGAGCAGTTGGGGTTCTCGGAGCCGTCGGCGTTTCACCGGGCGTTCAAGAAATGGACGGGGGTCACGCCGGGGGCTTATCGGGAGTTGGAGAGTTGAGTGGTGACATCCAACTTCTGTGGTGTATCCACCGTCTCCTGTGGCGAGGGAGCTTGCTCCCGCTGGGCTGCGAAGCGGCCCCAAAAACTTGCGAGCGCTACGCACTCGAGCGGGAGCAAGCTCCCTCGCCACAGGGGCCCGCACACACACAGAAAACACTTCTGTCAAACCACCGGAAAGTGAATCCGGAACGCCGCCCCGCCCAACTCTGAATCCCCCAGGGTCAACTTGGCGCCGTAGCTCTCGATGATGTCCTTGACCACCGCCAGGCCAATACCCTGCCCCGGATGCTGGCGATCCAGTCGCTCGCCGCGCTGGAGAATCCGCGCACGTTGATCCGGCGGCACGCCCGGCCCGTCGTCCTCGACGCTCAACTCCGTGCCGCCGAGGGTCTGGTGCACGCTGACGCGCACCTCGCCCAGGCACAGCCGATAGGCGTTTTCCAGCAGGTTGCCGAGCATCTCCAGCAAGGCGCCCTGTTCGATCGGCACCTGGCAGTGCTCTGGCAGATCGAAACGGACATTGACGCGTTTGTCACGATAGACCTTGTCCAGAGTGTCACACAGGCTTTGCAGCACCGGGCGCAAGCGCACCTGATGGCGCACCAGCCCGCTTTTGCGCAGGCTGGCGCGTTGCAGTTGGTAGCCGATCTGCTGGCTCATGCGCTCGATCTGGGATTGCAGCACCCAAGCCTGGCCACGGTCTTCGGGGCGCCGGGCCATGTCCTCGCTGACGCCCTGCAACACCGCCAACGGGGTCTTCAAGCTATGGGCCAGGTCATCGAGGGAATCGCGATAACGGCTGCGCTGCTCCCGCTCGCTGTACAACAGACGGTTGAGGGAGCCGGTCAGGCGTAACAGCTCCCGGGGATGCTCGGTACTGAGGCTTTCCCGGGCCCCGCTTTCGATTTCGTCCAGCTCCTGGCTCAGGCGCCGCAACGCCCGCAAGCCCCAGGTCAGGCCGATCCACAACAAGGCCAGCAACACCGCCAGGGCCGCACCAAAGCCCAGGTAGAGATTGTCCCGCAGCCCCTGCAAGGTCACCTCGTAGTCGCGCACCGGTTGCAGAGTGACGATGCTGAACGCAGCGCTCTGGCCGCCGAGCAACTTGATCTCGACGTCGTAGACAAAAAACTCCTGGCCGTCGTTCTCGCGAATGCGCGCGAACTGATTGCCCTGGCCGTCATAGCGTGGCGTGTAGTTGATGTTTTCTTCCCGGGTGGCCTTCGAGCGCCAGACCAACCGCCCCTCGCGATCATAGATGTAGCCCAGCAGTCGGGCATCGGCGAGGTTGAAACGCTCATCGGGCAACTGCGCCGGCATCTTCAAGCGATTGTTCTCCACGCGGGCGGCGGAAATCAGCGTGGTCACATCCGAGGCCAGGCGTTGCTCGATGGATTCCTGCAACGCCAGGCTGAACGCGCCTTGCATGGCCGGCAACAAGGCCAGCATGAACAGCACCGCCAGGGTCATGGCAGCCAGCATCAAGCGCAGGCGAAGCGAACGAATCACTGGCAGCGCTCGTTGAACAGGTAACCCAGGCCACGCACGGTGTCGATCGGCTTGAAGCCGGCCGGGGCTTCCAGCTTACGGCGCAGGCGCCCGACCAGCACTTCGATGACATTGGGATCACGCTCGTCGTCATCGGGGTAAAGCTGCTCCATCAAGCGGTCCTTGGCCACCACTTGCTGGTGATGGCGCATGAGGTATTCAAGAATGCGGTACTCATAGGCGGTCAACGCCAGCGGTTGTTCATCCAGGGACGCCTGCTTGCGATTGAGGTCCAGCAGCAACGGGCCGGCGACGATGGTCGATTGGGTAAAACCACTGGAGCGGCGCAACAGGGCGTTCAAGCGGGCCTCCAGCTCTTCGAACTGAAACGGCTTGACCACGTAGTCGTCGGCACCGGCGGCCAGGCCTTCGACCTTGTCCTGCCAATTGCCGCGGGCGGTGAGGATCAGGATCGGAAACGTCTTGTCCTGCGAGCGCAGCCGACGGATCAGTTCCAGCCCGCTGATGCCCGGCAGCCCCAGGTCGATCACCGCCAGGTCATGGTTGAATTCCCGGACCTGGTACAAGGCCTCTTCGGCATTGGCCACGGCCTGCACCACATGGCCGCTGTCGGTGAGACGAGTTTGCAGGTGGTGACGCAACAGCGCTTCGTCTTCGACGACCAGTAATTTCACGGAGCCTCTCCCCAGGCAAATCAAACAATCTAGTGCCGCGTACCTCAACGAAAGGCGCCGGATCGTCTTCGACCGATCCGGCGGGATACGCTCACCATCAACCGCTTAGAACGTGTAGTTGGCGGACAGGTACGTCTGGGCGCTGCTGGTCAGGTCCAGCGAGCCAACCTTGTCGCTACCGTGCGGGCTCATCTCGGTGCTGGCATTGCTGCGCAGGTAACGGTAACCCAGTTCAACCGAGGTGTTTTGCGAAATTTGTTGCAGCACGCCCCCTTGCAGGCCCACGGCATAGCCGATGTCGCTGTCGCGGCTGAAGCCGGGAGAATCCTGGGTCAGCTTGGTCAGGCCTGCCGTGCCGCCACCGAACAGCTTGGTGCTGCTGGTGACCGGATAGAACACATCGTAGCTGCCCAACAGGTTTTCCTGGCGCAGCTTGATGCCGTTGTGGGTGCCCGAGACGTTGTCGTAGGTGGCGTAGTAGCGGCCCTGGTCGTTTTGCTTGCCCAATCGGATGCCATAGGTGGCGTCCTTACCGATGACGCCGTCGGCGTTCGGGTTGTTCAGGGCACTGTCCAGGGCGTTGGATTTCTTCACCTTGTCGCTGGTCTGGCCGAGGGTCAGGCTGGCGAAGTTGTCATCGGCGTGGGCCAGGGCGCTGGCGCCCAGTACGGTGAAAGCCAACAGCAGTTTTTTCATAGCAGTCATGGTCAAGTTCCTTTGCAGCGTGGGTGAACTGTGAAGTCGCCGTCACCTTAACCAGCGCCCCCTGAACACCCCTTGAACGTTCTCTGAACCTGCGCTGAATGAATCGGCTAATCTGTGCGGACCACTTTCATAAGGAGATCCGTCATGCGCAGGCTGCTTGCTGTTGTACTTCTGGCCATGAGCGGCGTGAGCCACGCCGCTATCCAGACCCAGGAGCTCCCCTACACCAGTGCCGACGGCACCCAGCTGATCGGCTATTACGCGTATGACGACGCCGTCAAGGGCCCGCGCCCGGGCGTGGTGGTGGTGCATGAATGGTGGGGGCTGAACGACTACGCCAAGCGCCGTGCCCGTGACCTCGCGGGCCTGGGCTACAGCGCCCTGGCTATCGACATGTACGGTGACGGCAAGAACACCGAGCACCCCAAGGACGCCATGGCCTTCATGCAGGCGGCGCTCAAGGACGGCGCGGCGGCGGCCAGTGCCCGCTTCCAGGCCGGTCTCGACCTGCTGAAGAAACAACCCCAGACCGATCCGCACAAACTCGCCGCCATCGGCTACTGCTTCGGCGGCAAAGTGGTGCTCGACGCGGCGCGCCAGGGTGTGCCGCTGGCCGGTGTGGTGAGTTTCCACGGTGCACTGGTGACCAACACCCCGGCAACGCCTGGCAGCGTCAAGGCCAAGGTGCTGGTCGAGCATGGCGCCCAGGACAGCATGGTTACCCAAGACAACGTCACCGCGTTCAAGAGCGAGATGGACAAGGCCGGCGCCGACTATAAATTTGTCAGCCTCAAAGGCGCCAAGCACGGCTTCAGCAACCCCGATGCCGACCGCTTGAGCCACGGCGAACATGGCGGGCCGGACATTGGCTACAACAAGGAAGCCGATGAGAAGTCGTGGGCGGACATGCAGAAGTTCTTCAAGAAAATCTTTGGCTGAAATCGATTCTTTCAGCTGAAACAGATGACGCTTTTGTGGCGAGGGAGCTTGCTCCCGCTTGAGTGCGTAGCGCTCACAGATTATCGGGGCCGCTTCGCAGCCCAGCGGGAGCAAGCTCCCTCGCCACAAAAGCCGGCCTCTGCCCCATACACACGCCCCCCACTATCCAGCCTCCAACCAACCCGGCAAAATGCCCGGCATGAACACACTCCCCACCCTGCCCGCCTGCTGCTCGCCTTTGGATGAACACTGGCTATTGCCCGACGCCCTGCCCGACACGGTGCTGCTGAGCACGCGCTTCGACCCGTTGTTGCTGGTGGGCGCCGACTTTCCCAACAGTGCCATCGAACCACCAGCGAGCATCCAGCGCTCGGTGGCCAAGCGCCAGGCAGAATTCCTGGCCGGGCGGATCTGCGCCCGGGCGGCATTGCAGCGGCTCGACGGCCAGGCCTGCGTGCCGGCCATCGGCGAAGACCGCGCCCCGGTGTGGCCGGCCCATGTCAGCGGCTCGATCACCCACAGCACGGGTCGGGCGGCGGCTATCGTCGCGAAAAAAGATCACTGGCAAGGGCTGGGCATGGACGTCGAAAACCTGCTCGACCCCGAGCGCGCCGAGCGCCTGGCCGGTGAAATCCTCACCTCGCCAGAGTTGCAGCGCATGACCCAACTCGCGCGCGATGACCGGGCCTTGCTGGTGACCCTGACCTTTTCCGTGAAGGAAAGCCTGTTCAAGGCGCTGTACCCGATCGTCAGGCAGCGCTTTTATTTCGAGCATGCCGAGGTGCTGGATTGGACACACGATGGACAGGTGCGCCTGCGCTTGCTGACGGACCTGTCGAACGAGTGGCGCCATGGCAGTGAGTTGCAGGCGCAGTTTGGGGTGAAGGATGGGCAGTTGTTGAGTCTGGTGGGGATCAAGGCCTGAGAGCTGTGCTGCTTTTCAGGGCCTCATCGCGGGCAAGCCTTGCTCCCACAGGTCAGTGCTCCTTCATTCAAGTGCTGTTTGCTGTGGGAGCAAGGCTTGCCCGCGATGGCGGTCGATCAGGCACCCCATCCATCAAGACCTGTCCTGATGCCTCGGCCAGCTCAAACTGAAGCACGCCCCGCCCAGGCTCTTGCTCTTGCCGATCAGCGCCCGACCGTCATGCCAGTGGATGATCCGCCGCACGATCGACAGCCCCAGCCCATGGCCGCCCGACGCCCGGGCGCGGCTGTCGTCCAGGCGCAGGAAAGGTTTGAAAATCCGCTCCCACGCCGCTTCCGGCACGCCCGGCCCGTCATCCTCCACATCCACCCGGCAGCGCAACTGGCCTACCTGGTAACTGACCGTGACCTTGGAATGGGCGTGGCGCATGGCGTTACCTACCAGGTTCTGCAAGGCGCGATGCAGAAAACGTGGCTCGGCCTCGACCCAGGCGCCGTCGCAATCAGCGGCCGACAGGCATAGACCGCGCTCAACCGTGACCCCCGCCCGCAACGGCCCCAGTTCATCGATCACTTGATTGACCAGCGCATCCAGGTCCACCCGCTGGAAATTCAGGGCCGGCGAACCCTGCTCCAGCCGCGCGTAGGTGAGCATTTCGTCCACCAGCCGATCCAGGTCTTCAATGTCGTGGTCCATGCCCGCCAGGTATTTGTCCCGGGCCTGGGGTGTAGTGGCGCTGCCGAGCATTTCCAGGCCGAAGCGCAGGCGCGCCACCGGGGTACGCAATTCGTGGGATACCGCCCGCACCAGCTCACGCTGGATCGCCAGCAGTTGCTGCAGGTGCTCGGCCATGCCATTGAACGCAGCGGCCAATCGCCCGACCGAGTCGGCGCCTCGGGCCGGCACCCGGGTTTCCAGGCTGCCCTGGGCGATTTGGGTGGCGGCCGACTCCAGGCCACGCAAGCGCCGCTCCAGCTGGCGCACCAGCAGGTAGACGATCAAGCCGATCAGGCTCAAGCCGAGCGCCGCAATCAGCACCAGCCATTGCGGCGGATAAGGGTTCATCTGGTACAGCGGACCGATCTCCAACACCCACGGCGTGCCGACCATGCCGGCGAAGACCCGGATGGAGTCGCCGCCCTTGCCCAAGGCCATCACCGTATCGCCCTCGGACACACGACGGCGCTGGTCGTCGTCCATGTCCGCCTGCTCGGCGGTCATGAGTCGCAGATCGAAACCAAAACCTTTTTCCTGCGCCAGTTGCGCCAGCCGCTTGGGTTGTTCGGCCACGGGGTAACGCACCAGCTCGTCGGCCAACAGGTAAATGGTTGCGCGGGCCAGTTGCTCGCTGATCTGCTGAACCTCCCCGACCAACATCAATTGCTCGGCATCATTGATCAGCCGATAGACTTTTGCCGCATGCGGCCCGGTTTGCTCCACCAATGCCTGGCCGCGCAGCACGCGGGTGCGCTGGCCGAGGTCGAGGTCAGTCTGGGGAAACGTCTGCAAGGCCAGGGGAATACCCAGCAGGCGCTCCCACACCACCAATGCCCGGCGACGCTCGGTATCGTTCATCGGCCGCAGGTTGTCGGCCATCAGCGAAAACGTGCCGTGGGCCAGGCGCTCGCGGTATTGCTCGCTGCGGGTCTGGTTGAGCAGGTGCAGGGCAAGTACGCCGAGAACCGCCACCAGCACCAGTGCGGCGCACATGCCGCCGTAGATACGCAGGAAGATCGAATTCACGGCGCCAGGTCTACGCAGGCTTCAGGAACGAACAGGTAGCCCTTGCTGCGAATGGTCTTGATCAGCCGTGGATGGTCCGGGTCGTCGCCGATCTTGGGGCGGATGCGTGAAATGCGCACGTCGATTGAACGGTCCTGGCCGTCATAACCGATGCCGCGCAGGGCGGTGAAGATTTCTTCCCGGGACAGGACGCGCCCGGCATTGGACACCAGCAGCCACAGCAGGTCGAACTCGGCGCTGGTCAGCTCGATACCGTTGCCCTGCAACCAGGCTTCGCGCAAGGCGTCGTCGACCACCAGCGGGCCGAATTGCAGGCGGCGCTGCTTCTGCGCCACGCTCGGCTCCGGTTCGCTGCGCCGCAGCAGGGCCTGGATACGCGCCAAGAGCAAACGCGGGCGAACCGGCTTGCAGACGTAATCATCGGCGCCCAGGTCCAGGCCCTGGATCTGATCGGTGTCGTCGGTGCGGGCGGTGAGCATCAGGATCGGCCCGTCATAATGCCCACGCACCTTGCGACAGATGCTCAGGCCGTCTTCGCCGGGCAGCATCAGATCGAGGACCACCAGGTCCGGCTGTTCGGCAATGATCCGCGCCGCCGCCACCGCGCCGTCGCCTTCGATGGCGACACGCAACCCGTTGCTTTCGAGGTATTCCCGGGTCAGCTCGGCCAGACGCTGGTCATCCTCGACGATCAATACCTGCCAGGCTTCTTGTTCCACTGGGGCCTCGTCTTGCTGCGAATATAAAAGGAAGGATCAACACGGCCCCTGTGGCGAGGGAGCTTGCTCCCGCTGGGCTGCGAAGCGGCCCCAAAAAACTTGCGAGCGCTGCGCACTCGAGCGGGAGCAAGCTCCCTCGCCACAAAGTGCCCGCTTCAACTATTCGGAAACAGCTCCGCCCATCTTTTTGTCATGTTAAAGGAGGATAAACACACCCACGCATGGGCCGATTGTATAAACGTCGCCTGCGCAGAAAACAAGCGGACAAATGCGTTTCGATCGGCTGGGTTTTATGTGGTAACGTCCGCGCCCGCAAAAATCACCGGGCGCTTTTCGGATCGTCGAAACCGATGAAAAAAGGTCCACTCCAGCTAGGTCGCGGCCTACAGAGCCGTTCCACGTTTCGCACACAAATTACGCACAGGCTTATCCACAGGTAGTACGTTGCATACCCCCCAAAAACGCATTATCTTGTAGCCCGCCGCGCAAAAAACCCTACATGTAGGGTTTCAGGCCAAAAACCAAACACAAGTCGGACAGAGAATTCAAGCGCTTTTCTTGCTTCTGTCCAGCTGAAACACCGTATTTCCCCAAGCCCAGACCGCCCCTGCGGATGGCAACTGTTTCCAGGTCGAAAACGACCGAAACGGTACGGGTGTTGCAGTCAATTGCTGCCACCCCGGCAACCCGGTTTCGAGCCCCGCTCGCAACCTGAGAACTTCGGATGGAAGCGGCATTAAACGCCTGCTTCCTACTGTCCCGAAGTTGTTATGCCCGGCGCCAGTCGGTTGTAGTGCTTCAGGACGGAACGGTGGGCACCGTGATGGTGCCCAAACAAACATAGAGAACGTGGAGACACCCATGCACACCGACACAACTCGCGAGAACCCGCAGGGCACCGCGCCGCTGGCCGCCGATTCGACCCCGGATCTGTCCGCCACCGCGCCGGGCCAACTGCGTGTGATCAAGCGTAACGGCACTGTCGTTCCTTACACCGATGACAAGATTACCGTCGCCATCACCAAAGCGTTTCTCGCAGTTGAAGGTGGCACCGCTGCCGCTTCGTCGCGAATCCATGACACCGTGGCCCGCCTGACCGAACAGGTCACCGCGACCTTCAAGCGTCGCATGCCTTCGGGCGGCACCATCCACATCGAAGAAATCCAGGACCAGGTCGAACTGGCCCTGATGCGTGCCGGCGAGCAGAAAGTGGCCCGCGACTACGTGATCTACCGTGACTCCCGCGCCAAGGAACGTGCCACCCGTTCCCCGGCCGACGCTCCGGTCCAGGCCCACCCTTCGATCCGCATCGCCCGCGCCGACGGCAGCCTGGCGCCGCTGGACATGGGCCGCCTGAACACCATCGTCACCGAAGCCTGCGAAGGCCTGGAAGAAGTCGATGGCGACCTGATCCAGCGCGAAACCCTGAAGAACCTCTATGACGGCGTTGCGCTCAAGGACGTCAACACCGCGTTGGTGATGACCGCGCGAACCCTGGTGGAACGCGAGCCGAACTACTCCTTCGTGACCGCCCGCCTGCTGATGGACACCCTGCGTGCCGAAGGCCTGAGCTTCCTGGAAGTCGCCGAGAGCGCGACCCACCACGAAATGGTCGACCTGTACGCCAAGGCGTTGCCCGCTTATGTTGCCAAGGGCATCGAGTTCGAATTGCTGAACCCGGTCCTGGCCGAATTCGACCTGGAAAAACTCGGCAAGGCGATCAACCACGAGCGCGACCAGCAGTTCACCTACCTGGGCCTGCAAACCCTGTACGACCGTTACTTCATCCACAAGGATGGCGTGCGTTTCGAACTGCCGCAGATCTTCTTCATGCGCGTGGCCATGGGCCTGGCAATCGAAGAGAAGCAGCGCGAAGACCGTGCGATCGAGTTCTACAACCTGTTGTCGTCCTTCGACTACATGGCCTCGACCCCGACCCTGTTCAACGCCGGTACCCTGCGTCCACAACTGTCGAGCTGCTACCTGACCACCGTGCCGGACGACTTGTCGGGCATCTACGGCGCCATCCACGACAACGCCATGCTGTCGAAATTCGCCGGTGGCCTGGGCAACGACTGGACCCCGGTTCGCGCATTGGGCTCGTACATCAAGGGCACCAACGGCAAATCCCAGGGCGTCGTGCCGTTCCTCAAAGTGGTCAACGACACCGCGGTCGCGGTCAACCAGGGCGGCAAGCGCAAGGGCGCGGTCTGTGCCTACCTGGAAACCTGGCACATGGACATCGAAGAGTTCATCGAGCTGCGCAAGAACACCGGTGATGACCGTCGTCGTACCCACGACATGAACACCGCCAACTGGATCCCCGACCTGTTCATGAAGCGCGTCTTCGATGACGGCAAGTGGACCCTGTTCTCGCCGTCCGAAGTGCCGGACCTGCACGACCTGACCGGCAAGGCTTTCGAAGAGCGCTACGAGTACTACGAAGCCCTGACCGAGTACAACAAGATCAAGCTGTTCAAAGTCGTCCAGGCCAAAGACCTGTGGCGCAAGATGCTGTCGATGCTGTTCGAAACCGGCCACCCATGGCTGACCTTCAAGGACCCGTGCAACCTGCGCAGCCCGCAGCAGCACGTGGGCGTGGTCCACAGCTCGAACCTGTGCACCGAGATCACCCTGAACACCAACAAGGATGAGATCGCGGTCTGCAACCTGGGCTCGATCAACCTGCCGAACCACATCGTCGACGGCAAGCTGGACACCGCCAAGCTGCAACGCACCGTGAACACCGCCGTGCGCATGCTCGACAACGTGATCGACATCAACTACTACTCGGTGCCGCAAGCGAAGAACTCCAACTTCAAGCACCGTCCGGTCGGCCTGGGCATCATGGGCTTCCAGGACGCCTTGTACCTGCAGCACATCCCGTACGGTTCCGATGCCGCGGTCGAGTTCGCCGACAAGTCCATGGAAGCGGTCAGCTACTACGCGATCCAGGCTTCCTGCGACCTGGCCGACGAGCGTGGCGCCTACGAGACGTTCCAGGGTTCGCTGTGGTCCCAGGGCATCCTGCCGCTGGACTCGCAACAGATCCTGATCGCCCAGCGCGGCCAGAAGTACATCGACGTCGACCTGAACGAATCCCTGGACTGGGCACCGGTTCGCGCCCGTGTGCAGAAAGGCATCCGTAACTCCAACATCATGGCCATCGCACCGACCGCCACCATCGCCAACATCACCGGCGTGTCGCAGTCGATCGAACCGACCTACCAGAACCTGTATGTGAAATCGAACCTGTCGGGCGAATTCACCGTGATCAACCCGTACCTGGTTCGCGACCTCAAGGCTCGCGGCCTGTGGGACTCGGTCATGATCAACGACCTGAAGTACTACGATGGCTCGGTGCAACAGATCGAACGCATCCCGCAAGAGCTCAAAGCGCTCTACGCCACTGCGTTCGAAGTGGACACCAAGTGGATCGTCGACGCCGCCAGCCGTCGCCAGAAGTGGATCGACCAGGCTCAGTCGCTGAACCTGTACATCGCCGGCGCCTCGGGCAAGAAGCTCGACGTGACCTATCGCATGGCTTGGTACCGTGGCCTGAAAACCACTTACTACCTCCGTGCCCTGGCCGCCACCAGCACCGAGAAGTCGACCATCAACACCGGCAAGCTGAACGCTGTTTCCAGCGGCGGCAACCACGGTGACGATTCGGTCCTGGCTGCTCCAGCCGGCCCCGCGCCAGTGCCTAAGGCCTGCGCGATCGACGAGCCGGATTGCGAAGCTTGCCAATAAGCTGAGCGAGTGGGCGCGTAAAGGCGCCTGCTGAAAGAAGCCCCCGATAGACCGCTGGTTTATCGGGGGTTTTCTTTTGCCTGGAGAACAGTCGGCGTCTGGCCAGACCCCATCGCGAGCAGGCTCGCTCCCACAGTCGTACGCATTCCAATGTGGGAGCGAGCCTGCTCGCGATGAGGCCGGCCCAAACAATACAAAACCATAGCCCATGAAAAAGCCCCTCTCTCGAGGGGCTTCTTGTACAGCCTTCAAGCCACCATCGACATCAAGCCATCTGAATAATGGTCTGCATGATGGTGCTCTGGGTGGAGATGGTCTTGGCGTTCGCCTGGTAGTTGCTCTGGGCCTTGATCAGCTCGACCAGTTCGTTGGTCAGGTTGACGTTGGACTCTTCCAGGGAGTTGGAGACGATCGAACCCAAAGTGCCAGTTTCCGGGGCATCGTAGCCCGGGATGCCCGAGGCGAAGGTTTCTTTCCAGCTGGTGCCGCCTACCGGCTGCAAACCTTGCTCGTTGGTGAAGCTGGCGAGCGCGAGCTGGCCGATCGGCTTGGTCTGGTTGTTGCTGAAGTTGGCCAGCAAAACACCGCTGCCGTCGATGGTCAGGTTGGTGATCTGGCCGGTGGCGTAGCCGTTCTGGGCGGGAATCGAACGAGCGGTGTCGGCGTTGAACTGGGTGGTGTTGCCCATGGAAATCGTGATGGTTGGCGCACTCGCCGCGCCGTTGGCGGCCCATACACCGTTGGTCACGGTGCCAGGGACCCAACCGGTCAGTACCAGATCGCTATTGACCGTCGCTGGCGGAGTGGTGACCGTGGTCAACTTGCCGCTCGAATCGAAGTTCATGGTCGAAGGAATCGGCGCGTTCGCACCGGTCGTGGTCGGCGCGGTGCCGTTGAGGTTACGACCATCGATCAAGGTATAGACATTCCAGGTGTTGCCGGCAGTCTTGACCATGTACTGGTCCATGGAATGCTGGTTACCCTGGGTGTCGTAGACCGGGGTGGTGAATTGCTTGGTGAACGTGGCGGTGTCGCTTGGATTGAACGCGGCAGTGATCGCAGTTGCCGTCGAGTTCAGGTTGATCGTCGAGGAAACCAGGCTGGTGGCACTCGGCGGCAGGTTCGAGGTGTCGATGCGCAGGTCGGTCAAGATGCCGTTCTGGATCTTGCCGTTGGCATCCACACCATAGCCTTGCAGACGCGAAGTGCCATCGCTGTTGGTGATGAAGCCTTCCTTGTCGGTCTTGAAGGTACCGGCACGGGTGTAGCTCAGCGAACCGTCGTTGCTCAGGACAAAGAAGCCCTGGCCCTGGATGCCCATGTCCAGCACGTTGCCGGTGTTGTTCACGTCACCCTGGCCGAACTGCTGGGAAACGTTGGCCAGGCGCACGCCGTTGCCGACGGTCTTGCTGCCCGAACCCAGCTTGGTGGCCGAGTAGACGTCTTCGAATTCCGCGCGGGACGATTTGAAACCGGTGGTCGCGACGTTGGCGATGTTGTTGCCGGTCACGTCCAGCTGTTTGTTGGCTGCATAGAGACCGCTAAGGCCGATGTTGAAAGACATGTTGACTCCTTTTGCCGGTTAGTCGGCTCTACATACCAATAGTTTGTACTTTGGACAGGGCAATGCTGCCCAGTCCGGCCAGGTTGAGCATCAGCTCACCGCCCGTCTGGCTGATGGTCACGCTGCTGACCGTGGCCGGCAGGTTGGTGATCAGCGACGTGGCCTTGCCGTCGATGGTGGTCGAGGCCGCGAAGGTGTAAGTGCCCGATTCAACGACCGTGCCCGCATCGTTCTTGCCGTCCCAGATGAACGCGGAATTGCCGGCGTTCTGACTGCCCAAGTCGATGGTGCGAACAGTCTTGCCGTCCTTGTCCACGATCTTGACCGCCACGGAAGACACCGATGTCGGTACCACCACCGTGCCGTTGAGGCTCTTGGAGGTATCGACCACGGCCTTGTCGCCCGGGGCGATGACCGAACGACCGACCAGCGACGAAGCTTGCAGCGCCTGGGACGAGTTGTAGTTGCCGGCGATGCCGCTCACGGTCTGGTTGAGGGTGGTGATGCCTTCCAGGCTGCTGAACTGCGCCAGTTGGGCAACGAACTCGCCGTTATCCTGTGGCTCCAGCGGGTTCTGGTTCTTCAGCTGGGTGACCAGCAACTGCAAGAATGCATCCTTGCCCAATTCCTTCTTGCCGGTCGCCGCACTGGTCGCCGCGCCCAGGCCATCGGTCGTGGTGTTGGTCTTGACCGAGGAGTTGGCCAGAATCTCGTTGAGACTCAAACCGCTGGTAGTGTTGGTGACGCTCATGTGAATCGCCCCTTATCACTGACCGAGGGTCAGGACCTTCTGCATCATGGTTTTGGCAGTGTTCATCATTTCGGCGTTGGTCTGGAACGAACGACTGGCGGAAATCATGTCGGCCATTTCTTCGACGACGTTGACGTTCGGGTAGTAGACATAACCCTTGGCATCGGCCGCCGGATGGTTTGGCTCATAACGTGCTTCGAGGTTGCTCTGGTCTTCGACCACGCCAAGCACCTGTACGCCCTGCCCGGCCGCGTCCTGTTCCTGGAACAGCGAGTCGCTGCCGCCGGACTGGCCGCCCTGGAACATGGTGGCGAATACCGGATGGCGGGCGCGGTAGGTCTGGTCGATGCTCGACGAAACGGTCTCGGCGTTGGCGATGTTACTGGCGACGGTGTTCAGGCGAGTGGTCTGGGCACTCATGGCACTGCCGGCAATGTTGAATACGCTAGCGATCGACATGGATTACTCTCCGCGCAGGGCCGATACCAGCCCTTTGAACTTGCTGTTGAGCAGGGTGAAGCTGGCTTGGAAGTTCACGGAGTTTTCCGCGTAGTTGGACTGTTCCAGTTGAGCGTCCACGGTGTTCTGGTCGATCGAAGGTTGCATCGGCGTGCGATACATCAGCGATTCGTCGCCATTGCCCAGGCCTTCGGCTTCGATATGCCGGCTGTTGGTCATGTTCAAGGCGAAGTGGCCGTTCTTGGTCTTCTCGTTCTGCTCGGCGAGCACTTTGGAGAAGTCCAGGTCCCGAGCCTTGTAGTTCGGGGTGTCGGCGTTGGCGATGTTGTTGGCCAGGACTTCGGCACGCTGGGCGCGGAAGCTCAGGGCCTGTTCGTGGATACCGAGCGCTTTATCGAAGCTGATGCTCATGTCGGAAACCTTTGGGTGACCAGAATGTACGTACGATGAACTTAGCAAGCGCCGTGCCACTTTGAAAAAGCCCATAAACCGGGGCTTTGCGGGCGGCGGCAAAGCGGCAATGCCAGAAAAGCGGCAATCGACTTCCGCTGGCTGCCGCTTTTCTGCCGCTTTCATCAGGCAAAGGAGGTCAAAAATGTGGGAGCGAGCTTGCTCGCGATAACGGTGTATCAGTCAACATTAATGTCGTCTGCAATACCGCTATCGCGAGCAAGCTCGCTCCCACAGGGATAATTTTGACGGGAAGGAAATTGACGGGCATAAAAAACGGGAGCCCCAAGGGACTCCCGTTTTTTGACAGTTCAAGCCAATCACTTCGCCTGGTAGATGATCCCCGGGCTGCACTGGACCATCTGGTAATGATCCGGCAAACCGTTCAACGCCTCGGAGGCGCCGAGGAACAGGTAGCCGCCCGGCTTGAGCGTGCTGTGGATGCGCAGCAGGATGTCTTTCTTCACTTCGGCGGAGAAATAGATCAGTACGTTGCGGCAAAACACGATGTCGAACTTGCCCAGGCTGGCATAGCTGTCCAGCAGGTTGAACGAGCGGAACTCCACCCGGCTCTTGATCGGCGCCTTGACCCCCCATTTACCCGGCCCCTTCGGGTCGAAGTACCGTTGCAGGCGATCCGGCGACAGGCCCCGGCCGATGGCCAGGCTGTCGTACTCGCCGGTCTTGCAGTTATTGAGCATGGTTCCGGACAGGTCGGTGGCGACGATCTGCACGCCACCTTTCAACTGGCCGAGGTTGGACCGTTCGAACTCATCGATGGACATCGACAACGAATAGGGTTCCTGCCCCGACGAACAGGCTGCCGACCAGATCCGCAGGCGCTGGCCCGGGCTGGCCTTGATGGCCGCCGGCAGCACTTTGTTCTTCAGCACCTCGAACGGATAGGTGTCGCGAAACCACAGGGTTTCGTTGGTGGTCATCGCGTCCACCACCATCTCGCGCAAGCCACTGCGCGGCTGGGTCTGGATACGCTGCACCAGTTCGCCCAATGACTTGAGGCCCTGTTGTTCCATCAATTTATTGAGACGGCTCGACACCAGGTACTGCTTGTTTTCACCAAGCAAGATGCCACAGGCTTTTTCCAGGAAGACCCGGAACTGTTCGAAATCCAAATTACCCGTAGACAAAATACCGCCTCTTTCATCGTGTTGACTTGCCGGGCGCACAACGCACCCGACCTTTTATTCTGCTGCCTTGATCCGCTCGACGACCCGGGAAGCCAGGTCATCGGGACGGAATTTCGCCAGGAAATCGTCGGCACCGACCTTCTTGACCATCGCCTGGTTGAAAACCCCGGACAACGAAGTATGCAAGATGATGTGCAGCTTTTGCATGCGCGGGTCGCTGCGGATTTCCGACGTCAGGGTGTACCCATCCATCTCCGGCATTTCAATGTCGGAGATCATCATCAGAAACTCTTCCTCAGGCTTCTTGCCCTCCTCGACCAGCTTGCGCAGGTAATCCAGCGCCTGTCGCCCGTCATTCAACGCCACCACCTCGACACCGACCGTTTGCAGGCAACGGGTCACCTGCTTGCGGGCCACCGACGAGTCATCGACGGTCAACACCCGCAGCGAAATCGCCTTGTGCTGGGTTTCGGCATCCACCACACCCACAGAGATCGCTTCCGGCGTGGGCGCCACTTCGGCGAGGATCTTCTCCACGTCGATGATTTCCACCAGCTGGTTATCGACCCGGGTCACCGCCGTGAGGTAGTGATCGCGGCCGGTACCCTTGGGCGGTGGATGGATCTCTTCCCAGTTCATGTTGACGATGCGCTCCACCGAGCGCACCAGGAACCCCTGGGTCTTGGTGTTATACTCGGTGATGATCACAAACGGATTGCTCTGGTCCAGCAGCCGGCCGGAACCGGTCGCCATCGCCAGGTCGAGAATCGGGATGGTCGCACCCCGGATATTGGCCACACCGCACACGACGGGGCTGGACTTGGGCATCAGGGTCAGTTTGGGGCATTGCAGCACCTCGCGGACCTTGAATACGTTGATCCCATACATTTGTTGGCCGTCGAGACGGAACAACAACAGCTCCAGGCGATTCTGACCGACCAGCTGAGTGCGCTGGTTTACCGAATCCATTACTCCCGCCATGCCCTGACTCCTACCTAACGCTAATGTGTCCGACGCGCATTCATCACTAAACGGCACGGGGCTTGCTATTGAACCGGCATGAACGCACAAACGACATTTTCTCGACGCCTGACCACTCACTGCCGCCACTGGCTCGGTGCACTGTTGGCTGTCTGCCTGTTCACTTCGGGCGGTCCTGCCCTTGCTGCTGTTCCGGTTACCTTGCCTGATCTCCTTATCGGCGTCACTCAGGGCTTTCTTGAATTCACCGTAGAAGACTATCTGGCTACCAGTCAAACCGAAGGTCGCTACGAAATCGAAGTCAACCAACTCGACCCGCGCCTGCGCATGCCAATGTGCGACAAGGAATTGACTGCGTCGCTGGAGAGCCCGGCCCGGCCCCTGGGCCGCGTCACGGTGAAGGTTCGTTGCGACAGCGCCGCGCCCTGGACGGTGTTCGTGCCCGCTCAAGTGCGCCTGTTTCGGGAAATTGTCACCACCACGCGTCCGCTCAAGCGGGCCGGGATCGTCGAGCCCCAGGACGTGATGTTGCGTGAACGGGACATCAGCCAGATCACCCAGGGCTTCCTGACCTCCGTCGACCAGGCCATCGGGCAGAAACTTGTCCGACCAATGGTCGCCGATCAGGTCGTGACGCTGGTGCATCTGGAGCAAGCCGAGGTGGTCCGCAAGGGCGACCAGGTGGTAATCACCGCCCGCAGCGGCTCCCTGGCCGTGCGGATGCCCGGCGAGGCTCTGTCCAACGGCGGCATGCGTGAACAGATACGGGTAAAAAACCTCAATTCCCAGCGCGTCATCAAGGCACAAGTGATGGCCCCGGGCCAAGTGGAAGTGGCGATGTAGTGGTCAGGTAGAGGAGGTAGAAAGCTGGCGCTTGATCCCGGTGTTCCCTAGACTGTGCCTTACGCAAAGGCAAGCGCAGACGTGCGCACGTTCATTGTATAAATGAGCCTAAAGTTTTTTTGGGGATGGCCGAAAACATGGCAAGCGTCCAAATACCCAGAGGTTTTTTACCATGGTCATCGATTTCAATCGTTTAAACAGCTCTTCGCCGCTGACAGGCACTACGCGTACCAGCGCCACCAAGGAAACCGCCGAAGCCGGCAAATCCGCGCCGCTGTCTACACCCGCCGAACAGGTCAGCAACGGGGAGTCGGTACACCTCAGCAATGAGGCTCAGCAGTTGCAGAAGGTCACTGACAAGCTGCGCGATCAACCTGTCGTCGACAACGCCCGCGTGGCCGAGTTGAAAGCAGCCATCGCCGATGGCAGCTACAAAGTCGACAGCAACCGCGTAGCCAGCAAACTGCTCAACTTCGAAGCCCAGCGCTAGGCCATCGCCTGCGCCAGGCTTTTGGACGCTAAGACCCAAGGCCAGCCATGCACGACACTCATTTATTGCAACTGATCATCGACGACTTCGTTCCAGCGCAACAATTGCTGGAGTTATTGCAGGCCGAATCCGTGGCCCTGCACGGTCGTGACATGCCTTTGCTGGAAACTATCCTGGCGCAGAAACAGGCACTGATCATCTTGCTCGACCAGCATGGCCGCAAGCGCAGCGAGATCCTCGCCAGCCTCAACCTGCCCGCCAGTCATGACGGCCTTGAGCAGCTGGCCACCCAGTCGACCATCGGCGACCAGTTGCGCTCCCAGAGCAAAGTACTCAACGACCTGCTCGCCCAATGCCAGGCAACCAACGCTCGCAACGGCCAGTCGATCCTGATGCAGCAAGCCGCCACCGCCAACCAGTTGCGCATCCTCAACGGTGGCGAGATCCCGACGCTGTATGACGCCAGCGGTTCGACGGCCAGAATGGTCAAGCACCGCCCGCTCAGCCAGGCATGAAACGAACAATGCCTTCGCTCTATCAACGCGCGATACATGCTGGCAAAATGCCGGCCATTCGTAGTCGTATTTTGCCTGGAGATTGACTCACCGTGTTCAATGCCTCAAACGCGGATGATGCTCCGCAGCCCCCCAAGGTCCTCACCACGCCCCTGGAAATCTCCGGCAACCTGCGGATGCTGCAAGAGAGCCATGACCCACTGATCATTACCTTCCACGAACGTAGCCAGCGCTTCCAGAGCTACCTGGTCAATGTTGATCGCGAGACCAACTCCATCGCCCTGGATGAAATGATTCCCCGCGACGGCGAGCGTTTCCTGCTGGCGGGCGAGCCTTTTCGTGTCGAGGGTTTCCATGACGGTGTGCGTATCGCATGGGATGGCAAGGGCCCACTGACTATCGATGAATCCAGCGACGGTCGCTGCTATCGCGGCGCCCTGCCCGACGAAGTGGTCTACCACCAACGTCGCAACGCCTTCCGCGCGGCCCTGAAACTGGCACAACTGGTGAACGTTGAACTGGGTGGCGACAAGCTCAAGTCCCCGGTGGACGGCAAGCTGCTGGACATCTCCGCCACCGGTTGCAAGTTGCGCTTCGAGGGCGACATCACGCAGCGACTGCAATTGGGCCAGGTGTACGAGCGCTTCATCGCGGCCCTGCCTTTTGGCAACATGACCGCGCCCGTCGAACTGCGTTACCTGCATTTCGAAGAAAGGATCAACACCACGTTCGCCGGTGTACGCTTCCACAACATCAGTGGCCTGGTGCAACGGCAGGTCGAGCGGTTCGTCTACCAGCTCCAACGAGAAGCCCGGCGCTTCGATAAAGACGACCTTTGATTTTCAAGCCTGAAAAACGGGCAGTCCCTTGCGGCGACTGCCCGTTTTTTTATGCCTGCTTCAAGGCCTGGCCTGGGTAAAACTCGGTGTCTCAGGATCCTCGGTTTCGGTTTCGGTTTCAGCCTCGGCCGCGGTCTCAGTGCCCGGCTCAGGCTCCACGTCCGGATTGGCCGGCGCCTGCATTTGCTCCTGCACCACCTGCTCATCCACCCGCGGATCAAGGCACGCCACCAACGGCGAACTCGACATGCTGTCCGGCATTGCAACGTGCTGCAGCGGTGCGTCATCGACCTGATGCAGGTTGGTCACCGCTTTCGGCCGGATCCGCCACACCAGCACCAAGGCAAAGAAGGCGAAGAAGCCGTAGAGCATCTGGCTGCCGAACATCTTCATCAGCACGCCAGCCACCAGCGGCCCGATACTGGCCCCCACGCCGTAGGTCACCAGCAGCATCGCGGTCAGGGACACCCGTCGATCAGCTTCGACGTGGTCGTTGGAGAACGCTACCGCCAGCGGATACAGGCAGAACTGCACCAGCGAACAAAAGAACCCCGCGACGAACAGCACTTCCAGCGGCACCGTCGGGAGAATCGCCAACGGCAGCGCACAGATCGTCAGGACCAGCGCAAAGCAGCGGATCAGCAGCGCCCGGTCATATCGATCGGATAGCCAGCCCAGGGGCCACTGCACCAGCAGTCCGGCGAAGATGCAGCTACCCATGAACAGACCGACCTGCTCGGTCGACAGGCCCTGCTGAGAGGCATACAAGGGCGCCAAGCCATAGAACGAGCCGACGATCAATCCGGAGCCCAGCACCGTACTCAAGGACTGCGGCACACGCTTGATGAAGAAGCGCGGCTCCATGGGCGCCGGATGCAGCGCCGCCGGGTGAATTCGCCGGGTCAGTGTCACCGGCACCAGGCACAAGGCGAAGCACAGCGCCACCAGCATCAACAGCTCAGGCCCCAGGGCCGGGTGCATGACCAGAATCAACTGGCCCAGCACCAGGCCCAGGTACGAGGCGATCATGTAGCCGCTGAACACCACCCCGCGCTGCTTGGCGTCGGCCTGTTCGTTGAGCCAGCTCTCGATGACCATGTACTGGCACATCATGCCGAGGCCGACAATCATCCGCAGCACGATCCAGGCCGGCAGCCAGTCCACCAGGCCATGACCCAGCACTGCCGCCCCGACAATCCCGGCGCAGGCCGAATAGGCGCGGATGTGGCCGACGCGGGCGATCAGCCGGTGGCCGATCTTGCCACCCAGCACCAGGCCGAAATAGTTGGCGGCCATCAGCGCACCGACCCAGAGGCTGTCCACATGGTCGGCGGCCAGGCGCAAGGCCAGGTAAGTACTCAAGAGGCCCGAGCCGATCAACATCATCAGCGAGGCGAAATAAAGCGCTCGAAAAGGTTTCCAGATTTGGCGCATCGGCGTTCCGAGCGGCTCCTTGAGGTGAGTAAGGGCTACCTGTTGAAGATAGCCCGAATGCGACGGTTCGTTAGGCCTGGGCCGCGAGGACACGCCGCTCCCAGGGCGTGATTTCATCGAAGAAGCTGGTCAGCTCCAGGGTCTTGGAGGCGATGTAGCCTTCGATGAACTCCGTACCGAACAGTTCCTTCGCCAGATGACTACGCTTCAGACGCTCCAGGGCGGCATGCAAGGTACATGGCAACGACAGATTATCCGGCACTTCGAATTCGCCCTGGATCGCCGCGCTCGGCTCCAGCCGATGTTCAATCCCATACAGCCCGGCGGCCAGGCTGGCGGCAATCGCCAGGTAGGGGTTGGCATCGGCCCCCGGCAAGCGGTTCTCGACCCGCCGGGCCACTGGCGAACTGGCGGGAATCCGCAACCCGGCCGAACGGTTGTCGTGGGACCAACAAGCATTGTTCGGCGAGGCGAACGGGTGGCACAGGCGCTGGTAGGAGTTCACGTTCGGCGCGAACAACGCGGTGAAATCCGCCAGGCACGCCTGTTGCCCACCGATGAAATGCCGGAAAGTCGCCGTCGCTTCGCCCGCTTCGTCACTGAAAACGTTGCGACCGCTGTCTGCCTCGACGACGCTCTGATGGATGTGCATCGAACTGCCCGGCGTGTGGGCCAGGGGCTTGGCCATGCAGACCACAGTCAGGCCGTGCTTGAGCGCCACTTCCTTGAGCAGGTGCTTGAACAGGAACGTCTGGTCGGCCAGCAACAGCGGGTCGCCGTGGAGCAAATTGATCTCGAACTGGCTCACGCCCATTTCATGCATGAAGGTGTCGCGAGGCAGGCCCAGCGCCGCCATGCATTCATAGACTTCACTGAAGAACGGGCGCAGGCCATTGTTGGAACTGACGCTGAACGCCGAGTGGCCGTCTTCGCGACGCCCATCCAGGCCCATCGGCGGCTGGAACGGCTGGGTCGGGTCCGGGTTTGGGGCAAACACGAAAAATTCCAATTCGGTCGCCACCACCGGCGCCAGGCCCAGGGCTGCATAGCGAGCGACAACGGCCTTGAGCTGGCCGCGCGTCGAGAGCCGGGAGCTTTCACCGGTCAACTCGTCGGCATCGCAGATCGCCAGGGCCCGGGGCTGTTGGCTCCAGGGCAGGCGATGGATCTGTTTTGGATCGGCCACCAGCGCCAGGTCGCCGTCATCGCTGCCGTAGAAACGCGCTGGCGGATAACCGCCCATGATGCATTGCAGCAGCACGCCCCGCGCCAACTGCAACCGCCGGCCTTCGAGGAAACCCTCAGCGGTCATCACCTTGCCCCGCGGCACGCCATTCAAATCCGGCGTGACACATTCAATCTCATCAATGCCCGTCAGTCGCTGCGCGAGTGAACGCTGGCCATCGGTCGTCATGACGCAATCCTTGTTATGTGCGAGCCGCGAACGGCAACCCGTACAAAATAGGCTTCGGCTGTTCGGAATATCAAGCACCCGGAGGCAATTTAAAATCTCACGCAATACGAGTGTGGGAGCGAGCTTGCTCGCGATGGCGTCGGCTCAGTCAATATTGAGCTGACTGATACGCCGCTATCGCGAGCAAGCTCGCTCCCACAGAGGATTTGTGCTGTTTTTTATAAAGCGCACGCTCAGGGCAAGTAAAGCCGGAACACGCCACCGCCCAACACACCGCCATTGGCGATCTCGGTGCGCCCGCTCACGCCGCCGCGCTGGTGCAGCCCGGCGATCCGCGCGGCGAAGTACAGGCCCAGCCCGGTGCTGCCGCTGCTGTGGTTGATGCCCTGCACATACTCGGCCTGACGCTCGATCATCTCTGGCGGGTAACCGTCGCCGTCGTCGTTGATGGTCAGCACCAGTTGCCCGGCCTCGTCGCTGACACTGATCAGCAGCGCCTGGCGCGCATGGCGAATGGCGTTGTTGATGCAGTTGTCGAGCACCGAAGCAATCAGTTCACGGTCGAAAAAGCCCAAGGGGCTGAGCGGATCGACCTCATAGGTGACCATGATCCCGCGACTGCGGAACACGTCCTGATGGCCGGCCAGTTGCGCCTCGATGAAGTCATCCAGCTCATGGTAGGCCGGGTGCAGCGGCAACTGGTTGACACCGAGCTTGTACAGCCCCAGCAGTTGCACCAGCAAACCATTGAGATGGGCGAATTCGAACTCGATGACGCCTTGCTCCGAGGTCTGGCGCGCGGATTCGGGCAAGCGCTCGAGCCATTGCGTATGCGTCTGCATGAGCAAGGTCAGGGAGTTCTTCATGTCGTGCACGGTAGACGCGATCACCGTGGAAAAATCGAGGGCCTGTTCGCTGTCATTCATCGCCAAATGCCTTGCTTCGCAGTTTTTGATAACGCGCAAAACGCGCATCGGTGTCGGGCATCATGCCCACCAGTTTCAGGCAGGCGCGGCACTCCTGCAGCAGTTCCGACTCCACGCTGGTGTCGGTGCCATGCAGCAGCGATTGCGCCATGTTCAGGGCAATACTGATGTTCTTCGGTTGCATCTTCAGGGCGCGGCGGAACAGCTCCCGCGCCTGCGGCAACGCGCCGGTCTTGTAGACCCGCACACCTTCGCGGTTCAGCTCGGCGGCGGCATTGCCCTGGTTGAGAATGTTCGGGTCGTCGGTGAGCTTGGCGATGCCCTGCATCACCGTCGGGTCATCACCGTAGATTTCCGCGCAGTTCTTGAGCATCGACTCGCCGGCGCTGGTTTGGCCAAGCATTTGCAACTGCTTGGCCACCAGCAACGCGGCCTCGGCGCTCATGAATTGCTCCATGCCATCGAGGCGCTGCAAGGCCTGTTCGGTGAGCTTTTCGGCGGTTTCGGCATCGTTTAGCAACAGGCTGGTGGCCTTCATCAGCCGCGCCCGGACCTGCAGCCCGGGGTCGTTGAGGTTCTCCTTCGCCACGGCGCTGAGCGTGGTGTTGATCTCCAGCCGGGTCCGGGTATCGAGGCCTTTTTCGCTGCCCTTGCTGATCAGCGCATGGGCCAGGCCCAGATTGCTTTCCGGGTCCTTGAAGCGCGACTGCGCGCCCTGCCCGACCGCCTGGCGATAGGCTCGGGAAGCCGTGTCATAGTCTTCGTTGGTCATCGCCAGCTTGCCCAACAACGATTGGCGGCGCACGGCCAGCGGCGACAGGCGCACCGCCTCTTCCAGCACGTGCTGCGCCTGCTTGGTGTCACCTTCGGCCATTAACACTTCGGCCATGCCGTCGTACAACGCCGGCATCATTGGAAAGACTTTCAGGGCCTTTTCATAGACAGCCTTGGCCTGCCCCACCTGGCCGCGCTTGAACATCAACTTGCCCAGCCCCGCGTAGGCCCACGGCAACGGGCGATCCGCGATGATGGAGTTGTACAGCCGCTCAAGGGCTTCGTTCTGATTCAGGTCGCGCAACGCATCGGCGCGATAACGCAGGCACAACGGCCCGTAGCGCGGGTCCTGCTTGCACAGGGCGATGCAGGCATTGAGCACTTCCATCGGCTTGCCACGATCGAGGGCTTGCAGGATCGGCTTGAGCAAGGTCTTGCGCTGCTCGAGCCGCTCCAGTCGCTGGGCCAGGCCGGAGCGGTTGAACGGTTTGGTCAGGTACGCATCGGGCTCATGCTCCAAGGCACTGAGCACCATGGCCTGGCTGGTCTCGGCGGTCACCATGAGGAAGACACTTTCATGGCTGATCAGCTTTTCGACCATCAGGTCTTCAAGCACCTGCTGGCCATTCTTGCGCCCATCGCCCAGGTGATAATCCTGCAAGATGAAGTCATAGCGTTTCTGCGAGCACATGCGCAGCGCCACTTCACCGGTGTCGGCGGTGTCCACGTCCTTGACGCCCAGCTCACGCAGCATGGAGCGGATCGAACTGCGGAAATCCGAGAAATCATCGACGATCAGAAAACTTTTTTGGTGGTACGCCAGCATCGAGGATGTCCAGGCAAGTAAGAAAATAACCCATTGGCATAACAACGAAACGCCGTGTCACAACCCCGAGGCGCGCAGATGATAGCCACCAGCCAGCAACGTTCAAGGGATTTCAGCAACCGCTTGGCCTGGCTGTGTCGTGACGCACATCGCGAGCCGAAACGCAGGAGACAACCGGGCTCATCGGGTTATCGGCAGGAGATGGCGTTCCGTTAAGGGGAAGGTGTGGGAGAAACGGAGTGCAGACGACTGGCTGAACACCCGTGGCGAGGGAGCTTGCTCCCGCTGGGCCGCGCAGCGGACCTGTTTTTTGGCGGCTGCTGCGCAACCGAGCGGGAGCAAGCTCCCTCGCCATGAAGGGTGATGTCAGGCTTTATCCCTCAACCCATCAGTGCGAAGCTGGATTCACTCACGATGCTCCAACACTTCAACCAACAACCATCTCATTCTTCACCACCGTAGCAGGCGATTCAGCCTCTTGCCTCGCCGGGTTCGGACTGGCTCCCGCTAATCAGCAAATAACTTTGCCTTCACCATTTACCCCCTCGAATAGCATCCCTGTAAGCCCCGCTCGCTCCAGCCGAAGCTTCACAGCCTCGCTAACGATCAATGCACCCAAGTGCTTTTTGACACGAAAGATATGTTTTCCCTGAAGCCTGGCAGGATCAATGACGAGATTCAGAAAGACACTGTATTCGCCAGCTCGATCTGGTCGTACGGGGTCATTGACCTCATATTTTTTGAAAGCGGACCGTGATTCGTCTACGCAATCCAATTGGGTCTCGACAATCATTACATAGTGACGATCAAGAGCTTGCTCCCCTGCAACCGTCACAGGCTCAAGCACAACATTCGTATACGGTTCATCAACGTCGGGAATGCCCAGCAATGCCTCCCTGGCTTTTTCGCTCAGGACTGGCACAGAGGCATATCCAGCCAAGGAAAAATCCAGACTCACACCCACCTCACGAACCTCAAGGGCGTAGGTACACGGTTCCATGTACTCAAGAGGGGGATCGATGAAGAGCCAGTTGTTGCAGTGTTTGATATCGCCCAGATACCGGCGTTCAGGAAACTGCACGTCTTCTCGCAACAAGTAATACTTCATTTCAGCTCACCGCATGTCATTGCTCAACTGAAAAAAGGGTCGCGCCTGCGTCTAAAGCCCGAAGAAACGCTCGTAGGCCGTCTCCACCCGAACAGCAAGCTGATCAGAAATGATGACCAGGTCTTCTAGCGCAGCTGTCTTTGCGGACAACAAAGGACTCGACACAGATGGAGCAGTCAAACCTAGTTGCTGTCGGACCTGGAAAATCGCGTGGATCTCTAAAGGCAACAGATCGAATGGCGCATGCTTGAACTCAGGATCCCAGGCCCCACCGTTATCTTCAGCGTGGGATAAGTGATATCGACAAAGCGCTGCCAGGGCATCAGCGAGCCCTTGCTCATTTGTCCATTCGTCTATCACGTTTTGATAAACCCCCAGATCCATCGACTTGATCCCTGGAAGCACGGCACCTTGCGAATAGACTGAATAAAGCCAGAGCATGAAAGGTTCAAATCGACGCCGTTCAAGATAGCTCGAATCGACGGCGCCTTTGACGGACAACATTCCGGCAAGCACATCGGCCACGGATGCAGCCAGATCACGACGATCAACCGCTATCAACCCGGCCAGCAAGCACCCAGCAATGCTCAACTGGTTAGTCAGGTTGGGGACGGTTTGGATGCCTTGAAGAAAACTCGTTTTGGAGAAAGCCTTGGCCTTGAGCATCAGCGCCCAATAACGGTACATCATCGAGCGCGAGACGTATTCCCAGCCAGAAGCCTCTCCGTCACTGATCGCGACTTCACCCCGAATACCGTAATAAGTCGCCAGCATCCCCAGCGAGTCAGCCACATTGTCCAATCCGTTTAATGAGTCGCTGGCAAGGTCCTCATCGATATAGTCAAGCTCTTGAGCCGTCAGGCCTTCCGACTGCGACAGCCAGCGCCGGTGCTGATGGAGCCGGACGTTGATTTCATCCATTTCGACATGCTCCTTTACGCCAGTACAACGTCGTTCCGCTTACCGTGCTCACTCAGGAACGCATCTGTCGAAGGTTCGTTAAGTGAACCTCCAAATTGCACTTAACCAACTGATCCAGCGAAGCCGTCCCTCCAACAAACAATGCCGGCTCAAAGCTGTAGACCTCACTCTCGTCAAGTACCCCCAACTTCTCTAGCGCTCGATCAAATAAAAAACCACCTCGACCATCCTCCAGATCATAACGTTCCTTATCAGACATAGCGAAAAATGTCTGGATGGCTAGATCCGGATCTTTATTAAGTACTTTCAGCTTATTCATCAACGCGACGATAGATCCCGTCGGACATGAAACAACAATTTTCTGATTGTATTTCTCGCCCCAAGCATACAGCGTTCCAAAAGCACTCCGGGCAATAACGTGGTAATTATCTATCTGCGAAAATTCAGTACCGGATAACCATATATCGAGCAGGTACTTGTAATCGTCTGGATCCACCGTCCAGCAAAGACCATTGGCATACCCACACCAACCTTCTTTCTGCCAATAGGTGAGCAACGCGTCCGGTAGTATCCCCGATATTTCGCAGTATGGGAGCCAGGCACCTGCCGATGTGATGTTGCTTCACCCATTACACGAATGAAACACTCAAAATCCTCGTCTCTCACCTCCATGTGATCTCCCGTTGATAGCTCAATGGTAAAATTATTTATGACTTATCCACTTTGCTTTACCGAGCCACTAAGAACCCACTCTCGGTGAGAGCACACCGTCCTCCGGCTCGCCAGAATCTAAAGTAAGACTCCAAATTAATATCAAATTCAAACAATGGCCGCCCAACGTACCAAGCAAGATAATAATCCGCAGCCAATCCATAGAGCGCCTCAAACAGCGCATAAGTCTGCTCAGTATCAGAAACTCTGCTCCCCCTGATTGCATCCCCAATCTCATCAAACAACCAGTAATGAGGAATATCTTGCTGAAGCCAGTGATCCATATCGTGACCATCAACAAAAAGCACCTGGGCATTCTCACAAATCTTTAGAATTTCAGAGTCACCGAGCACCCCGCATACTCTTTCTTGTTCCTTGAACCACTCCCGGCCTAGCTGAATTAATTCGCCCTCTCCAACTTTAAGTTTTGGCAAAAGATACAGAGACTTCTCCATATCTCCAGAGGCTAGAACGCGCTCAGCTCTATCAACCAGCTCTTCCGAAAACGGAAAATAGCTGAATATACGTCGAAGCTCCTCGGAACCACTGTGCGCTTTCAACAATCCCAAAAAGTGAGATTTATCGAAGACTGCCCTGCCTTCACAGAAGGCGCACCAGTCGGACAATAAAGACTTCATACCTATTTCCCTCCAGCCTTTGGTAGAGGTGGTAATAAATTAGGATCTATTTTCCACCTACTTTGAAGGGAAAGAATTCCCAAATTAAACTCATCAAGAGATTTACTGTTATCGATAACGGCTTTTAATTCATTATGAAAAGTACCAGAAGCGTAACCGCCATGACCGCCAGGCTTACCGTCGATAGGACTGATCCATTTCAATTCAGTCGTCTTGGTTCTGAACCTCTGGATCTCGTCCATCGGCACTCCCCATTTTTTGAAGTCAGGAGCCCGACACACCATACACCACTCATGCAATCCACCTGGTTGTCTTATCCTTGCTTCTATCGCGTCACGAGCTGCCTTGTTTTGCCACAAAACGTCCAATTCTGCCGAAGATAATCCATCGAACCAACGATTGAACTCCCCTCCCCGGACGCTCGGAACCTTGCCATCAGGCAATAACTGCTCCAAGGAACGAACGGGCTTATCTACTGTTGCTTTTGCTCCAACACTGTACTCCCCAGGGTTCTCGACAACCTTCCCATTAACCGTCGTCGTGCCAGGGCCATACCCCCCCTCAAGTTTCTTGCTATACGCCCCCTCCACGCTGCTCCACTGCAGCGGCTTACCAGCCGACACTTCAGCTTTCGCAATTTTGGCCATATCGGCCATCTTTTCAAGCCCTTCCGCCCCCACCTTGATTCCGGTTTTCGCCAACGCCACGCCGCCCTTGGCCGCCGTGCCGACGCCCGTAGCAATACTGCCAACCTGCCAGACGAGTTCGCCAATGTCTTGGCCCAGTTGCACGGCGCGATCATCACCACCGTTTTCCAGGGCGTCTTTAACGCGGTCAAGTTTGGCGTTGAGTTCGTTGACCACGCCATCGCCAAACTGCTTGCGAGCCTCGGGGTCGTTGATCAGGGCCTTGAGGCCGTTGATTCCATCAACCGGGTGGAGGAGGAATTGCGCCAAGCCTTCGACGTCGCTCCAACCCGCCTGCACCAAGCCTTTGTCCACGCCGAAGCGGGTCAGGACGTCTTGTTTCTGATTGATGTACGCCCACTTGGCGATCACTTGCGCCTTGGCCCCTAGGCCGTCAGCTGCGTCGTATTCCTTCTCGGCCTGGACCAGTTGCTGAGTCGCCAGCCAGTTGTTGTCCACCGCTGCACCGGCCGCGCTGGTGGCGGTGGCCGGGTCGAGCGAGGAACTGGTGGCTGCCAGCCCGGTGACGAGGCTGACGATCAGGTTGCGCTTGGCTTCGCGCTGGGATTCGCTTTCATCGGGGCTGGCTTCGGAGAACAGGCCGGTGAGCAGGCTCGACGCCGCCGCGCCCGCGGCACCGCTGCCACAGCTCTGGCTGCTGGTCGCCGCGCCCGCGCAGGCGACGATGCCGTGCAGGGCGGCGTGCAGCGGCGAGCCTTCGGTGAGTTTGCCGTCCGCCACCAGGTCGCCGATGTAGCCGGCACCTTGCTGCTGCACGTAATTGACCACCAGCCCTTGAACGAACGCACTGTTGCCGCCGCTGATGTTGCCGCTGGCCGCGCCCACCAGGGCGGTGGTGATCTGCCGGTAGGTGCCGCCCGCGCCCCACTTGTCGGCGATGCCGCTGGCTTCGGCGTTCAGGCGCTGAGCGCTGCCGAGCAGCGCCAGGCGTTCGGTGTCGGTGAGTTTGGCGTTGGGGTCCAGAGCCGCTGTCTGAGCCGCCTCGGCCTGTTTGCGCTTGAGGTCGACTTCCTTGGCCTTGTTGGCGAGCAAGGTGCTGGCTTCGTTGGCGAACGCCCCGACGATCTCGAAACCGGCACGGATTTCGTCTTCGTCGAAGATCGGCTTGAGCGTGTTGGTGGTGTCGCGGTCGCTGGAGACATCGCGGTTGAGGCTGGCGATAGTTTGCTCGCCGTTCTTGCCGGTGCGTTTCTGTTGCTCGGCGTCGTTGCTGATGACAATGGTGCCGCCACTGATGCCGCTGCGGGTGACGCTGCTGGCGTCGTCGCTGGCACTGATGGCGATCAAGAAAAGGGGACGAAGAAAAGGAAGAAAAGGGGACGGATTTATTTGGAAACCTAGAAATTAAACAACCCGCCCTTTCCAATAAATAAATCTGTCCCCTTTCCCTCCTCGACCGATCAACACGAAATGCGTTTACTCACGTCGCCCCAACAACCTCGCCCAAAAACCTCCCTTATTCTCCACAGCCACCGCAGCAGGCGGTTCAACTTCCTGTCTCGCCGGATGCGTACTCGGCCCATTGGGTCTCAATAAGTCCCCTGGGTAATGCTCAAGACCCAAGCACTGTGAGTCGTCCATACCGAATGCCTTGACCGCCGCCACGGCCTCCACGCACCAACGACCGAAATAGGCGCCGCCCTCGAAGTTTTCATCGCCATAGGTGTACCAATAGGGATGTCTATAACTGACAGCCTGAGGATCAGAGCCAGACTTGGCACCGGTACGCACCTCCGCGTACCAATGCTTGACGAACGCACTCAATAGAGATGCTTGCGAATCCGCCGGAGCGTCTACCGCCGTCAGCAACCGAGCGTAGGGTTTCGGGTAAAGAAGCACAGAACCTATTTTGCGCTCAGGGCTGCGACTCGCGATTATTCGATCGAGTAGCACGTCCTCGCCCTCGTTACCGATCAACGCCAACAACCGCTTCCACTGGTCATCTGGAATATCCAGCGCCAATCCCAAGCCCAACAACCAGAAGCAGGTGATGTAATGGTCGTAGTTGACGCGCCAGCTATGGCGAGTGAATTGCTGCTCCTGGGTCCAGACCGTCGCGCCAAGGCGCTCGGCCTCCTCCCAGGCATCGAGCAGCCCGGGAAAGTATCGCGACAGATCCGCTATCGGTTCTCCAGCGGAATACCGGCGCAGCATCTGGTGCCAGTGTTTCTGCGCAATGATGAAAACGTACTGCGGCGCATAATCGGGATCGCCGGCAGGTTTGGCGGCAGTTTCAAGCGCCTCGACGATGCTCTCATCACCATACTCAACCCATTCCGACCAATAGCGGGAGTCTCCCAGCGGTGCCCGAATCATTTAATCCCCCCTAGTAACTTGGATGTTGCAACCGGATCAGCCACAAACTTCCCGCCTTTTTCCAGAACACCTACGGTAACGTTTCCGAATGGATCTGTGTGAACCAACCACTTCTCGACGCGACCAGCCGCCATTGCTTTATTGATGCTGTCAGCCGCTTTTTGGTTGCCACCGACCGATTCCAGAATGCGGTCGTAGTTAGTGTTGGTTCCCTGCAACCAATCATCACTCATCTGCAAACCGTCTTTGGTCGGCTTCAGCTTGGACGAGCCAAACTTGTATTCCACAACCAGGTAATCAACACCTGGCTTGTCGACCTTGTATAAGTCATCAATACCGGTTTGACCAATATCCGGCGCCCGGCCAATTTTCTCGGCACCCGGCACCAGTGACTTGATCCGCTCACCGCCCATGACATCACCCACGATGCTCTTTTGTGCGTTGGTCAGCGCCCGGAAATCCATCAGAGGGGTGCCGTTAGGGTTGAACTGCCCACCACGGGCCACCAGCTTATCGAACTTGGCCAGGCCGGCCATCGCCTCGAGCCCTTCCGCCCCCACCTTGATCCCGGCTTTCGCCAACGCCACGCCACCCTTGGCCGCCCCGCCAACACCGGTGGCGATGCTGCCGACCTGCCAGACGAGTTCGCCAATGTCCTGCCCCAGTTGCACGGCGCGATCATCACCACCGTTTTCCAGGGCGTCTTTAACGCGGTCAAGTTTGGCGTTGAGTTCGTTGACCACGCCATCGCCAAACTGCTTGCGAGCCTCGGGGTCGTTGATCAGGGCCTTGAGGCCGTTGATTCCGTCAACCGGGTGAAGGAGGAATTGCGCCAAGCCTTCGACGTCGCTCCAACCCGCCTGCACCAAGCCTTTGCCCACGCCGAAGCGGGTCAGGACGTCTTGTTTCTGATTGATGTACGCCCACTTGGCGATCACTTGCGCCTTGGCCCCTAGGCCGTCAGCTGCGTCGTATTCCTTCTCCGCCTGAACAAGTTGCTGAGTCGCCAGCCAGTTGTTGTCCACCGCTGCACCGGCCGCGCTGGTGGCGGTGGCCGGGTCGAGCGAGGAACTGGTGGCTGCCAGCCCGGTGACGAGGCTGACGATCAGGTTGCGCTTGGCTTCGCGCTGGGATTCGCTTTCATCGGGGCTGGCTTCGGAGAACAGGCCGGTGAGCAGGCTCGACGCCGCCGCGCCTGCGGCACCGCTGCCACAGCTCTGGCTGCTGGCGGCGGCACCGGCGCAGGCGACGATGCCGTGCAGGGCGGCGTGCAGCGGCGAGCCTTCGGTGAGTTTGCCGTCCGCCACCAGGTCGCCGATGTAGCCGGCACCTTGCTGCTGCACGTAATTGACCACCAGCCCTTGAACGAACGCACTGTTGCCGCCGCTGATGTTGCCGCTGGCCGCGCCCACCAGGGCGGTGGTGATCTGCCGGTAGGTGCCGCCCGCGCCCCACTTGTCGGCGATGCCGCTGGCTTCGGCATTGAGTCGCTGAGCGCTGCCGAGCAGCGCCAGGCGTTCGGTGTCGGTGAGTTTGGCGTTGGGGTCCAGGGCCGCGGCCTGAGCTTTCTCGGCCTGTTTGCGCTTGAGGTCGACTTCCTTGGCCTTGTTGGCGAGCAAGGTGCTGGCTTCGTTGGCGAAGGCCCCGACGATCTCGAAACCGGCACGGATTTCGTCTTCGTCGAAGATCGGCTTGAGCGTGTTGGTGGTGTCGCGGTCGCTGGAGACATCGCGGTTGAGGCTGGCGATAGTTTGCTCGCCGTTCTTGCCGGTGCGCTTCTGTTGCTCGGCGTCGTTGCTGATGACGATGGTGCCGCCACTGATGCCGCTGCGGGTGACGCTGCTGGCATCGTCGCTGGCACTGATGGCGATCGGCATGGTGGCGCTGAGGTCGTTGTCGTTCTTCGGCAGGTCGGTGCCAGGGGTTTGCGTGCCGCCGCTGGTGGCGTTGCCCTGCTGGTCCTTGCCGACTTCGCGATAGCCGCCACCGACGCTGACGGTGCTGGCGTCGTACTCGGCCTTGTTCTTGATGTCGCGGCTGGTGAGGCTGGCGGTGACCAGGCGATTCTTGCCGTCCTGCACGGCCTTGTCGCTGCTGGCGATGACAGCGCCGACCAGGTCGGTGTTGCCACCCACGCGAATGTCGAACCCATCATCCCCAGCCTTGATGCCCGATTGCTCGGTCACGCTGGCGTAATTGGAGTCGATATCGGTGGCACCGAAGCTGCCGCTGACGCCGTTGACCGAACTCATGCCGTAGCAGAACGGCGGAATGCACAGGCTGATGCCAACGCCCAGGCTCTTCTCATCGACCACGTAGGTGTTGGTGTCTTGCAGGCTTTCGATGTTCAGGTCGCCGCCGACATCGGCCAAGACCCGCTTGCCGCTGGCCACCGCGCCCTTGAGGTTGGTGTCACCGCCGGAGGACAGCAGCAATTGATTGCCCGCCTGGACATGGGTATTGGTGTGGGTGAGCCCATCGCCATCCGCCTGGCCACGGCTGCCGGAGGCACCCAGATCCAGGGTGAAGCCGTTGCGAGCACCGAGGGAAAAGCCAATGCCGATGCTCGCGCTGCTGCCTTTGCTGTCGGTGTTCTGCTTGTCGATATTGCGGGCGGCGAGCAGGTTGATGTCACCGTCCGCCAGCAGGCTGGCGTTGCGGCCGGCCTTGATATCGCTGCCTTGCACGGTGATGTTGCTGGCGGCACCCGCCCCCGTGGCACGCAGGCGAATGTCGTTGCCGGCGGTCATGGTCGAGCCGGCCGCGCTGTCGCTGGTGTAGGTGGTGGTGCTTTCGTTCTTCTTGGTGCCCAGCGACAGGCTGATGTTGATCCCGCCCGCCGCGCCCGGGTCCATCGCCACGGCAGTGGCGGCATTGTTGGCGGCCATGACGGCGGTGGCGGCGGCCAGGGCCTTCATGCGCCCGTCGTCGGTTTTCTCCGACGCCCGTTTCATTTGCTGGGACGTCTGGATCGCACTGATTACCGGGTTGGTCACGGTGAGGGTGAACCCGGTCTGCTTGAACAGGGTTTCACGCTCGCGCTCGCGGGTGTTGCGCGCCTCGACGACATCGATGGTCTGCGCCGTGACGTCGATGTTGCCTTGTGGCGCCGACACCTGGCTGCCCACCTGACGGTAGCCCTTGCCCGCTTCGATCAGCACATCGCCAGCGGTCGAGCCGACGGTACTCGCCACGGCGGTGTGCTCGGTGGTGAGGTCCTTGACGCTTTGTTGCTGGCTGCCCAGGGTGACGGCGATGCCACCGCCGCTGAACAGGCCGCTTTTCTTCACGGACTTGTCATGGCGTTCGCTGCTGCTGGCGGTGTCGGCTTCGATGTTGACGTTGTTGTCCGCCACCAGCACCGTCTGGGTCGTGGACACCACGTTGCTGCCCTTGAGGTTGATGTCGCGACCGGCCTGCACATAGGTCTGCTCGCCGCTCAGGGTGGAGCCTTCGACCGAGGTCTGGCTGATGGTGTCGCGGGTGGTGGTGGTCTTGCTGGAGAACATCCCGTTGCTGCCCTTGACCTTATGGGCTTCATCGGCGAACTGGTAGTTCTGGCCGGCGGTCAGGTTGACGTCGCGCTTGGCCTCGGCAAATACCGCGCCTTGCTCGCTGGTGACATGGGCGGCGCGGGCGTTGAGGTCCTGGCCGGCGCTCAAGCGCACGTCGCCCTGCCCTTGGACCTGCGAGCCGACTTCGGTCTGGCTGGCGTCCTTGCGCCAGTTGCTGCTGTTCCAGGTCAGCGCTTGCTCGTGCGCTTCGCCGACGGTGGCCAGGTTGATGTTCTTGCCCGCCTCCAGCAACGTACTGCCGCCCTTGCCAGCATTGACCACCTGGGCCCCGGTGAGGTTGAGGTCGTTGCCGGCGCTCACCCCCATCGTGCCCTGGGCACCGCTGACGAACAGCCCGGCCACCCGCGACAGGTTGGTGCGGGTGCCTTGGGCGCTGCTGCTGTCCCGGCTGCTGGAGATGACGTTGATGTCCTGCCCGGCCTTGACCGACAGGCTGTCCACGGCACCGATCAGGCCGCCGAGGTTGTTGAGGTTTTCCCGCGCGGCGAGCGATACCTTGTCGGCCTGGATGCGCCCACCGAGGTTCTCGATGTTCTGCGCGGTGATCGCCATGACACTGCGCCCGGCCAGGCTGCCACTGTTGACCAGGTCGCCAGCGATGTTCAGGTTCAACTGCTGCCCGGCAATCAGGGCACCGGAGCCGTTGAGGTCGCCTTCCTGGACCCGTACGTACACCTGCGGCACCAGCACGTTGCGGGTGTCACCGTTGGCGAGGGTGACTTGCTTCTGCACCAGCCAGACGATGTCACTGGTCAACTGGGCCATCTGCTCGGAGGTCAGGGCCACGCCGGGCACCAGTTGCCATTGGCTGGCGACGGTCACGGCGTTGTCGATCAGGGCACGATATTGCGCTTCGTCATTGGCGTAGCCGTTGAGGAAACGTCGGCCGGTGAGTTGCGCGATCTGTTCACGAATCAATTTCTGTTCGTAGAAGCCGTCGCCCAGACGTTGTTGCGTCAGGGCCGGGTCGACTTGCAAGCGCTGCAACATATAGTCCGACGACAGCCAGGTGCGGTAACTGGCAAAACGCGGGTCGGTTTCGATCAGGTAGCTGCTGGTGTTCTGCGGATTGGTGCTGAACAGGCTATTGTTCGGCAAGGCCAGGGAAGGCCC
This sequence comes from Pseudomonas brassicacearum, assembly GCF_918698105.1. Taxonomy (GTDB): domain Bacteria; phylum Pseudomonadota; class Gammaproteobacteria; order Pseudomonadales; family Pseudomonadaceae; genus Aquipseudomonas; species Aquipseudomonas brassicacearum_F. Next base: position 9,688 of record NZ_CAKKMI010000045.1, on the reverse strand, counting down.
GCCACTGCGAATCTGCTCGGCCACGCCCTTGTTGTTGAGGGTGGTCTGGGCCGCGACCTGAACGATAGGCGCCACTTGATAGGTTCTGCCGACCGGGGCGCTGACCGTGCCCGTGGCGGCTATCTGCTCGCCGACGCCCTGTGTGGCGCGGGCGCTGATCTGGGTGCCGGTACCATTGCCGGCGGCGTTCTGGGCGAACACGGTCGGCTGCAGGGTGATGTCCTGGATCAAGGGGGCTGGCGTGTAGGCCGTGACGGCCGTTCCCTGACGGTCCCGGCCCTTGCGCTGGATGCGATAGAAATTGCTGACGGTGCCGCTGTCGGTAGTGGTGCGCTGGCCGGTCAGTTCGGTGTTGGTCAGGCTGGTAATGTTGGCCTGCAACAACCCACCGGCAATGATGCGGCTCTTGTCGTTGAGCACATCCCCTGCGTTGATCTGCATCGTCCCACCAGACAGGATCTGCGCTGGCGCCGAAGTGGCGATCTGGGTTTCCTGCACCACGCGGGTGTAGTCGTAGCGGTTCCAGTTGTCTTTGCGACCCTCTGGGGTGGTCAGATGAAGGACCTCGTCGTTGCTCACGGAGATCTGGTCGCCCTGGTAGCGGTTCGGCGAACCGCTGAGCTGGAATTCCTGCAAGGCGGTGCGGCTGACTTCCACTTGCTGGGTGCTGAAATGTTCGTTGGTGTTGCGCACGCTTTGCACATCGAGCGACAGGTTGCCGAGGGCTTCGATGGTCGCACTGGCGTTGGTCAGCAGCTGGGCCCGGTCCTGGGCCTTGTCAGTCGCACTCAGCGCCCCACCGATGGCGAGGTCCCCGGCACTGAAGATCAGCGCCTGCTCGCGGTTGTCCAGGGTGCCGGTACCAATGTCCAGCGACTCACGGGCGGCGATGGTCGCGGCGCTGCCGTTCTCATCACGGTTGCTCAGCGCCGAAGTGGCGATCGCCAGTCGATCACCGTACAGACGTCCGGTGCCCAGGTTGTTGAGCGATAGCGCTTGCACACGCACTTGCTGGCCGTCGATCAGGCCACGGTTGGTCAGGCTGTCGTTTATGCTCAGGCGAACCTGGCCGGCGCTGATCTCCCCGCTGGCGGCGTTGTCCAGCGTCTGCGAGCGCACCAACAGGAGATTGCCTGCCAACAGTTTTCCGCTGTTGTTGAAAGCGCCCTCGGTGCTCAGGTCGATCTTGTTATTGGCCTGGATCTGTCCACTCAGGTCCAGGCCACTTTGCAGGCTGAACGTCAGGTCGCCCAGGCTCAGGGCTCGACCGGTGCCTGCGTAATAGGCCGCGTTAAGGGACAACAGGCTGCCAGCGAGCAAGGTCCCGTCGAGGTTGTGCACTGCCTGGCGACGCTGCGCCGGATCGCGATCAGTGATGGTCAGGCCGGCTCCCGCGGAAATCAGGCCGCCCTGGTTATCCAGCGTTTGGCTGACGCCGATGGACAATCCTTGGTCGACGCGCACGGCACCGGCCTGGTTGCCGAAGGTGTCGAGCGCCAGGCTCATGGCACGCCCTTCAAGGCCCTGGTTGGCACCTTGGGTGGCGCTGTTGTCGAGCACGCCGGCAATCACGCCCAGCGTTCCCGCGCTGCGCACCAGTCCGCCCTGGTTGTTGAGCGTATCCCCCAGCACCAACTGGACATCGCCGAGGCCTTGCAATTGACCGCCGCGGTTATCCACCCGGGCACCTTCGACCTGTACGGTTTTTTCGCCAATGATCTGGCCACCACTGCCGTTGGTAAGGTCGGTGGCCTTGAGCACCAGCGCGCCTTTGGCGCCGAGGAAGCCGCCACTGTTGTTGAAATGGGCGCTGTGGATTTCCACCGCACCCTGGCCGCTGATGCCTTGGGTGGTGCCGGACTGAAGGTTGTTCAGCGCCTGGCTGTCGGTGTCGATGAACAGCTTGCCCTTGGCCTGGATCAGGCCCGCCGCGTTGCGCAGTTCACCGCTTCGCAGATCGAGGGTCGCACCGGCATTCAACGTGCCTTGGCTGTTGTCCATCAGCAGGCCGTGGCTGTTCAGGTCCAGGGCCTGGCCACTGATCACCCCGCCCTGGTTATTCAGGCCCTGGGCCGACAGATCGATATCGCCCAGCGCTTCAAGACGCCCGCCGCTGTTGTTCAATGCATCGGCCGAGACGCTGACCAGCAAGCCGGACTTCACCGAGCCCAGCACGCCGTTGGTGTTGTTCAACTGCCCGGCGATGATTTCCATGCGCTGGGTGGCGGCGAGCGTGCCGCCGATATTGTTCAAGCGGTCGAACGTCGCGTACAGCTCACCGCCAGCACTCACGGTGCCTTGGGCGTTATCCAGCGCCTTGCCGCTGACCTTTGTCGTACCGCTGGCGGCCAGCGTCCCACCGCCGTTGTTGACCTCTTCGTCGGCCGTGACGGTCAACGCACCGTTATCGGTGGCGAGGACTTTGCCGTCCTGGTTGTTCAACGTGCCGACCTTCACGTTCACCGCGCCGGGACTGCTGACTTGCCCGGCCTGATTGTCGAAGCGTTCACGGGCGGTGACCTGTAGCGGTTGCGCGCCGGTCTGGAGAATGCGTCCGCGCTGGTTGGACAGGGTCGTGGTGTCGAGCGTGATCTGCTGGCCTTGGGTCAGGCCATCATCGACCACCACCTCGTTGGCCTTGACGCTCAATGTGCCATTGCTCGCCAGGGTGCCTTTGCTGCCGGCCAACTGGGTGGCCTGGATGTCCAGGGTGCCTTTGCCGGCGTGCTCGACCTTGCCCTTGCTGTTGTCGAGACGATTGGCGCCAAGTTTCAGGTTGTTGGCGTTGGAGGCAATACGGCCACCGCTGTTGTCGAGCGTGGCAGTGGCTTTGATCGACGCGTCCGCGGTGCCGGTCTGCACCAGCTCACCGCCGACATTGGCAACATCCCGCGCGCCCAATTGCAGGTTGCCAGCGGTGACCTTGGCCCCATTGGTGCGCAGGGTATTGGTCGCTTTGGCAGTCAGCACCTGGGTCGCATCGACTTGACTGCCACTGAGGTTGGCATCGCCGCCGCTGGCCGTCAGGGTGACGTTTTGACCCAGGGTCTGGCTGCTGCTCAGGTCCAGGTCAGCGGCCTCGACGCTGACATCGCCGCCGGCAAGGTTCTGGCCTTGCGCCTTGACCGTGGTGGCCCGTAACGCGAGGTTGCCGCTGCTGCCCAACTTGCCGTCCGCCCCGACGCCCGCCGCCAGGCTCGAGGCCGTGGTGCTGCGAATGTTCTTGGCGGTCAGTGTCGTGTGGTTCTGGCTGGCAACGGTGCCGCTGTTGTCGATGTCACCGGTACTGTCGAGGCCCAGGTCGCCCTTGGCGTAGAGTGTGCCGCTGTTTTCAACACTGGCGGCATTGATTCGGGTCGCTGTAGCGCTGCTGATCGCACCCTGGTTTTGCAATTTGCCGTCGGCGCTGATCACGACCTCGCCAGCCATGGCGCCGATCTGCCCGGCGTTGCGCACACCCACGCCGGATTCGGTGCCCACCAGCATGATCTTCCCGGCATACATGCCGCCGAGCTTGGCAACGTCGATGGCAACGGTGGGTTTCTCTCCCTCGGTGCCCGGCAGCGGCGTGGCCTGGGTGTTGTCGGCGTTGACCTGATTACGTCCGGCGGTGACCTTCAAGTCGTTGGCCCACACCCCGGCGTTGACCTGCACCGAGCGGGCAATCAGGTCCGTGTAGTCGGTCTCGCGGGCATCCAGGCCTTTGCCTTCGATGTTGATCGCGCCGCCCTGCACGGTGTAGCCCGTGATGCGACCGTTCTCCAACTGCGCCCGACCGGTGCTGAGGGTGGCCCGGTCGGCGTTGATGAAGCCGCAACCGTTGCAGGTGATGCCGGACGGGTTGGCGATCACCACTTCGGCGCGCTGGCCGGCGACTTCGACGTAACCGCGCAATTGGCTGGGATTACTGGAATTGACTTCGTTGAGGATGACCCGCGCGCTGCCATTGCCCAACATCGGGTTGCCTTCGATCCAACCGCCCAGCTTGGTCTGGCTGTTGCCCGTGCCGTTGTTGAGGATCACCCCCCGGCTATCGACGTCGAACTGGTTGTAGGTGTTGCGCGAGACACCGCCAGCGCTGGGCGCGCGGATATTCACCTGCGGCGTGCCGTTGGCGCTTTGTATCACCATCGGTCGTTGGCCAGCCGGAGCGCCTGGGTCGGCGACAATGGTGCCGGCCCAGGCCGGCGCCACGCTCAAGGACACCAGGCCAATCGCTGTCATCACGGCAAAGCGCAACGCCCCGAGTGTCGCCGTGCAAGCCGCTGCGCTCGTCGTCGGCCCGGAGCGGGTCCCCGGCGCCTTGACCTGGCTGGTGACGTTCTCGGCCACGACCATCAACAGTCCGCGGGCCTTGTTGAAAACGATTCGGTACAGATGCTTGTTCATAGCAATTCCATTTGCGGAGCCAGCCCGCACGACCAGTGGTTGGAGTTACGCTTCGATTGCCAGTGGGTGGGCGGCGAACCAGGCCTGGGCCTGTTCGGGAATGACCCCGATGCCTTGGAATGTCTTGACCCGCAGGCCGCGCTCATCGCCGCGGTGATAGAGGGCACGGGCGCAGCGATCGATGAAAAGATGACGTTGCAACAAGCGGCTCAATGCCGCCGTGTGGCCAAAGGGAGCGACCCAGTCGTTGAGCCAGAGGCGCTCGCCGCTGTTCCAGTCGTCTTGCGTCAACGCCAGCGGCGACTGTTGCAGGTAACGTTGCTCCGCCGCCTCGTCGAGGTTGAGCCAGGACAGGTAGAACACCGGCTTGCCGTGCTCGGAGCCGAGCACGAACTGGCGATGCTTGAGCGCCGGCAACAGCAACGTCGGCAAGGTGTGCAACGGCGCATCGCGATGGGCCTTGGAATGCATCCACAACCAGGTGGCGGAGCCGAACACCGCGGCTTCGCTCCAAGGTTCGTCGATGAGGCCGGGGGCGATAATGTCTAGCGTCTCGAACAGCATGGGATCACCTCAGAATGACCAGATGACGGTGAAGGCGCTGGTCACGTTGGCCGTCTCGAAACCATCGGGTTTCTTCAACGGCGTGCCCACCGACCAGTCATAGGACAGGCCCTTGTACCCGCCGCGTACACCCACCACGGCCCCCGCCAGGCGTTGGCCGATCAGGAACTCACTGGATTGGCCGCTGACTTCGCCATAGTCGATGCCGGTGTAGAGCTCCTGGCCGGTCTGCCCCAGGGACAGGCCGATTTCGTTGCGCAGGGTCCAGCCACGGTCGGCGGAAAGAATGTTTTCGCCATCGAAGCCCCGCACGCTGTAGCGCCCGCCAATTGAGAAACGATCCTGGGGCACCAGCGGCGTCCGGTTCCATTGCGCACGCCAGCCGCCGATGTAGCGCAGGCGCTGATCGCCAAGCTGAAATGGCACCTGCAGTTGGGCGTCGGCGGTGATGATCTGCGAGCGTGACGTACCGGCGTCAAAATCTTCCTCGGGTGCCCTGAGCGCGTCGTGGGCACCGGTGCCGCGACGATAGGCGACGCCCAGGTCAAGAATCGAAGCGCCAATGAACTCCCGATGGTCCAACCCCAACTGCCAACCGGCCATGCGGCGTTTCTGGTTGCCAACTTCGGTGTCATCGATGAAGTTCTCCGACGAACGCGTCCACAGGCTGCCCCAGGCGGTGGTCTTGCGAACGGCGTCGCGGTACAGCAGGCGCGACAGACGCAACTCGTTGTTACGACTCTCGCCCCGGTACTGATAGGTCTGGTTGGTGCCGGCGACGGACTGTTCGTAGTTGTATTCGCTGCTGGTGAACCCCAACTGCCAGTAACCGAACGGCAGCGAATAATGCAGCGTACTGCCATCGGAACCGCGGTGCCCGGACTCGCCACCGCCCAAGTCATGGTTGATGCTGGCGTAGAACAAATCGTTGAGCGACAGCAGGTTGTCCAGGGACAGCGACACGTTGCCCTGGTATTTACCGGTGCTCTTGCTGCCCGAATTGTCCACCGACAGGCTCACCCGAGCGGGGAACCGTTGGCTCCAGGCAATCACCACGTCGCTCTCACCGGGTTTGGCGTCGGCGGCACGGGCCGGCGCGATCTTGATATCGGCTTCGGCGGTCGGCACACGCTTGAAGTTTTCCAGCGCCTGTTCGATGTCGCGCAAGTTGAGCAGATCGCCAGGATTGGCCGGCATCGCGTTCCAGGCGTTGGCGCGGGAGCTGGTGCCCTCCTCGAAACGAATCTCGCGAATGCGCCCCGGCACCAGGGTCAAGACCAGCACTCCGCTGTTCAGGTCCTGGGCTTCGGCGAGCACACGAGTGGTGACGTAGCCGGCCTCGATGATCGCGTTCTGCATGCGCTTCATCGTCAGATTGATCCCGCCACCGCCGAGGCAACGACCGATGGCAGGGTCATCCTTGGGGTTGGCAGCGCGCAACGCCCATTGGAATTTCTCCGACGCCTCGCCAATCAGACGGATGTCATTGATGGCAAAGCAGGGACTTTCCTTGGCGGGCAAGCGATCGACACCCTCAGCCACAGGGGCCGCCTGCAGGCGCACATCCGGCCGGGATTCCAACTGCTCCCTCAACACCCGTTCGCGCTCTTGCTGGCGCAGCAGTTCTTCTTCAGGCCCAGCCGCCTGCGCAGCGCTCCACGCACCCGTCATCCACGCTGTCATCAACAGCAGCGCGAGACACTTGGCGTTTTGTGCAGATGAACGGGTTCCGTCAACACAACGGCGAGTATTGCTCGGTTTACGCGTTCGGCAGGGTGCGGCTGGGTGCATGTCACATCCTTGTGGCCTGAATCAAAGACACGGTCACGCCCGCCGGACGCGGCATTGGCGCTGACATAGATAAAAGAGGTACGAATTCCATCGAAAACGAAGGAAAAGTCCTACAACGTACCGAGACGGTCAGATAGCCGAGGGGAAAGAAAGTTTCGCATTACCGAAATATCCTCGATACAAATGGCTAGAAATGGGGAACCGGTCACAGCATTGAGGGGTGAAATGGCCGTGCAAGGCCTGAACGGCGCGCTCAGACCGGAGTTGATCGTTCGGGGATGGGAATGTAAGCAGGAAAAGTCAGCGGAGATTTCGCTAACCCATTGTTTATAATGGTGTCCCAGGGCAGGTTCGAACTGCCAACCTTCCCCTTAGGAGGGGGATGCTCTATCCAATTGAGCTACTGAGACACGAGTCGACCACGAGAGACGCGGTGCGCAGGACGGCGTGCATGTTAACGACCTGCCCTGCGTTTGTCATGTCGCCCATGGCTTTTTAAGTGTAGGCAAATAGTACTCGCTTTAAGGCTGACAGATCCTGGACGCCGAGCTCGGGCCGCCATTCATCTGCCCCGGCTCGCTTATCCTAGTAAATCGGCCATTTGCCACTATCCTGTACAAGACAGGGACGGCACACGTTTTTGTCCATTTCCGTTATCCGCCAGACGGTATGGCACATAGACACAATCCGACGGTCACAGATGCGAACCTGTTGTTTTTTACCAACCAGTCCGCATTTTTTGATGAAGGGTACTGGCAGAACGCCTTTACCCGGATCAGAATTTGTCACAGAATTGGCGCCAATGATCTGGCAATTTTGAGGCATGATGCGGGCCTCTTAACAATTCAGGTTGAACATTTGGCAATGGAGCTTGTCCTATCGACATCCTGCGGCCAATCCCGAGAACCGCTCCCCTGAACTAACCGGTTAAATATATGCGCCCATTGAAACAGGCAATTTATTCCAGCCGCACGGCTGACAAGTTCGTCGTACGTCTGCCAGACGGAATGCGGGAACGCATTGCCGAAGTGGCTCGCAATCACCACCGCAGCATGAACTCTGAAATCATCGCGCGCCTTGAGCAAAGCCTCATTCAGGAAGGCGCGTTGGGTGAAGAGTTGAGCATGCGCTTGGACAGCCCGGAGCTGTCATTGCATGAGCGCGAACTGCTTCAACGCTTCCGACAACTCTCCCATCGCCAGCAGAACGCCCTCGTTTCGCTGATTGCCCATGACGCAGAAATGGCCGCAGACGCGACCTGATCGCTCCAAATACTCAAGCCAGCCAAGCGCTGGCTTTTTTTTGCCTGGCGTTTGGCCCAGGCCCGCTTTTCAAGCACTCATCAGCGAACCAACACCACTGCTGACCCATGGCAGTAATGCTAAATTGATCCGCGAAAAAGCATGGGCATGGAGGCCTGCATGACAGGTCACGCATTCAAGATTCAAAGAATCCCAGGGTTGGGCGTGGAAATCGTCGAGGCCGATTCAGACCGAACGTTTATCCGGCATATGCACGAACACTTTGGCATTGGCTTGCTTGTGCGCGGGGCGCAACGTTCAGCCAGCGGCCGAGGCCTGGTAGAAGCGACGGCTGGCGACCTTATATCGGTCAATCCGGCCGAAGTGCATGACGGCGCCCCCATCGGAAACGGAACGCGTCGTTGGCAGATGCTGTATTTCGACCCGCCGCTGATTGAACAGGCCTTCAAGGATATGGCGAACGATGGGGGCATTTGCGCCGAGGAATTCGCTTATCCGGTGCTGCAAAGCCCGCGCGCGGCAGCATTGTTCCGCACTTTGTACCAAGCCGTCGCTCAAGCCGAGGAGTTTGGCGATCGGCTGAAGATCGAAGAAACGCTCACGCTTTTGCTCGAGCATTTGCTGGATCGCTCCATGTCGATATCGTTTTTACCCGAGGTCGCGGCAAACCGTGCAAAAGCCTTGATCGACGACGATCCACAGTCGCCCCTGTCGCTTGCCTTGCTCGCCAGGGAAGCCGATTTAAGTCGCTTTCAACTGGTGCGCGCCTTCACCCGCCTGACCGGTTTGACACCCCATGCCTATCTGCTGCAACGACGTATCCACCGGGCACGACAACTGATTGCAGCAGGCATGCCGCTGGCCGATGCGTCCCTGGCCAGCGGTTTCGCCGATCAGAGCCATATGACCCGATGCTTCGTGCGCAGCTTTGGATTTTCACCCGGCATGTACGCCCGGCAAGGACATCGGTAGCGTCCTGCAATTTCGTTCAAGCTGCTCTTCCTTATTTGCAGGCAGGCTGGAGACTTCATAACTCCTAAGGCCAGCGTTGCATGAACCTCGAATTTTTTGTCACCTCCCTGATCGTGGCGGCTTCACCTGGCACTGGCGTGGTCTATACGGTGGCGGCCGGCCTGGCCCGGGGTTGGCGCGCGAGCGTGGTAGCCGCATTAAGTTGCACCCTGGGGATCGTGCCGCACATGCTGGCAGCCATCACGGGCCTCGCTGCCCTGCTGCACGCCAGCCCACTGGCCTTCGAGATCATCAAGTACTTGGGCGTCGCTTACCTGCTGTGGATGGCATGGAGCACGCTCCAGAGCCACGGGGCATTGCATATTGATCCGCACAAGACCCCGCGCTCGAACAGCGCGGTGATTTTTTCGGGCATCTTGCTCAACCTGCTGAATCCAAAGCTGTCGATTTTTTTCCTGGCCTATCTACCGCAATTTCTCGCGCCAGGAGCAACGGATGCCATGTGGCGCATGCTGCAACTGAGCTTCGTCTTCATGGCGATCACCTTTGCCGTCTTCGTCATCTATGGCGTGCTCTGTGCATCGATGCGCCGCCATGTTCTGGAGCGTCCATCCGTGTTGCAGTGGTTGCGCCGGCTATTCTCGGCAGCCTTTGTGTTACTGGCTGTACGACTGGCTTTGATGCAGTGATGCGCGGGGGGGGATTTTGCG
>NZ_CAKKMI010000044.1:0-55443 GCF_918698105.1 Pseudomonas brassicacearum | reverse complement strand
GCCTGGGGCGGGGTGAAACAGACATCTGGAAAGCAGGCGATCGACTTGCCCGCCGCCGATTTGCAGGAAATTTCCATATTGTTGGCGTAGACCTCATTCGCCATCACGCAGCCCTCACAGTCTGATAACTGAGCAATGCAACAGCGCGTTCGCCAGCGTCGTTGCCCAGGTGGCAGAAGATATTCGGACCTTCGCCGTAGCCCTTGCGGCTGGCGGCCAACGCCACGGCGAGCATGGCCGGGCCGATGGCGGCGCCGACTTCGCCGATGCAGTCGGCCGGGTGCCAGAGATGGAAGAATTCCTTGCGCACGCGCAAGGTTCGGCTCAGGGCGAGGGAGGCTTCCTTGAAGTAGTACTGCTCGCCGGAAATGTCGGTGAGCCGATAATCCATTTGCTCCAACCCACAGCCGGCTTCGCTCAGCGCAGCGCGTACGGCTTGAGTCAGGCCTTCGGCGCGCAGGGGAATGTCTTCGGTCTCCACCGTGGCCTTCTCCACACCGAACCCCAGGCCGATGCAGGCCAGTTGCGGCGTTGCGCTGGCAACTGGAGCAGCCAGTACCACGGCCGCAGCACCTTCACCGGGAATAAAACCGTTCGAGTTCTCGCTGGTCAGCAGGCGTTCGCGTTCTTCGAAGGCGGCCAGGGTCGGTCCGCAAAGGAAGGAATCGACGCCGGCGACCAGCACGTGACGATGGCCGCCCCGGTAGATCAGCGTGCGCGCGTCAAGCAGGGCTACGGCGGCGCTGACCCGGCCGCGGGCGATGATGTCGGAGTCAGGATGAAAGCGCAGGCCCAGTTCAGCTTCGATGTCCTGCAACAGTCTTTTATCGAGACCGTCCAGACGGCCGGGGCGCACGGCTTCGGCCACGCCTAGCAGCAACGGGGTTTTTTCCGGGTCGACCCCAGGGGTGCTCTGTAATGCCTCGGCGATCGCTCGGGCGGCCATCTTGATCAGCTTGGTGCGGCCACGCCAGGGCTGTTCCAGAGGTACGCTGGCGGCAATCAGCCATTCGCCACCTTGGTCGATGAAGCGGGTTTCCTGGAAATTATCGATGGCGCAGCGAATCGCCGCGCAGCTTGCGGGCGCACTGAGGCCGACAGCGCTGACCATGCCAGAGCCGATGATGCAAAGCGCGGTCATCAGTCCGCCTCCTCGGGTGCCTGTTTGGCCTTTACCAGGGAGGAGAGCGACGGGTAGTAATCCTTGCCCAATTCACGGGCACGCCACCAACCCGTGGACATCGTGCCAACCAGCACCTGGGCGATCTCGAACAGGTTGCGTCGCAGGGGACGGGAAACACGCCAGGTCAGTTGCACCTGGCGCGTGTCGGTGTCGATCAGCAGGGTGTCGATCACCGCTTGCACAGTCTCATGGCCACCTTTTTTCAGAAAAAAGGTCACCGGCACGTCCATTTCCGGGATGCGAAAGCCCGCGCGCTCCTGGGGCGTGAGGTTGAGCAGCAACACATCCTCGCCGCCACGCAGGTAAGCAATTTGCTGATCTTCCGGGGCTGCCTGGAAGTAGCGACGGTCGAAATCTTGCGGCAGAAACGGAAAGCAGTCGGCCAGCCAGGCATCGTCGTAAGTACCGGCGAAGCGGGCGCGCTGCGGCCAGCTACGGCCGATGGGGCCGAGCGCCATCGGGCGGAAGTCGCCAGAGGGACTTTCGATCGGTTTGCCCAGTTCCTCCGTATTCGGCATTGGCTTGTAAGCGACTTCAGCACTGTCGATGCTGCCTGGGAACCAACCGCAACCGCTCGGGTTGTGCGGGTAGCAATGAAGCATATCCGGATTCTTGGCCATGGGATGGGAGCCCCCGTAGGCCTGGGCATAAGAGATGTCCTGCTCGGTAAAGGGCTGCGGTAAACCGGGAGAAACCCCCAATAACCCCGGTTGCCATTGCCTGGGGCCGAGAACGGAAAAGGCTTTGCTCATCTGACCGATACGAATGCCCGCGGCCAATTGCGTCACGGGCCGCCCGCCTGGGGCATAGGCTTTGCCGTGTACCAGTACATCGCAAAACGGCTTGATCGGGGCGAAGTCCATTTCCTGCAGCGGAGCGCTGAGGCCAGGCTCGCCGAAGAAAGTATCGGCCATCAGCAACGGTTGCTGGGTGTCGATGAGGGTCGCTGCCCGGCCGTCCAGCGGCAAATTGAACGTGCCTTTGGCCACTATCACCAGGGATTCGCGGCCATCGGGCTCCAGGCCCTGGGTGTAGGCAGCAAGCAGTTTGCTGGCGTTGAGCAGTTCCATAGGCCGACTACCTGTCTAGTTGATCTGCACCGAACCGCCCTTGATGCGGTTCACGCCGGATGATCGGCTCGAAAGATAGGTCCCTCGAATCAGTATTTTGCCCTCGCGGGTGAGGGTGATGCTGGCCTTGCCGCAGCGCAGGACGATTTCCCGTTCTGCGGTGAATTCCAAACGCTCGCCGTCGAGGTGGGCGACGGCAGGCGTCGTGGTTTGCGGCAGGCGCTGGATGCGGCCGATCACCAGCGGCCGGGTCAGGTCGCCGGCCTCGAACATCAGGGCGACCTGGGCGCCGATGTCCTCGCGGCTGAGCGGCGTGGTGGTGCGTGCGGCGAGGCCGCCGTCAGCAGGGCAGCCGGGAAATGCCACGACCGGCGCGTCGGCCTTGGGCACATCCAGCAACAGGCCGATCACCACGCCATCCACGCGCGGCGGCGCGGCAGTGGAGGAGGCGGGCAGGTAATATTCGACGGTCATCGCGCACGCTCCATGACTAGTTCTGCAGAATCTTCTGGCCTTTGACGACCACGTTTTTGTTGGCCTTGATCTTGATGGCGCCGGAGCCGTCGATGGTGATGTTCTTGCCGCTGATCATGATCGTGCCGTCCTTCTTCATGGTGATGCTGGCGTCGCCCGTCGTCAGGCTGATGGAGTCGCCGGCGGTAAGGGAGAAGTGCTTGCCGACGTCCAGGCTGTCGTTCTGCTTGATGTTGGTGGCGCGATTCTGGGCGACGTCGCGGGATTCGTTCTGGCCAATCTGGGTGCTCTGGTTGCCGTTGATCTCGATCCCTTCGTTGCCCTGGACCGTTTCGTTACGGTTGCCGGTGATGCTGATCGTTTCGTTGCCGCCCACGTCCTCGGTGCGGTTGCTGGCGATGCTGATTTTCTCGTTGGCACCGACTTTTTCCGTGCGGTCTGCGCCGATGGTGATGGTTTCATTACTGCCCACGTTCTCGGTGCGATTGGCGCCAATGGTGATTTTCTCGTTGCTGCCAACATCCTCGGTGCGGTTCACACCGATGGAGATGGTTTCGTTATTGCCGACCTTTTCCTTGCGATCCACACCAATGGTGATGGTTTCGTTGTTATCGACGGTTTCGGTGCGGTCGTGCTTGACGTGCACGGTCTCGTCGTTGTCGATGGTCTTGCGGCGATCATGGCCGACCCAGTGGGTCTCGTCGTTCTCGACCTCGATGTCCTGGTTCTTCTCGGCGTGGATAAACAGTTGCTCCGAGCCTTTCTTGTCCTCCATGCGGATTTCATTGAAGTTGGCCGGTGAACCGCCCTTGCTCGAGCGGCTTTTCACCCCGCTCTGGGTGGCATTGGCCGGCAATCCGTAGGGCACGGTCTGTTCAGCGTTGTAGACGCGACCGGTGATGATCGGCCGATCCGGATCGCCCTCGAGGAAACTGACGATCACTTCCTGACCGATCCGCGGGAGCTGCACGGATCCCCAGTTCTTGCCGGCCCAGGCCTGGGACACACGAATCCAGCACGAGCTGTTTTCGTTGGACTGGTCATGGCGATCCCAGTGGAAATGCACTTTGACTCGGCCATATTGGTCGGTCCAGATCTCCTCGCCACTGGGGCCGACCACCACGGCAGTCTGCGGCCCGCGAACAATGGGCATGGGTGTGAGGGGGAGAGGGCGGAAGACTTGGCTGGCATCCATGCAGTCCAGCTCGCTGACGAACTGTTCGGCGACGTCCGACTGGCCGCTTTCATAGGCATCCTGACGGATCTGATAACGGGCGGCCACCACCAGGTATTCACGGTTCTGGTCGGCACGGTCGTATCCCGTCAGCGTGAACACATGACCGCAACCGATGCCGCGGGCGCGACCGCGTAATTGCACACGCTCGAACTGGCTGTGAATGGCTTCGATGCGGGTACGCGCGTAGTGATCGCCATCGTTGCTCTGGACGTATTCACCCGGGTAGTCGTAGAGCGGGTAGTCGGCGTTGGTGTGGTTGCGCGGCACGCTGGAGCGCACCTCAAGACTGGCGCGTGGGCGCAGGAAGTCATAGTCGTTCAGCGCCAGCGAACCGGGTTGGACTTCCCGCGCCAGTTGCCAGTCGTAGAAATGATCGCGCTCGCGCATTTGCCGATCAGGCGGATAGAAGGGCACCGAGGCGTAGTCTGGCGCCGTGGAGTGGGCGCCATAGGCGTCGGCCAACACCAATACATGGCGCGCCTCTTCATGGCGAAAGTAGTAATAGATGCCTTCCTGCTCCATCAACCGACTGACGAAGTCGAAGCTGGTTTCGCGGTACTGCACGCAATATTCCCACTCGCGGTAGCTGCCGCTCAGGCTGTCCTCGAAATCGGAGAAACCGAGGTCGCGGAACACCTGCTTGATGATGTCCGGCACGGTCTTGTTCTGGAAAATCCGGCAATCGGAGGTGCGCGTGAGCAGCCAGAACCAGGGGCGCAAGCTGACGCGGTAACCGGCGAACTGACCGTGGCCGGTCAATTGCCGGCAACTGCAGACAATGCCGTGGAAGTAGCGTTTGCCGCCGTCATACAGTTCCAGGGTCAGGCCCATTGGCTTGCCCAGCAGCTGGTCGAACGTGATCGCCCGGTCTTCGGAGGTCAGGTCCAATTCGTAGTGGAACAACCGCCCCAACTCTTCGCTGCCTTCCATGCCTTGCAACAACAGGACATCGCCGCCGAGAGGACTGTCGACCTGTACCAAACGGTTGTTTTGCGTGATTGCCATGAACGGCTTCCTTTGGCTCGTGTTCGGGCGTCAGTTGGCCGTCGTAAAGAAGGTGGCGTCGCATGCATCGTCGTCGCCATAGGGGATGCCAGGGGGAATCGAGTCCAACAATTGCTGCACATCCACCACAGGGGGATCTCCTTATCGGTCTTGCGGTCTTCAATCAAACTGGACGTACGAGCAGATCCTTATCCTGCGGATTAACGTGTGTCTGGAGCCCGTTGGATAACGTTCCAGCATCGCCCCAAATGGGACGGATACCTGACGTCAAGATAGGTGACGGAAGGTCGTCTACATAGTTTCGTTAGCTATAACTGTAATTCCAAATTCGAATAACTCCACGAGAATGACGAACTCGGCCCTTGAAGCATTTTCTGACAAGAATGTCAGGAGGCGGTCAGCCTGCGGACACCTTCACAGCCTAGACTAGGGAAAATGTACATCCAGGCGATCTTGCAGGGGGGCTTGAAGCATCAGCACCAAGCCAAACATCGGGATCGACTATTTGATCTCCCAATTTGTGGCACCGTTTCAGAGAGGCGTTACCCGATGCGTTTGCTCATTGTCGAGGATGAAGAAAAAACCTCCTCCTACGTCCATCGTGGCTTGACCGAGCTCGGCTACATTGTCGACGTTGCCACGAATGGCATCGATGGCCTGCATTACGCGCTGGAATGGGATTACGACGTGGTGATCCTGGATGTTATGTTGCCGGGCAAAGACGGCTACGACGTGCTGCAAGGCCTGCGCCTGCAAAAGAAAACCCCGGTCATCATGTTGTCGGCCAGGGGGACGGTGGATGACCGCATTCGAGGACTGCGCGAGGGGGCCGATGATTACCTGGGCAAGCCTTTTTCGTTTGCCGAACTTGTCGCACGTGTCCAGGCCTTGATCCGTCGTCGCGCCGGTGACACGGTTGACCTGACACATTTGCGCATCGACGACCTGGAAGTCGATCTGCAAGCGCGCAAGGTGACCCGGGGAGGGCTGCGGCTGGACCTGACGGCCAAGGAGTTCTCCCTGTTGAGCCTGTTGGCGCGGCATCAGGGCGAGATCCTTTCCAAGTTGATGATTGCCGAGCAGGTCTGGGACATGAATTTCGACAGTGACGCCAACGTGGTCGAGGTCGCGATCAAGCGTGTTCGCGCCAAGGTAGATGCCCCGTATCCGCGCAAGCTGCTGCATACCGTCCGCGGCATGGGGTATGTGCTGGAAAGCCGTGAGGTCGATAGCAGGCAAAGTGGAACGCCTTGATGAAAAGATCGATCGCCAAGCGGCTTGCCCTGATGTTCGGCCTCGCTGTCCTGCTGATCATGTCGATCAGTGCGACGCTGTTGCGCTGTTCTTTGGACCAAACGCTCGATGAGCAGATGCAAAACGAGCTGGTCTTGCGCCATTCCGTGCTCGACCCGGTACTGGCGAAATACGATTCGCCGACATTCTGGGTCGGTTTGCGCCAGAAGCTCGACGGCTTGACGCCTGCGGATGAACGGGTGCGCTATTGGATCCTGGTTGACAACCCAGACTTCAGTTACGGCGGGGCGATGCCGGACGGGCAGGATTGGTCGAAGCGCTCCGATGGGCTGTTTACCCTCGACCTGCCTGAGCGGGAGCGTCCCATGATGGCTTTGCTCAAGACCATTCCTGCGATGGGCAACCGTCCGGAGCTGCGTTTTATCGTGGGGCTGGATTCAACGCCGTTCAGGAAGACCCTGGACCACTTCACCAAGATTTTGATCCTGACCTCGGCGTTGGGCATCGGGCTGGTTGCGCTGCTCGGTTACTGGATCGCGCGTTTCGGCCTGGGGCCGGTGAGACGACTGAGCCGTCAAGCCAATAGCCTGCCGCCGGGAGATTCGAAGCAGCGACTGGACACCGAGGCGCTGCCTGGCGAATTGCAGGAGCTGGCGGTGTCGTTCAACGGTGCCCTGGCTCGCCAGGAAGCGGCCTGGTGTCAGCTCGAAGGGTTCAATGCCAATGTGGCCCATGAGCTGCGAACGCCCTTGACCAATCTGATCGGACAGACCCAGGTGGCATTGGCCCACGGGCGCGATGTGGGTGAGCTGCAGGATCTGCTGCAGTCGAACCTCGAAGAGCTGGAACGGATGGGCACCATCGTCAACGACATGCTGTTCCTGGCGGGGGCCGAGAGCGGGCAACGGGCAACCGAGCTCAGTGATGTCTCGCTTTATGAAGAGGCGTTGAAAACGGTGGAGTATCTGGAGCCGGTCTTGCACGACAAACAGCTGGGCGTGGTGATCCAAGGTGACATGCGCGTGTGCATCGACCGACGCCTTTTTCACCGTTCCCTGGCTAATCTGATACAGAACGCGGCGCGCTACGCTGTGCCGACCAGCACGATCACGGTGAGCCTGGTCAACCACGGCATGCAGGTCGAGGTGAGCGTTTCCAATGCCGGAGAGCCCATCGACAATTCGCACCTGGAGCGTTTGTTCGAGCGTTTCTATCGCGCCGACACCGCCAGGGCGCGAAGCGATGCGCACCATGGCCTGGGCCTTTCCATCGTGCGGGCGGTGGCGTCCATGCACGGTGGCCGCGTGTTTGCCCACAGCGAGAATGGGCTCAACACCTTCGGATTCTCCTTGATGAACCAGGCGGCGCCTTAGTCGTCGCCTGCGAGTAAAGTCCATCCGCGTTTGACATCTTCCCGTCAGCCAGCAGTCACCTTGACGTCAGTCGCCCCCGCCTAGAGTGCTACGACCATCCCAACGAGGACTGTGTCGTGGAGCCCACTATGAACATTCGAAACCTGTCGATTGCCGGCCTGCTGGCAGTCATCTCCTTGAGCGGTTCACCGCTGCTCGCCAAAGAACAATCGCAGTTTCCGGCCTACGAATATGGCATGCCGCTGGACATCGCCAGGGTCATTCATATCGAGGCGGCGACATCGCCGGTATGCGAGGTCGTGCCAGCCAAGATGACCTACTTGAACACCCAAGGGGTAAAGAAACACGTCAGCTTTCTGCAGTTGGCTGAGGCGTGCTCGACACAGTGACCGTCCGGCGATGCCGGTTCATTTCTTCAGACAGGGACCATCACCATGTGGAATAGCACAACAACACCCACCATTGGCCGCATGAGCCGGCTTGGAAGACTGGCTCGAATCCTCGCTGCGGGCGTCGCGCTGCTCAGTGCGGTGAGTATCGAAGCCTCCACTCGCGTTGCACCGAAACCAGACTGGTCGACCGGCGACATACCGTCCCAAAAAGGTCGAATTGTCCTGATCACCGGTGGTACCAGTGGCATGGGCTACGAGGATGCGCTGGCCTTGGCGCGTGCCGGCGCCGAGGTCATCATCGCCGCGCGCAACCCGGAGCGCGGCGCACAGGCCATTGCGCGTATCCGCGAGTCCGAGCCCGACGCCAAGGTGCAGTTCGAGAACGTGGACCTGGCTGATCTTTCATCTGTGCGCGACCTGGCCCAGCGTCTCAATCAGCGGCTGCCACGCCTTGATGTGTTGATCAACAATGCCGCCGTCATGGCGCCGCCCGAGCGAGGCACGTCCGCCGATGGCTTTGAACTTCAGTTGGCCACCAACTACCTGGGGCACTTCGCGCTGACCGGCCTGTTGGTGCCGCTCTTGCGTCAAAGCGAGGATGCCCGCGTGGTAAGCCTGTCCAGCATTGCTGCGACGCGCGGCGCGATGAATCTTGATGATCTTCAGAGCGAGCAGAAGTACGACCCGTACGCCGCTTACGCGCAATCGAAACTGGCCGTCTTGCACTGGGCATTTGCCTTGCAGCGGCGCAGTGATGCCGAAAACTGGGGCATTCGCAGCATGGCGGCGCATCCCGGCGTTGCCGTTACCGAGTTGGTCGCACGGGGGCCAGGCCTCGACAGCGAGTTCGGTCGGCGCTGGGCAAAGGACCGTGACGCGTACCACTCAGCGGCACAAGGGGCGTTGCCCACCTTGTATGCCGCCACGGCTGCGCAAGCCGTGGGTGGGGCTTATTACGGCCCGACCGGTGACGATGAAAGACGCGGTCCGTTGGGGTTCGCCAAGACACCGCCTGCTGCGAGCACGGAGGCGGATGCCGAGCGGCTCTGGGTTGTCTCCGAGCGCCTGACCGGCGTGACCTATCGCTGATGCAACCCTGGGCGCGGGCGTCCGTTCCGCGCTTGACCATTGCCTTGTTGCCGTCTCCCCGGAGTCCCTTATGAGTGCGCCGTCCTATTTGCACCGGCTGAGTCTCGCCCTGAACGCCCGCGACGGTGAGTTGCGTCCGGCGCTGTGCGGGTTCCTGCTGTTCCTTTGTCTCTTCACCGGTTACTTCATGCTGCGCCCAATCCGTGAGTCGATGGGTATCGCGGCGGGGGTGGAGAACCTGCAATGGCTGTTTACCGCGACCTTCCTGGTCATGCTGGCAGCCGTCCCACTGTTCGCCTGGCTCAGTTCGCGGGTGCCGCGCCTGCGCCTGATCGACTGGGTGTACGGCTTCTTCGGTTTCAACCTGCTGATGTTCGTCGAGTTGTTCCAGTTCCAACCGGACAGTGTCTGGTTGGCCCGGGTCTTTTACGTCTGGATCTCGGTCTATAACCTGTTCGTCGTCTCCGTGGCCTGGAGCCTGATGGCGGATGTATTCGACAGCGAGCAGGCCAAGCGCCTGTTCGCCTTCATCGCCGCGGGCGCCAGCGTTGGCGGTCTGTTGGGTCCGGCCCTGAGCGCGCTGCTCATCGGCCCACTCGGCGCTTCGGGGTTGATGTTTCTGGCGGCCCTGTTGCTCGGTGCCACGCTGGTGTTGAAACGGGCGTTGATGGGGTGGCGCGAAACGGGCGGGGCTGGCCGTCCCGGCGCCGCGCCGACGCAAAGCCCCCGGCAGCCATTGCAGGGTAATCCGTTCAGCGGCCTGACGGCGGTGTTCAGGTCACCTTACCTGTTGGGCATCGCCGGGTTTGTCGTGTTGTTGGCGACGGTCAGCACCTTTCTCTATTTCGAACAGGCGCGCCTGGTGGCCGAGCTCTATCCCGATCGCGCGGCGCAAGTACGCATCTTCGGCACCATCGACATCATCGTGCAGGCCGGTGCGTTGCTGTCCCAACTGTTCATCACCGGTCGCATCGCGCCGAGGCTGGGGGTGCGTACTTTGTTGGCCGTCGTGCCGCTGCTCATGTGCATCGGCTTCCTCGGCCTGGCGTTGGCGCCGGGGTTTACTCTGCTGGCGGCATTGATGATCGTGCGGCGGATCGGCGAGTACGCGTTCGTCCGACCGGGCAGGGAAATGCTGTTCGCGCCGCTGGATGCCGAGAGTAAATACAAGGCCAAGAACTTCATCGACACCGTGGTTTATCGCGCAGGTGACGCCATGAGCGGCTGGGCCAAGAGCCTGCTCGACCTCCTGGGGCAAGGCGCCGCTCCGGCCGCGATAATCGGTGCCTGTTGCGCACTGCTGTGGGGTTACTTGGGCTGGCAACTGGGGAGGAGGGCGGATGATGCCACGTTGCGGGAGTTGCGCTTGGCGGTCATCTCGGCCAGGGCATGAAGACCGTGCCGACCAGAATGAAACCCACTCTATTGTCTGCTGCGTCGTTGCGGCGAGGAAAGGTGAAGCGAATGAGTCTGAAAAACAAGATACTGGCGGTCGTAGCAGTCATTGCCTTCTCGGCGTTCTCCACTGCGTTTGCGGGCAAAGAAAATTCCGTGGTCGGAACCTGGCGCATGGTCAGTGCAACCGTTGAGAGCCAGGGCATTAAATCGAATGCTTATGGCCCCGATCCTCATGGTTGGCTCGTCTTCACGCCAGAGCTGACGTTTGTCGAAGTACTCACGGATCCACGCGTGCCGGCGTTTCGATCCAACGTTCGTGGCGAAGGCACCGATGAGGAAAACCGGGCAGCGATGGCAGGGGGCATCGGTTTTTTCGGGCGATATACCGTCGACCAGAACGGTGAGTTCATAGGCAACACTGTCGAAGGGTCTACGTTCCCGAACTGGGTGGGCGCTGTGCGCACCCGGGACGACCTGCAGTTGAAGGTCGATGGCAACCGGATGGTAGAAGATTTTCGCCGCCCGGATGGGGCGAAGGTTCACATCGTCTGGGAGCGTGTAAGGTGATTTATTGTGAGTTCAAATGTTGACTGTGAAGGCTTCTACGAATGGTACCCCAGGCTTGTCAGAATCTGATTGCGGGGGGAGTGGGGAGGGCGTTTTCGCATGTGTTCCAAGGGGCATAGCGGGTTATGAATAGTTTGGAAGTAGCATCAAGAATGAATTTCCTGCGGTGGTTGGGTCAACCGCCGGAAAACCTGAAGGTTCTGTCGGATTACTGCGCCGCGCTTGAAAAAGGCACGTGGGCACAGTCATTTATCGACTGCGTTTATCAGTACAGCCATCATCACGTGCCCGATATGTATGACAAATACATACTGTTCGATGTTATTCAGGCCCTGAGACGGTGCAACGGAAACTACCTGACCTTTCAAGTGCAGGTGGTTGAAGGGCCTTTTGCCGACAAGGCGATCGATGAAAACAACGAAGTCCTGAGTCAATTGCCGGAGCCATTCGAGTCACGTTTTCTGGGGGGGAATCAGGATGAGGATGGGTATTTTCGGTGGAACCGTCCGATCCATGCGCCCATTGCGGTGGGGACTGAATTTCATTGGACATTGCTCGATGCGCTGTCGCTGCCGCTGGAAGTGGGGACCAACTCTTCTGCCAAGTTCCAGATGTATATGAATACCCGGGGCGGTGTCGCGCGATGGCCCTATGGTGCCGAGCACGTAACGGTGTTTATC
Source organism: Pseudomonas brassicacearum (assembly GCF_918698105.1). GTDB lineage: Bacteria > Pseudomonadota > Gammaproteobacteria > Pseudomonadales > Pseudomonadaceae > Aquipseudomonas > Aquipseudomonas brassicacearum_F. The sequence continues at coordinate 43,721 of NZ_CAKKMI010000044.1, read as the reverse complement.
AACTGCGACTTGATCAAGCCTTGTGGCAGTGAGGATGAAAAGCATGAAGCGTTACGCTTGGCGAGCAAGGAAAGCATCGCCCAATGCAGGGTAGGGAGGAGCCCTTGGGAAAGGTGGAGGGAAGAGGTAATGGGCTGATCGTTATTCAAGTGCTGTTGGATGCAGCCCCGATTGGGTATTTCATGCAAAAGCCATGATGGCAGTGATAGCATATAGCCTTCACTGGATGATCGATGGAAAACCCGCCATGCAAGAAGAAGGACGCACCTTAAAGAAGAATAAGCTGGCCATTGGAAAGCGCAACGAATTCGCCATCTGGGGGTACCTGCTCGGTGAAGGTTTCGACGTGTTCCCGTCTTTGGTCGATGATAAAGGGATAGACGGACTCGTCGGGTATCAGGGGCGTTATTTTGAGGTACAGATCAAGAGCGGCGTGAACTGGAACAATCAGCGTGGGCTCAGTCGTTTAACGGTCAGTGCAAATCCTGAACGCATTTTTTTGATCTATAACACCACGGTAGATGACGTCCGATATTTCACCGGCCAACAGATTCTGGACGAAATCGATTGGCAGGTTTCAATCGATTGGCCCATCTCGCAGCTCAAGTTGCCTAAACGAATGTTGGAAAAATATCAGGCTCATGACTGGGAAGGGTTCGTTGCATACTTGCGTACACCACAAACCTTAGCGGCACAATGATACGCTTCGGGCTGAAGCTGTCGATATCGATTCGATGACACTAGGGATGCACCTATAACAACCAAAGGAATGAGGCCGTGTTCAACGACGAATCAACCCCCGACTATAAAGTCGACCTCCTCGAATACCTCGAAAGGGAATTTAGGTCTTCAGAAAATTATTTGTCGACATTGAATATAAAAACGTCGCTAATGACGTCACAAGACAACATGGAGCACCAGTATGATTTTCTGCAGGCGGTTGTAGGCTCTGATAGTGGTACTGCTGGAAAAGAGTGCCAAGAAATTTTTAGGAAGTTTCTACGAGATTACCTGGACCCCGAAGTGGAAATCGTTATGGATGGCAGGGTGTTTCTAGGTAGAGATATAGAATCTCCGCAGCTTGATATCATCCTTGTAAAAGATATGCCACCCGTTGTTTCGCGGACTTATGTGCCTGTTCAGTATGTGATTGCCGCCTTTGAAGTAAAACTGACACTTGTGCCGGGACACTTAGAAAAAATTCATAAAACGGCCCAAAAACTGAGATTGCATCATCGTACAGGGACTGCGCGAGAGGAGCTTGTGTCTCCCATTGTCTATGGTGTGCTGGCGCTATCAAGTAAGTTCACGCCCGCCACCAGAAACAAACTCTCAAGAACCTTAGCGACAAATGACGCCGAATGCACAGCGCTTATTAAAAAACTAGAAAGTCTAGGTCCGCCCTCACATCCAGCCAAATCGATTGATCTATTGCTCGTAGCAGATGCATTTTCCATAGTCGCGTCAAAAACCATAAATTATTCTGAAAAGTATCCGGCCGATTGGCTTCCCGATGTACAGCTCTGCTATCGCTTCAGTATATCGAGTCACAGGCTGGCGGAACTCGAAGATGAACAATATTCAATGATGTGGAGATATCCCGGGCACAGTCATATAGGGGCTTTTTTGTCTGGTCTTTATTTGCTCTTGTGGCGAGAAGGGGCTATTTCTGAGCGTAACCCAAGCATTTACTATGATTTTGACTCTAGAATCCTGGCGCCTATTTATGGTTGGAGTATCGACACGCTTGGTGCTGAGTTCAAAAAACACTGGATAGCTAACATCGAAGACGAAACCAACCTAGAGTGGGCGTGGACGCACCCGCAATAAAAGTGCTCGGCTGGGTAAGCATCCACCTCAAAAATCAACCATGAACAAGGGCATGGCCCGTTGAGAGAGTCGACGGCAGAAACGGGCCTGTCGAATCAGTGCGTGACAGATGCTGTGAACAACCCCAAACATGCCGTTTAACATAATATACATTACACGTAACAATATATTTCAGATTCTGCCTGGTTACCCTGTGCAGCCATTCTCAATCGGTCATGATTCGCGAATTGACCTCGACCACATCGACCTGGCTGGACGCCGCTGCATTGGGCAAGTCGATGTTCAATTCCGCGCCGGTTGCGGTAATCAACGCACGCTCGATGACATTCTGCCGTTCGCGGATATTGCCCGGCCAGTGTCTCAATCCTGTAAATGACATCGCACACACTGCTGCTCATTCCCCAGCAATACCTGAGGATTCTCGCAGCCAGCGGTGCATAGATTGCACCGTTCACGAAAGAAGCAGCCACTCGGTAGTCGGCGGTTCCCTGGTAATTCGGTAGGCGCCGCGACTTGCTCGTCGTGCAGCGGCGCGCCCAGTCGTGGTACCGACTCGAGCAACAAACGGGTATAGGGGTGACGTGGCTGATCGAGTACTTGAGCCGCGCTGCCCAGTTCAACGATTTGCCCCAAATACATCACCGCTACCCGGTTAGCCATATGACGCACCACTGATACGTTGTGGGAAATCAGGATGTAAGTCAGATTGCGGGCACTTTGCAGCTCGGCCAGCAGGTTGAGAATCTGCGCCTGGACCGAGATGTCCAACGCCGAGGTGGGCTCGTCCAGGACAATGATATCCGGGTCTGACGAAAGGGCTCGGGCAATGGCAATGCGCTGACGCTGCCCCCCGGAAAACTGGTGCGCGAAGCGGTCCAGGTATTCCGGGCGGATGCCGACTTGGGCCGCGACCCTGGCGGCCACATCCCGCATCTGCGCATGGCTGACATGGCCTCGGGCGTATAACGGCTCGGTGATGATTCTCCAGATAGGCAGGCGCGGATCAAGGGACGACTGTGGATCCTGGAAAACAATCTGAACGTTGCTGCGGCCTTCGCCGCTGCGATTGGCCCAGTTCAGCCCCCCGCTGCTGGGCGGCACCAGGCCCATCAACAGCTGGGCCAAGGTGCTCTTACCGCAACCTGACTCGCCGACAATACCCAGGGTTTCGCCTGCCCGCACCTGAAGGTCAATACCGTTCAGGGCATGGGCATATCCGCGCGGCCGCCCCAACCAATCATTGCTCACGGGGAAACGAACGTGAACATCGTCAAGTTGAAGAATCGTGGGCGCCATTTGGGTGTTGGGTTGAAGGACGGCACTGTTCATCACGAAAGCTCCTTGGCCGGTAACCAGCACGCGCTTTTACGTTGGTCATTACCGTTGATAGTGTTGAGATTCGGGCGCTTGCTACAAATCGGCATGGCGTACGTACACCGCTCCTGAAAAGTACAGCCCACCGGCAAAGAGGCCAGGTTCGGCACTTGACCGGGAATGGTCAGCAGCGGCTGGCCCGGCTCGACCATTTCTGGCAGACCACTGAGCAAACCTTGCGTATAGGGATGTTGCGGATTTCCCATGACATCGGCCGTGCGGCCCTCCTCGACCACTGCCCCTGTGTACATGACGTAGACCCGGTCGCAGAACTGCGAAACCAACGCCATGTCATGGGTGATGAGCAAGATGGCCGTGCCCCGCTGCCTGGCTTTTTCTCGCAACAGCAACAACACCTGGCGTTGCACGGTCACGTCGAGGGCCGTTGTCGGCTCGTCGGCGATCAGCAATTGGGGCTCGCAGGAGAACGCCAGCGCGATCATCACCCGCTGACGCATGCCGCCAGACAGCTCGAAAGGATAGCTCTCCAATACCTGCTCCGGACTGGCAATGTGCATGTCGCGCAACAGTGCGATCGCCTTGAGACGGGCTTGGGCGGCGCTGATTTTCTGGTGATGAATGATCACATCGAGCATTTGCCTGCCGATACGCCGGGTCGGGTTCAAAGCAGTCATCGGCTCCTGGAAAATCATCGCGGCATCGCGCCCACGAATCGTCAGTAACTCCTTTTCAGGCGCTGCCAGCATGTCGCGACCGAGCATGCTCAGGCTGCCGGCGGTGATGCGATAGCTGCGCTCGGGCAACAATCGCATGCTGAGCATGGCCGTGACCGACTTGCCCGATCCGGACTCGCCGACAACGCCGACAATTTCGCCGGGATTGACGTGCAGCGACACGCCGTTCAGGGCTTTGACGTTGTTTTTGTAAGCCGGGAATTCCAGGCTCAGGTTGTCGATGGACAATACTGGACTCGACGCATGCATGGTCATTTCCCCTGTTGCCGTGGGTCGAGCAGATCGCGTACGCCATCGCCCAGCAAGTTGAACCCGGTGGCCGTGATCAGAATCGCCAGGCCGGGAAAGGTCGAGTACCACCAGTTATCGAGGATGTAGTTGCGCCCGGTGGCGACCATCGCGCCCCACTCGGCCGTAGGCTGCTGCGCTCCCAGGCCGATAAAGCCCAAGGCCGAGGCCATGAGGATCGCGCTGCCGATATCCAGGCTCAACTGCACCAGCAATGGCGGCATTGCGTTGCGCGCCACGTGCCAGTGCACCAGGTGCCAGCGCCCTGCCCCGAAGGTTTGGGCGGCCTTGACATAACCCATCTCGCGGATGCTCAAGGCCTGGCCGCGGGCTAGCCGGACATAGGACGGAATTCGTACCAGCGTAATCGCCAGCATCGCGTTGAACAGGCTCGCGCCCAACGCCGCCGCCAAGGCCATGATCAGCACCAGCGATGGCACCGACAGCATGATGTCCATCAGGCGCATGATCAATGCGTCGAAACGCCCACCGATGACCCCGGAAAAGCATCCCAGCAACCCGCCGATAAAACAGGATGCAAAAGCCACGAACAGACCGACACCCACCGACTGCTGGCTCCCGAACAGCACGCGGCTGAACAGGTCGCGGCCGACTTCGTCGGTGCCGAACCAATGGCTGCTGGATGGCGGCGCCAGGCGTTCGGCCAAGTTCAGCGCGTTGGGATCGTGGCTGGCGAGCCAAGGGGCGAAGATCATGCACAGCAAGACGATACAGGTGATCGCCAGGCCCGCCATGGTCAGCGGACTGCGGCGGATGCGGTAGGTCAGATAGGCGAATTTTTCGTTCCAGCGCGGGCGGCGCGTGGCCATCAGGGTAGCGGACATTTCAACTTACCTCGCCGATGCGTGGGTCGATCACGCGGTACACAATATCGATGGCCATGTTCAGCAGCACATAGATGAACGAAACCAGAATGGCGAAGCCCATCACTGCCGGGAAGTCCAGCGACTGGATCGACTTGACGACATAGGCGCCCATGCCGGGCCAGGCGAAGACCGTTTCGGTCAGTACTGCGCCATACAGCAAATCTCCGAGGGTCAGCCCCAGAACTGTCACCGAAGGGATGAGCGCGTTAGGCAGTGCATGGCGCAGGACCACAGTCCAACGGGACAAGCCGTAGGCGCGGGCGGTGCGGATATAGTCTTCGCCGAGTTGATCAAGCATGGCTGAACGAATCTGTCGTGCGACGACGCCCAAGGTCACGAACCCCAGGGTCGCCGCCGGCAGAATCAGATGCTCCACGGCATCGAGAAACAGCGCGCCCTCCCCGGCGAGCAGCGAGTCGAGCAGATAAAAACCGCTGATTGTCGGCGGCGGAGCAAGCCCTTCGGACAGCCGCCCTCCTCCTGGCAACCAGCCCAGATGCCCGTAGAACAGAACGATTGCGCCCAGCCCCAGCCAAAAGGCCGGCGTTGAAATGCCGGTGACTGCAAGCGTGCGGGCGATCTGGTCAATCGCCCGATTGTGGTAAACCGCTGATAGCACGCCAAGCGGCACGCCGGTCAGGATCGCGAGCACCAGCGCTACCAGCGCCAACTCCAGTGTTGCCGGGAAGAACGTCTGCAAGTCTTCCAGCACGGGACGGCTGGTGCGTATCGAGGTTCCCAGGTCTCCCTGCACCAGGTCCATCAGGTAACGACCGTATTGTTGATACAGCGGCAGATCCAATCCCAGTTGATGACGTATGCCTGCCACCAACGCATCACTGGCACGGTCGCCGGCGATCAATCGAGCAGGATCACCCGGGATCAGGTGCGAAATTGCAAAGGTAATCAGCGAAACGCCGAACACGACCAGCAACAGGCCGAGCAGGCGCTTGCGCAACAAAGTCAGGAAGGCCATTTTGGCACCTCAGTAGCACCCACGACGAAAACCAGAAACCGCGCCAGCCACGAATGGCCAGCGCGAGGGAGCCGGTTTATTTGCTCATACTGCCCAAGTTGAACACCTGTTCGAGCATGGGATTGAACACGTAACCCTTGACCGAATCACGCATCGGCAAGGTGTAGCTCTTCTGGTAGAGGTAGGCGTAGACACTGTCCTTGAGCACCATTTTCTGCGCGGTCTGGTACAGCTCGACGCGCTTCGCGGTGTCGCTATTAGCGGCCGCTTCTCGAATCAACTTGTCGACTTGCGGGTTGCTATAGAACGAGCGGTTGCCCTGCAGGCCCTGCATCTTGGAGTCGAACCAGAAGTTCATGAACATGTACGGGTCGGCAAAGTCAGGGCTCCAGGCACCGACCGCGATGTCGTAGTCCGCCTGGCCGACGCGCTCACGCAGCGTGGCGTTGGCGAGCTTTTCCAGCTTGAGGTTGATACCCAGCGGCGCCAATGCTGCTTGCAGGGTCAGGCCGATCGGTTCCCAGTTAGGATCCTTGTCCGAATACATGTAGCTGAGGTTGGTGATTTTCTGCGACGTTTTGGCGAGGCTTTCCTTGGCGGCTGCCATGTCCTGCTTCATCGGCGGCAACGAACTGTCATACGCCCACATGCCGTCCGGGATTGGCCCATTCAGGAGCTTGGCCTTGTCCCTGAGAATGCCTTTGACGATGCCGTTGTAGTCCACCGCTTCGGTGATCGCACGACGAGCATCGACGCTGGTCAGTGGGCCCTTTTTGTTGTTCAGGTAGAGATAGGTGACCCGTAGCGACGGGAACTCCTTCACCACCACGCCGGGCTTGCTGGCAAGAACGCCGAGCTGGTCTTCGGGCATGTCTTCGATGATGTCCAGGTCACCCCGCTCCAATTGCAGGCGACGCACGGAGGGCTCACCGATGATCTTGATGACCACGCTTTTCAGCGCAGGCTTGGGGCCGGCGAAGTAGGTGTTCGGCTCCATGGTCAACGACTGGCCTTTTTGCCAGTTGCTCAAGCGGAAGGGACCGGAGCCTGCGGTGTGGCTCGACAGCCAGGCATTGACGTCCGCGCTTTTATTGACCACAGCGGGGTTGATGATCGACGCACCGTTGTGGGCCAGGGTAAACAGGAACGGCGAGAAAGGCGTCTTCAGGGTGAACCGGATGGTCTGCGGGTCGACAACCGCGACCACCATGTCCTCCGGAAATGCACCGGAAGGTCCCTGCTTGAGAGTCATCAAGCGATCAAAGGAAAACTTCACCGCGGCGGCATCTACAGGGGCGCCGTCGTCAAATTTGTTGCCAGGTTTGATTTTGAATTCCCAGACCAGATTGTCCGGAGAAACGGTCCAACTCTCGGCCAGGTCACCCTGAACTTCGGTGCTGCTTTTGTCGCCTTCGACCTTGTAGCCGACCAGGCGCTGGTACGATGGGTAGGTAATGGTCCAGTCGTTGTTATCAAAGGTCACGGCCGGGTCGAGGGTCTGGGGATCAGCGGGTTTGCCGATGACCAGGGTGTCTGGTGGTACAGCCGCTGTCGCGGCCTGCCAGGCACCGAGGCTCAATGCACTGCACAAAACACTCAGCAATAGCTTGCCGGCGCCGGGAAAGGATTTGCGGGTCACGGTGTTCATTGGGTTCATGCCGGTTTCCTTGATCATTCGATAGAGGGAAGTACGTCAGGTTTTTTATAAAAGCTATAACCGGGCAGTTGCAGGTGAAACGTAAGTAATGCTGTCTTGTTATTGTTATCAGCCGCACTGAGCGTGGGCTGCGCGGTGCTATCTGTTGGTGAATCCGTGGTTTAAACGTCTTCCAGCAAGGGGTAATCGTCGGCATCCGGAAGTTCGTAATGCCACCACTCGGTGGCAATCGCCTGGAAGCCGGCGGCGAGCATGATTCCCACCAACAGCAGTCGATTGCGTTGCACGTCTACTGGCAAGTCGGGATAGAACTGGTGGGATTTCTCTTCCATTGCGTCGAATTCAGTCCCCATATCCAGCGGCTCGCCATCAGTACCGACCAGGGTCAGGTCCACCGCCACGCCACGGCTGTGATGGGAGCCCAAATGTGGGTCACGCACGTAGTCGTTGTTTGGCAGCGCGTCCCACAACAGGTACTGGGCATAAGGCGGCCGATAGGCATCGTAGATGCGAAGGGTAAACCCGGCCTGACGCGCGAGCTGGCTGGCCCTGTACAAACAGTCGGCAGCCTGGCGATGTAACAGGCAACGCGCATTTGGATAAATCACTCTTCCTGCCAGGTTGTCTGCACCGGCGTAGATCAAATCGATTTGCACTTGGTAGCGCTGGGCATCGATCTCTACAAGGGGGCTGTTGTTCACGCCAATACTCCAGTTGGGATTCAGTGGGACGATGAAGATCAGCCTTCGAACTGACCGAAAGCTTTTTGCAATTGACGGTTCTTGGCCAAGCGCTCATCGAGTCGATCCCCGTATTTCTCAGCAACGGCCGACACGATGAGATTCAACAGGCAGGCCAATGGCGCAGGTGAATCCCAGAACTGCCCGACATCGGTTTTCAGTTGCAAGAGGTCAAGTGGGTAGTCTCTGGCCCAGGGGCATTGCAGGTCGGTGATCAGGGCCAATGGGAGATTGTTGTCTATGGCCGCGTCGCAGAAAGTCTGAGTCACGCTGGAATAAGCACGGAAATCCGCAATGATTGCGTAGGGATTGGCAAAGCCGGAATTCAGGGTTTCAGCGTAAATGCCGGACAGTCCATCGACGTAGTAGACCTTGGGCCGGATGTACTCAAGGTGGCTATGGAACGCTGTGAGAATCCCTCGCGTGGACTGAATGCCGAGAATGAACACTGCATCGGCTTCGTAGATGCGTTGCACGATATCGGCGAAGGCGTCGCTGCGCGCCAGACCGTAGACATACCGAATGGCCTCGATCTCGCGACTCAGGGAACGATCAAGAGCATCTTGCTGGTTGCTTTCGGCACGAAAGGCGCCGATGCGATCGGTGATAAGCCACGACGCCGGCGTTTCAACGCGCAGGCTCTGTTTGACTTCATCGATGTTCTGGTAGCCAAGGGATCGAAAAAAGCGCCCTACGGATATTCCCGTGGTGGAGGTCTGCTGCGCGATGCTATCGGCCGACTCGAACGGAAGCTGTTCTGGGTTACCCAGCAGATAACTGGCGATCCGCTTGCCCGTCGGGGTCAGGTTGGAGAACTCTCGCTCCAGCAACTGCAGGAAGCTGTTCTTTTCCATGGATTTTCCAGAGCTCCCGAACGCGAAATGTTATTGTGTTGTCATCAATTTTTGCTGTGTTATAACAATAACATTCGATTTCGAAGCAATACAATGACTATTTTCAGCAGACGTCCTGCAGTGATTGGGCGGGGGCACAACGCGGTTGAGCTTGAAGGGAAACGAATCCCCACTCCCCCCCTTTTATGAAAAAACGGGCTCTTTTCGAGCGCGTGCTCCTGCGGCAATCAACCCTGAACTTCGTTAATGGGCAAAAGCTTCCTGGAACACTCGCGCGTTAACAGCATTGGCAAAGGGCACATTTGAGGTATGACTAAGGACAAAATTCACGAACAGATGAAACAGCTCGGATTGGCTGGAAATGCCGAGCTTGAAATACAGGTGCTTGCGGTGATTTTTTACCGTGCCCTCCGCGATACCAAGGTGCAGTGAAATCGAAAGGCTGGAGTGTCCACGCAGGATCATGCTGACGATCAATTGTTCGCGGGGGGTTAGCTGATCAGCGGCGAATCGCGAAAAAGCGTTGTTCAAATGCTCTTTCAAGGCTGATGCACTGTCGTCGTGATGGGCGCAAACGCCTTGATAGTGACGTTGCAGCAATACATCGACCATCGCACCGCAACCCTGTAAACCTTCGAACTGCAAGGCGGAAAACGTCGGAGAAGCGTTCTGCCGCATCAGTGAATAAGCAAGGTGACCAATGCCCGGCAATGCAGAGATGAAGACAATTTCTTCAGCCAATGTGCCCGACTGCATGGAAATACAGGGATGCACATCGGGGGAATTGAAGTAATCACCCTCGAAGAAAGCATCAGGGGCCAATTCGCTCATGCGATAAAGTCCGGTCGCCTTGCCGTGAGCGCAAGCGGTATAAACCGGGTCCAGCAAATACGTACCGTTAAGATAGCTATGCATCGCCCCCGGTTCGCAGATACCTTGCAGATTGTTGTGCAGTAACACCGGTGAGCCGTCCGTTGGGTAAAACAGCACGCAGCTTTGGTCGAAACTCGCAACGGCCCATAAAGACTCATCCAACTGTCGGGCAAAGCCATCACACTGCAGCAATGCGACCAAGCCGGGCGTCGCGCAGTGCCATGCATCAAGGACGGGCGCGGCATCCATGCCACGTCTGCCATTCGGAACTGAAATTGCCATGCCATCCCCTTGTCTTTATCCAGTGCGCCCTGCTAGTGAGCGCACCCTTAACCCAGCGATAAAGAGCAAGCATATTTCTTGCCACGATTGATTTAGACCGCTGAAAAACCGTTGTCTACAAACAGCTGCGTGCCACTGACAAATGAAGCATCGTCGCTGGCTAAAAACAACGCGGCCCGTGCGACCTCCTCCGGCTCGCAAAGCCTCCCCTGCTGCGACTTGATTGCCGCTTCACTGGCATCCACCCCCATCAGTTGCAAGTCGCGCATTTCCCGCTCGCCGTGCGGGGTACGGATAAAACCCGGGGCGACTGCGTTGCAGCGGATACCGCGATCACGAAACTCGACGGCAATGGCCCGCGCAAACATCTGGCATGCGCCCTTGCTGGCGTTGTATACGACCTCGCCTGGGGTCGCATACTGCGCGGAGATCGACGAGGTGCACACGATACTGCCCGAGCCCTTGGCAAGCATTTGTGGAAGCACCGCCTGAGTAACCAGGTACATGCTCTTGACGTTCACGGCCATAAGCCAGTCCCACTCATGCTCCTGCACGTCCAGAAAAGGCTTCACGATCAAGGTGCCGGCGTGGTTGAAAAGCACGTCCGCCGGGCCAAATTCCGCCAGCCCCCGGGCGATAGCCTCACGCACCTGAACGGCTTGCGAGACATCGGCGCCCAATCCCAACGCTTGGCCGCCGTCGGCAATGATCTGCGACGCCAGGTTGACGGCGGCATCGCCATTCAAATCGATAATGATCACTTTGGCCCCTTCAGCGGCGAACAACCGACTTGCGGCAGCGCCGCAACCGCCGGCGCCACCGGTGATAATGGCCACTTTTCCGGCCAGGCGGCCCTTGCCTTTGGATCGTTCAACATTAGTCATTTTGCGGATTCCCTTCACGACCGCCACTCACGGCGAATGCTTCTTCAGGTGACAACACCAGGCGATGACGACGATAGAAAGCGAAATAAGCAATCCCGATCAGGTACCAGCAGGCAGCAGCGAGGGCCGCCCATTTATAGAGAGGATCGAGGAACTGATAAATCAGTGTCGCGGTTGCAATGATGATCACCGCGACTGCTCCGAATATTCCGTAAGGGCTGCGATAAGGCCGATGCAAATCCGCGAAGGAGCGCCTCAAGCGAATATAAGCGACGCTTTGCAAGATGTAGGAAATCATCCCGGCGAACACAATCATGCTCACCAGGATTCCGCCCATCAATGCGTTGTTATCCTTGCCGAAAGTAAACCAGCAGAGCATCAGGATACCCAGTGCAGCCAGCGCCCCGGTGGCCAGTGCAATATTCGGTGTATTGCGGGTCGGGTGTGTAACCGATAGCCCGGTTGGCAAGTAACCGGCACGCGACAGCGAATAGATATTGCGTCCTGCTGCAAAGCTGCCCGCCAGGAACGACGCCGCCAGCCCCAGCACGGCCACTGCTGACAACAGCTTGCTTGCGGTGTGCCCGAAAATCTCCCGGAAGCCATCGAGTAGCGGTTCGGACGAAGTACTCATGAAGAAGCTGCCGCCGCCGATCGATGCACTGAAAAACAACACACCCAACGCCAATACCGCAAGAATCACGGTGCCCCAGACCAATGCCAGCGGCAAATGCCGGGTCGGGTTATGCGATTCCTCGGCAGTCAGCGGCAATTGCTCGATGGCCAGAAACATGTAGACGGCAAACGGCAATGCAAGCATGACGCCGGTCAGTCCGAACGGCAGCCACGGTCCGTTACCGCCCTGCACTTCGACCGGCTTGCCTGCGGCGTCAGCTGCAAGGTTCAGGGCATTACCGGTGAAATCCATATGCGGGTAAGCCGCAATGAAGAACACAACCAACACTGACACCGCCGCGAGGGTAATGAGCACGACCGCGCGCATCGACACACCCAAGCCCCGGTTCGAAAGCAGCAGCATGCAGGCATAACCTGCCACCCACCAGACAGGTTGCCATTCGGGGCCAGTACCGAAAATTGCAGTCAGGTAGGCCCCCATGAAAAACATGTTCCCCGCAGGGGCCAGGATGAATTCGATGTTTTCCGCAAGGCCTGTACTGAATCCTCCCCACGGGCCCATTGTCGTACGCGCAAAAGAATAGGCGCCGCCGGTATGTGGCAGCGCGGCCGCCATTTCGCCGATTGAGGAGCAAAGAAACAGGTACATGACGGCAATGATCAGCAAGGCCAAAAACATGCCACCAAAGCCTTGGGCCAAGCCAAGGTTCCAACCGGAATACTGACCCGCCACCACCGCACCGACACCGAGAATCAGCAGAGTGAAGAATCCTGCGTGACGCTGCAGGCGACGTTGTTCAAAGTAACCGCTTTCTACACTTTGGTAGCTGATCCCTGACGGGTTAACAGCCGCCGTCGGCGCTTTTGTTGTTCTGTCCACGCGGTGATCCTCCAAATCTTGTTCAGGGCAAACTCCCCGACCGTCATCTTCGAATGCACCGCGCAAGCTGCCTATGTCTCCAAGGGGACATGTCGACGCAGCGTTCTCGTTATGCGATGTTCTGGCCTATCGTTGCGCAGATTGTGGTACTGGACGCGGTCTTTTCCCTGGATGCGGTGATTACGGCCGTGGCCATAAGAAAGAACTGCTAAAGGACAATAAGCTTGGAACGAGACCGCATTCCTGACAGTAATCTCGGTCAGCCTTGGTGGTCATTGCGGTGATTTATCGTCATCTCATTGCACTACCAAGGCATCAGGCGTTCTATTGCTCACCCTCCAATGGGGCTCTGTTCAGAGTGCCTTGGCCCAGTCTCGCAGCAAGTACTTCTGGACCTTGCCTGTCGAAGTTTTCGGCAACTCGATGAACACCACGGTTCTGGGCACCTTGAAGCCCGCCAAATGCTCGCGGCAGAACAGGATGATGTCGGCTTCCTGGGTGTCCTGATGGTCGACTTTGAGCGTGATGTAGGCACACGGGGTTTCGCCCCACTTTTCATCAGGGCGGGCAACCACGGCAGCCTCAAGTACCGCCGGGTGACGATAGAGGACGTCTTCGACCTCTATGGTGGAAATGTTCTCCCCGCCTGAAATGATGATGTCCTTGAGCCGATCCTTGATTTCCACATAGCCGTCAGGGTGACGAACCGCCAGGTCACCGGTGTGGAACCAGTCACCTTCGAACGCTTCGCGCGTCGCTTTCGGATTTTTCAAGTAGCCCTTCATGACGGTGTTTCCACGCATGAAGATTTCGCCAATGCTCGTGCCATTGGAAGTTACCGGCTCAAGGGTTTGCGGATCGGCAACCATCAGCCCTTCCAGCGTCGGATAGCGCACGCCTTGGCGCGACTTGATCTTTGCACGCTCATCCAACGGCTGGTTGTCCCATTGCCCTTGCCAGGCGCAAACGGTCACCGGGCCGTAAACCTCGGTCAGGCCGTAGACGTGGGTGACCTTGATGCCCATTTCCTCCACCGCACCGATGACTTTGGCCGGCGGGGCCGCGCCCGCGAGCATGGCGTGGACCGGATGATCGAGGCCGACCTGTGCCGATTCGGACAGGTTGGCCAACCCATTGAAGACGATCGGCGCACCACACAGGTGGCTGACTCGATGCTCCTTAATCAACGCAACAATCTTCTGCGGGTCGATCCGACGCAGGAATACATGAGTCCCGGCCAGCGCGGTGACTGTCCACGGATAACACCAGCCATTGCAATGGAACATCGGCAATGTCCACAGGAACACCGGGTGGTGTCCCATGGCCCAGGTCATCTGATTACCCAATGAATTGAGATAGGCCCCCCGGTGGTGGTAGATGACACCCTTGGGATTGCCCGTGGTGCCGGAGGTGTAGTTGAGCGAGATGGCTTGCCATTCATCTTCAGGCCAGTGCCAGGCGAACTGCGGATCGCCTTCCGCCAGGAGCGCTTCATAGTCCAGGTCGCTGACGGCGCTGCCTTCGCCGTACTCCGGATCGTTGACGTCGACCACCAAGGGCGGACGGGAGAGCAATCCCAGGGCTTCACGAATCACCGGGTGAAATTCCCGATCAGTGATCAACACCTTGGCTTCGCCGTGTTCAAGCATGAAGGCAATGGCCCGCGCATCCAGGCGTACATTCAGCGTATTGAGGACCGCGCCGATCATCGGCACGCCGAAGTGGGCTTCTAGCATCGCCGGTATGTTGGGCAGCATCACCGCTACCGTATCGCTCTTGCCGATCCCCCGCCGGTCCAATGCGCTGGCCAAGCGCCGGCAGCGCTCATAAGTCTGTTGCCAGTTGCGTCGGATGGCGCCGTGGATCACGGCGGGATACTCGCCGTAGACAGAAGCTGTACGCTCGATGAAGCTCAGCGGAGAGAGGGCGATATGGTTGACGGCCGAGGGCGCGAGCCCTGTTTCGAAAATCGACATGAGGTTTTCCTGTAGGGCGATCGCCAGACTGTTTTGTCCGGCTGGCAACCGCCGATGGCTGATTGTTAGCTCTGATCAGGTTTCAAAAACGGCCCCACCTGCTCGATGGGGCCGCTGCAGCGTCGGCAACTTGGCTCAAGCGGACTGTTGCTTGTTCTTGCGCACGTGTGCGCGCCAGGTCATGGCCCAGCGCGTTGGATCTTCCAGCGGCGCACTTTTCAACCGATGGATCGCCTGGTTATGCGGCGAAGTCTTGACGATTTCCGGGTTCGAGTAGGCCTCGTCGGATATGCGTGCAAGCACTGCAATCCAAGTGTCCAGCGCCTCCTTGCCATACATCTCGCCCGGTTCGGGCGTAAAAGGTTCTGGCACCAGCCACGGATGGTGGCTGCTCCACATCGGATCGATACCGAAATCGCTCATGCGGTTCTGGACATCGTGGACGTCCACCCCGGTGTCCTCCTTGAGCTGCTCGAGGCTGTAGCGTGTCATCTCCATCCTCGGGCTCGTGGCCTCAGGATGGGAGCGAGTCACTCCGCGTATCGCCAGCAGGCCCTTTTCCATGTAGTTGTTGGCCAGTACCGAGATATCCGATGCCTCGGTCATCCCTTGCGCGCCCATGGCACGAGACCAGGCGTAAGCCTTGAGAATGACCGGCACGTTCCCCCAGAACTCGCGGATCTTGCCCGAGCTCTGCGGGCGGTCGTAATCAAGGCAGTAGCGCTCGCCATCGAAGGCCACCACCGGCGCCGGCAAGAACGGCGCCAGCTGCGCCGAACAACCATAGGCCCCCACTGCCGGTCCCCCTACGCCACTTTTTGGCGCGCCGAAGGTCTTGTGCAACATGAACATGCAGGCGTCGAAACCCAGCTCTCGGGCACGGATCTTGGTCATCGCGCCGTTGAAGTTGGCGTGGTCGTAGAAGCACAAGCCACCGGCATCGTGAACCACTTGCACCCACTCGCGGATGTGCGGGTTGTACACGCCCATGTCGTCGGGATTGTTCACCATCAGCGCCGCCGTGCGATTGGACACGGCAGCCTTGAGCGATTCCAGGGACGGGTAACCGTTCTCCTCGATCATCAGGGTGATGACCTTGAACCCGGCGGCAGCGGCCGTCGCGGCGCTGCTGGGGTGAGTCTGGATCGTGGTAATGATCTCGTCTCGCTGCGCCAGCTCGCCACGGGAAGCGTGGTAGGCACGGGTCACGGCGCAACTGGTGTACGCGGCGTCGGCCCCGCCGCCCGCCTGGAAGATGAATTGATCCATCCCGGACAACTCACGCAGGATCATGTCCATGCCATGCACCACTTGCAGCGCGCCTTGCAGGGTGTCCTCGTCCTGGTGTGGATGAACGTGGGTGATTTCCGGCCGCCAGGCCATCGCTTCGTTGATCTGGGCGTTGTACTTCATGGTGCAGGTGCCAAAGAGGCTGATGTTCATCATGCCCAAGGTCTGCTGCGACAGGCGCAGGTAGTGATACAGCACTTCAGGTTCGGACATCTGCGGCAACGCGGGCTGGCGCGGGCGGCGCATGTTGGCCGGGATCAAACCCTCGGCGCTGCCGACAGCCGCTTGTACATCGTCCTCGACCTCGGAAAAGATCACCCCACGACGACCGGGGTAGCCCATTTCCAGAATGACGGGTTCGCTCCAGACAGGGGCATGGTACTGCTTGAGTGTCGTGCTCATTGTGCGATTACCTTGTTGAGTGCAGCCGCCAGGCGCTGGATATCGGCCTGGGTATGAATCTCGGTGACGCAGTAGAGGGCGCTGGCCCCAAGCGCCGGGAAGTCCTGGGTCAGGTCTTTCCCACCGAAGATCCCGAGCGCGAGCAGCCGCTTGTTGATGGCCTTCACGCTCAGCCCGGTGGCGTCGAAATTCACCACGAACTCCTTGAAGAAACCGGAAGCAAACGTCACCTTCACACCCGGAACTTCACCCAGCAACTTGGCCGCGTAGTGAGCACGTTGCAGGATCAGGTTGCCCACATCCTCGAAGCCTTTTGGCCCCATCATTGCCATATAGACGGCGTTGGCGATGGCCCACATGTAAACCGAGTGACCGGTCCAGTCGTTCCCCTTGTCACGCAAGCCATAGGACGATTGTTCGAACAGGCTCAGGCCAAACCCGTATTCGCCGGGCTGGGTGGTTTCGGCGATGCTGATGAACAGCGTCGGATATTGGTGGGCGTACCTTTCCTCGTCGCGAGATGCAATGAAGCCGCTGACGCCGCCACCACAATTCATGTGCACACCCAGCGGTTGAGTGGTACCCACCACGATGTCGGCACCGAAATCAATCGGTGCGGCCAGCACGCCCAGGGAGATCGGGTCGACGCCGACGATGACTTCGGCACCCACGGCATGGGCCATTGCGGCGATTTCGGCGCCTTGCTGTTCGATCACACCGAAATACGACGGTGTTTCGAAATAGACAGCGGCCGTTTGCGCACCGATCGAGGTGCGAAGATGATCAAGGTCAAGCAAGCCGGTTTGCGGGTCAAAGTCGATGAGTCGCACGGTGATGTGCCCCGGCATTTCCACCGGTTCGCAATAATTGCGGATGATCGACAGCCGCTCCGGATCGATGGCACGGACCACCGCCACTTCATTGCGCCCTGTCATGCGGGTTGCCATACGAATCGCGTGGCCCGCCGCGCAACCCCAACTGCGCACGGGCAGGCCGACCAAGTCCATATTCAATAATTCGCCGAGCTGGCTGCAGAACTCAAACCAGGCTTGATTGCGACCGTGGTCGGAGCTGGGCTCACCAAAAACCGAGGTCAGCCACTCGTTGCGACGCACGACTTCGTCACAGGCGGCCGGAACGTGATGCTGCCAACAGCCGGCACCGAGGAAATTGAGGTTTTGCTCGCAGGTCTTGTTCTTCGCCAGCGTGCTGACCAGGTGCCGACGCAGCTCGCTCTCGTTGAGTGCCGGCGGTAAATCAAGCGGACGTTGCAGTCGGTGTTCCTTGGGAATCTGCTGGAACAGCTGCTCAATGCTGTCGACACCGATCGAGTCGAGCATCTGCTGTTTGAGCGCAGGAACGGAGTTCGCCATATAGGGATGGGCGACATGATGACTCATGGGGTTATCCTCGTTTTTTCGGATGAAACAACTGATCAGGCGCGAACCTTGAAAAACACGGACCGGTCAGGCCCGGTGTGCACGCGTAGGTGGCCACTGAGCATGGCGTCGACTTCGGCGTCACCCGTGTCGACGCGCAGGCAGCCGGAATCGAGGGCAAGGAGCTTGTCCATCGAGGAGATCACCGAGATGTGTTCACGCCCTACCCGGCGGATGACCTCAGCGCTGATCTGCTGATTGCCACGGCCGAACAAGCTGCCGTGACCGCCCAGCACGCCGACAATGATGTGGGTCTCATACCCCTCCATCAGACGGATCAACGCGTGCTCATTGAGATCAGCGCCCACCAGGGCACCGTCCATGACCGCGTCTACGCCCAGCAGTGTCGAAGGCAGGCCGAGCTCGGTCATGATGCGCCGCGTCGTGGTGCCGGGCCCCAACAAGTACAGGCAACCAGGCTTCATCGACCGGACGACCTGTCGGGACACGGCGTCGAGCGCCAGGTTTTCATTGGCAACGGAGCCCGCCTTGGCGTTTTGCGTCAGATGGCGCTCGTGGGGGCTGCATGCGTAGCCATAAAGGCGCGCGGACATCTGATCGCTGCGCATTGCAGCCTCATCGATGTCCATGACTTCGGCTTCGCGAAAGCGCACCGAAGGTTCGGCGGCGATGAAGCGTGCCGCAAGATTTCCAGCGTTCTGCGCATTGGTGCCGAACACGGCGGAATACATCTTCACGCCTGTCGGGATACCCAGAATGGGCACGCGATCGTTGACCATTCCCAGCACATCACGCGCCGTGCCATCGCCTCCGGCGAAAAGCAGCAGATCGACCGAGGAGTTCGCCATCACCAACGCGGCCTGTCGTGTGTCATCGGGCCCGCTCGCTCCGGGTGAAGACGTGTAGACGACAATCGGCTCGAGACCGGCGGCGCGCGCGACATCTTCGCCCAGTGCTCCAGAGCCGGTAACCAGTCGAAATGGCACCTTCGAAGCCGCCAGGCGCTTGAGCGCGAGCAAGGCCCGCTCGCTTGAGACGGGTTGCGCACCACGACGCCTCGCTTCCTGCAGGACCTCGGCGCCATCAGTACCCTTCAAGCCCACAGGCCCACCCATGCCGGCGACCGGGTTGACGATCAGCCCGAGGGTTTTCCCCTGACCTGCGTAATGGAGTGAAACATCGGAATCGCGCAGTGCACGCATTGATCGGTATCCTGTGTTGTATGGCGGGCGCCAAAGCCTGGGAACACACGTCTCAGGTCTGTTGCATACGCCGCGTATGTCAGACAAAATACGACATACACGGCGTATGTCAACTCGCATACGCCGCGAATGTTAATTTTATTTTTTTGTAAGGAAGGCAACCGATGGCGCAGAAGCGTGCGGACATGATTGAGCAGACGCGCGGCAAACTGATCAAGGCTGCGCGGGAAGCATTTGCTGCGAAGGGGTATGCGGACAGTTCGATGGACGACTTTACTGCTCAAGCGGGTCTGACCCGTGGTGCGCTGTACCACCATTTCGGTGACAAAAAGGGCTTGCTACAGGCCGTCATTGCCCAGATCGACGGGGAAATGATGGAGCGCCTGTCGATCATCATCGAAAAAGCAAGCACGACCTGGGACGGCTTCATTGATGAGTCCATCGCCTACATCAAGATGTCCCTGGAACCGGAAATCCAACGCCTCGTGTTCCTTGACGGTCCGGCGGTGTTGGGCGATCCATCGCAATGGCCGACCCAGAACGCTTGCATTCGCAGCACCCAGCGCAGCCTTGAAAAGCTGATCGATGAAGGGACGATCCGCACGGTCGACACTGAAGCGACGGCGCGCCTGATCATGGGGGCTCTGCTCGGCGCTTCCTTGTGGATTGCCCATGCAGAGGATCCCCACACGGCCTGCGAGAAAGCCGTCGAGAGTTTCCGGGCATTGGCTGGCGGATTGCTGCTGACCAGTCAGCGTCAGTAACAAGCGCGCAGTTGATCTTCCTGGGCGCGCTGCTGGCGGATTGGCCTATGCTTAGCCAATCCATTGCGGAGCTGGATCAATGTCGTCCTCGCAAACCACCCTCCTCCAAAGCTGGCACCACAACGCTCAATCCTGGATCGAAGCCATCCGCACGGGTGCCATCGAAAGCCGGATGACGGTCACGGACCAGGCCATGCTACTGGCCGTGCAGAGCCGCCAGCCCGAGCGCGTGCTCGATCTGGGGTGCGGCGAAGGCTGGCTGTTGCGCGCGCTGGCTGAACGGGGCATCGAAGCGGTGGGTGTGGATGGCGACGCGACGCTGGTCGATGCGGCGCGGGCGGCGGGTTCCTCGCCGGTGCATCTGGCAAGCTATGACGCGTTGGTGGAGGCGAAAGTGGACGTCGGCAGCGGCTACGACCTGATCTGCGCCAACTTCGCCCTGTTGCACCAGGACATCATTCCATTGCTTGCGGCGATGAACGCCCTGCTCAGCCCTGGCGGCGCGCTGGTGGTTCAGACGCTGCATCCATGGACCGTGGCGGCAGGCGATTATCAGGACGGTTGGCGAGAAGAAACCTTCGATGGATTCAAAGGCCAATGGCAACCCATGCCGTGGTACTTGCGCACCTTGTCCAGTTGGCTTAACGCCCTGGACATGGCCGGTTTTCGGTTGCTGGTCCTGCAGGAACCGCAGCATCCACAAAGCCCAATGCCGCAGTCGTTACTGCTCGTGGCCGAGCAATCCCCGTCATGGCGTTAGCGACTCGACGGTAAAACACCCCGCGCGATACACCCTGCGCGCGTGCAGTCCGCGCTTTTGCAGGGTTTTCCTGACAGTTCTGAGAAACATGCCGTGGGAGATAACGAACGTGGTCTTCCCCGGTTCGCCACAGCTGTTGTAAAGCTCATCGGCGATACCGAGCGCCCGCTGGTGTTCGGCTTTTCGGCTGGCGGCTCCCAGTGAAATCCCCAACAACCACAGGATCCTGTGCAAGGCGAACCAATGCCTCACGCCCATTTTCAGGATGGGAATGCTGCTCAGCCGCAGGTCGTATTCACGTAGTCGAGCATCCTGTTGGATACGTGTGGCTTCAAATAGCCGGCATGCCGTCGCGTAGGCTCTGTTGACGGGCGAGGAAATGATGTTGGCTTCGGTCGCCAAAAGCACTTGGGACAAGTCCGGTTGGCTCAGGAATGCGGCAATTTCACCCTCATCGATGGCTGAGGTCTGATTGTATTCATCCAGCAGCAGTTTGGCTGAATGCGCATTGCAGGGCTTGTAATCGATCAGCGGCGTGGCATGGCGTATCAGGTAAATCACAGCGACAGCTCCCTTGTTTTGTCTTGAAAATCCCTTTCGAAGCGCACCTGTATACACGTAACGACGCCATTCATCGAGTTTGTGAAACATCGTGGCGAGGGAGCTTGTGTAGGAGCTTGTGTAGGAGCTGTGTAGGAGCTGTCGAGTGCAACGAGGCTGCGATCTTTCCCCTAACACTTAAATCTCAAGCGAAAGATCAAAAGATCGCAGGCCTCGCCAGCGCCTACAGAACCCAGCAAGAGCAAGCTCTGACCAGAAATTGTCGGAGCTTACCAAAGCGCCATCGTATAGCTGACAATCAACCGGTTCTCATCCAAATCATTGCCAAAATTCGAGCGCACCGTCGCGTTGCGCCATTTCAAGCCCAGCCCCTTCAACCTGCCATCCTGCACCACATAGGCGATATCCGTGTTGCGTTCCCATTCCTTGCCTTCGTCCGGTGCGCTGCGCTGGACGTTGTCGCCGGAGATGTAGCGGGTCATGAAGGTCAATCCGGGTACGCCAATGGCCGCAAAGTTGTAGTCGTAACGCGCTTGCCAGGAACGCTCGTCGATGTTGGCGAAGTCGCCGATCTGCACGAAGTTGACCAGGTAGGGATCGCTGCGTCCGATGTACGGGAACGGATCGTCGCCGCTCATGCGCTGGTAGCCCAGGCCCAACGCATGGCCCGCCAGGCTGTAGGTAAACATGGCGCCGAAGGCCTGGTTGTCGAGTGGGCGAAAACGGCCGTCTTCGCTACTGCGCGAATAGCGCACGTCACTCTTGAACGACTGGCCTGCGCCCAAGTCCAGCGTGTGGACGAAGCCGAGGTAGTTTTGCTGGTAGATGTCTTCCAACAGGCTGTAGCGATATTGCGCCGTGAGGTTGGGCAGGAACTGATAGTCCGCTCCGGCGAACTGGAACGTGTCGCTGCTGCCGCCGATGCGGTTGGCGGTCATGTCCTGGTAGTCGGTGGAGTCGACAAAGTTGATCTGCGTGAGTTGCCCGGCGGTCAGCTTCAAGCGGTCGATTTCCTGCACGCTCAGCAAGCCGCCCTTGAACGTTCCCGGCAACAGGCGCGTGTCGTTGGAACTCACTGCAGGGTCTTTGATCTGCAAGGTTCCCAGTTTCAAGGTGCTGTTGGATACGCGAACTTTGGCGGTCAGGCCCAGTTCGCCATAGCGGTCTTGCGAACCGCCAGACAAATCCGCTGGCAACAGGTTGGTGCCCGCCGTACCGCCCCCGGAGTCCAGTTTGAAACCGGCTATGCCCAAGGCATCGAGGCCCAAACCCACGGTCCCGGCGGTGTATCCCGACTCCATCCGCAGCAAAAAGCCCTGCGCCCATTCCTCGGCCTTGTCCCGTGCCCCCTCCTGGCGGAAGTCGCGGTTGAAGTAGAAGTTGCGGGCCTCCAGGCTGCCTTTGCTGTCGGCGATGAAGTCGGCCTGGGCGTTCGGCACGCCAATCAGGCTCAGGCCGAGCAAGGTGCCCGCCGAGGTCCAGGTCCATCGAAGGAATGTGGCGTGTTGCATGGCGCGCTCCTTTTATGGGCGCGAGCGAACCCTCCAGGGCTGTGCGCACGCCTCGTTATTGTTGTCATGGGATGCCGACGCAGTGGGCCTGCGTCGTGGAGCGGATTCTTTGCGGCGGATCCGCGCAGCGTCAAACGGGAAAAAAGCCGGATCGGGCATAAGAAAATTTGATGCGCCCGTTGGCCCGATCTGGAGTAACAATTGCAATCATAAGAACCACACGCACCCAGAGCGCCTCCATGAACCTCAAATTCCTCGAAACCTTTGTCTGGGTCGCCCGGCTACAGAGTTTCAGCCTCACCGCCGAGAAGATGTTCAGCACCCAGGCGGCTATTTCCAGCCGCATTGCTTCGCTGGAAGAGGAGTTGGGACTGCGCCTGTTCGTACGGGACTCTCGCGGGGTCTCGCTGACACCCGAAGGCCTCAAGGTGCTCGACTACGCCGAACAGATGCTCGAAGTGCAGCGGGCGTTGAAGCAGTCACTGGACACCAGCAGCCCGCAGCAAGGCCTGGTGCGCATCGGCGTGATGGACACGGTGATTCATACCTGGCTCAGCCCCTTGATGTCGATGCTGATGCAAGCCTTCCCCGCCGTGGAAATCGAAATCACCGCCGATGCCGCGCGCAATCTCTGTGAGCAATTGCAGAAAGGCTACCTGGACATCGTGTTCCAGACCGACCTGGTCCGCCACGAAAGCGTGCGCAACCTGGAACTGGGTCACTACCCCATGCACTGGATCGCCGCCAGCCAGTCGATCTATGCCCGTCCCTATGCGTCGCTGGTGGAGATGGCCGGCGAGCGCATCATCACCTTCGTCAAGCATTCACGACCACATCAAGATGTGCTCAACCTGCTATACGCCCATGGCGTGAGTGCGCCGCGGGTCAGTTGCGTCAACTCGGTGTCGGCCATGACCCGATTGATTCGCGACGGATTCGGCATCGGCGCCCTGCCCGCCGCGCTGGTGGCCAAGCCCCTGGCCAGCGGTGAATTGATCCAGCTCGAACCCGGCACCGCGCTGCCCCAACTCGACGTCGTCGCCTCGTGGCGCGCGGGTGTCGGCCTGGAACTGGTCGAGAACATCGTCCAGATGAGTCGCCAGGTGGTCAGCCAATACGCCGTCGATGTCGGGCCGCAACGCATGGTGGTGGCCCCCGGCCTGAACGGCCAGGCGCCTCTTGAATAACTTTTAGTTGTCACGGGGTACCAATATTCCTTGTTGGACGCCATCGCCACGGTGTTCTCAAAGTAGCGAACGATCGCTTGGAGAGCCCCGTAATGATGTCCTTCGAACAACTGCAGCCATGCACGCCCCTGACCCTGCGCCAAAGCATCGCCGCCGGCCAATACCAGGGCCATACCAGCGGCCTGGGCCAGGGCCGCGTGCAAGCCAATATCGTGATCCTGCCCGGCGACTGGGCCAATGAATTCCTGCGCTACTGCACCCTCAATCGCCAGGCCTGCCCGGTGCTTGACGTGACCGAGCCCGGCGATCCGTTCTTCCGTAACCTGGGCGCCGCCATCGATATCCGCCACGAGGTGCCTCAATACCGGGTCTACCGCCACGGCGAGCTGAGCGAAGCGCCGCTGGACATCGAACACCTGTGGCAGGACGACCTGGTGGCCTTCGCCCTCGGTTGCTCGTTCTCGTTCGAACAACCGCTGCTGGAGGCCGGCATCCGTTTGCGGCACATTGAATTGGGGCGCAATGTCGCGATGTTCCAGACCAACATCGACACACGTCCCACCGCCCGCCTGTCTGGCAAAATGGTGGTGACCATGCGGCCGATGAAAGCCGCCGCGGCGATCCAGGCGATCCAGATTACCGGGCGCATGCCCAACGTTCACGGCGCCCCGGTGCACATCGGCGATCCGTCACTGATCGGCATTCAATCCCTGGACTCGCCGGATTACGGCGATGCCGTGCCGGTGGAAGCGGACGAGATCCCGGTATTCTGGGCCTGCGGCGTGACACCTCAATCGGTGGTCCAGGCCTCGCGTCCACCGTTGTGCATCACCCACGCCCCGGGCTGCATGCTGGTGACGGACTTATGGAACAGTGATCTGTAATCCTCGGACGAGGCTGTTTTTCAACTTGAAGGGATCCACGATGAACACCGCTCAGCGATCGATTCAACAGTACATCAGCGCCAAGGACGGCAACCGCCCTCACCTGCTGGACCAGGCCTTTACGCCGACTGCTATTGTGCACATGGTGGTGCGCACCGGTTCCATCACGTTTCCCGACCACGTCGAAGGCCGCACCGCCATTGGCGACGTGCTGGTCAGTGGCTTTGGCCAGACCTTCGAAAACGTCTACACGTTCTGCCTGGCCGCCCCGCCACCGGCAAACGCCGAGGCGTTCCAGTGCAAATGGCTGGTGGCGATGTCCGACAAGAACAGTGGCGAGGCACGCGTCGGTTGTGGCCTGTATGACTGGCAGTTCGATCCGGCGTCGAGCCTGGCCAAGCGACTGACCATCACCATCGAACACATGAAGACCCTGCCGGCGACCGATCTGCCGATGATCATGGCCTGGGCATCGCGACTGGAGTACCCATGGTGCCGGCCTGAAACGGCTATCGATAACATGCCGGATCTGGACGAGTTGCGAGAAGTGGTTCTGTACATGGCCAATGCCGAGCAGTGAAGAATATGACCTGCCTAGCTACTGTGCGAGGGGACTTCCCTGTGGGAGCAAAGCTTGCTCGCGATGCAGGCGCCTCGGTTCCCAGGGAGACCGCGTTGACCTCATCGCGGGCAAGCCTTGCTCCCACAGGATGTGGGGATACGCCTCTCGCCACAGTTTCTATGCTCCCATGACTGCGCCAAGGAAATGCCCAAATGAACATCAAGTTTCTCGAAACCTTCGTCTGGGTCGCCCGCCTGAAGAGCTTTCGCCTCACCGCGGAAAAGCTGTTCACCACCCAGGCGTCCATTTCCAGCCGGATCGCCGCCCTGGAGGACGAAATGGGCGTGCGTCTGTTCGTGCGCGATTCCAAAGGGGTGTCGCTGACCTCCGAAGGCCAGCGCGTGCTGGAGTACGCC
The DNA here is from genome assembly GCF_918698105.1 of Pseudomonas brassicacearum. GTDB lineage: Bacteria > Pseudomonadota > Gammaproteobacteria > Pseudomonadales > Pseudomonadaceae > Aquipseudomonas > Aquipseudomonas brassicacearum_F. Next base: position 17,950 of record NZ_CAKKMI010000044.1, on the reverse strand, counting down.
GAGCGCATCATGGACACCATGCAAAGCATGAAAGCCGTGATCAAGGATCCGCGCCAAGTGCGCGGCCGGATCCGCATTGGTGCGATGGATACGGTGATCCACACCTGGCTCAGCCCCTTGGTGACGCGCCTGATGGAATGTTACCCGGCCCTGGAAATCGAACTGTCGGCCGACACCGCGAGCAACCTGTGCTCGCAACTGGAAAAAGGCTACCAGGACATCATTTTCCAGACCGACATCCTGCGCCTGGACAGCGTGCGCAACGCGCTGCTGACCCGATACCCGATGCACTGGGTGGTGCGCACCGGCTCCGCCTATGACCGCTCCTATGCATCGCTGGAGGACTTGTCCCAGGAACGCATCGTGACGTTCTCGCGCAACTCACGGCCCCACCAGGACATTCTCAACCTGCTGCATTCGGCCAACATCGTCTCGCCACGCATCAACTGCGTGAACTCGGCCTCGGCCATCACCCGCCTGGTTCGCGACGGCTTTGGCATTGGCGCCATGCCCGCGGCGCTGGTTGTCGGCGAACTGGCCCAAGGCACGCTGACGTTGGTGGACGGTGTGCCGTTGCCATCGGTCATGGACATCGTCGCCAGTTGGCGGACCGGCGCGGGAATGGAGCGGGTGGAAGACATCGTCAGCCTGACCCGGGAAGTGGTCGGTGAGTTTGTCGCGCAATTGCCGACCGGGTACCGGCTCGATATGAATTAAGCCGGGAATTCATTTCGTCATCAGAGATTCACACCGGTGACATACCGTGGGTGCCGATTGATCCCGTCCCTCGATCGGTGAGCCATCTGCCTGATGCAAGCATTCCTGAAAAAAAACAGAGCGCCCGAAGCGCCCATTACAACGCCAAACCATCTGGCATATCAACGTGACGCACAGAACAGCGACCGGTCCCGTGAGAATGAGATCTGTGTTCGGTTCCTCTCGTGTGCGGACATTCCCTCGTTGCTTGAACTCGAACAAAAGAAATGGACGGACGATCAGCGTGCCGATGCTGCCATGCTGGTCTCCCGAATCGCCGCATTTCCTGCCCTGAGTGTCGGTGCGTTTTGCACGCGTACAGGTACCGCGCAGGCATCGTTATTCATGAAACCGACCCGCCACGGCCACATTCGCCAATGCCTGACCTGGGCGGACTGTGCCAGGAAACAGCACGGCGACGAATCCGCCCGAACGGGGGCGTTGTTCGGCATCAGCCTGAGCAGCGTCGACCCGAAAGCGGCCAATGCGATTTTCGAATTCTTCTGGCCCTACGCACTGAAACAAGGCTGGTCAGCCATCTACCTGGGATCCCCTGTCCCGGGTCTACGGGATTGGCGCTCGAACAATCCTGATGCCACGGTTGCACACTACATCCTGAGTAAACGCCAGGGACTGCCGTTGGACCCACAGCTGCGGTACTACTTCAAAAAAGGCTTTCGCAAGATCGTCGCCATCAAAGACAACTACTTCCCCCATGAGCCTTCGCTGGATGTCGGCGTGCTGATCCGAGGCAAAGTGCCGCTGTCGGGCCTTTCGTTCATCTGGAAGAGAGTTCCGTTGCCTTGGTTGCAGCGCATGAAAAAATGGGTCTTCGTGTGCCTGTGAACACCTCCCGGACTGTAGCCGTTGCGCGTGCGGTGGCCTTTCCTTCATCGAGCAGCAACCTTCCCAGTTATCTATTCATGGTGCTGTGCGTTTTGAATACTGCCGCGATTGCCTGGCTGGCGACGCGTGAGGCATTCGTATGGCTGGCAGTCGCGCCATTGATCCTGCTCCAGGCGATCCTGATGATCGGTGTCCAGGAGATCAAGCATCAAGGCGTGCATCGCCAGTTCCTCGTGGGCACGCGCCTCAATGATGCAGTGGGCATGTTCGCGGCGGGCCTGTTTGCGGCCAACTTCGTGGGTTACCGCTACTTCCACCTCGAACACCATCGCAAAACCTGCCAGGCCGATGACCCCGAAGGCTTGATGTACGAACAGACCTGGCCGACCCGCTGGATCAGCCTGCTGGGCGCCGCCGAGCAACTGTGGGTGGCAATCTCCACCAATAGGATCTCCCGACGCTACCTGCCGCCACACGCAGTCTGGCCTTGGCGCTGGAACAACGCCTTGATCGGCGTTTTTGCTGCGGCGCTGGCGTTCGGTCTCTATGAAACGCCTCGACTGGTCGCCTGCGTCTATCTGCTCCCTTATTGCCTGTTTGCCTGGATGGATTTCTGGCTGACGCAGGCCGAGCACTATGGCGCTAGGATCTCGGACCAAGACTCGCGCCGCGCGCCCTGTGAGATCACTACGGACGTGCGCCTGCCAAAGGCGCTCTCCTGGCTGATTCTGCATCGTTCGCTGCATCGCACCCACCATCATGCGCCGGCCACCCGCTGGTTCCACGCGTACGCTCAATCAAGGGTGCTCGCCAAAGACAAGCCCGGTGGCACGACAGATCTGCCCACCTTCGTTGCGACATGGATGCGACTCGGCCCCCGACTCTGGAAATAAGCCATGAACCTTCCTCAACCAGCAACGACGCACCGCAACGATGAAATCTGCGAGCCCTTCTGGAACGACACACCGATCAGGACCTACCTGTTCGACGCGTTCTCGGTGCTGCTTCCCGCCGGAGAACAGTTCGTGATTTCGGTGGTTGAGTCATCCGCTTCGCAGCTGCCGCCCACCTCGACATTGGCTGAGCAATCGCACGACTTCGTCGCCGAGGAGCGCGCCCATCAGCGAGCCCACCGCCTCTACAATCAACAACTGGAAAAGCAGGGTTTTGAAGTCAAGAAATACGAACACGGAATCGAAAAGGACCTCGACGCCCTGCGCGCCAAACTGTCACTCCGTGCGCAATTGTCCCTGGCCGCGGCGTTCGAGCATGTGACCGCCGTCACGTCGCGGATCGCCTTGCGCAGCGACGGCCTGCTTTCGACCAGGGCTTCCCCGCAAACACGCCTGTGGCGCTGGCACTGCGCCGAAGAAGTGGCTCATCAGCACGTCACCACCGATCTTCTCCTGGCGCTGGGTGTCCCCTATTGGCAGCGAATTTTCTATTTTCTGGCCGCATCGGCACTCATGACTTTCGACATCCTTCGGCACCTGCACGGTTTCGCACGCCTCGACGTTGCCCGCGGCCGCGTCAGCGCCAAACAGCTGCGACGGGCGACGGGCCGCTTGCTGCTGCGCGATGGTGCGAACCTGGTGTTACTGGCAATCGGATGGGCAAGCTACTTTCTTCCGCTGAAAACAAATGCGGTGGCGGACTGTAAGTGAACTGCAACATCCCCGACTTATTCTGGACCGGGCGCACCGCGGCGAATGCTGGCTGTGCATGTCGCTCGCTCGGAATGATCCAGGGAATCCACCATGAAAATCAGTGTATTCGGAAGTGGCTACGTGGGCTTGGTACAAGCCGCCGTATTGGCCGAAGTGGGCCATGACGTGGTGTGCATGGACATCGATGAGCGCAAGGTCGACAGCCTGCGCCAAGGCCAGGTGAGCATTTACGAGCCCGGCCTGGCCGCGCTGGTGCGTGAAGGCCTGGAGGCCGGGCGTTTGCATTTCACCTGCGACGAACAGCTCGCCGTGCAGCACGGCCAGGTGCTGTTTATCGCGGTGGGTACGCCTTCCCGGGACGATGGCAGTGCAGATTTGGCCCAGGTCCTGGCCGTAGGCGAGGCCGTCGCCCGCCACCGCGAGCAACCGCTCATTGTGGTGGAGAAGTCCACCGTGCCGGTGGGCACCGGCGACGTTCTGCGGGCGCACATCGACAAATGCCTGCTCAAGGCCGGTCGCCTGCTGCAGTTCGATATTGTCTCCAACCCCGAATTCCTCAAGGAAGGCTCGGCGGTCGCCGATTGCCGTCGTCCGGATCGCATCGTGATCGGCTGCGAACGCGACGAAGTGCGCGAAACCATGCGCGACCTGTACGCCCCGTTCAACCGCAACCACGACCGGGTGCTGTTCATGGACCTGCGCAGCGCCGAGCTGACCAAATACGCGGCCAACGGCATGCTGGCGACCAAGATCAGTTTTATCAACCAGATCGCCGAACTGGCCGAACACCTGGGGGCCGACATTGAGTCCGTGCGCCTGGGCATCGGCGCCGACTCGCGCATCGGCTATCACTTCATTTATCCGGGATGCGGCTACGGCGGCTCGTGCTTTCCCAAGGACATGCGTGCCCTGATCCACACGGCCGAGCAGGCTCATTGCTCCAGCGACCTGCTGCAAGCAGTGGAAGCCATCAACGGGCGGCAGAAACATAAGCTGTTCGAGCGGATCAATGCGTTCTACCAGGGCGACCTGCGCGGCAAGACCTTCGCCCTATGGGGCCTGGCCTTCAAGCCCAACACCGACGACATGCGCGACGCACCGAGCCGCACCTTGCTGGAATCGCTTTGGGCCGCGGGTGCCAGCGTCCGCGCGTTCGACCCGGAGGCGATGCAGCAGACGCAACTGCTCTACCCCGACGAGCCCCGACTCATGCTGATGGGCACGCCAGAGTCGGTGTTGCCGGGGGCCGACGCGCTGGTCATCTGCACCGAATGGCAGCCCTTCAAGGCGCCGGACTTTGACCTGATCCAGCAACGGCTCAAGGCCCCGGTGATTTTTGACGGCCGTAACCTGTTCGATCCGGAGCGCATGGCCGACAAGGGCTTCACCTATTTCCCGATGGGTCGCGGGCAGTCGCGAAACCTGCCTGTTGCCCAGCAAACGTGGTTCCCGGCTTCGAGAATCGCGTGACCTGTGGCGTAACCTCAAAATTAATGCACTCAACCAGCATTAATATGAATTTGTAAGCAAGCGGCGGGATCGGCACACTGTGCCCCGTTCCTCCCCCAACTGTTGGAACACTTAAAGGGCTTTCTGGGACTTCCCCGTAAGCCCCTTTTTTTGTTCGTTTTTTTTGGATTTATGCTTGATGCTCTCTCGCTGGTTCCCCGCCGCTATCAATACCCGTCCCACCGAATGGAGCCGCGCCGCCATCGGCATGGCGCTGGGGACGATGTTCAGTGTCTGGCTTTGTGGGCAGGTATTTGGCCTTGAGGTGGCGCAGCACCTGATCGGCCCCCTCGGCGCCTCGGCGGTGCTGTTGTTTGCGGTGTCATCGGGCGCCCTCGCCCAGCCCTGGTCGATTGTCGGCGGTTACCTGTGTGCGTCGGTCGTCGCGCTGCTGGTGGCCCATGTATTGGGCCGCACCTTGGGTAGCGCCTGCCTGGCGGCGGGCATGGCGCTGGTGTTGATGTGCTGGCTGCGTTGCTTGCACCCGCCGGCAGGCGCCCTGGCGGCGACATTGGTGCTGGCCGCCCCGTCTATCATTGCGCTGGACTGGCAGGCCGTTGGTGCGGCCATGCTGGCCGGTTCCGGGCTGCTGGCCTTTGCGCTGGCCTACAACAACCTGACGCGGGTGCGCTATCCCAAGCGCGCCAGCGAGCCGGTGGCCGTCATACCGGCTGACCACCCTCCCGTCGACCGCCAGGCGATCACGGCCGAAGACCTGAAACTGGCCTTGGCGGAAATGGAAGCATTCTTTGACGTCACGCCGGAAGATCTCGAGCAATTGATCCACGCCAGCGAGCGAAATGCCAAGCGCCGCAGCATCACGGAGGTTCTCTCTGGTCGCGGTTGAGCCTGTGGCTGCTATAAATATGCAGAAAGGACCTGCACGTATCCCGGTTGTGCAATGCAAATTTGCACTGGTACGATCCTGGACGGGTACGCGCGACACAATTCATAAAGAAGAATAAAAGCAGGGAGTTAGCGATGACAGCTCAGGTTTCATCACACGCCGCGGGAACCCTCGAAACCGCGGCCTATGAGGTGCTGGTCGAAGTTCGCAATCACATTGGCCATTTGACCCTGAACCGCCCCGCCGGCCTCAATGCCCTCACCCTGGGCATGGTGCGCAGCTTGCAGCAACAACTCGATACCTGGGCCCTCGACCCACAGATCCGCGCCGTGGTGCTGCGTGGCGCGGGCGACAAGGCGTTTTGCGCCGGCGGTGATATCCGCTCGTTGTACGACAGCCACAAGCAGGGTGACACCCTGCACGAAGATTTTTTCGTCGAGGAATACGCCCTCGACCTGACGATCCATCACTACCGCAAACCGATCCTCGCTTTGATGGACGGCTTCGTGCTGGGCGGCGGCATGGGGCTGGCGCAAGGTGCCGACCTGCGGGTGGTGACCGAACGCAGCCGCCTGGGCATGCCGGAAGTCGGCATCGGTTACTTCCCGGACGTGGGCGGCAGTTACTTCCTGCCGCGCATTCCTGGCGAACTGGGTATCTACCTGGGCGTCAGCGGCGTGCAAATCCGCGCGGCTGATGCCTTGTACTGCGGGCTGGCCGACTGGTACCTGGACAGTCGCAAGCTTGAACAGCTCGACACGCGCCTCGATCGCCTGGATTGGGGTGATACACCACTCAAGGACCTGCAAAGCTTGCTGGCCAAGCTTGGTGTGCAACAATTACCTGCCCCGCCCCTGGCCGATTTGCGGCCAGCCATCGACCATTTCTTTGGCCTGCCCGACGTGCCGAGCATGGTCGAGCAGTTGCGCCAGGTCACCGTTGCCAACAGCCACGAATGGGCGATCAAGACCGCCGACCTGCTGGACAGCCGCTCTCCCCTGGCCATGGCCGTGACCCTGGAAATGCTGCGGCGCGGTCGGCATTTGAGCCTGGAAGACTGTTTTGCCCTGGAGCTGCATCTGGATCAGCAATGGTTCGAACGCGGTGACCTGATCGAAGGCGTGCGCGCCTTGCTGATCGACAAAGACAAGAACCCGCGCTGGAACCCGCCGTCCCTGGAGGCGCTGGACGCCGACCATGTGGCGAGTTTCTTCGACGGCTTCGACGACCACGGGAACTGAGCCATGCATGACCTCGAACTGACCGAAGAACAAGTGATGATCCGCGACATGGCCCGAGACTTCGCCCGTGGTGAAATCGCTCCCCATGCCCAGGCATGGGAAAAGGCCGGCTGGATTGACGACGGCCTGGTGGCGAAAATGGGTGAGCTGGGCCTGTTGGGGATGGTGGTGCCAGAAGAATGGGGCGGTACCTACGTCGATTACGTCGCCTATGCCCTGGCCGTGGAGGAAATCTCCGCAGGCGACGGCGCCACTGGCGCGCTGATGAGCATCCACAACTCGGTGGGTTGCGGGCCGGTGCTGAATTTCGGCACCGACGAACAAAAGCAGACGTGGCTGGCCGACCTCGCCAGTGGCCAGGCGATTGGCTGCTTCTGCCTGACCGAGCCCCAGGCCGGCTCCGAGGCCCACAACCTGCGTACCCGGGCTGAATTGCGCGATGGCCAGTGGGTCATCAACGGCGCCAAGCAGTTCGTCAGCAATGGCAAGCGAGCCAAACTGGCGATTGTGTTTGCCGTGACGGACCCGGAACTGGGCAAGAAAGGCATTTCGGCCTTCCTGGTGCCCACCGATACGCCGGGTTTCATCGTCGATCGCACCGAACACAAAATGGGCATCCGCGCCTCGGACACCTGCGCGGTCACCTTGAGCAATTGCACCATTCCTGAGGCCAACCTGTTGGGCGCGCGCGGCAAAGGCCTGGCCATCGCCCTCTCCAACCTGGAAGGCGGACGCATCGGCATTGCTGCGCAAGCCTTGGGCATCGCCCGCGCCGCCTTTGAAGCAGCGCTGGCTTACGCGCGTGATCGCGTACAGTTCGACAAGCCGATCATCGAGCACCAGAGCATCGCCAACCTGCTGGCCGACATGCACACCCGCATCAACGCCACCCGCCTGCTCATCCTCCACGCCGCCCGCCTGCGCAGCGCTGGCAAGCCGTGCCTGTCAGAAGCCTCCCAGGCCAAGCTGTTTGCCTCGGAAATGGCCGAGAAAGTCTGCTCCTCGGCGATACAAATTCATGGTGGGTACGGGTATCTCGAGGATTATCCGGTAGAGCGCTACTACCGCGATGCACGGATTACCCAGATCTATGAAGGGTCGAGCGAGATACAGCGGATGGTGATTGCCCGGGAGCTGAAGCACTACCTGGTGTGATGGCTATAAAAGCATCGCGGGCAAGCCTTGCTCCCACAGAGTCCGTGACCTGACACAGTATGCTGTGTGCAGCGCAGATTCAGTGGGGGCAAGCCCAGCTCCCACAGGGTTTAGCAGTGTATACAAATACTGCGTATCCCTCCGATCCATTGTGGGAGCGAGCCTGCTCGCGAAAGCGGTGTATCTGTCACTGAGATGCTGAATGTTCAGCCCGAATCGCGAGCAGGCTCGCTCCCACAGGGTTTGATGGCGTACACAAAGGCTGCATACATCCCAAATTCCCTGTGGGAGCAAGGCTTGCCCGCGATGGCGTCAGTGAGAACGCCGCGTTACTTGTCCTGGAACTCCGCCGCCCGCTTGGCCACGAACGCCGCCATGCCTTCCTTCTGATCCTGCGTCGCAAACGCGGCGTGGAAGACCCGGCGCTCGAAGCGCACGCCTTCGGACAGGCTGACTTCAAAGGCGCGGTTGACGCTTTCCTTGACCATCATGCTGATGGGCACCGACTTGGAGGCGATCAACGCTGCAGTCTTCAGCGCCTCGTCCAACAGTTCATCAGCCGGTACGATCCGCGCGACGATGCCGCAACGCTCGGCTTCCACCGCGTCGATGAAGCGCCCGGTCAGGCACATTTCCATGGCCTTGGCCTTGCCCACCGCGCGGGTCAGTCGCTGGGTGCCGCCCATGCCCGGCAGCACGCCGAGGTTGATTTCCGGCTGGCCGAACTTGGCGTTGTCGCCAGCCAGGATGAAATCGCACATCAACGCCAGCTCGCAGCCACCGCCCAAGGCAAAACCGTTCACCGCCGCGATGATCGGCTTGCGGCGGTTGGCCACGCGGTCACTGTCGCTGAACAGGTCGTCCAGGTAGATCTGCGGGTAGGTCAGCTCGGCCATTTCCTTGATGTCGGCACCGGCGGCAAAGGCTTTTTTCGAGCCGGTCAGCACGATGCAGCCAATCTTCGGATCAGCCTCCAGGCTGTCCAACGCCTGGTTCAACTCGCTGACGATCTGCGCATTCAAGGCATTCAATGCCTGGGGACGGTTGAGGGTGATCAGGCCGACGCGGTCCTTGATCTCCAATAAAATCGTTTCGTAGCTCATGCTGGACTCCTGTTCAAAGATTGCGCGAAATGACCATGCGCTGAATGTCGCTGGTGCCTTCGTAGATCTGGCAGACCCGCACGTCGCGGTAGATGCGCTCCAGCGGGAAGTCGTTGAGGTAACCGTAGCCGCCCAGGGTTTGCAACGCCATGGAGCAGACTTTTTCAGCCATTTCCGAGGCGAACAGCTTGGCCATGGAGGCCTCCACCAGCGCCGGCTGGCCGCTGTCGCGCAGGGCGGCGGCGTAGTGCACCATTTGCCGCGCCACGGCGATCTGGGTCGCCATGTCGGCCAGGCGGAACGCCACGGCCTGGTGCTCGATGATCGGTTTGCCGAAACTGGAGCGTTCCCGGGCATAGTCCCGGGCCGCCTCGAACGCCGCGCGGGCCATGCCCACCGCTTGCGCCGCGATGCCCACGCGCCCGCCTTCCAGGTTCGCCAGGGCGATCTTGTAGCCCTCGCCCTCCTCACCCAGGCGATTGCCCACCGGTACCTTCAAATCCTCGAAGAGGATCTGGCAGGTGTCGGACGCGTGCTGGCCGAGTTTGTCTTCGACCCGGGCCACACTGTAGCCCGGCGAATCGGTCGGCACGATGAACGCACTGATGCCACGCTTGCCGGCGCTCGGATCGGTCACCGCGAACACAATCACCACCCCGGCGTTCTGCCCGGACGTGATGAACTGCTTGCAACCGTTGAGCACGTAATGATCACCCTCCAGCCGCGCCCGTGTCTTGAGGCTGCTGGCGTCCGAACCGGCCTGGGGCTCGGTCAGGGCGAATGCGCCGAGCATCGCACCACTGGCCAGGGGTGTGAGGAATTTTGCCTTCTGCTCATCGTTGCCGAACTTGAGGATCGGCACGCAGCCCACCGAGTTGTGCACGCTCATGATGGTCGAGCACGCGCCGTCGCCGGCGGCGATTTCCTCCAGGGTCATCGCGTAGGCCAGGTAACCGGTGTCACAGCCGCCCCACTGCTCCGGCACCAGCATGCCGAAAAAGCCCAGTTCGGCCATGTCATCGATGGCTTCCCGGGGAAAACGGTGCTCGCGGTCCCATTCGGCGGCGAACGGTTTCAAGCGTTCCTCGGCGAACTGCCGGGCCATGTCGCGGATTTGGGTCTGTTCTTCAGTCGGGAGCATGGTGATTCCTTAATACAGGCATTCGACGGCCATGGCCGTGGCTTCGCCGCCACCGATGCAGATCGCCGCAACGCCGCGCTTGAGACCTTTCTGGCGCAGGGCCGAGAGCAAGGTCACCAGGATCCGTGCGCCAGACGCGCCAATCGGGTGGCCCAGCGCACAGGCGCCGCCGTGGACGTTGACCTTGTCATGGGCGATTTCCAGCTTGTCCATGGTCACCAGTCCCACCACGGCAAAGGCTTCGTTGACTTCGAACAGGTCGACTTGATCCAGCGACCAACCGGTCTTTTGCATCAATTTCTTCACGGCGCCAATCGGTGCGGTGGGAAACAGGCTCGGGGTATCGGCAAACGCCGCGTGACCGTGAATCACTGCCAGAGGCTTGAGGCCACGCTGGGCCGCCTGGCTCTGGCGCATCAGCACCAGCGCCGCGGCGCCATCGGAAATGGAACTGGAATTGGCCGCCGTTACCGTGCCGCCCTCGCGGAACGCCGGCTTGAGCGAGGCGACCTTGTCGATCCGCGCCTTGGGTGGCTGCTCGTCGTGGCGCACGGTCACTTGTTCCTTGCCGACCATGACTTGCAACGGCACGATCTCGGCATCGAAACTGCCGTCCTTGATCGCCTGCTGGGCGCGCGTGGTGGATGCAATGGCGAAGGCATCCTGGGCCTCGCGACTCAAGCCATTGGCTTCGGCGCAATCTTCGGCGAAGGTGCCCATCAGTCGGCCTTTGTCGTAGGCGTCTTCCAGGCCGTCGAGGAACATGTGGTCCAGCACCCGGCCATGGCCCATCCGGTAACCGCTGCGGGCACGATCGAGCAGGTACGGCGCGTTGGACATGCTCTCCATGCCGCCGGCCACCACCACTTCGGCGCTGCCGGCGATGAGCATGTCATGGGCGAGGATCGTCGCTTCCATGCCCGAGCCGCACATCTTGTTGAGTGTGGTGCAGCGGGTCGACTTGTCGAGCCCGGCGCCCAGCGCGGCCTGACGTGCCGGTGCCTGGCCCTGGCCGGCGGCGAGGACGCAACCGAACAGCACTTCTTCAACCGCGTCGGGTGCGATGCCGGCACGCTCCACGGCGGCCTTGATGGCGGCGGCACCCAACTGCGGGGCGCTGAGGCTTTTCAGTTCGCCCTGGAAACCGCCCATGGGGGTGCGGACGGCGCTGACGATGACAATAGGATCGTTGGACATCATGAATCCTCCTGATTATTTGGCTGCCATACGCAAGGCGCCGTCGAGACGGATCACCTCGCCGTTGAGCATGCTGTTCTCAATGATATGCCTGACCAGCGCCGCGTACTCGGAAGGTTTCCCAAGGCGTGGCGGAAACGGCACACCGGCGGCCAGGGAATCTCGCACTTCCGGGGTCATGCCGGCCATCATCGGGGTCTCGAAAATCCCTGGTGCAATGGTCATCACCCGGATGCCAAAACGCGCCAGTTCACGGGCGGCCGGCAACGTCAGGCTGGCGATGGCGCCTTTGGATGCCGCATAAGCCGCCTGGCCGATCTGTCCATCGAAGGCCGCCACCGACGCCGTATTGATGATCACCCCGCGCTCACCGTCGGCGTTGGCCTCGGTTTCGGCAATGGCCGCAGCCGCCAGGCGCAGCAGGTTGAAGCTGCCGATCAGGTTGACGTTGATCACCTGGCTGAAGCTGGCAAGGGCGTGGGGACCGTTCTTGCCGAGGATCTTCTCGCCGCGCACGATACCGGCGCAGTTCACCAGGCCATTGAGGCCACCGAACGCATCGACCGTGGCCTTGACCGCCGCCTCAGCCGCCGCTTCGCTGCTGATGTCGGCCACCACACTCTGGCAGCCAAGCTTTTGCGCCTGGGCGGCCACGGCGTCAGCGTTGAGGTCCACCAGCATCACCTTGGCGCCGGCCTTGACCAGCATTTCGCCGGTGGCCGCGCCGAGGCCGGAAGCACCGCCGCTGACGAGGAAAATCTTGTTGTCGATCTGCATCATGGTTTCCTTGGATTCAAACTGAAACGTTTCGCGCCGCGGTCTCTTGAACCTTGGCGATCTCCTGGTTGCGCAAGATAAAGCGCTGCAACTTGCCGCTTGGGGTTTTCGGCAAGTCGCTGACAAATTCGATTTCACGGGGATAGGCATGGGCCGCCAGGCGCTGGCGCACGTGCAAGCGCAATTCTTCGGCCAGCTCCGATGAGGCACGGAACTGCGCGCTGAGCACCACGAAGGCCTTCACCAACTCGGTGCGTTCCGGATCGGGCTTGCCGATCACTGCCGCTTCCACCACGGCCGGGTGTTCGATCAGCGCGCTTTCCACGTCGAACGGACCGACCCGGTAGCCGGAGGTGGTAATCACGTCGTCGCTGCGGCCCACGAAGCTGATGCTGCCGTCCGGGTTCAGCTCCACGGTGTCGCCGCTCAAGTAGTAGTCACCGACGAAGGCCTTGGTCGGCCCGCCTTCGTAACCGGCGAACCAGCACATGGGCGACTGGCTGCGGTCCAGCGCGAGAATGCCCGGCTGGCCTACGCCCAGCTCGCGCTGGTTTTCATCCAGCACCACGATCCGATGGCCCGGCGAGGCAAAACCGGCCGCGCCCAGGTGCACCGGGTGTTCCAGCCCATGGTGGTTGCACAGCACCATGCCCAGTTCGGTCTGGCCGTAATGGTCATGGATCACCACGTCCAGGTTATCGGCGAACCAACGGATCACCTCCGGGTTCAGCGGTTCACCGGCGCTGCTGACGATGCGCAGTTTGCCCTTGATCGAGCGGGCAAACTGCTCGCCACCGGCGATCAACAGGCGATAGGCCGTGGGCGAGCCGGTCAGGTTGGTGATGCCGTATTTGTTGATGACCCGGCAGGTGCTTTCCAGGGTGAACGGGCCATCGTAGAAGGTAATCGGATGCCCCATGGCCAGCGGCCCGGTCACGCCAAAATAGATGCCGTAGGCCCAACCCGGGTCGGCGACGTTCCAGAAGGCGTCTTCAGGGCGCAGGTCTACGGCGTCACGGGTGTAGCTCTGGAACGCAACGATGGCCTTGAGCGGCACCGACAGCGCCTTGGCAGGCCCTGTGGTGCCGGAGGTGAACATCAACAGGAACGGGTCTTCGCCAGTGAGCATCAGCGGTTCGCACTGGCTGGAGTGGTTCGCCACTTCGGCCCAGAAACTGTAGTCGCCGCGCACAATGCCCTGGCCCTTTTCGCCGCCGACCGTGACGATGGTGGGACAACCGGCGACTTCGTCGAGCTTGGGACGGTTGACCGCATCGGTGACGACCAAGCGTGCCCCCGAGCTGCCGAGGCGGTGTTCGATGGCCTTGGGCCCGAACGCGGTGAACAACGGTTGATACACCGCCCCGATGCGCCAGGTGGCGAGCACCACGATCAGCAGTTCAGCGGTGCGCGGCAGCAGGCCGGCCACTTTGTCGCCCTTGCCGATGCCTTGGGCGCGCAGGAAATTGGCGAACCGCGCGGCGTTGTCCTGCAGGTCACGGTAAGTCCAAGTCGCATCGCTGCCGTCACGCCCCTCCCAGAACAGGGCAATGCGCCCTGGCAACGCATGCCGGTCGCAACACTCTACGCAGGCATTGAGCGCCTCGAGCGAGCCGTGCAGTGCGGTGTTGACGGTGTGCAGGTAATCGAACTGCGAAGTGGCGGACGAATAATCGCGCATGACCAGCATCCCTCTGTGGTTTTTATTGGTTGGGGGAACCGTGAATAGCAGGCAAATACTCGCGCCGAAGGGCTGTGGCGGCAATGGTCAAAGCTTTCAAGTTGCTTGACTGGTTTGGCCATGGTTTAGGGGTGTGGTGTTCTTTAGGCTCTCATCGCGAGCAAGCTCGCTCCCACAGGGGATTGGTGGTGGGCCCCGATTTTGGGGTCGCCCAAGCACTCATGTGGGAGCGAGCTTGCTCGCGAAAGCGATGGTTCAGTCGCTACAAGGGCCGCTGCCAGGCAAACGAATACACCTTCTCCGGCGCTGGCGACTGGCAGGCCTGGTTGTCCGCATCAGGCCCCACAAGGAACCACTCGGCCCTTGAGGTATTGCCGACCCGGCGAGCTTTTTGCGGGTCGTAACAGCGGGCCAGGTCCCGAGCGGGCACCAGGGCGAAGGCCTGCGGGTGGCTGCGCAGCCAGGTGACGGATTGTTCCAGGGAGTTGCCACTATGAAAACCGAAATGCACGATGGGTTGCTGGGCGAACAGCCAATGGCCCTCACGCCAACCCGCGAGCACCAACTCGGCCTTTGACGTCAGCCCGGCGACATCGCGCATCAAGGTCTGGTGTGGGTTGATGCCTTCCTTGTGGGGCTCGACAAAGCCGCGTACAAACCAGGCACACAACCACAGCGCAGCCAGCACGTTGAAGACCGCCCTGCCCCTCGACCGCGCGCCAAACCAGCGGCGCAGCAACCATGGCACAAGCGGCGCCACCACCAGGATCAACGCGGGTAGCGCGGGAAAGATGTACAGCTTGCGCTTGCCGCTGCTCAGGCTAAAGAACACCAACACCAGCAGCACCCAACCGAGCAGCACCAACACCCGACCGTCGTGCTTGAGCAGTTGTTTGCGCCAGGCCGGCACCAGCCAGGGGAGCATGAACACGATCGGCAGCCAGTACTTCGGAATCACCTGGACGAAGAAATACCAGAATGGTTCGCGGTGCTCCCATGCGTTGGCATAACGCCCAGCGGTCTGCTTGAACAGGATTTCCTGGGCGTACGCCAGGCTGTCGGCACTGCCCTGCGCGACAATCATCAGCAAAGGCCCCAGCCATAACGCGATGGCGGCCAATGCGACGACCAGCCCCAGCCACCAGCGTCCCGCCTGGCCAGGCATGGCCACCACCCCTTTCCAACCTTTGCGCAGCGCATAGGCGTAGGGAATCAGCAATAGCACCGGCAGAAAACCCACGCCTTTGCTGATAATCCCCAGCCCCATCGCCGCACACGCCACGTAGTACCAACGCCAGGCCGGGCCGAGCAACACGTGCCGGCACAAGCCATAGATCCCAAGGATGGTCCAGAGCGCAAGGAAACCATCAATCTGCCCGGTGCGCAGGATGCTGTAGGTCTGGTAGGTGGCGAGAAACAACAGCGCCGCGATCACCCCCACGCGCCGTCCCCACAAGCGTCGGCCCAGGTCATACAGGCACGCGGTGGTGACGGCGCCTGCCAGCAGCGCGGGCAAGTACAGGGCAACTTTGGGCAGGTGGGTCAGTTGCACGAACAGCGCCACTGTCCACATGAACAGCGGCGGTTTGTCGGCGTAGATTTCACCGGCGCGATGGGGAATGAACCAAGAGCCGTTTTGCAGCATCTCCAGGGCAACGCCAAGGAAGCGCTCTTCATCGACATTCATCGGTTGGCGCCAGCCAAGGCCAGCGCCCACCATGATCAAGGCCAATACCACAAACGCCAGGAGCTCGAGCCGCGGGGAAGATAATCGTATCCGCACCGTCTCAGTCCTTCTCTGCCAGTTCGCGCTTTTGCTGCTCATGATGCTTGGCGATCAACTGCAAGTTGCGCAGGTAAACGACAAAACCGAAGGACTGGCCGACGATGAAAACAGGGTCTTTGCGGTAGATGGCGTAGGCCAGCAACAGCGCACTACCGATGATGCTCAGGTACCAGAAGCCAACGGGAATCATGCTGCGCTTCTTGTATTCGCTGTACAGCCATTGCAGGGCAAAACGCCCGGTGAATGCCAATTGACCACTGAAGCCAACGGCCAACCACAACGATTCTCTGCCCATTTCAAACCTCGGTTTCTTGTGCGTTGACGTCCAGGCGGGTGCGCTTGATCAGCCACCACACCCCAAACAGATCGACAATGCCCACCAGCGCCCGGTCCAGGTTGCCGTAGTTGGACACCCCGGCCCCGCGCTCACGGTGATTGACCGGCTGAACCAGCATCCGGCCGTTGTGACGGCGGATCAGCGCCGGGATAAAACGGTGCATGTGATCGAAATACGGCAGGCGCAGAAACGCCTCGCGCTCGATCAACTTTATGCCGCAACCGGTGTCGGGCGTCTGGTCCTTGAGCAGGCTGGCGCGCAGTTTGTTGGCAAATCGCGAGGCCCAACGCTTGCTCGCCGTGTCCCGGCGATTGACGCGATGCCCCGCCACCAGCTTGACACCCGCGGGGGTGCCTTCGGAACCGCGCACCAGGTCGAGCATTTTCGGCAAGTCGGCCGGGTCGTTCTGACCGTCGCCGTCCAGGGTTGCCAGCCAATGCCCGCGTGCCACCTCAGCGGCGTGGTAGATCGAGGTGCTCTGGCCCAGGGAACGGCTGTGGCTGAGCACTCGCAATTGCTGGTAGCCACTGCCTTGTAAGGTTCTTAACTCAGCGGCGGTGGCGTCGGTGCTCCCATCGTCCACCACGATGACCTCAAAGTTCTCATTGGCCAACGCCGTGCGCACTTCTTCGAGAAGTGGGATGAGATTGCCTGCCTCGTTTTTGGCCGGAATCAGGACCGACACATAAGGGGTTTCGTGCATGATGCTCCAGAAAAGATGCTGGGAAATGAGGGGTTAGACGGCGTAAAAGTCGCGGTACCAATCGACAAACGACTGCACACCGACCGGCACTGCGACTTGTGGGCGAAACCCCACCCGCTCCTCCAGTTCACGAGTGTCCGCCCACGTGTCGACCACGTCGCCCGATTGCAACGGCAAGAAATTCTTTATCGCGCGCACGCCCAGCGCTTCTTCAATGCACTCGATAAACTGCAAAAGCTTCACCGGTGAGCCGAAGCCGATGTTATAGACCTTGTTGCACACGCCGGTCTCATTGGTCGGCGGCAGCGGTATCAGCCGCACGAGGCCCTCGACGATGTCGTCGATATAGGTGAAATCGCGAGACATCGCACCGTCGTTGTAAACGTCTATGGTGCGACCGTTGAGGATGGCATCGGTGAATTTGAACGGCGCCATGTCTGGCCGTCCCCAAGGCCCATACACGGTGAAAAACCGCAGGCCGGTGGTGGGAATGCCATAGAGATGCGAGTAAGCGTGGGCCATCAGTTCATTGGCGCGCTTGGTCGCCGCATAGAACGATACCGGCTGGTCGACGGGGTCGGTGGTGGCGTACGGCAGGCGGTCGTTCAAGCCATACACCGAACTGCTCGAGGCGAAGATCAGGTGCGCCGGCCGATGGGCGCGGCAGGCTTCCAGCACGTTGAGAAAGCCCACCAGATTGCTTTGCGCATAAAGGTCCGGATTGTCGATGGAATAACGCACACCGGCTTGGGCCGCGAGGTGGACGACGTGGTCGAAG
Source organism: Pseudomonas brassicacearum (assembly GCF_918698105.1). GTDB lineage: Bacteria > Pseudomonadota > Gammaproteobacteria > Pseudomonadales > Pseudomonadaceae > Aquipseudomonas > Aquipseudomonas brassicacearum_F. Next base: position 426 of record NZ_CAKKMI010000044.1, on the reverse strand, counting down.
GCATGTTCGGCAAACAACTCCAACAGCGCCTGTTTGTCTGCCACATCCAGCAACTGAAAGCGGAAATCGCGGCACTCGGCCAACTGCGCCAGGCGTGCCTGTTTCAGCTCGACGCTGTAGTAGCTGTTGAGGTTGTCGATGCCAATGACCTGATGGCCGTCGCTGCACAGCCGCTTGGCGGTATGAAACCCGATGAACCCTGCGACGCCGGTGACGAGTACTTTCATACGCGGCTCAAAACGGTCATTTGCATACATTACCCTGATGGATGGCCCGGCTTTTCCGGGGGCTGCACAGGCTTGTATCAGAAATAAATGACGGTTTTATGAGCGTGCCCACTTGCCAAGCACCTCCTCTGTGGGAGCGAGCCTGCTCGCGATAGCGGTGGATCAGTTGACACAGATGTTGATGGTTAGATGGCTATCG
>NZ_CAKKMI010000043.1:0-55561 GCF_918698105.1 Pseudomonas brassicacearum | reverse complement strand
CTGTTGATCCGTCCCTTGGGCGAGCAACGCGATAACCAGATTTTCCAGAGCAATCACACGAACACGAAGGTGAACCAACTCGGTATTTGATAATTCGGGAAGCTCATGAGTGCCTTGGGTGGGAAAAGCTTTTGATGTGTCTTCAGTGTCCCATCTCGAAAGCGTCATCTGAAATTGTTGTGCAACAACCGACGATGGGGTCTTGTTTTTAGGCATAGAAGGGTTCTCCAAAGAGAAGGTGAATTGTGGAAGTTAAAGCCATCACCAGCTTTTTGAACCATTTTCAGCAACACGCCGAGCAACAACTGGGGTCTGGGCAAAGGCGTACTGACGCGCGCCGAATACCGCTAGGAGATAGCTTGCTGCCCGCCTGTCGATCGATAGTCAAAACAGAAGGAATAGATGCCTTGGAGCTTGGCTTCGGTTACGGCCTGGCTCATGTCTTCTACACCATAACGACCCTTATGCTGATCGATATCATTAGGTTTGCCATCGGAAATCAACAATAGCAGACTATGACTGCTCACTTCGCGCATCGTAAGGTGCTGGCGTGGCTTATGGCGAACCCTGCCCCGGTGTAGCGTTCCGGTTCGAGTGCGGCAATGCGCAGTCCGACATCGTTGCCAGCCGCGAATGCTTGAGGCGCTGGTAGTGAGTTCCGCCGGGGAGCGCCTGCCGACGATCTGAACAGAATCATCAACATCAGGTAAATGGTGTGGGACGGTCAAGTGCCCACGCCATAACGAGTTCTATCGTGTGGCAAACGACGACGTGATCGAAGTCGTCCGACTCCTGCATGACGCCCTAGAAGTGCAACTGCACCTGACCAACGACTGAACACGGACCTGGCTCAAGGGGTTAACTGGCCATGAACAGCGAAAGTCAGCCCCCTCTACATCTGAACCTGAGCGCCTAGCTGTCAGTCGACGGGGCAGTCAATTGAAGCGGGAGGTTCTGGGTCCGACCGGATGTTTGAGGCCCGCAACCAGAAACAATATGCTCAACTTGCATACCACTTTCAATGCTGAGCAACCGCTTTTTAGGCATTTTTCATGACCAGGAGCCTAACGATCAGCACCCTGGCAACATCACACAGAACGGGTGCATCCCAAGACCAATTTCAGGATAGGTACTAAGCGAAATACGAGGCTGCTTGTCCGCCCGAAAAAGCGGAGTGCAAGTCTTAGTAGCCTTCGTATTCACGAAAAGCGCGAGACCATCTACGTCAGGAAAGGAGTAGTTTTGGGCGCGATATATGGCGTGCCGGATCGCCGCAATCAAGCATCAAGAAGACCCAAATCCACGCCGCATCAGTTCCCTCCACCCGTGGACAAACAGTAGGGAAGTGTCCACTCCGGACAGCTAGACGGTGCTTATGATGGGATGACGACGTTTTGTATATCCGGAAAAACGTCAGGAGACAGAACCGACATGGGGCTTGTCGCATAGTTAGGCAAGCCGCCCGCATCACCACGAGTCGCTGCTAATGTTGGGACTGTGCTGGGGCACTGTTACTGGATCCCTGAAGCACCGAGTGTTCGTAGCTGACGAAAGCCACTTGTCAGATTTGATCGATTGGACAGGTTCTTCCCACTGAAACGACTCAAGGCGATAAGAATCTGACCGATAAACAGAGCAGCAAATCAGCATACCTGCGTGCGGCAGCCTCATCGCCGTCTCTCCTGTTCACATGCATCCCCTATAAGCATGACTGCAGAGTTTCTCCCCAACCTCGCAACACACTGATGCGAATGAGAAGGAAATTAATCGTGCTCAGAAACATTTCATTGAGCTTTAAGTTGATCCTGATTTTGGTATTCCCATTGATCGGATTCCTTTGGCTCGCAACTCTGCAAGTCATCGAGAGCTATCACACGCTTCGAGAAATGGAGCAGACGCAGGAGGCTAGTACCGCTGCACAGACGTTTAGCCAGTTGATCACGGTTTTGCAGCGTGAGCGCGGTGCGAGTGGCGTTTTCCTGGCCAGTAAGGGAACGTCTATGCGCGACGCGTTACATGCGTTGAGACAGCAGACAGACGAAGCCATTAATGCAACTCACCGTCTACCTACGCTGGACAATGATCAAGTCCGCCAAGCCATTGCGGCGCTGGATTCTTTGCAGGCCACTCGCGGTCAGATTGATGCGCTGGCGGTTAGCAACCGAGAATCGGGCGCTCGGTTCACAAAAATCATTAAGTCCTTGATCGCCTACACTCATGCACTTCAACGCAGTGTGGAAAAGCCAGAGTTGGCGCGAAGCCTTTCCTCACTCAACCAGTTCATCGAGATGAAAGAGCGAGCCGGCCGGGAGCGCGCGACATTGGGGGTGGTGTTCAACCAGAACCGTGTAGATTCAGAACTGCTCTCAACCTTCAGCCGAAACCTCGGCGAATTTTCAGCTTATGCTGAGGGCTTTCGCGGCAGTGCCGATGAGGCCTACGTCCGTCAACTGGACGATAAGATGGCGGCAGCCGACGCTATGGAAGTGGCTAGGCTTCAGCGACTGATTTTCGAAACGCCCATGGGCCACTCGCTCGACGTCCCAGCCGAGTCTTGGTTTAAGCTATCGACAGCCAGAATAGACCAGATGAGTGACGTCGAAAATGCGCTCAGCCTGCACATACGCAAGTTGGCCAATCAGGCGCACGACCACGCATATTTCGTGTTATGGGTTGTCCTAGGCTCGGTTGGCGGTGCAGTGGCGGCAGTGACCCTGCTGTCGTACTGCATCATCCGTAACATTAGGGCAGCAGTAGGCGAAGTCAATAACGTGCTGATCGCTCTTTCCGAAAGAGACCTCACCAGCCGCGCCACTTATGAGGGGCGGGATGAGTTCGGCACAATTGCCAACAACCTAAATCGCACGGCCACCGAGCTCAGTCAAATTATTCAAGAAATTGGAACCGCGACCGCGCAAGTGGCCACTGCAGCAGAAGAGTCTTCGGCTGTCACATTTCAGACCAGCCAGAGCCTTGAACGCCAACGCCAGGGAACGGAACTGGTGGTCACGGCCATCAATGAGATGAGCGCTACGGTTCGTGATGTTGCGCAGAGCACCGGCGATGCGGCAGCCCTATCACAACAGGTGAGCCAAAGCACCGAAAAAGGCAGAAAAGAAATCGAGGCGACCGTCCGTGTCATCCAAGACCTGTCCGAGCAAGCGGATCAAACCGCCGCCATCATTGGCGAGCTGAAAAATGAAAGTGATTCGATTTCCACTGTGCTAGACGTTATCCGTGGCATCGCCGAACAGACTAACCTGCTGGCTCTGAACGCAGCCATCGAAGCTGCGCGGGCCGGCGACCATGGACGTGGTTTCGCGGTGGTCGCGACTGAAGTGCGTACGCTTGCTCAAAGAACCCAAGAGTCCACTGGAAACATCCAAGACATGATCACCAAACTGCAGGCTGGCTCGGATCGCGCCACCAGTTCGATGCAGGAAACCTTGAGCAAGACGCGCACTGGTGCCTCCAATATCGAGTGCGCGGGGGAACTACTGGCGGAGATTGCCGTGGGCGTTTCGAGCATCAGCGACCGCAACATGCAGATCGCCACCGCTGCCGAGGAGCAAAGTGCCGTTGCGGAAGATATCAACCGAAATGTTATGGAAATCAACGATGTCGCCATTCAGGTCAGCGCCGGAGCTGATCAAACAGCAGCGACTAGCCGGGAGCTAGCGAGGTTGGCAGAACACCAACAAGTCATGGTGAGTCGTTTCAAAATGACTTGATATTCTTATGTACCCAGCTCGTTGGTGAATACTGATCTTTACTATTTTCTAACTCAAGCGCAGCGATAGGACGTCGCTGCGGAACCGGGAGCAAGCTCCCTCTCCCTAGAAAATAAATAGTAGATGAAGAACAGGACTTGCCGCTGTTGGACTCATATGGGACATAGCCGCTCGTCATAAAAACTGGACAAATAGGCCAGTTTGATTTTTCTGTCCTAGTATAAATTCAGGTTCGGCTGGAGAAGCCCCAATGTCGTTGGCTGAAGAACGCAAATCTGATCGCCGCAAGGAAACCCGGCTGTTCCTCTTCCTTGTCGTGTTCCTCTTTCCGCTGCTGTCGGTCGCCATCGTCGGCGGCTACGGTTTCCTCGTCTGGTTTTTCCAGATGCTGTATGGCCCTCCTGGCCCACCCCACTGACTGGTGGCTTTTTCTTGAGGCTATTGGAGCCGTTCATGGACGAAACCCTGCATATCGCCAGTCTTGTTGTACTTGCCCGACCGGAGATGTTCGACGCGGTCAAGGCCAACCTGCGCCTGCTCGATGGCCTGGAACTGCATCAGGAAAGTGCCGCCGGAAAACTGGTGGTAGTGCTTGAAGCCGTGCATGAAAACCAGATCCTGCAACGCATCGACCAGATCAACAACCTGCCCGGCGTACTCAACGCGGCGTTGATCTATCACGAACTCCTCGAGCCCGAAGGAGACATTGAATGAGCATGACCCGCCGTGCATTCGTCAAGACCCAGGCCGCCGCCATTGCAGCCGCCGCTGCGGGTCTGCCGATCGTAACCTCTGCCAGCAACCTGGTGACCGAAGCGGACATGGTCACCCTGGACTGGAACAAGGCGCCTTGCCGGTTCTGTGGCACCGGGTGCAGCGTGATGGTCGCGACCCGGGATAACCGGGTGGTCGCCACCCATGGCGACGTGAAGGCCGAAGTCAATCGTGGGCTCAACTGCGTGAAAGGCTATTTTCTTTCAAAGATCATGTATGGCGTCGATCGCCTGACCCAGCCGTTGTTGCGCATGAAGAACGGTCTGTACGACAAGCAGGGTGAATTCCAGCCGGTCAGTTGGGAGCAAGCCTTCGACATCATGGAGCTGAAGTTCAAGCAGGCCCTGAAAAGCAAGGGGCCGGAATCGGTCGGTATGTTCGGCTCCGGACAGTGGACGGTTTGGGAAGGCTACGCCGCCAACAAACTGATGAAGGCCGGCTTTCGTACCAACAACATCGACCCCAACGCCCGCCATTGCATGGCCTCGGCGGTGATGGGTTTCATGCGCACCTTTGGCGCCGATGAACCCATGGGTTGTTATGACGACATCGAAGCCACCGATGCCTTCGTGCTCTGGGGCTCGAACATGGCCGAGATGCACCCGGTGCTCTGGAGCCGGGTGACCGATCGCCGCCTGAGCCAGCCCCATGTGAAAGTGGCGGTGCTGTCCACCTTCGAACATCGCAGTTTCGAGTTGGCCGACATCCCCATGGTGTTCAAGCCGCAAACCGACCTGCTGATTCTTAACTACATCGCCAACCACATCATTGAAAGCGGCGCGGTGAACCAGGATTTCATCAGCAAGCACACCCGCTTTGCCCGGGGTGCCGACGACATCGGATACGGCCTGCGTCCTGACGACCCACGGGAAACCAGCGCGAAGAATGCCGGCAAGGCCAACACATGGACGGATATTGACTTCGAGGCGTATGCCGCCTTCGTCAAGCCTTATACGCTGGAGCGAACCGCCAGGGAGACGGGGGTTGCGCCTGAGCGACTGAAAAGCCTGGCCCAGTTGTATGCCGACCCCAAGCGTAAAGTCGTGTCGTTCTGGACCATGGGGTTCAACCAGCACACGCGTGGCGTCTGGGCCAACAACCTGATCTACAACATCCACCTGCTTACCGGCAAGATCAGTGAGCCGGGCAACAGCCCCTTCTCGTTGACCGGTCAACCGTCGGCCTGTGGCACGGCACGTGAAGTGGGGACTTTTTCCCACCGACTGCCGGCCGACCTAGTGGTCACCAATCCCAAGCACCGCGCCACCGCCGAGAAAATCTGGAAACTGCCCGCCGGCACCATCCAGGAAAAACCCGGTTTCCACGCGGTGGAACAGAGTCGCATGCTCAAGGACGGCGTGCTCAACGTGTGCTGGACCCAGGCCAGCAACAACATGCAAGCCGGGCCGAACATCATGCAGGAAGTCCTACCGGGTTGGCGCAACCCGGACAATTTCATGATTGTCTCCGACGTCTACCCTACCGTTTCCGCCCAGGCCGCCGACTTGATTCTGCCCAGCGCCATGTGGGTGGAGAAGGAAGGCGCCTTTGGTAACGCTGAACGACGCACGCAATTCTGGCATCAGTTGGTGACGGCACCGGGAGACGCCCGGTCGGACCTGTGGCAGTTGATGGAATTTTCCAAGCGCTTCACCACCGATGAAACCTGGCCCGCCGAATTACTCGCCAAGGCACCTGAGCTCAAGGGCAAGACCCTCTTCGACGTGCTGTTCAAAAATGGTCAGGTGGACCAGTTCCCTGTCGAGCAGTTGGAAGCCGGCTACAAAAACGATGAAGCCAAGGCCTTTGGGTTTTACCCGCAGAAGGGGCTGTTCGAGGAGTACGCCCAATTCGGTCGCGGCCATGGACATGACCTTGCCGCATTTGACCGTTACCACAGTGAACGGGGCCTGCGCTGGCCGGTGGTGGACGGCAAGGAAACCCGCTGGCGTTATCGCGAGGGGCTGGACCCCTATGTGGAGAAAGGCAGCGAGGTGCAGTTCTATGGCTATCCGGACAAGAAGGCGATCATTTTCGCCCTCCCCTACGAACCGCCGGCCGAGGCACCGGATGCGGACTACCCGTTCTGGCTGAGCACCGGGCGCGTTCTTGAACACTGGCACACGGGCAGCATGACCCAGCGAGTCGAAGAACTCTACAAAGCCGTGCCGGATGCGCTGGTGTACATGCATCCCGAGGATGCCAAGGCCTTGAAAGCACGGCGCGGCAGTGAAGTGAAGCTGATCAGCCGACGCGGTGAGATCCGTGCGCGCATCGAAACCCGCGGGCGCAACAAGCCGCCTCAAGGATTGGTATTCGTGCCGTTTTTCGACGCCAACAAGCTGATCAACAAGGTCACGCTCGATGCCACCGACCCGATCTCCAAGCAAACCGACTACAAAAAGTGCGCGATACGCATCGAGTTGGTCAGCGTGGCCTGAGGAGAACCCTGATGCTTTTTCGAATGCTGCCCTTGTTTCTGCTTGCCGCGATTGGCGTGGTGATCGCGGCTGAAATCAACTACCCGCTCGACGCGCCAGCTCCGGATGGGCGTCGCACCGGCGGCACTCTGTCCCAGAACATGCCCGCCCCGCCCATTACCGATGAAGAAAACAAAGACCTCAAACGCGAGCGTAATTACCCGGATCAGCCGCCGACCATTCCCCACACCATCCGTGGCTATCAGGTCGACGCGAACGGCAACAAGTGCCTGTCCTGTCACAGCCGTGCCAACAGCGCACGGACCCAGGCAACGATGATCAGCATCACCCACTACATGGACCGCGATGGCCAAGCGCTGGCGGCCGTCTCACCACGTCGGTACTTCTGCAACCAGTGCCATGTGCCGCAGGCGGACGTGAAGCCTTTGGTGGGAAACAATTTCGAGACAATCGACAAACTGCTGCAAGAAAACGCCAACGCCACGAAGAAACCTTGAGGAGGCAACATGAAAGCACTGTTCGCCTTGCTCAAGGACTACTGGGGCGTCCTGCGTCGTCCGAGCCTGTATTACAGCCTGGGTTTCCTAACGCTTGGGGGCTTTATCGCCGGTATCGTTTTCTGGGGCGGCTTCAACACTGCCCTAGAGGCGACCAATACCGAGACGTTCTGCGTGTCCTGCCATGAAATGCGTGACAACGTGTATGTCGAGCTCAAGGACACGATCCACTACACCAACCGCTCCGGCGTACGCGCCAGTTGTCCGGACTGTCACGTGCCACACGAGTGGACCCATAAGATCGCGCGCAAGATGCAGGCCTCCAAGGAGGTCTGGGGCAAGATTTTCGGTACCATCGACACCCGCGACAAATTCCTCGCCCTGCGACGTGAACTGGCCGAGCACGAATGGGCCCGACTCAAGGCCAACGACTCGCGAGAATGCCGCAATTGTCACAACTTCGAATTCATGGACTTCACCCGGCAAAGCAAGCGCGCCTCGAGCATGCACTCGACCTCACTGGCCAATGGCGAGGCAACCTGCATCGATTGCCACAAGGGCATTGCTCATAAGCTGCCTGACATGAGTGGGGTGAAAGGTTGGTAATCAAAGTGGTCGGGAGCCAATAGTCTTTTGTGAGAATGAATCCCCTCCATCGATATCAGTGCAAGGTGCTATTGGCAGCACGGTCACCGCCTCGATTTATGCGATGGCGACTGAACTGTCCTGAAGGTGTCTGGACGGGGCTGACGCCACAAAGGGAAGCAAAACTAGATCCCGAGCGAAAGCAATCGCTGTTGTCTCCAGCTGTCGGTAGAAGCTGGGCGGCTGTCTCCTTTTCGATATACATCGCCCCAGCAGATCCAGCAGCTACGCTTCACTTCTCTACCCCCTTTGTCTAAATTGATTTTAGGAAAAACGGGTTAGGTTTCTCCGAATTCGAATGCACACCAAGCCTTTGTCGCCCAGCCCGACCGATGGGCAACATAGTCGATGGCGCACGCTCTCCGGAGCAACAAGCAAAATGATTTCGAAACCTACTTCGTCTGATAGGGTCGACGGAAATAGAGGGCGATAACGCCTCAGCCAGCGAAGGGCAAACTTGCGTGTACGGAGTACGGAACGTCCAGCGAACCTTTCGATTAGCCAGTCGGGGCGTTATGTAGTGGCTGGCTAACCTGGACGGCAGAATTCCCTCGCCGGCCCTCCACTCATCCCGATGCATAGATAGGCTTAAGGGAGCACGCCGTGCCGTCGGTCAGTGCAATGGCGTAGAGGCGTGAGTCTATGGGCACAAAGTTAGCATTCAGATGTATTGAGCGCGATCGCTCTCAAGCCCGGCAACGGTAGACCGACGGTGTTGGCATAACCCGATTCAGCATTGCTTGAACCCCAGCGCACGACGGCAACATCTTCGGGTGGTGCCGCGCCCCTCTCCCAAAAGCCGAGGATTTGCAGCACATCAACGCTAAAACGACGCTCAGGAGGTGTTTTGCAGGTTCAACAGCTTGGCATTGCGCTCCAGGCGCCGCTGATCGCGGGGATCGATACCCTTCGCGACTAGCGCCCTGGCGATATCACGCAGAGCGCGAGCATCGCGTAGCGCTCGCTTATTCAACCGCCCTTTTGTTTCCACCCCTTCCGCTGCTACGCTCTTGAGTTCTCGATTGGAGTCGAAAACAATGCCCAGCGAATATTCACTTTCTGATGTTCTTGAGCGGCTGTACCACAATCAGCTCGCCTTGGAGGCCGCGGTGATGGAGCTGACCTTGAAGGTAGAAGACCAAGGTGCAACAGAGATTGGCGCCAACGTCCGAGGTGCACTTCAGACCATCGGAGAGAACGCCGGACACATCAAACAAGGCTTGGCTAAGCTGAGAGCCAACGGTCACTGATTTAAACGACCCAATGCGCCGGCGAGCTTGATGGCTTCTTCCCTACACAGTACAAAGAATGAGCTGGCCGAAGAGTCAGATTTCCCGCGCGCTGCGCGGCGACGTTGTTAAGATATAGGCGCTCAACCTCTCACTATGAAAGGTGGCGCACCTTGATAATCCTGCCCGAAGCTACCTTATGCTTGGGCTTGGCCACTCGAATAACCTTGTGCTGACCATCGCCTACTGTCTCAACGAGCATGCCATCACGGACTTCCATCACACTGAATCCGGCCGCCAGCGCATCGATATAGGCCGCATTAATCGCGCCTTTCGCCATGGTTGGAATCTTCTCTTCCAGCCGGCTCACCAGTTCATCACTTAACATCTGGTTGACCTTCATAACGAGCTCCGCATTCTAGGCCAGCACGGAACCGGCATTGTTATTGCTGCGCTCTGTGGCAAGCACCGCCCTTCCTTGGGATGTACGCGAGACGTGTCTGGCCGTCGACACCATAAAATTTGTACGGAAATTATCATTAATGCCCCCATCAAGCCCGCCATCTTCAGCAAGATCTAACGACTGGTGGCAATTCCAGCCTCGAGAGCGGATTCCAGGGGCCACTGTTCGGTCATTTTGACTCAGCTTTTTCCCGCGATGATAACGACTCCAATCCGCTCTGCCAGATTGAGCACCGTGTCAAACACGGTCGAGTCGCCGGTCAAGCTGCGTGACGCCCCCCGTGGGTGGAGCGCACCGTCTGGAATCCGGTCGCCGAAGAGCACCACCGCACGTGCCGAATCATCTTGCCGCGACACCCAAGACAGCCCTTGCACATCGGGGCATTGACGGTGAATCGCCTCTGCCCATTTGCGTGTTGCGGGGTATTGATCTTTCTCAGTGTCGATCAATTGTTTGCGCGTGATGCCCAGTTTCCGCAGTGGCACGCTGGACAGATCAACCAGGTGCAGCGGTTGGTTAACCTGGACGGCAGAATGCACCTGTCCAGTCAGCTTGCCTTTGTCGAAGCTCTTAAACCCAGCCGTATGGGGAACGTCGTGGAAGACGGTCTCCATCAAGGCGCAATCGACTGTCGTGCCTCCATACAAGGTGGGAATCGCCCGCCCCTGATCATCCTGGATCGGGCTGAAGCGTGCGTTGCCGTGCACACCAGGATTGAATTGATCAGGCTGATACTTATCCTGATGCACACGGTGAAGCACATCGCCTTTGGCGATCACGGTGAAAGTGACGTGCAACGTAGCCGCAGGCACTGGGGTAACGGACGCCGCCAAATCCGTGGAAGGCGTCGCCCTACCCTCACTGGACTCGGTACGCTGCTTAGCCATGGACGATGCCTTGGACTTCATCCAGTGCTGCAGCAATCACCCGATCAGGCGCCGATGCCAACAGGTCCTGAGGTCTTTTGCCGCCCAGAAAACTATTATCGGAGCGAAACCAGTAAGCCATCCCCCAGCCGTCCTTGTGGCCAGCGAAAGCCTCAATGATTTTGGCCAGTGCCTTGAACGGCCGATAGCCCGCGTCCGGGTCCAAGCCGTAGCCTGGGAAATAATCGACCCCACCGTGACTGATGGCAAAGATCTGCCCCTGCTTTTTCCATTTGTTGGGCTGGGCGCTCGGGTTTCTAGTACTCAACTGGGCCACCTGGGCGATGTCTGCGGCGGTCAGCCAATCACCGCTTTCCAACACCGCTTTGCGGGCCTGTACCAGCATTGCCGCTTCCTTGAGCAAGCGAGGCGAAGGCGGCTTACGCGTCACAAACACCTCGGCCAGTCGCTCCAGCGACTTCGGGTCCTGACGCTCCTGCAGCACCTCATACATCGAAGAAGCCACATTGGCGAAGTTTTCCGCCAACGCCTCAAATACGCTGAGGTTAACCTGATCGAAAGACACGACCAGCACTCGGTCCGCATGCGAGCGGCTTAAGCTAGCCCGAATCTCCTTAGGCGTACCGACCAAGGTGGAGACGCCCGACTGCTCTGTAACGCTCATGGAAATCTCCTCATCAGTTATCTGCGCTATCCAATCCTAGCATATCTTTGATAACCCCAGCCCTAGCCTAGCCTCCATTCATCTGGATGCATAGATAGGTTTGAGGGAGCGCGCCGTGCCGTCGCTCAGCGCATGGCGTTGGGGTGAGAAGCCTAAGGACACGATCTTGGCATTCAGGTGCTGCGAGCGGACTTGTTCAAGACATGCGTTGAAAACCGCAAGAAGTCGCGTAGCACAGTGGCGCTGTCAGCAGACCACGATCTCGATTTAATTACAGTCCGGTCACCGTCGTCGGTGATATCGATTCGTTGAGCATGCGCCGGGGCGAGTTGGGCTCTGCTCCTCCATGAATCACGGCGTCGGTGGCGGTAAGCACTGAGCAGCCATCGACTGAATTCTCGAGGAGGACTGACAACTGCCGGCCAGAAGTGGCAAGGCGGTCACGTAGACGAGCCTGATTCGTTGTGCATCGCTCAGTTCCTTAATGGGTCTGTTCGTTGGCCGACAGACGCTGCTCCAGTTCCAGGCGCCTTCCAGCTCGGGACCCGCCGCTCCACGTGGCCTAAGTAATCTACAGGGCTACATTGCGGAATTGTAGGCATCAAGCCTTGCGATAAATACCCAGTCGAGCCGTAGATGGAAGGGGTAACAGCTTCGTCGAGGTGAGAGTCATTGCCCTCCCTACACCGAACGCTAGCGCTGTACTCATAGACTCCCCCGGCCGCTCCTTGTAGTACTCCTCAAAAAGCATCGAACCTTCTCCGTCGTATGCACCAACAAACAATTGAACCGCCCCGGTGCGGGAAGTCCGCACCTGCACATCAATCTGCCCACCGTCTGAGAGCAAGCCATCGTGACAACGATTGTGAAGCTCGCTATCGGACCACTCCCAAAACACTCGCCTTCGTTGTTTTAAATACATCTGTCGTGGCCTTGGGGATTATTTGTATCTTTTACTCCTTATTTTATTTGGAAAGTAAGGAAATCGAACTTTTTATTGAGCTATAATCTCACTGCACGGTACTCGCGCGCCCGTACCTCTTCTTACCTGCCTGCCGGTGAACCGCGGGCGAGAAATTCTTACGCCCGATAAAAATCGGCTGCGCGATGCTGCGATTGGCGCCAAGTTCGGCTTTAGAGAGCGAATTCAAGGGGCGCTGCTCGGTCATTTTGGCTCAGTTTTTCCCGCGATGATGACGACCGATCAGGTCCGCCAAATCTAGCACCGTGTCGAACACAGCCGAATCCTCAGTCAAGCTGCGTGACGCCCCCCTGCGGATGGAACGCACCCTCAGAAATCCGGTCACCGAAAAACACCACCGCACGTGCCGGGTCATCTGTCCCGACACCCACGACAGCCATTGCACATCAGGGTAGTGACGGAGGGTCGCCTCTGCCCATTTGCGCGACGCGGGGCATTGATCTTTCTCAGTGTTGATCAATTGCTTGCTGGTGACGCCCAACCTACGCAGGGGCACGCTGGACAAATCAACCAGGTGTAGTGGCTGGCTAACCTGGACGGCAGAATGCACCTGTCCGACCCTTCACTCATCCCGAGGCATAAATAGGGTTAAGAGGCACGCCTTCGAATGATGCCGCGCCCCTCCCTCAAGGACCGAGGATTTGCAGCACATCAACGCTAAAACGATGCTCAGGAGGCGCTTTGCAGGTCAACAGCTTGGCATTGCGCTCAAGGCGTCGCTGATCGCGGGGATCGATACCCTTCGCGATCAGCGCCCTGGCGATATCACGCAGAACGCGAGCATCGCGTAGACCTATTTCAGGATAAGTACCGAGCGAAATACGAGGCTGCTTGCCCGCCCAAGAAAAGCGGAAGTGCCAGCTCTTGGTGCCTTTCGTATTCACGAAAAGAGCAAGGCCGTCAAAATCAGGAAGGGTGTAGTTTTTGGCGCGAGGTTTGGCGTGCCGGATCGCCGTACTGGTAAGAACCATCGTACTAACTCTACTCATATGAATGAAGGAGTGTTGTAGGGCTTTCAGAGGGTCAAGCAGCTCTAAAAAATGATTTACCAAGCATCGAATTGATGTACTAAATAATGTACTAAAAAGTCGTGGCTATTGATGTATCAGAATGGACTTTACTGGAATAAAAAAAGAGGCCGAAGCCTCTTTTTTTGGTTTCTACATACTTCAATGGAAGTCTATAGAAAAATAATTGGAGCGGGAAACGAGACTCGTATCTGGTGTCCGACTCATTGAAATCTAAGGGGTTTCTTTTCTTGCAGGGGCAGGAAAAGACTTGATTCTGGACTTGTTTTTTGAGGGTTTCAAGGCACATCGCCGCTCAGTTAATCGTCATGGCAGCGGCGAACTCGACATCAGCAACAGGCAGACGTTGGGCGGAGTTAAGAGCTGGGATTGGAGGAGTATTTTTGGATCACCGTCCAAGGCCTTAGGGGCCAAGGACGGTGAAGATTTCAAAGACCCGGTTTCCGGCGGATCATAAGACTGCTCCGCTTAAGTGACCAGCATTACGACGATGCGGCGCATTTTGTTTGGACAGGTCCAATCTTGGGTGAGTGCCGCACTCAAGCCGTATCTGCCCCAGCGTCATCAAACAGTTGCTTGTCGAGATTCAAGACCTTGTCCATTACGTCCTGAGGACTACCCTTTCCCTCAACCGTATGGGTCTTGTAGTTGAAATCGAGTGCTATCCAACCCTGCAGCTTCGCCTCATAACTATTAGGATATTGTGCCTGCTCAATAACGGGCAAATCCTTGTAATGTTCAAGGGCTGCAGTAAAGAATTTCGTCAGTTTCCCGGTTCCGTTATATTCCGCCATCGCATTGGCAACAACCTTCTGCCGCCAAGCAGATTCCTGATCGAATGACTCTTTCCACGCCGCGCGGCGTTCATTAGTCATAAAACTTCCACTGTCATCATAGATAATCAATGAGAGCTGATCGCTCGACATACCCGCAAATGGATTTTTACCACTGCCATTGACAAACTGCGTTGCATTGGCCGCTCGAGCCAATAACACAGGGTCCTGAGTGTCAGGCACTTCAGCATCATTGGCTTTTTTGTTGATAAAATAACCATCACCGGAAATCTTGCTCAAAAGCTCGTTCGCTTTCGCGCCAAGCTCTTTCCTGCTCAAACTCGAATCTCTAGCCGCCGCACGGGCGGCACTCTCACTCAACTGTAGAGAGAGTGAAGAAAGGCGACTGGTATCCTTATGACCACCAATACCAGCGCTTTCAGGTGCCACCTGAGTTTTCGTCAGCGATTCATTTTGGCTCGCCGCCACATTGGAAACCTGCGAACCAGAAAACGCATTTGAATTAATTGAACCGACCAAGATAATGTCCACCCTGTTATCAGCCATTCCTGAAAACGTGGCTAGTAAATTTATTATCGGCAGCCCTCAAAAAAACTGTAGTGAGAGCGCGAGCATCGCGTAGACCTATTTCAGGATAAGTACCGAGCGAAATACGAGGCTGTTTGCCCGCCCAAGAAAAACGGAAGTGCCAGCTCTTGGTGCCTTTCGTATTCACGAAAAGCGCAAGGCCATCAAAGTCAGGAAGGGTGTAGTTTTTGGCGCGAGGCCTGGCGTGTCGGACCGCTGTATTGGTAAGGACCATTGTACTAACTCCACTTATATGGATGAAGGAGGGTTGTACCGTTTTCGGAGTGCCAAGCAGCTCTAAAAACTGATTTACCAAGCGTCGAATTGATGTACTAAAAAATGTACTAAAAATTCGTGGATATTGATGTACCAGAATAAACTTTACTGGAACTAAAAAAGAGGCCGAAGCCTCTTTCTTTGGTTTCTACATACTTCAATGGAAGTCTATAGAAAAATAATTAGAGCGGGAAACGAGAATCGCATCTGGCGTCCTACCCATTGAAATCTAATGGGTTTCGTTTATTCCTGAAGTAGAAACGGACTTGATTCTGGACTTGTTTTCAGAGTGTAAAAAATGGAGTAATTCCAAGCAACGCTACTGGACTCTACCTATAGACAATTGACGATTTTGGCGGCTACAAAGCCAGCTTTGCACTCGGCGTCATCGAGATTGGTTGCATGGCTCGCAAGTTCTTCGACCTGTAATCTAAATAGCCGCTATGCGGCAAGCTCGACGTAGCTAGATTCCCCTCCTCCAGTTGCGCCCGACAACCCACCCCATACGAAGGTCAGAGTGGTGCGTCCAGCGTGATCAACGCCTACCTTGCCGCGAATAGAACCAATCCTGCTGCAAGCGATGGACTCCGAGCAACCATCGCAGTAGCCATCCCCCCCCCTTTAATCGCCTTCCGACCAGAAACCCGTTTCAGGGACTTGTACTTTTGGTATTATGGTATACCATCAGACGCGCAGACACTCTTACCCTACACGGAGCAGCTCATGAGTTTCGAAATCCGCAAGATCGTCAGCTACGTCGAAGAAACCTTTATCGAAGGCGGCAAGGCTGCCGACAAGCCCGTGACCATGGTCGGGCTGGCCGTCGTGATGAAAAACCCTTGGCTGGGTCGCGGCTTTGTCGAAGACCTGAAGCCGGAAATTCGCGCCAACTGCTCCGACCTCGGTGCGCTGATGGTCGAGCGTCTGGTGGGCATCATCGGCGGCGCCGAGAAGATCGAGGCTTATGGCAAGGCCGCCGTAGTGGGCGCCGACGGTGAAATCGAACACGCCTCCGCCGTCATCCATACCCTGCGCTTCGGCAACCATTACCGCGAAGCGGTGAAAGCCAAGAGCTACCTCAGCTTCACCAACAAGCGCGGCGGCCCAGGCACCTCGATCCAGATCCCGATGATGCACAAGGACGACGAAGGCCTGCGTTCGCATTACATCACCCTGGAAATGCAGATCGAAGATGCACCGCGTGCCGACGAAATCGTGGTGGTTCTGGGTTGCGCCGATGGCGGCCGCCTGCACCCACGCATCGGCAACCGTTACATCGATCTCGAAGAGCTGGCCGCTGAAAACGCCCAGTAATCAAGGTCGGTAAGAACAACAAAAAGGCATGCAGGAGCGCTCCATGATTCGGCTCACCGCTGAACGCACCCCGGCTGGCACCAGTTACCTGGCGACCGGCCAAGGCCAGCCCGTGGTTTTGATCCACGGCGTGGGCCTGAACAAAGAAATGTGGGGCGGCCAGGTCGTTGGCTTGGCCACGAAGTACCGTGTGATTGCCTACGACATGCTCGGCCACGGCGCCAGCCCGCGCCCGGAAAGCGGCACACCTCTGCTGCGCTATGCCGACCAGTTGCTGGAACTGCTCGACCACCTGCAACTGCCTCAGGCAACAGTGATCGGCTTTTCCATGGGCGGGCTGGTGGCGCGGGCGTTTGCCTTGCATTACCCGCAACGCTTGCACGGCTTGGTGGTGCTCAACAGCGTCTTCAACCGCAGCCCCGAGCAACGCGCCGGCGTCATCGCCCGCACCGCTCAGGCGGCCGAACATGGCCCTGACGCCAACGCCGAAGCGGCGCTGTCGCGCTGGTTCAGCCGCGAATACCAGGCGGCCAACCCGGCACAGATCGCCGCGCTACGCCAGACCTTGGCGGGTAACGATCCGCAGGGTTACCTGACCACTTATGAGCTGTTCGCGACTCAGGACATGTACCGCGCTGACGACTTGGGCAGCATTCAGGTGCCAACACTGATCGCCACCGGAGAACTGGACCCGGGCTCAACGCCGGAAATGGCCGAGCAATTGGCCGCACGCATTCCCGGCGCAACAGTTGCCGTGCTCGCCGAGCAGCGGCATATGATGCCCGTAGAATCGCCGCGTCTGGTCAACCAGTTGTTGCTGGGGTTTCTCGACACGGCAAACGCCCGACAAAACCAAATAAAGGGGATCGTTGCATGACACTCGCACGCTTCCAGATGTGCATCGGCGGTGAATGGGTCGATGCCCTCTCCGGCAAGACTTTTGAAAGCCTGAACCCGGCCCTGGCTCAAGCCTGGGCTGAATTACCCGATGCCGACGAAGCCGATGTCGAGCGCGCCGTGCAGTCTGCGCAGACGGCTTTCGACAGCCCGGCCTGGCGCGGCCTGACCGCCACCGCTCGGGGCAAACTGCTGCGGCGGCTGGGCGACCTGATCGCTGAAAACAAGGAACAACTGGCGCAGCTGGAAAGCCGTGACAACGGCAAGCTGATTCGCGAAACCCGCGGTCAGGTCGGCTACCTGCCGGAGTTCTTCCACTACACCGCGGGCCTGGCCGACAAGCTCGAAGGCGGCACCCTGCCCCTCGACAAGCCGGACCTGTTTGCCTACACGGTGCATGAAGCCATGGGCGTGGTCGCGGCGATAATTCCCTGGAACAGCCCGCTGTACCTGACGGCGATCAAACTGGCGCCGGCCCTCGCGGCAGGCAACACCATTGTGATCAAACCGTCCGAGCACGCCTCGGCAACCATTCTTGAGCTGGCTCGCCTGGCGCTGGAAGCCGGCATCCCGCCGGGTGTGGTCAACGTGGTCACCGGTTACGGCCCAAGCACCGGCGCCGCCCTCACCCGCCATCCGCTGGTGCGCAAAATCGCCTTCACCGGCGGCGCTGCCACGGCCCGGCATGTGGTGCGCAGCAGCGCCGAGAACTTCGCCAAGCTGTCGCTGGAACTGGGCGGCAAATCACCGAACATTATCTTTGCCGACGCTGACCTCGACAGCGCTATCAATGGTGCGATTGCCGGGATCTATGCGGCATCAGGCCAGAGCTGCGTTTCCGGCTCGCGGTTGTTGGTGCAGGACGAAATCTACGATGAGTTCGTCGATCGTCTGGTCGAACGCGCCAAGCGCATCCGTATCGGCAACCCGCAGGACGACAGTAGCGAAATGGGCCCGATGGCCACAGCGCAACAACTGGCCGTGGTCGAAGGCTTGGTAGCCGATGCGGTGGCCGAGGGTGCGCGTCTGCGCCTGGGCGGCAAGCGTCCAGAGAATCTGGGGGATGGCTGGTTCTATGAGCCAACCCTGTTCGAATGCGACCGCAACTCGATGAAGATCATGCAGGAAGAGGTGTTCGGTCCGGTGGCCTCGGTCATCCGTTTCAAAGATGAAGCCGAAGCGCTGGCGATTGCCAACGACTCGCAGTTCGGCCTCGCCGCCGGCATCTGGACACGCGACCTGGGGCGAGCCCATCGCCTGGCCCGGGACGTTCGCTCGGGGATTATCTGGGTCAACACCTACCGTGCTGTCTCGGCCATAGCGCCGATCGGCGGCTTCAAGAACAGCGGCTATGGACGCGAGAGCGGCATCGATTCGGTGCTGGCCTACACCGAGCTGAAAACGGTGTGGATCAACCTCTCTCAGGCACCCATGCCTGATCCCTTCGTGATGCGCTAGGAGACCGCCGACATGATCGAACCCGGCATTTACAAAGACGTCATGAGCTCGTTCCCATCCGGGGTCACGGTGGTCACCACCCTGGACCCGGACGGTGGCATCGTCGGCATCACCGCCAGCGCCTTCAGTGCGCTGTCGATTGATCCGGCACTGGTGCTGTTCTGCCCCAACTATGCCTCGGACACGTATCCGATTCTGCGTGACAGCAAGCAATTCGCGATTCATCTGCTGTCCGCCGACCAGACTGCCGAAGCCTATGCGTTTGCAGGGAAAGGCAAGGAAAAGGCCAAAGGCATCGACTGGCACCTCAGTGAGTTGGGCAACCCGTTGCTGCGCAAAGCCACGGCGATCATCGAGTGCGAACTGTGGCGTGAATACGACGGCGGCGATCACGCGATCATCGTCGGTGCGGTGAAGAATCTGATTCTGCCCGAGCAATCGGTCACACCAATGATCTATCACAAAGGCAAGCTGGGCCCGCTGCCCACCCTGGCCTGACATCTACATTTGGGCTGCGTCTAACCACCCCCCGGTGCGGCCCTTTTTTACTTCTACTATGGGAGCCGGCATGAGCCCAGCAGCCTTGCAACTGTTCCGCCAGCAGGCCTACATCGACGGCCAGTGGCTGGATGCGCCCGATGGCGTCTGCCAGGACATTTTCAACCCGGCCACCGGCGAACTGATCGGCCAGGTGCCGAATCTTGGCGCCGCAGAAGCTCGTCAGGTCATCGCCGCCGCCAACAAAGCCTGGCCGGCCTGGCGCGCACTGACCGCCAAAGAGCGCAGCCAGACGCTCAAACGCTGGCACGCGCTGATGTTAGAGCACGCCGACGCCCTGGCAGAAATCCTCACTCTGGAACAAGGCAAGCCACTGGCCGAGGCCAAGGGTGAAATCCTTTACGCCGCGAGTTTCATCGAGTGGTTCGCCGAAGAAGCCAAGCGCATCTACGGAGACACCATTCCCAGCCACAAAGGCGATGCGCGCATCGTGGTCAGTAAGGAACCGATCGGCGTGGTCGCAGCCATCACCCCATGGAACTTTCCGGCGGCGATGATCACCCGCAAGGCCGGCCCGGCGCTCGCGGCCGGTTGCCCATGCATCGTCAAACCGGCACCGGAGACGCCGTTCTCCGCGCTGGCCATGGCCGCGCTGGCGGAACAGGCAGGGATTCCACCGGGAATTTTCAACGTGATCACCGGCGACGCCGTGGCCATCGGCGGTGAGCTGACCGCCAGCCTTCTGGTGCGCAAACTGTCGTTCACCGGCTCCACCGCCATTGGAAAGTTGCTCATGGCGCAATGCGCGCCAACGTTGAAAAAAGTCTCGCTGGAGCTCGGGGGCAATGCGCCCTTCATCGTGTTCGACGATGCTGATCTGGAGCGTGCCGTAGAAGGTGCGCTGATCGCCAAGTTCCGCAATGCCGGGCAAACCTGTGTCTGTGCCAATCGCTTCCTGGTACAGAGCGGCATCCATGAAGCCTTTGTTGCGCGGCTGGCCGAGCGAGTGGCTCAACTGAATGTTGGCAGTGGTTTCGAGGCAGGCGTCACCCAAGGCCCGCTGATCAACGAACGCGCCGTGGCCAAAGTCGAAGACCATGTTCAGGACGCCCTCGCCCAAGGCGCCCGATTGCTTTGCGGCGGCGAACGCCATGCACTTGGACACGGATTCTTCCAGCCAACCGTGCTGGCCGACATGACCGGTGACATGAAAGTCGCTCAAGAAGAAACCTTCGGCCCGTTGGCCGCAGTGTTCCGCTTCGACACCGAAGCCGAGGCTGTGCACTTGGCCAACGACACCGAATTCGGCCTCGCAGCTTACTGCTACACCCGCGACCTGGGCCGGGCCTGGCGCATGAGCGAAGCGCTGGAATACGGCATGGTCGGGATCAACGAAGGGCTGATTTCCACCGAAGTCGCGCCCTTTGGCGGGATCAAATCCTCGGGACTTGGCCGCGAAGGGTCCAAGTACGGCATCGAAGATTACCTGGAACTCAAATACACCTTGATGGGCGGGCTCGACGATTTTGGGAGCACACAGCGATGAGCAATGAAAAATATGAAAAAGGCCTGAAAATCCGCACCCAGGTGTTGGGCGAAGCCTACGTAAACCGGTCCATCGAAAACGCCGACGACTTCACCCGGCCATTGCAGGAGATGGTCACCGAGTACTGCTGGGGCCACGTCTGGGGCCGTGAGGGTTTGTCGCTTAAAGAGCGCAGCATGATAAACTTGGCGATGATTTCGGCCCTCAATCGGCCGCACGAACTCAAGCTACATGTACGCGGCGCCTTGCGTAACGGGCTGAGTCGTGAACAAATACGCGAAATTCTGCTTCAGGTCGGTATTTATTGCGGTGTCCCCGCGGCCGTAGACAGTTTCCGGCTCGCCCGTGAAGCCTTCGCCGAAGCCGATGCCGAGGCCTCCAGTTAACCCTTGGCTGTTTTGATGACCTGAGCACGATGATCCTGGATCTAAGTGCTCTTTTTGCATGGACAGCCACACTCAGAGCGGACCCCATGAAACGCCTGCCACTCGACGACAGCTTCAAGGTCAATCGCAACCCCGTAACCCTGCGCGAAATCGTGCTGGATAAGCTGCGAAGCGCCATCATGAACTTCCAGCTCTTGCCGGGAGATCGTCTGGTCGAACGCGATCTGTGCGATCGCCTGGGCGTCAGCCGCACATCCGTACGCGAAGCCTTGCGCCATCTGGAATCCGAAGGCCTGGTGGAATTCGCCGACGCCAAGGGCCCACGGGTCGCGATCATCACCCTGGCCGATGCCGTGGATATCTATGAGCTGCGTTGTGTGCTCGAAGGCCTGATCGTCCAGCTGTTCACCCTGCGTGCCAAGGCCAAGGACATCAAGGCCCTGGAAAAAGCCCTCGAGGAAAACCGCAAGGCCCTCAAGGAGGGCGAACTGCAACAGGTGATCGATTCGGTTCAAGGTTTCTACGACGTCCTGCTCGAAGGCTCCGGCAACCATGTCGCGGCCACTCAACTGCGTCAGTTGCAGGCACGGATCAGTTACTTGCGGGCGACTTCGGTGTCCCAGGAGAATCGCCGTGGCGTGAGCAACCAGGAAATGGAACGCATGGTCGAAGCGATCAAGAGCGGCGATCCTCTGGCCGCCCACCAGGCTTGTGTCGACCACGTGCGCGCTGCCGCAACCGTCGCACTCGATTACCTCAAGCGCAAACAGGAAGAGACCGGAAAAATCCCCGAGATCACCCTGCCCATCGCGCTCAAAGAACCTCGCATAGGTCGCTAACCATGTTCAGCCCGAGCTTTTGCCCAAAGTGCGGCGGCGGTGACCTCGGTCATCAGCTGCCACCGGGCGATACGCACGAGCGCCTGATGTGCCGTGGCTGCGGCTACATCCATTACGTCAATCCAAAAATCATTGCCGGCTGCATCATCGAGCAGGACGGTCAGTACCTGTTGTGCCAACGCGCGATTCCGCCGCGTCCGGGCACCTGGACGCTGCCGGCGGGCTTCATGGAAGGCGGTGAGACCACCGAGCAGGCAGCGCTGCGCGAAGTCTGGGAAGAGAGCGGCGTGCGCGCGGAAATTCTCTCGCCCTACTCGATCTTCAGCGTGCCGAAGATCAGCGAGGTGTACATCATCTTCCGCGCCATCGCGCTGGAGATCACCGGCCAGTACGGCCCGGAAACCCTGGACTACAAATTCTTCGCACCCGAGGACATTCCTTGGGACAGCATCTATTACCCGGCAATCCGGCAGATCCTCGAACGCTATATCGAGGAACGCCAGGCCGGGGTCTATGGCATCTACATCGGCAACGACGATACCGGCAAGATCCACTTCATCCGCTGACATCTCCTAGGGTGCCACACCCTCGACAATGATCACCTCGGCCCGGGCCACGCCCTCGCGGTGCCGTTTCGCCTCCTGATATTGCTCGCTGTGATAGCAGGCCAACGCCTGCTCGTAAGAATCGAATTCGATGACCACGCTGCGTTGCGGTGTCGGCCGACCTTCCATCGCTTCGCTGCGCCCGCCCCGGGCCAGCATCCGCCCGCCATATAAAGCGAACGCCGCCGGGGCGCGTTGGGTGTATTGGCTGTATTGATCGGGGTCGGTGACATCCACGTGAGCAATCCAGTACGCCTTCATAGTGACCTCTTGGTTTGTTATGTATTATGGTATACCAATAAATATACTCACCATACACTGAGAGTTCCAGCATGGCCTTCAACAGCATCGAAGAAATCATCGAAGATTACCGGCATGGCAAGATGGTGCTGCTGGTCGATGACGAGGACCGGGAAAACGAAGGCGACCTGCTGATCGCCGCCGACCGCTGCACCGCCGAGGCCATCAGCTTCATGGCTCGTGAAGCGCGCGGATTGATTTGCCTGACCCTGACCGACGAGCACTGCCAGCGCCTGGGTCTGGAGCAGATGGTCCCGAGCAACGGTAGCGTGTTCAGTACCGCGTTCACGGTATCCATCGAGGCCGCTGTGGGCGTAACCACCGGTATTTCCGCCGCCGATCGGGCGTGTACCGTTGCCGCCGCCGTAGCCGCCAATGCCGGTCCTACGGACGTTGTGCAGCCCGGGCATATCTTCCCGCTACGCGCCAAGGAAGGCGGTGTGCTGACCCGCGCCGGCCACACCGAAGCCGGTTGCGACCTCGCCCGCCTGGCCGGCTTCACCCCAGCCTCGGTAATTGTCGAAGTGATGAACGACGACGGCACCATGGCCCGCCGCCCTGACCTGGAAGTCTTCGCACGCAAACATGGAATCAAGATCGGCACCATCGCCGACCTGATCCATTATCGGCTCAGCACCGAGCACACCGTGGTGCGCATCGGCGAACGCGAATTGCCGACGGTGCATGGCACGTTCCGGCTGATCACCTTTGAAGACCGCATCGAAGGTGGCGTGCACATGGCGATGGTCATGGGTGACATTCGTCGGAAAGAACCCACTCTGGTGCGGGTGCACGTGATCGATCCGCTGCGCGATCTGGTCGGCGCAGAATACAGCGGCCCGTCCAACTGGACGTTGTGGGCCGCCCTGCAACGGGTGGCCGAAGAAGGTTGCGGCGTGGTGGTCGTGCTGGCCAATCATGAGTCGTCGCAAGCGCTGCTGGAACGCGTGCCTCAACTCACTCAGCCACCACGGCAGTTCAGCCGTTCGCAATCGCGCATCTATTCTGAAGTAGGGACCGGTGCGCAGATTCTTCAGGATTTGGGCGTGGGCAAGTTGCGCCACCTCGGCCCTCCGCTGAAATACGCAGGCTTGACCGGCTACGACCTGGAAGTGGTCGAGAGCATCCCGTTCACCGAGTGAGTTCGGGGATGGCCCCTTTACCCGCGCAGGCCACTATTGGGTGACCTGGCGGCAAAAAACCGCTTTTGGCTGATAGCCGGTAAGGCAAAGTGCTTGCACAAAGTTTGGAATACCATAATATGATATTCCATAGGCCGGACATTCCAACTAAGGGCTCCCGACAGGAAAGCACCAATAACAGCCCTTGGCACGGTCGCCTTTACAGGCCAGATGGACCTACTGCTCCCGATAGGCGGGCATCAACAGCCCGCTCACAAACACAACAAATGAGGGCGTAAAAATGGTGTTGAACAAAGGTGTAACCGCAATGCTTTTTGCGGGTTTGTTGAGCATGACCAGCCAGGCGCTGATGGCGGCTGAAAGCGTCAACTTCGTCAGCTGGGGCGGCAGCACCCAGGATGCACAGAAGCAGGCCTGGGCCGATCCGTTCAGCAAGGCCAGCGGCATCACCGTGGTCCAGGATGGTCCTACCGACTATGGCAAACTCAAAGCCATGGTCGAAAGCGGCAACGTGCAATGGGACGTGGTCGACGTCGAGGCGGACTTCGCCTTGCGCGCGGCGGCTGAAGGCTTGCTCGAACCCCTCGATTTCTCGGTGATCCAGCGCGACAAAATCGACCCGCGCTTCGTCTCTGACCATGGCGTCGGCTCGTTCTACTTCTCCTTCGTCCTCGGTTACAACGAAGGCAAGCTCGGTGCCGGCAAACCTCAAGATTGGTCCGCGCTGTTCGACACCAAGACCTACCCTGGCAAACGCGCCCTCTACAAATGGCCAAGCCCCGGCGTGCTCGAACTGGCTCTGCTGGCCGACGGTGTACCCGCCGACAAGCTCTACCCGCTGGACCTGGATCGCGCCTTCAAGAAACTCGACACCATCAAGAAAGACATCGTCTGGTGGGGCGGCGGCGCGCAGTCGCAACAGTTGCTGGCCTCGGGCGAAGCGAGCCTCGGGCAGTTCTGGAACGGCCGCATCTACGCCCTGCAACAGGATGGCGCACCGGTGGGCGTGAGTTGGAAACAGAACCTGGTCATGGCCGACATTCTGGTCATCCCTAAAGGCTCGAAAAACAAGGCCGCCGCCATGAAGTTTTTGGCCAACGCCAGCAGCGCCAAAGGACAAGCTGACTTCTCCAACCTGACCGCCTATGCGCCGGTCAACGTCGACAGCGTGGCGCGCCTGGATTCGGTGCTCGCCCCTAACCTGCCGACTGCCTACGCCAAGGATCAGATCACTCTTGATTTCGCGTACTGGGCCAAGAACGGTCCGGCCATCGCGACACGGTGGAACGAATGGCTGGTCAAATGAAAATGACGGCAACAGCGTCCCGTCAACCTACGCAGACCGGGAGCGCCGCTGGCGCTGCCGGGGCGGTTTCCGGCAAGGCTGCTGTGATGAACCAATCCCCTTCCCTGGCACAGCGCTGGCGCGGTTCAAGCAACCTGATCCCCGCCCTGCTGTTTCTCGGCCTGTTCTTTCTGGCGCCGCTGATTGGTCTGCTGCTGCGGGGCATACTGGAACCAGTGCCGGGCCTGGGTAACTACGAACAACTGTTCGCCAACTCGGCTTACGCCCGGGTCTTGCTCAATACCTTCTCGGTGGCCGGGCTGGTGACCCTGTTCAGCCTGCTGCTGGGCTTTCCTCTAGCGTGGGCGATCACGCTGGTGCCTCGTGGCTGGGGCCGCTGGGTCCTCAACATTGTGCTGCTGTCGATGTGGACCAGCCTGTTGGCGCGGACCTATTCCTGGCTGGTGCTGTTGCAGGCGTCCGGTGTCATCAACAAAGCGCTGATGGCAATGGGCATCATCGATCAGCCACTGGAAATGGTGCACAACCTGACCGGCGTGGTGATCGGCATGAGTTACATCATGATCCCGTTCATCGTGCTGCCGTTGCAAGCAACCATGCAGGCCATCGACCCGATGATTCTGCAGGCCGGTTCGATTTGCGGCGCCAGCCCCTGGACCAACTTCTTCCGGGTGTTCCTGCCGCTGTGCCGGCCGGGGCTGTTCTCCGGCGGCCTGATGGTGTTTGTGATGTCCCTCGGTTACTACGTGACCCCGGCACTGCTGGGCGGCGCGCAGAACATGATGCTGCCGGAGTTCATCATTCAGCAGGTGCAGTCGTTCCTCAATTGGGGACTGGCCAGCGCCGGTGCAGCCTTGCTGATCGTGATCACGCTGGTGTTGTTCTACTTCTACCTGAAGCTCCAGCCGGAATCCCCGGTTGGCGCCAGCAACTCGAGGTAAGCCGTCATGCTCCTGACCCCAAATGCCATGAGCCGGCGCATGCGTTTCGGCCTGTATTTCACGACCGGTTTGATCTCGCTGTTCCTGCTGTTGCCGATCGTGTTCATCGTGCTGCTGTCCTTCGGCTCCTCCCAGTGGCTGGTGTTTCCGCCGCCGGGCTGGACGCTGAAATGGTACGGCCAGTTTTTCTCTAATCCCGATTGGATGAACGCAGCCATGGCCAGCCTCAAGGTCGCCGTGCTGACCACGATCTGCGCTGTAGCCCTGGGTTTGCCGACCGCTTTTGCCCTGGTACGCGGGCGCTTTCCAGCACGGGAAATGCTCTACGGCCTATTCACCCTGCCGATGATCGTACCGCTGGTGATCATCGCCGTGGCGGTGTACGCGCTGTTTCTCAAACTCGGCTACACCGGAACGATGTTCGCTTTCGTGGTCAGCCACGTCATCGTGGCGCTGCCGTTCACCATCATCTCGATCATCAACTCGCTGAAGCTGTTCGATCAGTCCATCGAGGATGCTGCAGTCATCTGCGGCGCCTCGCGACTGCAGGCAGTGTTCAAGGTGACTTTTCCGGCAATCCGCCCGGGTATGGTCGCCGGTGCGCTGTTCGCGTTCCTGGTGTCGTGGGATGAAGTGGTGCTGAGCGTGATGATGGCCAGCCCTACCCTGCAAACCCTTCCCGTGAAAATGTGGACCACCCTGCGCCAGGACCTGACACCCGTGATCGCCGTCGCTTCGACGCTGCTGATCAGCCTCTCGGTATTGGTCATGGTCATCGCCGCCGCCGTTCGCCGGCGCAATCAAATCAGCGCCTGAGCGCACAGGAGTACGACATGAGTGCCGTCATCAAAGCCCAGCAGAACGACAAACCGCTCGTCAGCCTGCGCAACCTGAACAAGTACTACGGCGACTTTGCCGCCGTGGACGACATCTCGCTGGACATCAAGGACGGTGAATTCCTGACTTTTCTTGGCTCCAGTGGCTCCGGCAAAAGCACCACCCTGTCGATGCTTGCCGGCTTCGAAACCCCGAGCAGCGGCGAGATCCAGGTCAATGGCCAGTCGTTGGTTAACGTACCGCCGCACAAGCGTGACATTGGCATGGTGTTCCAGCGTTATTCGCTGTTTCCGCACCTGTCGGTGCGCGACAACATCGCGTTTCCACTGGCCATCCGCAAGCTGGCCGCCAGCGAGCGTGAGCGCCGGGTGGACGCCATGCTCAAACTGGTGCAGCTGGAACAATTCGCCCATCGCCGCCCTTCACAACTTTCCGGTGGTCAGCAGCAACGGGTGGCGATCGCTCGGGCGCTGGTTTATGAACCACGCATTCTGCTGATGGACGAGCCTCTCGGCGCCCTGGACAAGAAGCTGCGTGAAGACTTGCAGGATGAACTGCGTCAGCTGCATCGGCGTCTGGGTATCACCATCATTTACGTGACCCACGACCAGGAAGAAGCCATGCGCCTGTCTCAGCGCATCGCTATTTTCAGTCACGGCAAAATCGTTGGATTGGGCAGCGGTTTTGACCTGTATCAGAATCCGCCGAATGCTTTCGTTGCTTCGTTTCTTGGCAACTCCAACTTCCTCAAGCTCAAGGCCCAGGGTAATGCGGTGGCTTCGTTTGAAGGTCAGCCTCTGTCAATTCGCCTGACCGCAGGGTTGCAGACCGATCAGGATGTTTTGCTGATGGTGCGACCGGAGAAAGCGTTGGCCTTGAGTGTCGAGCAGGCCGCCCTGGAACCGTTGTCGGCGGGCTGGAATGAAGTTTCGGCCAAGGTCGTGGAAGTGCTGTTTCTTGGTGAAAGCCAGACTTGCAGTGTGGTGACCTCGGGCGGCACGTCGATGACCGTCAAGGCCCTCTCTGCCGCCGGCATGCCGCTCAAGGCTGGCGATCCGGTGCGAGTGCGCTGGGCGACTGCGGATGCATGCGTTTATACCGAATGGGCTGAGAGCGATCTGAATAAGGCTGCTGGCGCTCATTGATCCTCAAGCGACCCATGCCAGTGGGCCGCACGTTATCTGTCACCCTCGGGTCGCTGCAACGTCGGGTTGCGGCGGCCTTTTTTGATCTCACCATCCCCTCTGCCTGACTCATCGTTTTCACGAGCAAAGGCCCCGGGATCGCCACGAACACAGCATCCGTGCCCCGCCCCGATAAAATGTGGGGGCCTGCTGGCGAGTACCACCACCCAGCCAACACCGTCGTCGCCCCTGACCAACCGCTTTCTCCAGCAAGCTCACACAGTGAATCTTGAGTGGGCACAGCATCCGAGCTTGGTACCGATCAAATGTGCGCCTTCAGCTCCCCCTCTGTTCGCCATCCAAACGGAAATGCCCGGCACAGGCCGGGCATTTCAGACGAACAGAAGACGGGTTTGATTAATCGGCATAACCGAGTCTGGAAGCCTTGCGCTCTTGCGCTTGACTGCGGGTAGCCAGGCAATAATACAACGGGCAAGTCACCACCAACCCCACCAGCCAAGACAGATCAGCCCCTTCCACCAAATTGGCATACGGCCCGACATACAACGACGTATTGGCAAACGGCAGCTGCACAATAATCCCGATGAAATACGCAACGATCGCATGCAGATTGAAACACCCGTAAATCCCGCCATCCGCACGGAAAATCGAGGCAATGTCATAGCTGCCACGCTTGATCAGATAGAAATCAATCAGGTTGATCGACACCCAAGGCACCAGCACCAGTAACAGCGCCAAAATCAGGCCAATGAACTGCGAGATGAAGTCTGCAGAAGCGCCCAATGCGACGAAGCAGCACCCCGCCAGCACCCCACTCGACAACACCACGCGCACCTTGAAGCTCGGCGTCCATTGGCTGGCGAAGGTCTGGATCGAGGTGATGATCGACAGCACCGCGCCATACAGATTCAAGGCGTTGTGGCTGATGATGTTGAGCAAAAACAGCACCATCAGAATCGGCCCCAGCCAGCCAGTGGATTGCTTCACCGATGCCATCGCCTCGGTGCCTTCCGGAGTCGCCAGCACCGCCACCGCGCCGAAGGAGAACGAGAGAATGGTGCCCAGGGTCGCGCCCAGATACGTGGCGAAAAACGGACGGGCAATCCCGATATCCGCCGGCAGGTAACGCGAGTAATCCGACACATAAGGCGAGAAGCTGATCTGCCAGATGATCCCCAGCGACACCGTAGCCAGCCAGCCCGACAGGTTGAAACCACCGCGCGTGAAGAAGTCTGCCGGCAGGTCGTGGACGAAGATGTAAAGGAAACCGGCGAGCAAGGCACTGCCCATGACCCAGGTGCCAATGCGATTGAGAGTGTGAATGAAGCGGTAGCCGATCACCCCGATCGCGGTGGCGCTCAGGGCGCCGATGAGGATGCTCGCCGGCACCGGAACCGAAGGCACAATTCCGACGATCGACTTTCCGGCCAGGACGATGTTGGAGATGAAAAAGCCGATGTAGATGATCGCCGCAAAGAACACGATCAGCAGCGCACCGTAACGGCCGAACTGGCCGCGGCTCTGCACCATCTGCGGAATCCCCATGCGCGGGCCCTGGGCCGACGCGAGGGCAATCACCAGACCGCCAACCATGTGCCCGAGCGCAATCGCCAGCAGCCCCCAAAACAGGTCGAGGTGGAACACTTGGACCACCATGGCGCCGGTCACGATGGGCAACGGCGCGATGTTGGTACTGAACCATAAAGTGAAAAGGTCGCGGGCCTTCCCGTGGCGTTCCGCGAGTGGGACGTAATCGACCGTATGATTCTCGA
Source organism: Pseudomonas brassicacearum (assembly GCF_918698105.1). Taxonomy (GTDB): domain Bacteria; phylum Pseudomonadota; class Gammaproteobacteria; order Pseudomonadales; family Pseudomonadaceae; genus Aquipseudomonas; species Aquipseudomonas brassicacearum_F. The sequence continues at coordinate 25,597 of NZ_CAKKMI010000043.1, read as the reverse complement.
TCAGGGGGTCTTGCCGGGACATCTGGGACATGTGCAGTGAACTCTAGTTTGTCTGATCTTATAGTTGTATGAAGCCAAACCGGGGGAGCTCTTTGGCAACCCTCAGGTGCCTACCATGTTATGGTATTCCATCTTACAAACAAGACTGATCTGGCCTTTTAGCGTCCATCTGACCCGTAGTCCTGGTGCCTCAGCGCTCGCAAAGATGAGCTAAACCCCCTGTAAATGTTGACTCAAATGCCGAACACGTAAGTTTATCGGGCCAAAAAAAGTCCTTGCAAACTATGTATTACGGTATACCATCAGACCTACAAGCACATAAAAACCCGCATTACACCGCCAGAGGACCTTCCCATGATCGATGCAGCCATCTACAAACAAGTGGTGGGTTCGTTTCCTTCCGGGGTGACTGTGATCACCACGCTGGATGACGACAGCCAAATCGTCGGCCTGACCGCCAGCGCCTTCAGCTCGCTGTCCATGGACCCGGCTCTAGTGCTGTTCTGCCCCAACTACAGCTCCGATTCCTATCCGGTACTGATCAAGAACAAACGCTTTGCCATTCACGTCCTGTCCGGTGGCCAGCAGAGCGAAGCCTATGCCTTCGCGCGCAAAGGCAAAGACAAGGCGCAAGGCATCGGATGGACCTTGAGCGAGCTGGGCAACCCGATTCTGGCTAACGCCACGGCGGTGATCGAATGCGAGCTATGGCGCGAATACGAAGGGGGCGACCACGCGATCATGGTCGGTGCGGTGAAGAACCTGATTGTGCCCCAGCAGAACGCCGGGCCACTGGTGTATTGCCACGGCAAGATGGGCGCCCTGCCCGTGTTCGCCTGATTCGACAATACTCAGAGATAGATTGCGCACATTGCGAATGTCGACACTCCAATAATCAGCCAGTCGGCTCCCGATCGACCAGCCAACAACAAAAGATCCGAGGTAAGCGTCATGAAGTTTTCCCTGTTCGTGCACATGGAGCGTTGGGACGAAAGCGTCAGCCACCGTCAGCTGTTCGAAGACTTGACCGAACTGACCCTGATGGCCGAAGCCGGCGGTTTCAGCACCGTCTGGATCGGCGAACACCACGCCATGGAATACACCATCTCGCCAAGCCCCATGCCGCTGCTGGCCTACCTGGCCGCCAAGACCACCACCATTCATCTCGGCGCCGGTACCATCATCGCGCCGTTCTGGCACCCGTTGCGGGTCGCCGGCGAATGCGCACTGCTGGACGTGATCAGTAACGGTCGAATGGAAGTCGGTCTGGCCCGTGGCGCCTATCAGGTGGAGTTCGACCGCATGGCCGGCGGCATGCCCGCCTCCTCTGGCGGTCAAGCGCTGCGCGAGATGGTTCCGGTGGTGCGCGCCCTGTGGCAAGGCGACTACGCTCACGATGGCGATATCTGGAAATTCCCGACATCCACCAGCGTACCCAAGCCGATCCAGAAGCCCAATCCGCCGATGTGGATCGCCGCTCGCGACCCGGATTCGCATAACTTCGCTGTGGCAAACGGCTGCAATGTCATGGTCACTCCGCTGATGAAGGGCGACGAAGAAGTCCTCGACCTGAAGAACAAGTTTCAGACCGCCCTCGACAACAACCCGGACGTACCGCGCCCGCAACTGATGGTGCTGCGTCACACCCACGTGCATGCGGCCGATGACCCCGAGGGCTGGAAAGTCGGGGCGAAGGCGATCTCGAAGTTCTACCGCACCTTCGATGCCTGGTTTGGCAACAAGGAAGTGCCGGTCAACGGCTTCCTGGCGCCGAGCCCGGAAGAAAAATTCGCCGCTCGCCCGGAGTTTGAACTGGAGAGCCTGCACAAGACCGCGATGATCGGCACCGCGGAGGAAATCATCCCGCGCATCAAGTACTACCAGGAACTGGGTGTCGACGAATTCAGCTTCTGGTGCGATAACAGCCTGGCCCACGCGGAGAAGAAAAAATCCCTGGAGCTGTTCATCAAGCAGGTGGTGCCGGCGTTTCGCTGAGTTCGCCCGTCAGGCTTTGCGATAAACCCCAGATAAGCAAAACGCCGGCTCATGCCGGCGTTTTGCTCTCTGCGCCAGATCTTAATGGTTGTAGGCACGCTCATTGTGCTCGGCCAGATCCAACCCCATTTCCTCCACCGATTCAATTGAAAGACAAGGGCAACGAGTTACTCATCGAGCGTGCGCTTTCGGTAGGTGAAGTCCCACTTAAAGAAACGAATATTTCCGAGCCGAGCGTAGAAACAATCGCTGGTCAGCAAAAGACGCTTCATAAATGAACCGCTAACTCATCGCACCGCAAGCTACTGCCAACATGCTCTGCCGCCTGGGACTCAGAACTGCGCCGCTATGGCGACACAAAACAGTGAGAAAGCGAACCAGCCTGGAATGAACAGCGTGCTCAGTTCCGGCCACACCAACCGCAAGTGATCGATGGATTGGGCACGTCTTACCGGTATCGAACTTTCATCGACTATCCTCCGCCAGCTTTAACTGGCGCACTAAGCGTCCGGGCATTACCGAGTCGGACGCTCAACGGTGTGAATCAAAGGATTGGCACGGTGTAATCATGATCCAGTGCGCGGTGGCAGGGGGCAGAATTGCCTCACTGCTTTCGTATAGCAGTTACTGTGATCTCAATCAGAACACGCCCCTCCAAATCTACACCCAAGCAAGCACGCTGAGGCCAGTTTTGCGGGTTAGCACCGAACCAGTCACACCATACTTCGTCCATCACGGGCTTATCTGCCATTCTTGCGATGTAAACTTGCGCACTGACAATGCTTTGCTTGTCTGACCCGAGTTCCTTGAGATTTTTTTCGATGATTTCGAGCGTCTGACGAGTCTGGTCAGCAATATTTTGCGAGACGTCCGTGGCGGTGGCTACAGTCCAGACCAAATCTTTGTATGCACTAGATCGGTTCCTGCCTTGATAAGCGCCGCGAACTCTAGTGATTTCACTTGTAGTCATGCTCGCTCCTTATTTATGAACTTTCCTGATTTACGTGTTTCAACAAATCGTATGCGTCCGGCCATCATGCCAGCATAATCAAACCGGATGCCATTTATGCGCCAGCAACTGATCGATCTCACTCACCCGCTGCGTAGGCTGGCGCGTCAACGCATCCTTCAGGTAGGTATATGGATCGTGCCCTCGCTGGCCAGGTCGCAATCCATTTCCGGCACGTAAAGATAATAGTTGTTCTTACCGCTGCCCTTGGCCTGATACATGGCCATATCAGCGTTGCGCACAAGGCTTACAGTGTCTGTTGCATGGTCGGGACACAAGCTGATACCCAGGCTTGCGCCGATGTTTACCTGATGATCATCGACGCAAAAAGAGCAGGACAACGCGCGGACAATGTTGGAAGCGACACGGGCGGCCTGATCGGCGTAGACACCATGTTCCAGAATGACTGCAAATTCATCACCGCCGATTCTGCAAATCACGTCATTGCTGCGCAATGTATCGCGCAATCGTTCGGCGACAAGGATCAGCAGCTTATCCCCGGCCTCGTGACCGAGGGTGTCATTGACGATCTTGAAGTCGTCCAGATCGATGAAAAGAACCGCGCAGGATGTCCCGTAGCGCATCACCTCTGACACCGCGGTCTCGAGTTTTTCCTTGAAGTAGTGCCGATTGTGCAGACCGGTCACAGGATCGTAGTAGGCCAGTTTGTTGAGCTGCTGCTCAGCCAACCGCCGCTGTTGCAATTCGGCGCAGGTGCGCGCGTCGTGCCATTCAAGCTGTGCCATCAGGTCATTGAAACTCCTGGCAAGGCGCCCGACTTCGTCGGACCCATACAGAGTTGCCCTCAGGCTGAAATCCTGCTTGGCGCGGACCTGCTCGGTAAGGTCTACCAGGCTCATCAATGGTTGCACGATGCTAGACGCCATTCGACGGGCGAGCACCAGGGAAAAGAACAATGCCAGGGCCGCGGCGTGCAATCCGAATGCGCTCTGCCACGCCAGGCGGTAATACACGGACGCGAGGCTTGCCTGCACCACAACACTGCCGATGCGCTCGCCATGGAGCACGACCGGTTGGCGGACGAGCAACACGCTCCAACCGATACCTTCGGCCACTGCCCGAGCCTCCATGGCGTCACTGCCCTCGCGTTGGTAATTGGCCAGTTCCTGGCCATCGGGCAGCAGGAACGCGGCCCAAGTGATGTCCGGGATGTGTTTCAGGGATGCAAGCGTTTCCTGGGCCTCATGGATGTCACGAAACATGATCGCCGCAGCACCATTGCTACCAATCACCATCGCATGAGCCCTTACACCTTCAGCCAATGCGTTGCGCTGCACGATCAATTGATAGACCAGCAGCGCGATAAGCAGGATTGCCATGACCGCAGCGGTCAATAAAAACCCGGTATGGGTGAGTTTGTCGCGCAGTGGCCGATCCTTGAAGGGCACGGTTTGCATGGGTTCAAGACCTGTAGGCCACAAAACTGGCGAGTTTGAGCAAGCGTGCGCTGAAATCGATATTGGCCTTTCTCGCGGCAGCCAGATTGACGTCGAAAACAATGCGAGGGCCTTGTCGACGCATTTCAATCATGATGCCCCGGTCGGCCAGGCCGGTGGAGTCCGTGATGGTCAAGACGGGTGTCGCGGCAAGTTGCTGGAGCAAGGCGTCGAATGTGCGATGGCTGTGTTCGTCGATATAGACCACCAGGCAACCCGTGAGCGAGCCGTTGGGGGCGATCCGCCGTATGGTGATCGGTTTCCCGTTCTGGGCACGCTTGCCCTCCAGCCGAGTCAGTTCCTCGTCCAGGGACGTGCTGCCAAGCACACAGAATTGAAAGTCGGTGTCGGGTAACGACGGCCACTGGGCAAAGAGCGTGAAGTTGTAAAGATAAGCAGCTTTCATGGCACGTTCGTCGACCGCCGCGTCGGCAGCCGCCCTCTGGCAGGGCAAGTACAGGGTCGCGAGGATGCACAAGTGGAGGACGATGGCCTTCATTCGAATGCGTACCCCAGGGTCAGCCACAGGCTACGCTCTCCGCGCACGCTATCGGGGTTAAAGAGCGCCGCGTCCTTGTAGTGGCGGTCGAAAAGATTGCGCACCGCCGCGGTGACGCTCACCCCAGGCAGAACTTCTTCGCTGGTGAGGGTCAGGTCGGCGATAGCGTAGCCGGGGGCGTTCTCTCCAGGTGCGATCAAACGATCGCCCACATAGCGAACGGCGAGACTCGCCCGCAAACGTTCGCCCGCCAGGGGCACGGAGGCACGTAGCTTACTCAGGTTGCGCGGTGAGTTGACCAGATTCTGGTGCAGGTTGTTCTGCGAACTCTGCCAGGTATGGCTGCCTTGTAGCTCAATCCCATGCCATTGCCATTGCGCTTCAAGTTCCGCGCCTTGGGTGTCGATCCACTCCAGTGAAGTACTCGCGGAACGCTGGAGCGGGTCTGTGATGCGGTAGCGATAGAGGCTACCCAGTAGGCGAAAATCGCCTCGGCGATAATCGGTGACGAACTCCGTGGTATTGACACGTTCCGATTCGGTGGAAGGACGCTTGAAGGAGGTCGTCTCGTCAAGGCTTGTGAAACGGTTCGCGGCGCCGTGGGACAGAGACAGAGTGGTGTCGGTCAGGCCTGTATAGATCAAGGCCGCACGGGGGGCGCTACGCAGCGCCGTGTCAGTGCTGCTGCGTCGATCGAACCGCAGCCCCAGGTTCAAGTGCAGGTCATGGGGAAGCGCGATCTCGTCCTGAGCAAAAACGCTGAGCGTCTGGGCCGAGTCCCAGCCGTGAGTCTGTTCGTGTTCGTCGGTCTGAGGGAAGTACGTTTTCGTCTGCAAGTCCTGCAGGTAGTCGTTACGGTACTCACTGCCCAACACCAGACGGTGGCCTGTAAAAGCCACGCTGCTGATCGTCCCCTCCAGATCCCACCATCGTCCGTCGGCGCTGGTGTTTTCGATGAAATCATCGATCGGTTCGTAATAGCGGTCGCGATACAAATAGCTGCCATGGGATAGCCGGACGGAGGTGCGGTAGTCACCGTGGTCGATATCGTTGCCGAGCTTCAGAAAGGTGTTTTGATCGGAGAAGTCCCATCTGGCGCCGAGGGGAATCGTCAACTCTTGTTGATTACGCTCGGCAAAAGCCCCCTCAACGCTCCAGGCGCCCTGCGAACCCTTGAAGAAAAATCGCTTTGAATCAAAGTTATCGTGCATGACGTCATCGGAAACCTGCACGTCGGGGAGATCAGCCTGGGATGCCGAAGCCGAGACCAGCCATTCAGCACCATTGTCCAGGCGCGTTCCCCAACTGACGCGCGCCTTGCGGTCCTGGTGCGAGCCGGTGGTCATGGCAACCTGGCCACCGTTCAAATCGCGGCCCCGGAGGGTGACGACGTTGATCACGCCGAGGAAGGCATTGTTGCCGTACAACGCGGTTCCCGGGCCGGGTGCATACTCGACACGCTCGATCAATTCGGTGTCGAGCAGCCCCTCTTCACCGAGGTATATCTGGTTGAAGACGTTATCAGCGACCGGCTGACCGTCAATACGCAGCATGATTCGCCCCGCGTAGTCGCCGGGCAAACCGTAACCACGCCCCCCAGGGAAGTAATAGGCGCTGTCAAAGCCGATGTTCAGGCCTCGCATGCTATTGAGGATCTCGGCGAGGGTCCTGTAGCCGAAGCGACGAATCTGCTCGGCAGTGACCACTGAAACCGCGGACGGCGCATCGGTGAGTTGCTGAGAAATCTGAGACGCGCCGACAACCTCGGTTTTGAGTAACTGTTCGAAAGGAAGGCTGGTCAGATCCTGGGCGGCTACCGCGCGTGATAGCAACCACAAACCCGACGCGAAGAGGCACCGACAGATGTTCAGGGTGTATCGTGGCGGCGGCACGATGGGGGAGCATGACATGATCTGCGTATAACCCTCTCGGCATTGCCACTGCACATGAATCGATCTGTTTTTGAGAGCTCGATGTGAGTTGACCCTGCTTTTTTTTGTTTTGATTGGGTGCATTTTCTCCCTACAAGCCCCGCCACTGAGAAAGTGGTTGCTTCGGAAAGAACGATTTCAAAATGCCACCACTCTAGGCGCAACACCATCAGCACCGGCTTATATTCGAGTAAGGGGTTTCGCTGCGATGTAGGGGGATGCCTACAGCGACGATGGCATCGACAGAGGAAAACCGAGCAAGCGGTTCTGAATGCATCTGGCCTGACGAAAGAAAAGACGCACGCCCAAAGTCCTCCGTTTATGAGACCAGGCGTGCGGCTTCTTCATGAGCGCGGGAGCGACTTGATCTTTGAATCAGGTCAGTTGCTGCATCAGCGACATGAAGCTGTCAAAGGTAAGGGAAAGATAGCGCCAAAGCTTAAACCCGGAATTGACTTAACAGTCGACTCAACTGATCTGCCAACTGGCGCAAATGTTCACTGGCTGCACTGGTTCGCTCACAAGCCTGGGTGTTGTCCTGTGCGAGACCGGCGGCCTGGGTGACGTTTCGATTGATGTCCTCCACGACATGGGTTTGTTGCAAGGTAGCGCTGGCGATGGAGGCATTGAGGCTTGTCAGGTTGCGCAGCGACTGGCTGATTTGATCCAGGCTCACGCTGGCCAGCCTGGCCTGTTCGATGGTGAGCCGAGAGCCCTGGCTGCTTTCGTCGATCACCTTGACGGCGGCTTCAGAGTTGCGCTGCAGCGTCTCGATCATGCCCTGGATTTCGGTGGTTGACTGTTGGGTACGCTGGGCCAACATCCGCACTTCATCCGCCACCACGGCAAAACCGCGCCCCTGCTCTCCGGCCCGCGCCGCTTCAATGGCCGCATTGAGGGCTAGCAGGTTGGTCTGCTCGGCGATGGCGCGAATCACTTCGATGACACTGCCGATGCGTGTGCTTTCCTGCGCCAGGGCCTGAATGACGCCCACCGCTTGTTCGATGGTGCCCGACAGGTGCTCGACCTGCCGCGAACAACTGCCGATGTTGCTTTGTCCCTGCTGGGCCCGGGTATCGGCATCATGCACTTCGCTGGCGGCCTGTTCGGCATTCCTGGCCACATCTTGCACGCCGTAGGTGACCTCGTTGATGGCTGTCGCCACCAGGTCCATTTGCTGCGACTGCTGTTGACTGTATCCCTGGCCTTCGTTGGCAACGGCGGCAAGGGAAGCCGATGCCTGATCCAGCGCCCTGGCAGCCAGCAGCGATTGACTGATCACACCTCGCAGCCTCTCGGTAAAACCATTGAAGTGGCCCGCCAGCGCAGCCATTTCGTCATGGCCCGTAACGTCCAGCTTGCGAGTGAGATCGCCTTCCCCACTGGCTATATCGGCCATGGCTCTCACCGTTTCGTTCAACGGCTGAGTAATACTTCTGCCAACGAAAATGACCAAGAGACACATCAGCGCACAGATGCCCAGGAGCACGCCCGCGGCTCTCCATAACTGCGTCTGGAATGCCGCCTGCAGATCGTCGATATAAACACCCGAACCGAGTATCCAGCCCCAGGGCTGATAGAGCTGGACAAAAGACACTTTATCCACCGGTTCGCTGGCGCCCGGCTTGGGCCAACGGTAGCCCACCACACCCCTGCCCTGGTTCTTTGCAATGGCCACCATTTCAAGAAACAAGGCCCTGCCATCCGGATCCCTGACAGCGGAAAGGTCCTGGCCGTTGAGCTTGGGGTTGGTCGGATGAATGACCATCTTCGGCCCCAGATCGTTGATCCACAGATAATTGTCCTCGTCGTACCGAATCTCGCCGACCAGGGCCAGCGCTTGCTTCTGAGCATCCTCAAGGCTCAGCGCGCCGGTTGTTTCCAAGGCGTGGTAATGCTTGAGGATGCCCTCGGCGACTTCTACAACCCTGCGACTCTCGTTGGCCTTGGACTGGTACTCCTCCACATAGATCTGGCGCAAAAAAAACAGGGCGAGGGCAACGAACATCGTCATGGCAAGAAACAGGACAATCCACAGTCGGCGACTGACGGGCATATTGCGAAGGCTTTTCATTTGGGGCGACTCTTGTGGAAGGTGGTCATGTCATAGGCCCGCGCACGGGGCCAGGTTATCCGCCGCATAACGCTTCACCACTGCGACACGTCACGGGCCATTGGTCCGGCAACTTTTCGAAATCTTGCGGCGCCATGGCCCTGCCATACAGCCAGCCCTGGGCGCTATGGCAGCCATAACTCTGCAAAAACGCTTGCTGAGAGGGCTCTTCGACGCCTTCGGCCACCAATGTCAAACGCAGGCTGTTGCCCATGGCGATGATCGCCTTGACCAGCTCGGCGCTGTCGCGATCATGTTCGATGTTGTGAATGAAGGAGCGGTCTATCTTCAGGGTTGTGATGGGAAAGCGACTCAGATAACCAAGCGCCGAATAACCGGTGCCGAAATCGTCAATGGCAATCGAAAGGCCCATGTCGCTCAGGTGTTCAAGGGTTTCGCGCACGGCGGTGTTGTTGTCCAGCAGCAACCCTTCGGTGATTTCCAGTTCCAGCCAACCCGGTTCGCACCCGGTGTCCTGGAGGATGGTTTTGATTGACGCGAGCAGGTCGTTCATCTGGAATTGCCGCGGCGACAGGTTGACCGCTATTTTCAGCGGCGTACCGCGCCTACCACGGTTCCGGGCGGCGGCGAATCGACAAGCCTGCTTCAGAACCCATTCGCCGATGCCCACGATCAGCCCGGTTTCCTCGGCGATCGGGATGAATTTGTCCGGTGGCACCTGTCCGTGTTGCGGATGATTCCAGCGCAACAACGCCTCGGCGCCGATCAGGCTTCCGCTGACCAGATCAATCTGCGGTTGATAGTGCAGCGCCAGTTCGCCGTTGTGTTGCGCATGACGCAAGCTGGTCGCCAAGGCCAAACGCTCCGAGGCCTGCTGGATCAGGTGCGGCGAGTAGCGCTGCACGTTGTTCCGCCCCTTGGATTTGGCGTGATACATGGCCGAATCGGCGTACTGCAAGAGCTGGTAGACGTTATCGGCGTCCATGGGGCCATGGGCAATACCTAAATTTCCGGAGACGAAGACTTCCCTGCCCTCGACCTGATAGATCCCCGTTATGCTCTGCAGGATTTGTCTACCCAGGCTGTCAAGGTCAATGGGTGGGGCAAGACGCTTGAGGAACAGGGCGAACTCATCACCACCCAAGCGAGCTACCGTGTCCTTGCCACGCGCAAAATCCTGTAAACGGCGGGCGACTTGGCGTAATAGTTCATCACCCGCCCCATGGCCCAGCGTGTCGTTAATCACTTTGAAGTTGTCGAGGTCCAATATCGCCACGGCCACCTGTCGACCGCCCCGTTCGCTCTCATGCAAGGCGTGCTGCAGACGCTCCTTGAACAACTCGCGGTTGGGCAGTCCAGTCAGGGCGTCATAGAAAGCCAGTGTATGCAGCCGCTGTTGATAGGCCTTGAGCTCACTGATGTCCTGGGCGGTACCCAGCATTTGCACCGGCTTGCCGTCGGGGCAGTATTCGATATTCAGGCACGAGTGCAGATGCAGGCGCTGATGCCCTACCGCGATGCAGTACTCCAGCGTCAGGGACGTGCTGAGCTCGCAAAAGGCCTGGCGGATGCTTGCCAGAACTTGCCCACGATCCTCAGGCACCAAAAGATCAAGCACCTCCTTCAGGATCGGCGACCAACCGCGTGGTTGGTCAAGCATGCGACACAGCTCCGCCGACAGTCGTAAGGTGCCAAGGCGATAATCCAACTGCCAGTGGCCGAGCCGAGCCATGGCCTCGGACTGCTCCAGGCGCCGCTCTGTTGCCTTGAGCGCCGAGATGTCGCGGGCAATGGTGAGCACGCTGGTGACCTTTCCGTGCTGGTCGAACTCCGGTACTGCCTGAACATGCTGGACAATTTGCTCACCCGAGGACTTGATCCACGTGGCTTCCGCCGCGTCGGGCCGACCATTTTGCAAAATGTCCAGGATGCCCTGGTGATAGCGCGTCGCGACCACGGCCGGCAAAGGGCTTTTGTAGGTGATCGGGGTGCCGATCACCTCACTGATCGCAATACCATAGAGCCGCTCGTAGGCGGGGTTGATATAGGCGCGCCGACCGTCCCGGTCATAGCGAATAATGACATCCGGCGAGTTTTCCACGAGGGTACGAAACTCTTGCTCCCTGACCCGAAGCTCCTGCTCGGCGCGCCGCAGCTGAGTAATATCGCGCCCCACAGCCAGCACGCTGATGACCTCGCCATCGCTCCCTCGTTCTGGGACAAGACGAATATGACTGGTGATCAGATCGCCATTGCCTCCCGTCCAGGATAATTCGTGTTCGTCAGGCTGACCGCTGCGCACCACTTCCTGTAATACAGCCTCGTAGGCAAGCAACTGAGGGGCAGCGCAACTGTCGCTCGGTCTTTTGCCGAGCAGCAATTGCGCGGGGACACCGACCATGCGGGCAAAGGCCGGGTTGGCGTAGGTACGCTGGCCCTGGCGATCATAACGGGCGATGGTATCCGGCGTGTTCTCAGCCAGCGTACGAAACGCCAGGCTGTCGGAACCGTTTTCGCAATGCCGAGGCTCCCGCCCAGCGCAGGATGTCTGGTCTAGCAAGCCTTGAGGAGGTGCTTTTTTATTCATACTCGTCACCCTGTCAAATCGGTGAGTGAGTCATTGCGTGTCGTCCTTTTTGCGCAGCGCGCCACTTGATGGGGGCGCCAAGACTCATGGGGGCATAACAGGCATACGGAAAGGGGCATGGCTCAAGCCCTTCCGGTTGTGCTGGCGAGGATCGCCGCAGGGATTTCACAGAGAGGTAATACGCGTTCCACCCCACCCAGTTTGAGCGCTTCCTTGGGCATGCCGAAAACCACACAGCTGTCTTCGTCCTGGGCCAGGGTCCGTGCACCCGCCTCGCGCATTTCCTTCAGGCCCCGCGCACCATCGTCGCCCATGCCGGTCATGATGATGCCCAAGGCATTGCCACCGGCCACCCGGGCGGTAGAGCGGAATAACACATCGACTGATGGACGATGCCGGCTGACCGGCGGGCCATCACGAATTTCCACCTGGTACTGGGCGCCACTGCGCGTAAGCAACATATGTCGCCCACCCGGCGCAATGAGCGCCCGCCCAGGCATGACCCGGTCGCCGTTGCGCGCTTCGAGCACCTCGATCTGGCTTAACTGATTCAGCCGTGCGGCGAAGGCTGCGGTAAAGCGCTCCGGCATGTGCTGGACAATCAGCAGGCCGGGGCAAATCCGTGGCAGGCGCGTCAGAATCGCCTCCAGCGCCTGAGTGCCGCCGGTGGAAGTGCCGATAGCGACCAATGTCTCGGTGGTGAGCGTCATGGCCTGGCTGGGGGCCGGCAGGATAACGTCTGCGGACAGCTTGGTGGTCTTCGCAGGCACCAGGCGGCGCAGGTTGGCCCGCGCGGCGCTCTGGATCGCCTGGACCAGTTCGTCGGAGGCATCATGGAGGAACTGCTTGAGCCCCAGTTTGGGCTTGCCAATGACGCAAACCGCCCCTTCCGCCAGCGCCTGCAGGGTGGTTTGGGCACCGGTTGCGGTCAGCGTGGAGCAAATCACCACCGGAGTGGGTCGTTCAGCCATGAGCTTTTTCAAGAAGGTGATGCCGTCCATGCGCGGCATTTCCACATCCAGTACCAACACGTCCGGCCACTGGCGCTGCATTTTTTCCAGGGCGAACAGCGGGTCGACGGCAACCCCGATCACTTCGATCCCTGGATGCCCGGCGAGCGAGGCCGACAGGACCTGGCGAACCACCGCCGAGTCGTCGACGATCATGACTTTGATTGGCCTCATGCAACACGCCCCTGGTCCACGCCCACGGCAGATGGAATGTGCTTGATCGAAACCTGTCCGTTCCAGATGTCGAAGATCAGGTTGCGATGGCCATTTCCCTCGACGTGGGCGCCTTGGCAGGCCAGGCCATGGGCCTGGAGCAGCTGTCTGGCCGCATCGACATTTTTCTTGCCCACATAGTGAGTCTTTCGCTTGCCCATTGCCGGGAACATGTCACCGCCACCAAACAGTTGAATACGAAACTCCGCGGCCGAAACCCCGTGGAGACGGGTTTGGCGGAGCATCAGTTCAATGGCTTCGTCGCCATAACGTCCATCCAGTCCAGTCGAAGACCGCTGGGGGCGGGTCGGCAGCATGAAGTGGCACATGCCGCCGATCAGCAATGTCGGATGCCACGCCACCAGCGACACGCAAGAGCCCAGCAGGGTTCGGATGCGCGTATCCAATTGCGCAAACAAAATATCGAAACCCATTTGCTGGAGATTGACCCTTCCTGGGGGGCCGACGGAGCGGGTATCACCCTTGGCGGTGCTACGCTACGCGCGTTCAGGACGTTGGGAATACTGGAGCTATTTCTGGAACGGGGCAGCGCTCACGATGGGCTGGAAATTACCGCGCCCAACGGCCACCTGATAGAAACCATTCCCGTCGCCCGCGTCGCTGGGCCAGACATCCCGGGTAGCGGCGCCATTATGCGCCCGGTGCTGGCCCGCATCCTATCCGAAAAGGTAGTGGAATGTGGCACACGAGTACGTCTGGGGCAGACCTACGACTCCATCGAGCCCGATGCGGACGGTGTCACCGTAACCTTCAGCGACGGCAGCCGTGACCGTTTCGATCTGGTGATCGGGGCCGATGGGCTCTACTCCAAAGTGCGGCAATGGCTGTTCCCCGACGCGCCAAAGCCAACGTATACCGGCCAGGGCGTGTGGCGGGCCGTGGTACCACGCCCTGCCGAGGCGCGCACCATAAAGATGTGGGTCGGACCACACCTGAAGGCGGGTCTGAATCCGGTATCCAAGGATCAAGCCTACCTGTTTCTGACCGAACACAGCGAGCAACGCCAACACATCGACGAAGGCGAGCAGGCCATCAGGTTAAGAAGCTTGTTAATGGATCACTTCACCGCTCCCATGGTGCAGGAGCTAGCAGCGCAAATCACAGAGGACTCTCGCGTGATGTACCGTCCGCTGGACTCCCTGTTGCTGCCACGTCCCTGGTATCGCGGCCGGGTCGTGCTGATCGGGGATACCGTGCACGCCACCACCCCACACCTGGCTTCAGGGGCCTGCATCGGCATCGAAGATGCCATCGTTCTGGCCGAGGTCCTGGGCAGCCACGAGACGGTGGAATCGGCTTTTGAGGCTTTCCAGAATCGTCGCTGGGAACGTTGCCGCATGGTGGTTGATAACTCGGCGCGCTTGGGTGAAATCGAAATTCAAGGCGGCGATAAAGTCGAACACGCCAACCTCATGCGCAACTCCACCATTGCCTTGGCGCAACCCATTTGAGCTGCCCGCGCATGGTATGGAAGTCAACAACCCTGTTGGCTGAAATCGTCGAGATTGATTTATGACCGGTTCGGGATCCTTGATCTCCCGATAACAAGCAATAAACAACACAAAACAAAAAAAACAACATAGGTTGGGATTGCAATGACTATAAAAAAAGTGGTTCCGGGAGTTCTGATTCTATTCGGCGTGTGGGGAAGTTCCCTGCCGACCAATGCCACCGAGGGCGGCGCGCCAACAACTGTGATGGGCCTCTATGGGTTTGGCGCGGGTATTCTGCCGCCGGCCACCGAATACGGCTCCGTCGGTGTGCGGTACGCCGACTACACCGCTAACCGCCTCATGGACAGTCATGGGAATAAGGAGGACCTGAACTTTTCATTGAACGTGAAGGCTATAACACTGGCCTACATCCACATGACGAACAAAACCCTCTTGGGTGGCCAGTACGGATTCGGGATCGCCGCGCCGTTCTTCGACATGGACGCCAAACTCGAAATCTTTGCCGACGATTTTCCGGTATTCCAGGATCATACAAAACTTTTCCGCTCGGCTGACATTCTGGTTCAACCTTTGATGCTGCAGTGGCAACCGTCGAAAAACCTTTCGGTAATGGGGCAATTCCAGGTGCTGGTGCCTACGGGTGATTATGACGAGGGTCGGCTGGTCACCCCCGGGCTGAATCATTGGGCGTTCTCCCCCATCGTCGGCGCAACTTATGTCACAGACTCCGGATTTGAGATTTCGTCCACGTCCCAACTGGACGTGAGCACGAAAAACAAGGCCACCGGCTATCGCAACGGCATTGAATATCGTAACGAATTCGCCGTTGGCCAGAATATCGGGGATTGGACTCTCGGGGTGGGCGGCTACTATTACGACCAATTGACCGATGATCGGGGACCCGGCTCTGGAGACGGCAACCGTGCTCGAGTCATGGCCCTGGGGCCGGCGCTGAAATTCTTCAGCCCGGGTCTTCCACCGGTCTGGATTCACGCCTACAAGGAGTTCGATGCGCGCAACCGTCCCGAGGGGTACAACTTGTCCATTCGCGTGGCCGCCAGTTTCTGACAGCGGAACAATTTACCTCTCCCCGGTGGGCTAGACAGCCAACCGGGTCAGGAGATGAACTACTCAAAACTGACAAGGTGCGCTATGAGATCAACCACAACATTACCTTGGCGCAAGGGCAAGCGGGTGGCCATTATCGGCGCGGGCCCAGGTGGGGTTTCTGCGGCGCTGGCGCTGCATCGCCAGGGCTACGATGTTCGTCTCTACGAGAAAAGCCCCGAGCCCAAACCACTCGGAGGAGGCGTTTTGCTGAGTGTGCCGGTGCTGGCGATACTGCGCGATTATGGTATTGACCTGAAGAACTTCGGCTCCTTCACCCACACTGAATTTCGCAACAAGCGAGGTCGTGTGCGCACCCTCGTGCCTTCCAATCCGCTGGTTGAACAGTCCTTTGGGCTAAAAGGCTGGCACTACGGCATGCTACGTTCCAATGCCTTCGCCCGCATGATGGAGTGCCTGCCCGAAGGCCTCCTCATGGCCAATCACACCTTCCAGTCATACCGCGAGGGCGAGGACGATATCGAACTCTCATTCACCAACGGCACCCGTATAGAAGCCGATGTTTTGGTCGGGGCGGATGGTATCCGCTCCGGGGTGGCCCGGCAGGCCTTTGGCGAACCGGAACTGTTTCATGTCGGCCTGCGGGTTTGGCTGGCCTGGTGTGACGCGGCGGGTATCGACGGCATTCCCCCCAACTCCGCGGCGATCACCCATTCCAACAATCACCAGGCAAGTTTCTTCCCAATGCTGCACGACGGCAAACCGGGCTATGAATGGTGGATTGTCGAGCCTGTGAAGGAGAACGCGGCGCAGCCAGAAAACGTAAAAGCCTATATCCAGAAGAAACTGGAAAACTGGGCAGATCCCCTTCCCCGCTTCCCCGACGCGACCGACTTCAATACTCAGATTTTCTGCTGGGATATTTACAACCGCCCGTCACTCAAGCGGTGGAGTCGTGGCCGGGTCGTATGCCTGGGCGACGCCGTGCATCCGGTGTCTCCTTACGCCGCTTATGGCATGGGCATGGCCATTGAAGATGGGTATTTCCTGGGCAGCACACTGGGCAAGCGGAATTTGAGCGACGGAAAAGCCCTCGCTGAAGGCATTGCGGCATTCGAAGCAGAGCGTGTTGATTACGTCAATCACCATGTGGAATTCGCCCGCAAGCTGGGCAGTCTCTTCCACTATCTGCCTTACCCCCTGGCCAAACTCA
The DNA here is from genome assembly GCF_918698105.1 of Pseudomonas brassicacearum. Taxonomy (GTDB): domain Bacteria; phylum Pseudomonadota; class Gammaproteobacteria; order Pseudomonadales; family Pseudomonadaceae; genus Aquipseudomonas; species Aquipseudomonas brassicacearum_F. The sequence continues at coordinate 9,066 of NZ_CAKKMI010000043.1, read as the reverse complement.
GAGACTTTGTATTTGACCGCACTAAATTGCTGGAAAGGATGATCAGACGTGATTATCTCAGCAATCAGGAGGCGATGAGTTTGTCTCTGCGGGAGCTGCACATCAAGTAGGTCCGAAGCAGTGGGTCACGGCCTTGTCTCGCAAGCCGGATTGACGGCTTGCCTGCGGACATGGCGACAAAAAAGCGCGGGATGCTGGTCGCCTCGGTATTTCAAAAACCTGGGTCAGGCGACCAGCCGTGGTGAAAGCAGCGCTCAACATGATCAGGGAGGACCAGTAGAAACCGATGCCTGGGTTCCCTGACAGCTACTCAAGCCTGGCGCTGACCGGGTCAAGTGTTAAAGCGGCTGACCAGATGGTTCAGCGTTTGGGAAAGTTGCGCCAGATTCTGCGCGTCCTCCCGGGTCGCCTCGGCTAAAGACGCCACCTGCTGCGCGTCGCCATGGATCTGGCTAATGTGACGGTTGATATCCTCGGCCACCTGATGCTGCTCTTCCGCTGCGGTAGCGATCTGGGTGTTCATGTCACGAATCACGTCCACCGACTCGCGGATCTGCTCGAAACTCACACGCGCCTCGTTAATCGAAACCACCGCCTCCTGGGACACCTCCAGGCTCGCATGCATCCGCCTGCCCATCAGGTGGGTACGGCGTGCCAGGTTACCCAGCAATGCGTCGATTTCCCCAGTGGAATCCGCGGTACGCTTGGCCAGCGCCCGTACTTCGTCGGCAACCACCGCGAAACCGCGCCCTTGCTCTCCTGCCCTGGCTGCTTCGATGGCGGCATTCAATGCCAGCAGATTAGTCTGCTCTGCAATAGAGCGAATGGTACCGAGGATCGACTGGATATCGTTGCTGTCCTGCTCCAGTTCCACCATGGCCTCGGCCGCCTGGCCGACTTCCTGGCTCAGGCGGTCGACATTGCTTACCGCATCGTCGATCTGCTTCTGCCCGGTGTGGGCCTGACGCTGACCGTTTTCCGCTGAATCAGCGGCCTGACTGCAGGAACGCGCTACTTCGTTGGACGTAGAAACCATCTCATGAAACGCAGTGGAAACCATGTCTACCGCATCACGCTGACGACTGGCGACTTGCGACATCTGCTGCGACACCTCGGTGCAGTTACTGGAACTGCCGTGGATTTGCCCCGCAGCCAAGCCAATGCGCTTGATCAGAGTCCGTATCGCCTCCAGGAACTGATTGAACCAGCCGGCCAACTGCGCCGTTTCGTCCTGACCCCGTACATCCAGGCGAGCGGTGAGGTCACTTTCGCCTTGGGCAATGCCTTCCAGACCGCTGGCGACACCCCGTATAGGCTTGACGATCAGCCCGGCGAATGCCGCGCCCAGCACAGCGAACAGGACAGCACAGGCTGCTGTTATCAACGCGATGATCCAGGTCAGGCGCGATACACCGGCCATCACTTCGCTTTCCTTGATCAAGCCGACGAGTTTCCAGCCCAGCGTATCGGATGGCGCGACGTTGGCCATGTAGCGCTCGCCGTCCAGTTCGACTTCGACCAAACCTTTTCCAGCCTGAGCGAGCTTCGCGTAGCCGTCTCCCAGATCCCCGAGGCGCTTGAAGTTGTGCTCCGGCTTGCTAGGATCGACCAGTACGGTGTTGTTGCCTTCCATCAGCATCAAATAGCCGCTACCGCCCAGCTTGATCTGTTTGACCAACTCGGTGAGCTGCTTGAGCGTCACGTCAATACCCACCACACCACCGCTGGCGCCCAACTGGTTGGCAAATGTACGCACGGTAGACACCAGGACGGCATCGTCGGGCGCCCAGTAGTAGGCCTCGGTGCGAATGGTTTCGCCCGGCCGGGCCTGGGCAGCCTTGTACCAGGGACGAATACGCGGATCGTAGCTGTGCATGTTGGCATCGCCCGGCCAAAAGACACCGCCACCGTCCATAGTGCCCATGGCGATGGAGGCGTATGCCGCATGGCTCTTAGCCAGACCTTCGAACAGACCGAACAACCGCTGGTCCTTGGCCCCCAATGGCATTTTCGGGGCATCGCTGGACATGTATTGTTTGATCGAGCCATCAACATCGTTCAGCAGCGGATGGGCGGCAAGGTAATCCACGTTCTGGCTGATGGCTTGGAAAAACAGCTGCATGGCGTTATCGACCTGACGGATTTCGCGTGTGCTGCTGTCAATGAAACTGCTACGGGCTTCGCCCCTTACGTTGAAGATAATGAATACGGCCACGAGCACTGCCGGGAGGGAGGCAATAGCGGCAAAAGCGAGCGTCAGTTTTTGTTTTATGTTCATTCAGTACGTAGTCCTCTGGACGACCAGCGGCATATAGCGAGGAAGGAATGCTTCAGGGCGTTACGCACGTTGAATCAGCCGGTTTCAATAACCCCCCGACGAACTTGATCACGCTCGATGGACTCGAACAGCGCTTTAAAATTACCCTCGCCGAAACCACTGTCCCCCTTACGTTGAATGAACTCGAAGAACACCGGGCCCAGGGCAGTCTCTGAAAATATCTGTAGCAACAAGCGCCGTTCACCGTCCTCCGACACGCCATCAAGAAGAATGCCGCGCTTGCGAAGTTCCTCAGTAGGCTCGCCGTGTCCTGGAATTCGGCCTTCCAACATCTCAAAATACGTTTGCGGTGGAGCGGTCATGAACTGGGTACCGCTGGCCTTGAGGGCATCCCACGTCCGCAGCAGATCGTCAGTGAGGAATGCCACGTGCTGGATGCCTTCGCCGTTGAACTGCATCAGGAACTCTTCGATCTGCCCGGCGCCCTTGGACGACTCTTCGTTGAGTGGAATACGGATCATGCCGTCCGGTGCGGTCATGGCCTTGGAGGTCAGGCCGGTGTATTCGCCCTTGATATCGAAGTAGCGGATCTCACGGAAGTTGAACAGCTTCTCGTAGAAGTTAGCCCAGTAGGCCATGCGTCCGCGGTAGACGTTGTGGGTCAGGTGGTCGATGATCTTCAGGCCCGCGCCCACCGGGTTACGGTCTACACCTTCGAGGAACACGAAGTCGATGTCATAGATCGAGTTGCCCTCGCCAAAACGGTCGATCAAGTACAACGGCGCGCCGCCGATGCCCTTGATCGCCGGCAGGTTCAGCTCCATCGGGCCGGTTTCGATGTGGATCGGCTGGGCACCAAGTTCCAGGGCGCGCTTGTAGGCCAGTTGCGAATCCTTGACGCGAAACGCCATGCCGCACACCGACGGACCGTGTTCGGCCGCAAAGAATGCGGCTTGGCCGGTCTGCTCATTGTTCACGATCGCATTGATCTCACCCTGGCGATACAGAGCCACCTTCTTGGAGCGATGGTTTGCCACGTGGGTGAATCCCATCCCTTCCAGTACAGGCTCGACAATGCCGGATTGCGGGGAGGCTAGTTCAATGAACTCAAAGCCCATGAGCCCCATCGGATTTTCAAATAAATCTGCCATGCTCGTGCCCCTTATCTCATCGCGCATTAATAATTTTGCCTCGGCATTCGCCGAAACCGATTGATGCAAAACCTGGTCGCACACACCGCGCGCGCAGGAAAATTTCATCGCCATCTTCAAGGAAACATCGCTGCTCTCCTGAGCTCAGGGCGATTGATCGTTTGCCACCTTCCGTGATTTCCAAAAGGCTGCCGAACTGGCCTGGTTCTGCACCGGAAAGAGTCCCTGAGCCAAAGAGGTCGCCCGCCTGAAGTTGACACCCGTTGACGGTGTGGTGCGTCAGCATCTGAGCAACCGTCCAATACATATTCAGGGTGTTGCTCAACGTCAGGCGTTGGGGAGCCAGCCCCTTCTGGCGCATCAGTTCAGACTGAATCAGCACCTCCAGTTCGATGGCAAACGCCCCGCAAGCCTGGTCTGCTTCGTCCAGCAGGTAAGTCAGGGGTCGAGGATCTCCGTCAGGGCGCCCAGGTTGCGCATGACGAAACGGCTCCAAAGCCTCCATGGTGACGACCCATGGGGAGATGGTGGTTATAAAACTCTTGGACAGGAACGGACCAAGCGGCTGGTACTCCCAGGCCTGAACATCACGTGCGGACCAGTCGTTCAGCAGGCATAAACCCGCGATGTGATCTGCTGCACCGGCAATCGGTACAGCCTCACCCATCTGGTTACCCTTCCCAACCCAGACGCCAATTTCCAGCTCATAATCAAGACGGGTACACGGCCCAAGGATGGGCTGAACTTCACCTGCCGGCAGGGTCTGTCCATGGGGCCGTCGAACGTCCGTCCCTGACGGGCGAATGGTAGAAGCACGACCGTGATATCCGATCGGGACGTACTTGTAGTTCGCCAGCAGCGGATTTTCGGGCCGAAACAGCTTGCCCACATTCCTGGCATGCTCAATGCCGACATAGAAGTCGGTGTAATCACTGATATGCGCAGGCAAGCCCATCACACAATCGGCGGCAGGCAACAGGCACGCCCCGACCAGATCCTGGTGCCTGGACTGCTCGTCAAGCAGTGACAACAGCACACCCCGCAAAGCGATACGCGGGCCGCTACCCAACTCAAACAGTTCGTTCAGACGACCTGTGTCAGTCGCTTCAATCGCCCGTAACGCGGCCCCTTGGACCAACCCGGTAGATTTCAGCGCCTGGAGATCCAATACTGAATCGCCTATGGCGACACCGGCCTTTTTGCGGCTATTCCCATGACTAAAAATGCCAAGCGGGAGATTCTGGATCGGAAAATCGGAATGGCCGTTCGCCGATTCGACCCAGCTTCGTTGGATGAGCTGAACAGACATTGCTTAGCGAAGCTCCGGGTCAAAAGTTTTAGGGATGCTGGCCCAGCAACCGTCGTAATCGGCTTGCAACTGAGAGGTTTCAAGCGCGTAGCGGCTCGGCCGAAGGACTTGGCTGGTTTCGAACATGAATGCCATCGTGTCGGTGATCTTGACGGGTTGAAGCTGTGCAGCAACGGCTTGAGTGCAAGTCGGACCATCAGGACCGTGAGCACTCATGCAACTGTGGAGCGAAGAGCCACCGGCAAGGAAACCATCGGCTTTGGCGTCGTACTCGCCAGTAATCAACCCCATGTATTCATTCATGAAGTTTCGGTGGAACCAGGGGGGACGGAACGTGTTCTCCGCCACCATCCAGCGGGGCGGAAAAATCACAAAGTCGAGGTTGGCCATCCCATGGACACTGGTAGGCGAGGTCAGAACAGTAAAAATTGAGGGATCCGGGTGGTCAAAACTCACCGTCCCCAGGGTGTTGAACCGACGCAGGTCGTATTTATAGGGCACATTGTTGCCATGCCAGGCCACAACATCGAGCGGCGAATGATCCAAAATGCATCCCCATAACTCGCCCGAAAACTTTTGCACCAACGACACAGGACCCACCTGCTCATAAGCAGCGACTGGCGTCAGGAAATCTCGTGGATTCGCCAATCCATTACTGCCAATAGGCCCGAGATCCGGAATGCGCAGAGGCGCGCCATGGTTCTCTGCTACATAGCCTCGCGCGTAGCCGTCCAACAGCTCAACACGGAACTTGAGCCCTCTCGGCAAAACGACAATTTCCTGAGGTTCTACCTGAAGTGCCCCAAGCTCGGTTGAAATCGTCAGTCGTCCAGATTGCGGCACCACCAACAGTTCGCCATCGGCATTGAAGAACACACGCTCCATCGAACGGTTGGCAAAATAACTGTAGACGGTAGTGCCTACCGGTTTCTCAGGCGTCGAATTGGCAACCATGCAGACCAGGCCGTCGATAAAGTCGACTGGGTGCTCAGGGGACGGAAGCGGATTCCAGCGAAGTCTATTTGGGGTGGCAGTTCCCAACCCACCCCCGGCCAACTGACGCGTCAGCCGAGCGAACTTCGGATGTTTGGCTGAAGGCTGAATTCTGTACATCCACGTGCGACGAAGCTCTGCTCGAGGCATGGTGAACGCTGTCCCCGAAAACAATTCGGCATATAACCCATATGGCAATTTTTGCGGTGAATTCTGTCCCTTGGGCAACGCGCCGGCGAGCGACTCGCTGCTGAACTCATTCCCAAAACCTGATTGATATTGCAAATCGACGCTCATGAATGCTCCAAACAGCATTAAACTTTGCACAGCGTTAACGGGCCGAGTTAACCATCACTCGTTTGTTCGGCGTGCAAAAACCAAATCATTACCGCAGTGCGGAACTAAGCTAATTGAACAAATCCAACGATGAGGAATCAGCGTGGAAAACTGCCTGATTGATCACGGGCCGTCGTTCAAGCGTTAACGTCGACTGCCTGAACTTCAATCTCAACGCCAACACCAAACGCGAGCTGCGCCTGCACAAGGCTACGCACAGGCAAGCGTTGAGAGTTGAAGTAGCCGCGATACACTTCATTGAAGGCTGCAAAGTCGTTGAGGTCGCTCAGCCACACCGTAACTTTCACGATGTAATCCAGAGAACTTCCTAAATCTTCCAACGCTCTACCAATGCTTTTCAGAACAGCATGACTCTGTTCTTCGATAGGACCGGTATGGGGCTTCAGGTTCGAATCAAAAGGAATCTGGCCAGAAAGAAACAAGAAACCACCTGCGCGGACGGCGGATGAGAAAGGCAACTGCGGTGCCGCTGGATAAAAAAATGCATGTTGAGTCATGGCAAGGATCCCGTAATTAAGATGTAAAGCAAGAACTTGTGGGCTTGACCGAGCGACGCCCTATAAGACCGTAGCGGTCCCACTTGTAGGGTGCCAGATCAATCACGGGTCTACGGTCGGCAATCAGATCACTCACAATGCGGGCCGAACCACAGGCCATCGTCCATCCCATCGCGCCGTGACCACAGTTGAGAAATATGTTGGGTATATGGCTCGCCCCTAGAAACGGAAGGTTGTCCGGGGTCATTGGACGTTGTCCCACCCATTGAAGTGGAGTGACGTCTTGAATGTCAGGACAGACTTTTTCCGCAAAGTTTTTTAGTGCCGCAAACTGCGTCTGCATGACCGGACCATCGGGAATCCCCACATCAGCAAAGCCCGTGAATCGCAGTGTTTCACCGAACGAAGCCCACGCCACTTTATGCCGGATCGACACAGCACCAACACTGGATCTTCGACCTGGGGGAGCTGGGTATGAAATCGAATAGCCTGTGACTGGATGGATCGGCAGGTTGTGCCCGATCGATCTCATAAGTTGCCGCGATGCAAGCCCAGCTGCCACTACGACAGCGTCACCCTGACGATAACTTTTGTCGGTGTGCAGCCCTTTAGCGACACCGTCCTGAACATCAAAACCGAGCACTCGCTCGTCGAACCGCACCGTCGCACCAAGTTCAATGGCCCTGTTCATTGCGGCGCTGGCGTAAAGAGCGGCGTCTCCGGTGCCGTCTTGAGAACAGTAGATACCCTTCGCGAACTTTACTCGGGCCGCCAGCAATGGAGGTTCTTGCTCCAGCAAGGAAGCTGAATCGAGTTCTTCGAATGGCTCTCCCGCCTCTCTTAATAACGTTGCGTCATACGGACCGGGCGTCTGCCCCTCTTCATACAGATACAAGATCCCACTAAGACGCCCACCATAGTCGGCATTGGGTATGTCGCAATGACCGAACTGCAGATCACGCGAGTAGCACGAGAGCGCTAAAGCAGCTTTTGAGTTCGCCAGCCACCGTTCTCGCGTTGCCTCCCGAGCAAACAAAGTGGCCCACCGGGCCAGCGCTGGTGTCCAGGGACCGTGGATCCCGATGCCGTCACCCAAGCCCAACATAGATTTAACTGCAATACCAACAATGCCTGGCTCGGCCCAGCTGAAACAGTGACCCGGGGAGATAAGTCCGGCATTGGCAAAGCTTGCACCTGTGGCAGGCGCGTGAGCCCCTTCAATAATTTCGACACTATGGCCATCACGCATCAGCGTCAGCGCAGTCACAGTGCCACTGATGCCAGCGCCTACAACAATGATGTGCATCTGTAATCCTTCAGTTTCGGGTGCTTAAAAGCCATAGGTTGCACGGGGTATACCGCCGGAACCTATAAACCTGTCTATGCGAAGCGCTTGTTGCGCAAAACAAAATACTGCCGTTACTCATTGCTCATCGACATCCAGGAAGCGACTTCCAATACGAAGTCGGCCCCTAAATGCCAAATAAAAAATCGCCGCATGATGTGACGGTGGTGGGATTCAAATCACTGCCCCACCAACGTCGACTTCAGTATTTAAAAGATGCTTATGGGATACTCTATGAACGCTCGAACCTCGTTGCCGCTGACGTTATAGTCGCTGGCATTATCTGATACTCGAAGCCAGGACCCGCGCAGACGTAACTTCAGATCCTTGGCTGGCCCGGTTTGGACAACGTACTGCACCTGATTGAACAACTCGTGCTCTTTACCCTCGCCATCGTTGGTGCGAATGTTGTCTCCTTTCACGTAAGCGATTCGATATGTCAATCCCGGCATACCATAAGTTGCAAAATCCACTCCATAAGCCAACTGCCAGGATCGCTCGTCTTCCGCGTTGAAATCCGACCAGTAAGAGTTGCTCAGAAAAATGCTGCCGCCCCCATCACCCACGCCGCCAGCATTCTGGTTGCGCCCATACTGGTAGCCGGTATCGCCGCTGCTGCGCTGGTGCGCGATCGTGAACGAATGTGGTCCGAGAGCATAGGTAGCCGCCAAGCTCCAAATGGTGTTTTCTCGTCCAGTGGCCAACTCGTCGGCATAGGCGCGATCAAGTTGGGAATGGTAACCATTGAAGTCAAGTTTCAGTGACCGGTTACTCTCCAACGGGATCAGATAAGTCGCCCCGAGGTACTGCTTCTTCAGACGATCCTCGACATCGGAAACGTAAATGGAGCCGCTAAGACTGTCGCTAAAACTGTAGTTTGCCCCTAGCACATCAATTTGTTTTAGCCCACCACTATCCCGTCCCTCGGCGCTCTTGCGAGCTTGTGCAGTGAAATGCCCGGCATTCACTTCCAATCCTTGAATTTCCTTGGAAACGAGCATTGTGCCAGTATAGCTTTCGGGTAAAAGACGACCATCGTCATAGTTAAGTACGGGCCAGCTTGGCATCAACTCGCCATAGGACAGAACGGTATCCGAAAACTTAAACTTCACCGACGCCCCCGCACGACTTAAATC
>NZ_CAKKMI010000042.1:0-56754 GCF_918698105.1 Pseudomonas brassicacearum | reverse complement strand
CCGCATAACTGCCCCCATGAATCTGCCCCTTGCAGCCAACCACGCCATGGCCGGCTTCCACCCCGCCGTTCGCGCCTGGTTCAGCCAGACCTTCCCGGCGGTCACGGCCGCCCAGGCCCGGGCGTGGCCGTTGATCGGCCAGCGTCGTTCGACCCTGGTGGCGGCGCCTACCGGCTCGGGCAAGACCTTGACGGCGTTTCTCGCAGTGCTCGATGACCTGGTGCATCGCGGCCTGGAACAGGGCGGCCTGCCCGACCAGACCCTGGTGGTCTACGTCTCGCCGCTCAAGGCCCTGAGCAACGATATCCAGATCAACCTGCAAAATCCCCTGGCCGGCATCACCGAGCAGTTGCGACGCATGGACCTGCCGCCCCTGCACATCACCACCGCCGTGCGTACCGGCGACACACCGCAAAAAGAACGCTCGGCGATGCGCAAGACCGCGCCGCACATCCTGGTGACCACGCCTGAATCGCTCTACGTGCTGCTCGGCTCCGACTCCGGCCGACAGATGCTCGCCAGCACCCGCACGGTCATCGTGGACGAAATCCACGCCATCGCCGCCAGCAAGCGCGGCAGCCACCTGGCCTTGAGCCTGGAACGCCTGCAAGCCCTGTGCGCCGAACCGCTGATGCGCATCGGCCTGTCGGCCACGCAAAAGCCCATCGAAGCGGTGTCACGTTTTCTCGTCGGTGAGGGACGCACCTGTGAAATCGTCGACATCGGCCACGCCCGCCCCCGGGACCTGGACATCGAGGTGCCGCCAGTGCCGCTGTCGGCGGTGATGGCCAATGACGTGTGGGAGCTGGTCTACAACCGCCTCGCCGAGCTGGCCGGGGAACATCGCACCACCCTGGTGTTCGTCAACACGCGGCGTTTGGCCGAACGCCTGAGCCGTCATCTGAGCGAGCGCCTGGGCAAGGACGCCGTGGCCGCTCACCACGGCAGCCTGGCGAAAGAGTTTCGCCTCGACGCCGAACAACGCCTCAAACGCGGCGAACTGAAGGTGCTGATCGCCACCGCGTCCCTGGAACTGGGCATTGATATCGGCGATGTCGACCTGGTGTGCCAGATCGCCTCGCCCCGTTCGATCTCGGCGTTCCTGCAAAGAGTTGGACGCTCTGGGCACCAGGTCGGTGGCACGCCCAAGGGACGCCTGTTCGCCACCACCCGCGACGACTTGATCGAATGCGCCGCCCTGCTCGACTGCGTACGCCGTGGCGAACTCGACATCCTGCACATCCCCAAGGCGCCGCTGGATGTACTGGCCCAGCAGATCGTCGCCGAAGTCAGTTGCCAGGAATGGTCGGAACAAGCGCTGCTGGAAACCTTGCGTCGTGCCTCGCCCTACGCGGAGCTGGACGAAGGGCATTACCAGGCGCTGTTGCAGATGCTCGCCGAAGGCCTCAATGGTCGCCAGGGCGTGCGCAGCGCCTACCTGCACCGCGATGCCGTGACCCGGACCTTGCGCGGGCGTCGGGGCAGCAAGCTCACGGCCGTGACCAGCGGCGGCACCATTCCGGACAATGCCGACTACAGCGTGCTGCTCGAACCCCAAGGGCTGAACATCGGCAGCGTCAACGAAGACTTCGCGGTGGAGAGCATCGCCGGCGACGTGTTCCAGTTGGGCAATACCTCGTATCGCATCATTCGCGTCGAGACCGGTCGCGTGCGGGTCGAGGATGCCCAGGGCCAGCCGCCGACCATCCCGTTCTGGCTCGGCGAAGCGCCGGGGCGCAGCGCCGAATTGTCCCTGGCCGTGGCGCGCCTGCAAGCCCAGCTCGATCAACTGCTCGGCGCCACGCCGGGCAACCTGCAACCGGCCCTCGATTGGCTCACCGGCACCTTGCAACTGAACCTGGCCAGCGCCGAACAATTGGTGGATTACCTGGCTCCGGCGCGCCTGGCCTTCGGCGCCCTGCCGTCCCAGGACACGCTGCTGATGGAGCGGTTTTTCGACGAGTCCGGCGGCACGCAACTGATCATCCACACGCCCTTCGGCAGCCGTATCAACCGCGCCTGGGGCCTGGCCTTGCGCAAACGCTTCTGCCGCACCTTCAACTTCGAATTGCAGGCCGCCGCCAGCGAAGACGCCATCGTGCTCTCGCTGTCCACCAGCCACAGCTTCGAGCTGGACGAGGTCTGGCGCTACCTCAACAGCCACAGCGCCGAGCAGATCCTGGTCCAGGCGGTGTTGGATGCGCCGCTGTTCGGCGTGCGCTGGCGCTGGAACGCTGGCGTGGCCCTGGCCTTGCCGCGTTACGCCGGCGGGCGCAAAGTCGCCCCGCAGATCCAGCGGATGAAAAGCGAGGACCTGATCGCCAGCGTGTTTCCGGACCAGATCGCCTGCCTGGAAAACCTGGCCGGCGAGCGGGAGATCCCCGACCACCCGATGGTGGAACAAACCCTCGACGATTGCCTGCACGAAGCCATGGACAGCGAAGGTTGGCTGACGCTGTTGCGGCGCATGGAAGCGGGCGAGGTTCGCCTGATCAGCCGCGACCTGCCGGCACCCTCGCCGCTGGCGGCGGAAATTCTCAGCGCCCGCCCCTACACCTTTCTCGACGACGCGCCGCTGGAAGAACGGCGCACCCAAGCGGTGATCAACCGACGCTGGAGCGATCCACAGGCCACCGACGACCTTGGCGCACTGGACGCCGAAGCCATCCAGTCGGTTCGCGATGAGGCCTGGCCGACGCCGGCCAATCTCGATGAAATGCATGAAGCGTTGATGAGCCTGGCTTGCATCGCCGACAGCGAAGCCGACGCCCACCCATCGTGGCTGGATTGGTTGCAGGCCTTGGCCGCCAGTGGTCGCGCCAGCCATCTGCAGATCAGTGCCGAGCGTGGCCTGTGGGTGCCGCTGGAGCGCCTGACCTGCCTGCAAGCCCTTTATCCACAGGCCCAATGGCAACCGCCGTTGACGCCCCTGGCCGGTTTCGATGAAGCCTGGGACAGCGACGAAGCCCTGGTGGAAGTGCTCCGCGCCCGGCTCAGTGCCTTTGGCCCGCTGCCGTTGAAGGCCATCGCCTACCCGCTGGGAATGTCGACCCCGCAGGTCACCCAGGCACTGGCGCAGCTTGAGCAACAAGGCTATGTGCTGCGCGGACGGTTCACGCCGGGCACCGGCCAGGAGGAATGGTGCGAGCGGCATTTGTTGGCGCGCATCCATCGCTACACGGTCAAGCGCCTGCGCCGGGAAATCGAACCGGTGATGTTGCAGGACTTCATGCGCTTTTTGTTCGACTGGCAGCACCTGTCGTCGTCCACCCAGGGCCGGGGCAACGCCGTGCTGCCGTCGATCCTCGGCCAGTTCGAAGGCTTCCCGGCCGCTGCGTCAGCCTGGGACAGCGACCTGCTGCCGGCGCGAATCAAGGACTACTCGCCCAGTTGGCTCGATGAGTTGTGCCGCAGTGGCAAGTGGGTATGGACGCGCCTGAGTGCGCGCCAGAAGCCTAGCGCCAGCGCCCTGCGCAGCACGCCGGTGGTGTTGCTGCCGCGCACCCAGGTGGCGTTGTGGAGCAGCCTGGCCGGGCAAACGGCCCTGGATGAGTTGTCGCCCAAGACGCAAAAAGTCCATCAGGCCCTGAGCGAGCATGGCGCGTTGTTTTTCGACGAACTGGCCCACGAAGCCCACCTGCTGCGCAGCGAACTGGAAATCGCCTTGCAGGAACTGGTGGGCGCGGGTTTGGTGAATGCCGACAGCTTTGCCGGCTTGCGCGCGCTGATCACCCCGGCCAGCAAACGCCAGGCCCGCAGCAGTCGGCGCGGGCGCGGGGCGTTTGTCGGCGGCATGGACGACGCCGGGCGCTGGGCCTTGCTGCGCCGCAGTCAACCGGCGCCCGTGGACGGCAACCGCCCCGCGCCCACGCCGCCCGACACCCTGGAGCACATCGCCATGACCCTGCTGCGCCGTTACGGCGTGGTGTTCTGGCGCTTGCTGGAGCGCGAGGCCGATTGGTTGCCGAGTTGGCGTGAGCTGCTGCGCACCTTTCATCGCCTGGAGGCGCGGGGCGAGATTCGTGGCGGGCGCTTTGTCAGCGGGCTGGCGGGAGAACAGTTCGCCCTGCCCGAAGCCATCCCGCTGCTACGCGAAACCCGCCGCCGCCCCACCGACGGCAGCCTGGTGGCGGTGTGCGGCGTCGACCCGCTGAACCTGGCGGGCACCTTGCTGCCGGGGGCGAAAGTACCGGCACTGGCGAGTAATCGGCTGGTGTATCGCGATGGTTTGCCGGTGGCGGCGCAGATTGCCGGCAAGCAGCATCTATGGGTGGAGTTGGATGCTCAAGGGATGGCTGAAGTTAAGAGCAAGCTGATTCAGAAAGTTTGAGGGTGCCTGTGCTGGCCCTTTCGCGAGCAGGCTCGCTCCCACATTCGATCGCATTCTTTCTGAAGGAACTCGGCCAACTGTGGGAGCGAGCCTGCTCGCGATGAGGCCGGCAGATCACCACTAAACCTCATCAACTACTGAGATTGATCAGGCACCTCTTCCCCCGCTTTTTGCTCCTCGACCAACCGCTTGGGCAACACCACCTGCTGTGGATAAGTCTGCGCAAAGTGCACCGCCGGATGGTTATCCACAAGCTTCTTCAACTGCTGGTTGAACGCCCGGCTCACCGCATATTGCCCGCCGGATACCGTGCGAAACTGCGCCGTGAGCACCACGCCGTTGAGGTCCATCTTGTCCACGCCGAACACATCCAGCGGCCCTTGCAGGTTGAATTTCAGGAACGGGTCTTCGGCAATCGAACGCCCGGCCTCGCGAATCAGCTCGATGGCCTCGTCCACATCGGTGTCATAGGTGAACTGCACGGAGAAAAACGCAAAGGCGAATTGCCGGGACTGGTTGGTCACGGCCTTGATCTGGCCGAACGGCACCGAATGCACGAAGCCCTTGCCGTCGCGCAGGCGCAGGGTGCGGATGGTCAGGCCTTCGACCGTGCCGGCGTGGCCGGAGCTGAGCACCACCCAGTCGCCGATGGACAGCGTGTCTTCGATGATGATGAACAGCCCGGTGATCACGTCCTGCACCAGTTGCTGGGAACCGAAACCGATCGCCAGCCCCACCACCCCGGCACCGGCCAACAGCGGCGCGACGTTGATGCCCAGGTTGGCCATGGTGGTGATTGCGCAAATCACCACCAGGATGATTTTCGCCGCATTGCGCAACAGCGGCAGGATGGTCTTGATCCGGGTGCTGGGCTGGCGGGCCCCGCGCTTGTTCAGCGGCGGTTTCAGGGCTTCCTGGATCGCCGTGTCGAGCACCACCCATGTGAGCCAGGTCATCAGGAAGATCAGGCCGATGCGGCTCAAGGAATCACTGATCGCCCGGCCTACGGCATTGCGCGAGGCGAACTCGAACGGGGAAAACCCCCAGATCCGCCCGAGGACTTCAATGAACACCACCGCCATGACGATGCGCAGCATCGCGTGCAGCAGGCTCAACAGGCGGCCCTTGTAGGCGCTGTTGCGCTGGATGGCCTCGGCCTTGGGCGACTTGAAGACGTGCTGGAACACCGTGCTGAGGAACACCGTGGCGATCAGCAGGATGGTGGTGAACAGCGCACAACGCAGGGCTTTCTGGTTGTCCTCGCCGACACCGATCAGGCTCACCGCCGACACCAGCACCATCAACAGGATCGGCCAATACCAGAGCCCGGAGAAAATCCGCAGCGACTCCTGCAAGGCCGGTTGCTTCAAGCGCTGGGCCAGCGGGCGATTGCGGATCAGGTGCGCCACGGGCCGGCGCATGCGAATCACCAACCAGCCAAAGATCACCGAGGCGAACAGGCCGGTGAACACCGCGATGCTGCTGGTGATGTTGCCGCCCAGTTGCCGGGCGATCTGCGGGCTGGTCAGGGCATCGCTGAGGGCGGCGAGAAAGCCGATCATGAACAATGGCCGGGGGCTGAAGCGTCGGATCATCGCCACCGCCCGGCGTTTGTGGCCGGCGTTGAACATCACGATCACGCACAGCAACACCGAGGTGGAGAAAATGCCGCTGCTGGTGGCGTAGGCGAAGCACAGCGCCAGGGCGCGACCGACCGAGACCTGCAGGAAGTGGCTGACGTAGAGGGTCAGCGGCAGGCAAATCAACGCCGCAGCGGTGTACGGCAGCAGATAACCGAGGAGGTCGCGCACGCGCTGGCGGGTGCGCAGCCAGCGGCGCCGGCCCAAATGGCGCAGCAGCAGCCGCGCCCCCGACCAGATCAGTGCAAAAGCGCCGATCCAGACGCTCGACAACAACAGGAAATCCCCCGCCACGCGCCAGGACGAACGGGACGTCTGGTCCACCAGCCGGTCCACCTCATCCGCCGCCCGGTCCGCCCGCAGGCGCCAGGCATCCACCAGGCTCTGGTTGAGCTCAAGTTTGTCCTGGACGTCGTCGATGCTCGAACAGATGGCCCCCAATAGACCGCCCTGCACCAGCGGCGCGGGCTCGGCGGGAGGTTCACTGGGCTGGGAGGTGCCAGGGACAGCGACGGTCCCGTAGGCGCTGGTGCCAGTCATCGCCAGCAGGCACAGCAGCAATACAGTGCTCAATCGAGACAAAACGCGAGGCTCCTTCACACGGGATGGGTAAGGAACTGATCAATAACGGGCGGGCAAGTTCGCTCGAATGATTAATCCAACCCCTGTGGCGAGGGAGCTTGCTCCCGCTGGGGCGCGTAGCGGCCCTGTTTTTTTGGGGGCTGCTGCGCAGCCCAGCGGGAGCAAGCTCCCTCGCCACAGAATCCGCGGCCCCCTCTTCCGTCGGTAAGACCATCGAAACTTTCCGGGCCGCGCGACAGTCATCACAAGACACAGGCAGTACGAGGTCATTGGCACGGGAGGAATACATGACGGCGATCCACATTGGTATTTCCGGCTGGCGCTACACGCCTTGGCGGGGGGATTTCTACCCCAAGGGGCTGACCCAGAAACGGGAATTGCAATTTGCCTCGCGAGCGGTCAATAGCATCGAAATCAATGGATCGTTCTACGCTCTGCAACGTCCCGAACGGTATGCCCAGTGGTATGCCGAGACACCGCCCGGCTTCGTGTTCAGCGTCAAGGCCCCGCGTTTCATCACCCACATCAAGCGCCTGCGGGACATCCGCAAGCCTTTGGCCAATTTCTTCGCCTCCGGCGTGCTGGAGCTCAAGGAGAAGCTGGGCGCGATCCTCTGGCAGTTTCCGCCCAGCTTCAAATTCGACCCTGAACTGTTCGAAGACTTCCTCAAGCAACTGCCCCACGACACCGAAGGCGCCGCCGCCCTGGCCCGCGAGCACGAGCCGCGCCTGGACGGCCACGCCAGCACCAAGACCGATAAAAAACGGCCGCTGCGCCACGCCGTGGAAATCCGCCATGAGAGCTTTATCGACCCGCACTTCGTCACGTTGCTCAAGCGCTACGACGTGGCCCTGGTGATCGCCGACACTGCCGGCAAATGGCCCTATCGCGAAGACGTCACCAGCGATTTTGTCTACCTGCGCCTACACGGAGCCGAGGAACTGTACGCCAGCGGCTATACCGACGAGGCGTTGAAGCGCTGGGGCGACCGGATCGAGGCCTGGAGCCACGGCAAGCAACCCGCCGACGCCCACCTGATCGACCCCGACAAGAAGCCTCGCGCCCGCAAAAGCCGGCAAGTGTTCTGCTATTTCGACAACGACATCAAAGTCCGCGCGCCCTATGACGCACGCCACTTGCTGGAACGCTTCCATCTGGACAAGGACCTCGCCACCGCGCCAGGCGAGCGCCCGGCCGAAGGGGTATTGCCATGAACCGCCCGGAAACCAGCGAAGCGACCCACGAGCCGACTCCGCAGCAGCCCCAGGTTATCGACCGGGTCAGCCACTTCACCGTGCTGACGGTCAACACCCACAAGGGCTTCACCGCCCTGAACCGGCGCTTCATCCTGCCGGAACTGCGTGAAGCGGTGCGCAGTGTGTCTGCCGATGTGGTGTTCTTGCAGGAAGTCCACGGCACCCACGAACACCACCCCCAGCGCTACAGCAACTGGCCGAGCATGCCGCAATACGAGTTCCTGGCCGACAGCCTCTGGCCGCAGTTCGCCTACGGGCGCAACGCGGTGTACCCGGCGGGCGACCACGGCAACGCGCTGCTGTCGAAATTCCAGATCATCCGTCATGAAAACCTGGACGTGTCCATCAGCGGCCATGAGAACCGCGGCATGCTCCACAGCGTGCTGCGCCTGCCGGGCGATGGACCGCAAGTGCACGCCATTTGCGTGCACCTGGGGCTGCGCGAAGGTCATCGTATCGAGCAACTCAAGTTGCTTTGCCAGCGCTTGAGCGAACTGCCGCCCGACGCGCCAGTGATCGTCGCTGGCGACTTCAACGACTGGCGCGGCAAGGCCAGTGAGCTGCTCGAACCCTGCGGTCTGCGCGAAGTGTTCGCCGAACAGTGGGGCAAGCCGGCTCGCAGTTTTCCGGCACGCCTGCCGATCCTGCGCCTGGACCGCATCTACGTGCGCAACCTCAAGGCCCGTCACGCCAAAGTATTGAATGTACGCCCTTGGTCACACCTGTCCGACCACGCACCGCTGTCGGTGGAGATCCAATTATGAGCGCGACGATGAACAAGGCGACGGTTGAGCAGGTCGAGACGCCGCCCACCGAGCGCAACCCGGCGCTGGCCGATATCGAATACGGCTGGCACGGCAACAATCGCGTCACGCTGCTGGAAAACGGCGAAGAGTATTTCCCCAGGGTCTTCGAGGCCATTCGCCGGGCCGAAACAGAAATCCTTCTGGAGACCTTCATCCTGTTCGAGGACAAGGTCGGCATTGAACTGCGGGATCTGTTGGTCGAAGCCGCCGAGCGTGGCGTGCGCATCACCGTCAGCCTCGATGGTTTCGGCTGCGGAGAGCTGACCACCGCTTTCCTGGCCTCGTTGAGTGACGCCGGGGTGCGCTTGCAGATGTTCGACCCCGCGCCGCGGCATCTGGGGATCCGCACCAACTGGTTCCGCCGCCTGCACCGCAAGATCGTCGTGGTGGACGGCGTGATTGCGTTTATTGGCGGGATCAATTTTTCCGCTGACCACCTGGGCGATTTCGGCCCCGAGGCCAAACAGGACTATTCCGTGGAGGTCAAAGGCCCGGCGGTGGTGGATATCCACCACTTCGCGCTGTTGCAGAGTGGCCGACCCGCCCGGGCCAAATACTGGTGGCAACGCCGCCGTAATCGCCGCAACGAGCTGGCGTTCAACGACCATGACGGCCAGGTGCGCCTGGTCTACCGGGATAACCACGAACACCAGACCGACATCGAAGAGGTCTACCTGCAAGTGCTGCGCAGCGCCAAGCGGCGGGTGGTGATCGCCAATGCCTATTTCTTCCCTGGCTACCGGTTGCTGCGCGAAATCCGCAATGCCGCGCGCCGGGGCGTGGAGGTCCGGCTAATCCTGCAGGGCCAGCCGGACATGATGATCGCCAAGCTCGCCGCCCGCATGCTCTACAGCTACCTGCTCAAGGCCGGCGTGGTGATCTACGAATATTGCGAGCGACCGCTGCACGGCAAGGTCGCCTTGGTGGATGAGGACTGGAGCACGGTGGGTTCGAGCAACCTCGACCCGCTGAGCCTGTCCCTGAACCTGGAGGCCAATGTGCTGATCCGCGACCGGGCGTTCAACCGCGAGCTGTTCGAGCGCCTCGATTACCTGAGTCGCAACCATTGCACCGCCATGCCCGAGGACCACGCCCCCCGGGGCCTGTTATGGCGCATGACCATCGGTTTCATGGTGTTCCACTTTTTGCGCCATTTCCCGGCCTGGGCCGGCTGGCTGCCGGCCCATAAACCGCGTCTGAAACCCTTTTCGCCGCCAACGGCGGTCCGGAGCGAACCCCATGAACCACTCTGAAGCGCACGCCGCGCCGAGAGATGCCCATGCGCCGGGACAGGCCAAGCCAAAATCGCGCTGGAGCCGCTGGAAAAGACCGCTGACCCTGGCGTTTTTCCTGCTGTTGATCGTGCTGTTCACCACCCTGGCCCGGCGCATCGACTGGTCGGAAGTGTTCGCCACGCTGGCGGACTTCAAGGTGCGCACCCTGGTCATCGCCGCCGCGCTGACGGTCACCAGCTTCATCACCTATGCCTGTTTCGACTTGATCGGTCGCACCTACATCCGCCAGAAACTGGGGTGGCGGCAGATCTTGCCGGTGGGGGTGATCAGTTACGCGTTCAACCTCAACCTCAGCGCCTGGGTCGGCGGCATCGCCATGCGCTATCGGCTGTATTCGCGGCTGGGGGTCAGCACCGGCAACATCGCCAAGATCCTCGGCCTGAGCCTGGCGACCAACTGGTTCGGCTACATGACCCTGGCCGGCGTAGTGTTCAGCAGCGGCCTGGTGACCATGCCGCCGGGCTGGAAGCTCAGCAGCGATGCGCTGCAAGGCGTCGGCGCGCTGTTGTTGCTGGTGAGTGCCAGTTACCTGGTGGCCTGCCGGTTCTCCAAGCGCCGGGCCTGGACCGTTCGCGGCATGGAAATCAACCTGCCGTCGCTGCGCATGGCGGTGCTGCAGCTGGCGTTGGGCGCGTTGAACTGGTCGCTGATGGCGGCGGTGATCTTCACGTTGCTGCCCAGCAAACTGGATTATCCGGTGGTGCTCGGGGTGTTGCTGATCAGCAGCATTGCCGGGGTCATCACCCACATTCCGGCGGGGCTTGGAGTGCTGGAGGCGGTGTTCATTGCCCTGCTGCAACATGAAGTGTCCCGGGGCAGCCTGTTGGCGGGATTGATCGCCTACCGAGCGATCTACTTCATCCTGCCGTTGCTGATTACCGTGGTGATGTACCTGGTGATCGAAGCGAAGGCCAAGGCGTTGCGGGTCAAGCCTGGGCTCAAGTGATGGGTTGCCTGGTTTGGCCCCATCGCGAGCAAGCTCGCTCCCACAGGGATGACTGGGATATAAGTTCGGGTTCACACAGTTCCATTGTGGGAGCGAGCTTGCTCGCGATGAGGCCCCCACAGCCACTCCACAATCACCGCTCCTGAATAATGCTCAACCGCTCTCCCACCACCATTTCCGTGATCCAGTCCACCAGGATCGAGGTGTAGGCCTGCTGTGACACGGGGTCGCTCAAGGCATGGTCGGCGCCGTCGATGATCCGGTGGGTCAGCGAATGGGTCTGCTGGCACGCCGCACGGTAGCTCATGATGGTGGCATGGGGCACGTAGGCATCGGTCTCGGACTCCACCAGCAGTACATCGCCAGTGAACTGCGAGCATGCATGCAAGGCACGATTGGTGCCGGCGTGCACCAGGGTGCTGCGGTAATCGAGCAGGTCAGTCTTGTCCAGGTCGCGCTTGGGCGTGTGCCATTGTTCGTCGCGGTACAGCGCCGGCACCCGCAGGGCCAGCCAGCGTACCGGGCGCAGCGATGTCAGGATCGAAGCCAGGTAGCCGCCATAACTGGTGCCCACCACGGCAATCGCCGAGGTATCCAAGGCTGGGTGGGCGAGCAGGCGGTCGTATGCCGCCAACAGGTCCCGCAGGTTGTCCTCGCGGGTGACCCGGGACAAGGGAATTCCCGCCCCGCCGGTGTGCCCACGCAAGTCGAAGGTCAGGCACACGCAACCCAGGCCGGCGATGCCCTTGGCCCGTTCCAGGTCCCGCTCCTGGCTACCGCCCCAACCGTGCACGAACAACACGCCAGGGACCTTCGACTTGGGACTCAGGAATGTCCCGTTCATGCGTTCATCGTCAATCTCGATCTGAATGGTTTCACTTCTAGCCGTCATAGGATTGAACCGTTACGTATTTGAGAAGGAAGTCGCCGTTGTGCGCCGCGCCGCGATAGACCTCCCTCGCGCCGGGCGGCAGCGGTTGTTCGGTGTAGGTCTCCACCGAGGACACCCGTACCGCGCTGGTTTGCGGCGCGTCGACGAACACCTGCAACGCCGCCAGTTCGGCGCTGCTGGCGCCGCCCATGCGCCACGACTGTTCCAACACGCCACCACGCGGCTGGCCGGCAGCATCGAGGCCCTGGGCAATGTCGTAATTGCGTCGCGACGCAAAAAAGCTCGGGTAAGCCTGGTTGGCGGCGTCATCAAACACTTGCGCCAGCCGCACCGCCTCGCGCACATCGTCGGGCAGTTCGAGCTTGAGCAACTCGATATAACCGCCCTGCACCACCAGCAGGTCCGACCCGCCGTACACCTCCACTCCTTGGCTGTCGTGGGTCAGGTGTTGTACACCGCAATAACTCAGGACCTTGCCGTTGATGAAGCTCTGGCCGACGCTCTGGGTCTTGACCTCGTTGAGGTGCTGTTCCAGCGCCACCCCTTCGCGAAACAACGCTTGGGCGTCAGGCTCGGCGACGATTTCATCGAACTGCGCCAGGCTCTTGATCAGCCGTTGCCCACGCCCGGCACAGGCATGGATCGGCTTGAGGCGAATCGGCCCGGTGTACAGCAAGTGCTCGGCAGCCGGACGCGCATCCTTGAGCGAAAAGACCGTCACGCCATCAAGCACCGCGCCTCGCGTGAGCTTGGCAAACAGCGGCGACCAGCCTTTGGGCGCCACGGCGTCCTTATTCAACAGACCATGGGTAATCGCCTTGGTGCAGATAAAATCATGCTCGACATACCCGCCCCACATATCCTCCGGCCCCTTGACCCCCAGGCGCATCGCGGCTTCGGCGCCGGTCAGGGTCTGTGTGGGCAACAGATAGAGATCATGACCGGCATGCCCCTGGGCGTCATGACTGTCGCCGTAGTCCCATCCCAGTATCTGCGCCAGCCACTGGGCCAGTGCTCGATTGGTCTCGACTTCATGGCGCGGCGCTTGTGGATTGACCGAATAGGCCACTACCCGCTTGTTGCGATTGACTGGTGTCATGCGTTGCCCTTTTTCCTGCGCTCGATGGCTGTGGATAAAGAAAGGTGCAGAGATCAGGCCAACGATGGCGTCGGCAATGATGGTCAGCCAAGCGGGGGCATTGTGCGCAATTGATGGCATCGGGCCTGTTTCATTCTGCACGACCCATGGCAGGCGTCCCGCAAATTGCACGATGCCAGGCTGCAGACACACCCCCCTGTGGCGAGGGAGCTTGCTCCCGCTGGGGTGCGAAGCGCCCCCCCCAAAGAACCGCGGTGTGTCAGTTGAGATGTTGGGGCTGCTGCGCAGCCCAGCGGGAGCAAGCTCCCTCGCCACAAAGGGTCAGTGTCAGCCCTTGGGAGTACTCGGTGGATTTACCCCAAACCGCGCCCGGTAATCACTCGGCGCCAACCCGGTTATTTTCTTGAATGTCGCGCGAAAAGCGCTCGGGTCCTGATAACCGACGGTCCAGGCAATGTGGTCGATGGTGCCATTGGTGAATTCCAGCATTTCCCGGGCCTTGCCGACGCGCAGGTGCTGACAGTATTCAGTGGGCTTGAGCCCGGTGGCGGCGCGAAACCGGCGCAGGAAGGTGCGTTCCTCCAGCCCGGCGCGTTCGGCCATCGCACCGAGGGACACCTCCACCGCACCGCTGCTTTGCAACCAATGCTGGACCTTGAGAATCGCCGGGTCGCCATGGCCGAGGATGGGCGCAAAATTACTGCCGCACTGGCTCGCGCTGTCGCTGTGCTCGATCACCAGAAATTGCGCCGTGCGCGTGGCGATGCTCGGCCCGAGCAGGCGGTCCACCAGGCGCAGCCCCAGTTCCGACCAGGCCATCAGCCCGGCGGTGGTGATCAGGTCGCCGTCGTCGACGATGGGTTTGTCGGCGTTGAGCTTGATCTTCGGGTAACGCGCCGCAAAGGTCTTGGCCGACGTCCAGTGGGTGGTGGCGCTGCGCCCGTCGAGCAGGCCGCTTTCGGCCAGCAGGATCGAGCCCACGCACACCCCGCCCAGCACCGTGCCGTCGGCGTGCCGCGCCCGCAGCCAATCCATCAGCGCCTCAGAGACCAAGCCCTCACTGAAACCAGCAAGGGACGGTGGAATCAACAACGCAGCCAGCTTGCCCGCCGGGCCGGTTTCGCTGTCGAACACCCGCAGCGGAGCCTCGCCTTCCTCCGCTCGCCAGTGACTCACCCGCAGCTGTGGCAACTGCGCGCTGGCCTGCTCGGCCGCGATCCGTTGCGCCACGGCGAACAGATCGGTCAAGCCATGCACCGCTGCCAGTTGCGCGCCGGGGTAGATGAGCACCCCGAGTTCGGCGACTGCCCTTTGCTGCGTCATTGTCAGTTTTCCCTCGCATATTGTCGTTGCGGCCAATCCTCGAAGCGGCAGCAAAAGCCAATACTGGCTTCACACCCCAACTGATCGAGGAAGCCTCATGTCCAAGCAAGCGCTCATCGTAGTCGATATCCAGAACGACTACTTCCCCCAGGGCAAATGGCCGTTGGTCGGCGCCGACGCGGCTGCCGACAATGCTGCCAGGCTGATCGAAGCCTTTCGTCAGGCCGGCGACAGCGTGCTGCACATCCGCCACGAATTCACCTCCGACGACGCACCCTTCTTCACCCCAGGCTCCGAAGGCGCACAACTGCACCCCAAGGTGCTCAACCGCGCCGATGAACCGGTGGTGCTCAAGCACTTCGTCAATGCGTTTCGCGAAACCGAACTGCAAGCCGTCCTCGATCAGCACGGTATCGAACAACTGGTGGTGGTCGGCAGCATGAGCCACATGTGCGTCGATGGCGTGGTGCGGGCGGCAGCTGACCTGGGCTACGGCGTCACGGTGATCCACGACGCCTGCGCGACCCTCGACCTGGAATTCAACGGCGTCGTCGTGCCGGCTGCGCAGGTGCATGCGGCGTTCATGGCCGCGCTGGGGTTTGCCTACGCGAGCGTGGTGAGCACTGAACAGTTTTTGGGCGCCAGCCGGACGCAGCCATAAGTTTCAAGCGAAAAAAAACCGCGCCTCGGAAACGAAGCGCGGTTTTGTCTTTAGCTCGAAGCCGTGAACTACTTTTTAGAACGGAATATCGTCATCGAAACTGTCGAAATCCGGAGCCGGTTGCGGCGCGGCCTGTTGTGGGGCCGGGCGTTCGCGTTGTGGCTGTGGCGCCGACTGCGGACGAGGCGCCTGCTGACGCGGGGCCGGAGCCGACTGCTGGTAGTTGTTGCCACCTTGTTGCTGGTCACCCTGTGGACGGCCGCCCAGCAGTTGCATGGTGCCTTGCATGTCGACCACGATTTCGGTGGTGTAGCGCTTGATGCCGTCCTTTTCCCACTCGCGGGTCTGCAGCTTGCCCTCGATGTACACCTGCGAACCCTTGCGCAGGTATTCGCCGGCGATCTCAGCCACTTTGCCGAACATCGACACGCGGTGCCATTCGGTCTTCTCGACCTTCTGCCCGGTCTGCTTGTCGGTCCACTGCTCGCTGGTCGCCAGGCTCAGGTTGGTCACGGCGTTGCCGTTTGGCAAGTAGCGAACTTCGGGATCCTGGCCGCAAGTACCGACCAATATGACTTTGTTAACCCCACGGGCCATAACGTTCTCCTAGGCTTCGCACGTGGTCGGGGCCGGGTTGTTCACCAGGCGCTCGAGCGTCGCGCGATCCAATAATTCGGTGTCGAGTTTGATATATACGGCCGCCTCGTCGGCGACCACCACTGCATCGGTTACTCCAACGACGGCCTTCAGGCGCTCGGTCAGGCCAGCCTCACGAATCGCCTCGGGCGATAAGGGCAAGCGCAGGCTCGTCACATAGGGAGGTTCGCGCATGGTAACAGCAAAGGCCAACCAAAGTGCAGCCAGCGCGGCACATCCCAGGAACACAACCGACAAACCGCCGTGCTGGAACAGCCAGCCGCCGAGGATCCCGCCCAACGCCGAACCCAGGAACTGACTGGTGGAATAAACCCCCATCGCCGTGCCCTTGCCGCCCGCCGGCGAAACCTTGCTGATCAGCGACGGCAGCGATGCCTCCAACAGGTTGAACGCGGTGAAGAACACCACCGTGCCGATCACCAGGGCCCGCAAGCTGTCGCCGAACTGCCAGAAGAATAGCTCAGTGAGCATGAGCGTCATGACGGCGCCGAGCAAAACTCGTTTCATTTTGCGTCGCTTCTCGCCATAGATGATGAACGGAATCATGGCGAAGAAGGAAATCAGCAGCGCCGTCAGGTAGACCCACCAGTGCTGTTCCTTGGGCAGGCCGGCCTTCTCGACCAAGGCCAGCGGCAAGGCCACGAAGCTGGACATCAGCATGGCGTGGAGCACGAAAATGCCCAGGTCCAGGCGCAACAGGTCCGGGTGCTTGAGCGTCGGGATCAGCGCCTGGCGCGCCACCCCGGATTCCCGGTGCTGCAACGGGCCAGTGGCGTGCGGCACCATGAACGCCACGATCAAAATCCCCACCAGCGCCATGGCGCCGGTTGCCAGGAACAGGCCGGACAAGCCAAAGGCACGGGTCAGCAACGGACCTACCACCATGGCCACGGCGAACGACAGACCAATGGTCATGCCGATCATGGCCATGGCCTTGGTCCGATGCTGTTCGCGGGTCAAGTCTGATAGCAGCGCCATGACAGCCGCGGAAATAGCCCCGGCGCCCTGTAGGATCCGTCCGGCGATCACGCCCCAGATCGAGTCGGCATTGGCCGCCAGCACACTGCCCAGGGCGAAGACGATCAGTCCCAGGTAGATGACCGGGCGCCGGCCGATGCGGTCGGAAATGACCCCGAACGGGATCTGGAAGATCGCCTGGGTCAGGCCATAAGCGCCAATCGCCAACCCGATGAGGGCCGGCGTCGCGCCAGCCAGGTCCATGCCATAGGTCGCCAGCACCGGCAACACCATGAACATGCCCAGCATACGGAAGGCGAACACCAGGGCCAGACCGCTTGCTGCGCGCGTCTCGCCACTACTCATGCGTTCGCTGTGGGGATCTTGCATGGAAAAACCTCATGTGAACCGGCGGCGATTCTACCAGTCCCATCGATTGAGAGGGTATATGGCGACTGTTTGCCGCGCAGTCTTCATGTATGGCTGCAATCGCACCGTCGATAGTGTGCATCCATCCAGTATTTGCCCGTATACTCCTACGTTTTCGACGCCCGCCGAGCGAGGCCACTTTGGACAAGATCCTGATTCGTGGGGCCCGTACCCACAACCTGAAGAACATCGACCTGACCCTGCCACGGGACAAGCTGATCGTCATCACCGGCCTGTCCGGATCCGGCAAATCATCCCTGGCCTTCGACACGTTGTACGCCGAAGGCCAGCGACGCTATGTCGAATCGCTGTCGGCCTACGCCCGGCAGTTCCTGTCGATGATGGAAAAACCCGATGTCGACACCATCGAAGGCCTGTCGCCGGCCATTTCCATCGAACAGAAGTCGACCTCCCATAACCCCCGGTCGACGGTCGGCACCATCACCGAGATCTACGACTACCTGCGCTTGCTGTATGCGCGGGTCGGTATTCCCCGTTGCCCCGATCACGACATTCCCCTGGAAGCCCAGACCGTCAGCCAGATGGTCGACCTGGTGCTGGCCCAGCCGGAAGGCAGCAAGCTGATGCTGCTGGCACCAGTGATTCGCGAGCGCAAGGGCGAACACCTGATGGTCTTCGAAGAACTGCGCGCCCAGGGCTTCGTGCGGGCCCGGGTCAACGGCAAGCTGTGCGAGCTGGACGAACTGCCCAAGCTGGATAAGCAGAAGAAGCATTCGATCGATGTAGTGGTCGACCGCTTCAAGGTCCGCGCCGATTTGCAACAGCGCCTGGCCGAGTCTTTCGAGACGGCGCTGAAGCTGGCCGATGGCATCGCCCTGGTCGCACCGATGGACGACGAGCCCGGCGAGGAAATCATCTTCTCCGCGCGCTTCGCCTGCCCGGTCTGCGGCCACGCCATCAGCGAGCTGGAACCCAAGCTGTTCTCCTTCAACAACCCGGCTGGCGCCTGCCCGACCTGCGACGGCCTGGGGGTCAAGCAGTTCTTCGACACCAAGCGGCTGGTCAATGGCGAGCTGACCCTGGCCGAAGGCGCGATTCGCGGCTGGGACAGGCGCAACGTCTATTACTTCCAGATGCTCGGTTCGCTGGCGGCCCATTACAAGTTCAGCCTGGACAAGCCGTTCAACGAGCTGCCCGCCGATCAGCAGAAATTCATCCTGCAGGGCAGCGGCTCGCAGAATGTCGACTTCAAATACCTCAACGACCGCGGCGACATCGTCAAGCGCTCCCACCCGTTCGAAGGCATCGTGCCGAACCTGGAGCGACGCTACCGCGAGACCGAATCGGCCAGTGTGCGCGAAGAACTGGCCAAGTTCCTCAGCACCCAGCCCTGCCCGGATTGCCGTGGCACCCGTCTACGGCGCGAAGCGCGGCATGTATGGGTCGGCGAGAAAACGCTGCCGGCGGTGACCAACCTGCCGATTGGCGACGCCACCGATTATTTCGGCGGCTTGAAGCTCACCGGCCGTCGAGGCGAAATCGCCGACAAGATCCTCAAGGAAATCCGCGAGCGCCTGCAGTTCCTGGTGAACGTCGGCCTGGACTACCTGACCCTCGATCGCAGCGCCGACACCTTGTCCGGCGGCGAAGCCCAGCGTATCCGCCTCGCCAGCCAGATCGGCGCCGGCCTGGTGGGGGTGATGTACATCCTCGACGAGCCGTCCATCGGCCTGCATCAGCGGGATAACGACCGGCTGCTCGGCACCCTGAAGCACCTGCGGGACATCGGCAACACGGTGATCGTGGTCGAGCACGACGAAGACGCCATCCGCCTGGCGGACTACGTGGTCGACATCGGCCCGGGCGCGGGCGTGCATGGCGGGCATATCGTCGCCCAGGGCACCGCCGCCGAAGTCATGGCACACCCTGACTCGCTGACGGGCAAATACCTGTCGGGCCGGGTCAAGATCAAGGTCCCGGCCAAACGTACGCCGCGCAACAAGAAGTTGTCGCTGACCCTCAAGGGTGCTCGCGGCAACAACTTGCGCAACGTCGACCTGGAAATCCCGATCGGCCTGCTGACCTGCGTGACCGGCGTGTCCGGCTCCGGCAAGTCGACGCTGATCAACAACACGCTGTTCCCCCTCAGCGCCACGGCCCTGAACGGCGCCACGACGCTGGAAGCGGCCGCCCACGACAGCATCAAGGGCCTGGAGCACTTGGATAAAGTGGTCGACATCGACCAGAGCCCGATTGGCCGTACCCCGCGTTCCAACCCGGCGACCTATACCGGGTTGTTCACACCGATCCGCGAACTGTTCGCCGGCGTGCCGGAGTCCCGGTCGCGTGGCTACGGCCCCGGGCGTTTCTCGTTCAACGTCAAGGGCGGGCGCTGCGAAGCCTGCCAGGGCGATGGCCTGATCAAGGTGGAAATGCACTTCCTGCCAGACATCTACGTGCCGTGTGATGTGTGCAAGAGCAAGCGCTACAACCGCGAGACCCTGGAGATCAAGTACAAGGGCAAGAACATCCACGAAACCCTCGAGATGACCATCGAGGAGGCCCGAGGGTTCTTCGACGCGGTGCCGGCCCTGGCGCGCAAGCTCCAGACGCTGATGGATGTCGGCCTGTCGTATATCAAGCTGGGGCAGTCGGCAACCACGCTGTCGGGTGGTGAAGCCCAGCGGGTCAAGTTGTCGCGCGAGCTGTCCAAGCGCGACACCGGCAAGACCCTGTATATCCTCGACGAGCCGACCACAGGCCTGCACTTCGCCGATATCCAGCAATTGCTCGACGTGCTGCACCGCCTTCGCGACCACGGCAATACCGTGGTGGTGATCGAACACAACCTGGACGTGATCAAGACCGCTGACTGGCTGGTGGACCTCGGGCCGGAAGGCGGCTCCAAGGGTGGCCAGATCATCGCCGTAGGAACGCCGGAACAAGTGGCCGAGATGAAGCAGTCCTACACCGGCTACTACCTCAAGCCACTGCTGGAACGTGATCGGGACTGATTTCACCCGCGCACGAAAAAGCCCCTGTCATCTCATCGATGGCAGGGGCTTTTTGTTCTCCTGTGGGAGCGAGCTTGCTCGCTCCCACAATGACCGCATCAGAACTGCGATTGCAGGTAGTTTTCCAACCCGACCAGCTTGATCAGGCCCAACTGCTTCTCCAGCCAGTAGGTATGGTCTTCTTCGGTGTCGTTGAGCTGGATCCGCAGGATCTCGCGGGTCACATAGTCGCCATGCTGCTCGCAGAGCTCGATGCCTTTGCACAGCGCAGCGCGGACTTTGTATTCCAGGCGCAGGTCGGCGGCGAGCATGTCGGGCACCGTGGTACCGACGTCGAGGTCATCGGCGCGCATGCGTGGCGTGCCTTCGAGCATCAGGATCCGGCGCATCAGCGCATCGGCGTGCTGGGTCTCTTCTTCCATCTCGTGGTTGATACGTTCGTAGAGCTCGGTAAACCCCCAATCCTCGTACATCCGCGAATGGATGAAATATTGATCACGGGCTGCCAGTTCGCCTGTCAGCAACGTGTTGAGGTAATCGATTACGTCTGGGTGACCTTGCATCGCCCTACATCTCCACAAGCTTTTAAAGGTTGTAGTTTGAACCAAGCTGACCGCAAGGTCACTGGCTCATCGCAATAAAAGCGAAGAAAATCTGAGAAAACCAGGGTAAATAACGCAAAAACCGCCCTAATGCGGGCGGTTCTGCTTCTCGTTTAGACTTAGTTAAGCGCTACACCCAAGGCTTTGGCGATGCCTTCTCCATAGGCAACATCGGCCTTGAAGAAATGCTGCAACTGACGGTCAACCACATCCTGCGATACGCCAGCCATCGCACCCGCGATATTGCTGATCAACAGCGCTTTCTGCTCATCGTTCATCAAGCGGAACAGCGCACCGGCGTGGCTGTAGTAGTCGGTGTCTTCGCGATGATCGTAACGGTCCGCCGCGCCACTGAGGGCCAATGCCGGTTCTGCATAGCGCGGAGCCTGCTTCGGTGCCTCCACGTAGCGGTTAGGCTCGTAGTTCGGTGCCGCCCCGCCATTGCTGCCAAACGCCATGGCGCCGTCACGCTGGTAAGTGTTGACCGGACTACGTGGTGCATTCACCGGCAATTGCTGGTGATTGGTGCCCACACGGTAGCGGTGCGCATCAGCGTAGGCGAAGACACGGCCCTGCAGCATGCGGTCCGGCGAGAGGCCAACCCCTGGCACCATGTTGCTCGGGCCAAACGCCGCCTGCTCGACTTCAGCAAAGTAGTTCAGCGGGTTGCGGTTGAGCTCGAGCATACCCACTTCGATCAACGGGAATTCTTTCTGCGACCAGGTCTTGGTGACGTCGAACGGATTCTCGTAATGCGCCGCGGCCTGGGCCTCGGTCATGACCTGGATGCAAACGCTCCATTTCGGGAAGTCACCGCGCTCGATGGCGCCGAACAAGTCACGCTGGGCGTAATCCGGGTCGGTACCCGCCAGGCGTGCTGCCTCTGCCGGCGCGAGGTTCTTGATCCCTTGCTGGGTCTTGTAGTGCCATTTCACCCAGTGGCGCTCACCCTGCGCGTTGATCAGGCTGTAGGTGTGACTGCCGAAGCCGTGCATGTGGCGGTAGCCATCCGGAATACCGCGATCAGAGAACAGAATGGTGACCTGGTGCAACGCCTCAGGCGAATGCGACCAGAAATCCCACATTGCCTGGGCGCTTTTCAGATTGCTTTGCGGCAGACGTTTCTGGGTGTGGATGAAGTCTGGAAACTTCAACGGATCACGGATGAAGAATACCGGCGTGTTGTTGCCGACGATGTCCCAGTTGCCTTCCTCTGTGTAGAACTTCAGGGCGAAGCCGCGCGGGTCGCGTTCAGTGTCGGCCGAACCACGCTCGCCACCCACGGTGGAGAACCGCAGGAAGGTGGGCGTCTGCTTGCCAACCGATTCGAACAACTTGGCGCTGGAGTACTGGGTAATGTCCCGGGTAACGGTGAATGTACCGTAGGCGCCCGAGCCTTTGGCGTGCACGCGACGCTCAGGGATGTTCTCGCGATTGAAGTGAGCAAGCTTCTCGATCAGGTGAAAGTCGTCGAGCAGCAACGGGCCGCGCGGGCCGGCGGAACGAGAGTTCTGGTTATCGGCGACAGGAGCGCCACTGGCGGTCGTAAGCGTTTTGGTCTGGCTCATGCTCAATCTTCCTAGGTCGGTCTTCGAACTGCCGGCTAATCGGCTGGCAAGGAGTATTGATCATGTTAATGACAGTATCCAAATTCATTAAATCATGGACATCGATAGTCTTTATCTAACGCTGAATACTTGCCGATCACCAAGCCATCCAAAACGGCTCATCTACTTTTTTCAGGCAACAAAAAACCGGGCACAAGGCCCGGTTTTTTGTATGTTGCCGACTTACTCAGCGGATACAGCTTCACCGCTGGTAGCACGATCAACCAACTCGACGTACGCCATAGGCGCGTTGTCGCCAGCGCGGAAACCGCACTTGAGGATGCGCAGGTAGCCACCCTCACGGGTAGCGTAACGCTTGCCCAGGTCGTTGAAGAGCTTACCAACGATAGCTTTCGAACGAGTACGGTCGAAAGCCAAACGGCGGTTAGCCAGGCTATCTGTCTTGGCCAGAGTGATCAGCGGCTCAGCAACGCGACGCAGTTCTTTGGCTTTCGGCAGTGTAGTTTTGATCAGCTCGTGCTCGAACAGCGACACCGCCATGTTTTGGAACATGGCCTTGCGGTGCGAGCTGGTGCGGCTCAGGTGACGACCACTTTTACGATGACGCATGGTTCATTCCTTACCAAACACAACGTTCGGTGATTACGACGATCAGGCAGTCGCCTTGTCGTCCTTCTTAAGACTTGCAGGCGGCCAGTTGTCGAGGCGCATGCCGAGGGACAGACCGCGGGAGGCCAGAACGTCCTTGATTTCAGTCAAGGATTTCTTGCCAAGGTTCGGAGTCTTCAACAGCTCTACTTCGGTACGCTGAATCAGGTCGCCGATGTAGTAGATGTTTTCCGCCTTAAGGCAGTTAGCCGAACGTACAGTCAGTTCCAGATCGTCAACCGGGCGAAGCAGGATCGGATCGATCTCGTCTTCCTGCTCGACAACCACTGGCTCACTGTCACCTTTGAGGTCGACGAACGCAGCCAACTGCTGTTGCAGGATGGTTGCAGCACGGCGGATAGCCTCTTCAGGATCCAGGGTACCGTTGGTTTCCAGATCAATAACCAGCTTGTCCAGGTTGGTACGCTGTTCGACACGGGCGTTTTCCACCACGTATGCGATACGGCGAACCGGGCTGAACGAAGAGTCAAGCTGCAAGCGACCGATGCTGCGGCTTTCGTCTTCATCGCTCTGACGCGAGTCTGCCGGTTCATAACCACGACCACGAGCTACGGTGAGCTTCATGTTCAGGGCGCCGTTAGACGCCAGGTTAGCGATTACGTGATCGGGGTTAACGATCTCGACATCATGATCCAGCTGAATATCGGCAGCGGTAACCACCCCCGAACCCTTCTTCGACAAGGTCAGCGTAACTTCGTCACGACCGTGCAGCTTGATAGCCAGACCTTTAAGGTTCAACAGGATTTCAATTACATCTTCCTGTACACCTTCGATGGCGCTGTACTCGTGGAGCACACCGTCAATCTCGGCCTCGACTACTGCACAGCCGGGCATTGAGGACAACAGGATGCGGCGCAGCGCGTTGCCCAGGGTGTGGCCGAAACCACGCTCGAGAGGCTCGAGTGTGATCTTGGCGCGGGTTGGACTGACAACCTGCACATCAATATGGCGGGGTGTCAGGAACTCATTTACCGAAATCTGCATGGATGCACCTATTTTCTAGCCCTTACTTGGAGTAGAGCTCGACAATCAGGCTTTCGTTGATGTCGGCGGACAGATCACTGCGAGCAGGAACGTTCTTGAAAACGCCCGACTTCTTCTCAGTGTCTACTTCTACCCATTCTACGCGGCCACGTTGGGCACACAGATCGAGAGCTTGGACAATGCGAAGTTGGTTCTTTGCTTTCTCGCGAACAGCAACCACGTCACCAGCACGAACCTGGTAGGACGGAACGTTTACGGTCTGGCCGTTAACGCTGATCGACTTGTGCGATACCAGCTGACGGGATTCGGCACGAGTAGAACCGAAACCCATACGGTATACAACGTTGTCCAGGCGGCATTCGAGCAGCTGCAACAGGTTTTCGCCGGTTGCGCCTTTCTTGCCAGCAGCTTCTTTGTAGTAGCCGCTGAATTGACGCTCGAGAACGCCGTAGATACGACGGACCTTCTGCTTTTCACGCAGTTGGGTACCGTAGTCGGACTGGCGACCGCGGCGTTGGCCGTGGATACCAGGTGCTGCTTCAATGTTGCACTTCGATTCGATCGCGCGCACGCCGCTCTTCAGAAAAAGATCGGTGCCTTCGCGACGAGCGAGTTTGCATTTTGGACCAATGTAACGAGCCATTCTTTACAATCTCCTGGATTACACGCGGCGCTTCTTCGGCGGACGGCACCCGTTGTGCGGGATTGGCGTCACGTCGGTGATGCTGGCGATCTTGTAGCCACAGCCGTTCAAAGCGCGGACTGCGGATTCACGACCTGGACCTGGACCCTTGACGTTGACGTCGAGGTTTTTCAGGCCGTATTCCAGCGCAGCTTGACCAGCACGCTCAGCAGCTACTTGAGCAGCGAACGGGGTGGACTTGCGGGAACCGCGGAAACCCGAACCACCGGAGGTAGCCCAGGAAAGAGCGTTACCTTGACGGTCGGTAATGGTCACGATGGTGTTGTTAAAAGAAGCATGGATGTGGGCGATGCCATCAACCACTGTCTTTTTAACTTTTTTACGAGGACGAGCAGCAGGTTTTGCCATGATTAAATTCCTGTCGATTCGCTGGGGCGATTACTTGCGGATCGGCTTACGCGGACCTTTACGGGTACGCGCGTTGGTCTTGGTACGCTGACCGCGTACTGGCAGACCACGACGATGACGCAGACCGCGATAGCAACCGAGGTCCATCAAGCGCTTGATTTTCATGTTGATTTCGCGACGCAGGTCACCTTCAGTGGTGAACTTCGCCACTTCGCCACGCAGCTGTTCAATCTGCTCGTCGCTCAGATCTTTGATCTTTGCCGCTGGGTTGACCCCAGTCACTGCACAAATTTTCTGTGCAGTAGTGCGACCAACACCATAGATGTAGGTCAGCGAGATAACAGTATGCTTGTTATCTGGAATGTTGACGCCTGCAATACGGGCCATTCAGTGGGACTCCAATTGACAGCTACCTACGCCCCGGAAGCCAAGAAATAGGGCGCGAGATAATATCGCTGTAATAACAAATAATCAACCCGGCAGCGCACTAGCTGCCGGGCTTAAAGCACAATCACACTCAGCCTTGGCGCTGTTTGTGACGCGGTTCCGCGCTGCAAATTACCCGAACAACACCTTCGCGGCGAATAATCTTGCAGTTACGGCACAGCTTTTTCACCGATGCACGAACTTTCATCACCAACTCCTCGAACCTTATGGACGCTACTCAGCGCAACATGCCGCTGCCGTAGCCCTTCAGGTTGGCTTTCTTCATCAGGGATTCGTACTGGTGCGAAACGAGGTGCGATTGTACTTGGGACATGAAGTCCATCACAACCACGACCACGATCAGCAACGAGGTCCCGCCAAGGTAGAACGGTACGTTTGCCGCAACCACCAGGAACTGGGGCAACAGACAGACGGCCGTCATGTAAAGAGCACCGAACATGGTCAAGCGAGTCAGAACGCCATCAATGTAGCGCGCAGACTGCTCACCTGGACGGATGCCCGGAATAAAGGCACCGGACTTCTTCAGGTTTTCCGCTACGTCTTTCGGATTGAACATCAACGCCGTATAGAAGAAGCAGAAGAAAATAATCCCTGCACTAAACAGCAGAATATTCAACGGCTGACCAGGAGCGATCGACTGCGAGATGTCCTGCAACCAGCCCATACCTTCAGACTGGCCGAACCAGGCACCCAACGAAGCCGGGAACAGCAGGATGCTGCTCGCGAAAATAGCCGGAATTACGCCGGCCATGTTCACCTTCAACGGCAAGTGGCTAGTCTGCGCAGCAAATACCTTGCGGCCCTGCTGACGCTTGGCGTAGTGAACAGCAATACGACGCTGACCACGCTCGATGAACACCACGAAACCGATAATCGCTACTGCCAGCAGACCGATGGCAACCAGGGCGAAAATGTTGATATCACCCTGACGCGCAGACTCGAAAGACTGCCCGATCGCTCTCGGAAGACCGGCGACGATACCTGCGAAGATCAACATCGAGATACCGTTGCCAACACCACGCTCAGTAATCTGCTCACCCAGCCACATCATGAACATCGCGCCCGCCACAAAAGTGGTTACCGCAACGAAATGAAAGCTGAAGTCAGCAGTGAACGAAACGCCCTGCCCCGCCAAGCCGATGGACATGCCAATGGCTTGAACGAGAGCGAGGACGACAGTGCCGTAGCGGGTGTACTGGCTGATCTTGCGACGGCCAGCTTCACCTTCCTTCTTCAACTGCTCCAGCTGCGGGCTGACGGCGCTCATCAATTGCATGATGATCGATGCCGAAATGTACGGCATGATCCCCAGTGCAAAGATGCTCATCCGCTCCAGCGCGCCGCCGGAAAACATGTTGAACAAGCTAAGAATGGTCCCCTCATTCTGTCGAAACAGGTCCGCGAGTCGGTCCGGGTTGATACCTGGAACCGGGATGTGTGCGCCTATTCGGTAGACGATAATCGCCAGGAACAGAAAACGCAGACGAGCCCAGAGTTCAGACATACCGCCTTTGCCGAGCGCAGAGAGAGCACCTTGCTTAGCCATTTATTCCTCGAACTTGCCGCCAGCTGCTTCGATAGCCGCACGCGCACCTTTGGTGGCGCCGATTCCCTTTCCGATGGTGACAGCACGAGCAACTTCGCCCGACAGCATGATTTTCACACGCTGAACGTTCTGGTTGATCACGTTGGCATCCTTCAGGGACTGCACGGTGACGATGTCGCCGTCCACTTTGGCCAGTTCGGACAGACGCACTTCTGCGCGATCCATGGCTTTCAGGGAAACGAAACCGAACTTCGGCAGGCGACGATGCAGCGGCTGTTGACCGCCTTCAAAGCCTGGAGCAATGGTGCCACCGGAGCGGGAGGTCTGACCTTTGTGGCCACGGCCACCGGTCTTGCCCAAACCACTACCGATACCACGGCCCGGACGATGCTTTTCGCGACGGGAACCCGGCGCTGGACTCAGATCATTGAGTTTCATCGATTAACCCTCGACACGCAGCATGTAGTAAGCCTTGTTGATCATCCCGCGATTCTCGGGAGTATCCAGGACTTCTACAGTGTGACCGATGCGACGCAGACCCAGACCCTTAACACACAGTTTGTGGTTAGGGATGCGGCCGGTCATGCTTTTGATCAGCGTAACTTTTACGGTAGCCATGATCAGAAGATCTCCTTGACGCTTTTGCCACGCTTGGCGGCAATGGATTCAGGAGACTGCATTGCTTTCAAACCCTTGAAAGTGGCGTGAACCACGTTTACCGGGTTAGTCGATCCGTAGCACTTGGCCAGAACGTTCTGAACGCCAGCAACTTCGAGGACAGCACGCATAGCGCCGCCAGCGATGATACCGGTACCTTCAGAAGCAGGCTGCATGTACACCTTCGAAGCGCCATGGGCAGACTTCATTGCGTACTGCAGAGTGGTGCCGTTCAGATCAACCTGGATCATGTTGCGGCGAGCAGCTTCCATTGCCTTCTGGATCGCAGCAGGCACTTCACGCGACTTGCCACGGCCGAAGCCAACACGGCCTTTACCATCACCCACTACGGTCAACGCAGTGAAAGTGAAGATACGGCCGCCTTTAACGGTTTTGGCTACGCGGTTAACTTGAACCAGCTTCTCGATGTAGCCTTCGTCGCGCTTTTGGTCGTTATTTGACATAACTTAGAACTCCAGCCCAGCTTCACGAGCAGCATCAGCCAGCGCCTTGACGCGGCCGTGGTACTTGAAGCCAGAGCGGTCGAAAGCCACCTGCGAGACGCCAGCGGCTTTAGCACGCGTAGCGACCAGCTGGCCAACCTTAGTGGCCGCGTCGATGTTGCCAGTGGCGCCATCACGCAGTTCTTTATCCAAAGTCGAGGCACTTGCCAGGACTTTGTTGCCGTCGGCCGAAATGACCTGGGCGTAGATGTGCTGCGACGAGCGGAACACGCAGAGACGCACGACTTCGAGTTCGTGCATTTTCAGGCGTGCTTTGCGAGCGCGACGCAGTCGAGTAACTTTTTTGTCGGTCATTTGCTATGCCCTACTTCTTCTTGGCTTCTTTACGACGGACGACTTCGTCCGCGTAGCGCACACCTTTGCCTTTGTACGGCTCTGGTGGACGGAAGTCGCGGATCTCGGCGGCCACTTGACCTACCAGCTGCTTGTCGATACCCCGGATCAGGATATCGGTCTGGCTAGGAGTCTCAGCGGTGATGCCTTCCGGCAGTTCATAATCCACTGGGTGCGAGAAGCCAAGAGCCAGGTTCAGCACTGTGCCTTTTGCTTGCGCTTTGTAACCAACACCGACCAGCTGGAGCTTGCGCTCGAAGCCTTGGCTTACGCCTTGGACCATGTTGTTTACCAACGCACGAGTGGTACCAGCCATTGCGCGAGTCTGTTGATCGCCATTGCGAGCAGCGAAACGCAGCTCACCAGCTTCTTCAACGATCTCTACGGACGAATGGATGTTCAGTTGCAGAGTGCCCTTGGCACCCTTCACCGAAAGCTGTTGGCCTGCGAATTTGACTTCGACACCGGCTGGCAGCTTAACGGGGTTCTTAGCGACGCGTGACATGCTTATCCCCCCTTAGAACACAGTGCAAAGAACTTCGCCGCCGACACCGGCAGCGCGCGCAGCACGATCCGTCATCACACCCTTGTTGGTGGAGACGATAGACACACCGAGACCGCCACGAACTTTTGGCAGATCATCGACGGACTTGTACTGACGCAGGCCTGGACGGCTAACGCGCTTCACTTCCTCGATGACCGGACGGCCTTCGAAGTACTTCAGCTCGATGGACAGCAGAGGCTTGATTTCGCTGCTGATCTGATAACCCGCAATGTAACCTTCGTCCTTCAGGACTTTGGCAACAGCTACCTTCAACGTAGAAGATGGCATGCTTACGACGGACTTTTCAGCCATCTGGGCATTACGGATACGAGTTAGCATGTCCGCTAACGGGTCCTGCATACTCATGGGCTAGACGCTCCTAATACACAAAAAATTAGCCTTTCGGCTAGTACGTGTCGCCGAGCGCATCCGTGCAATAAACACACGGGCTCAGGCGAGCCGGGTATTCTAGACACACCCCACAAATGAATCAAGCCCCAATAGGGGCTTGATTCAAGTTCAAGGTCACCGGCGGTCAGGATCTTGCGATCCCGAACGCCGCGACTTTGACAGTGCTTACCAGCTGGCTTTAACCAGACCTGGAACGTCACCACGCATTGCAGCTTGACGCAGCATGTTACGGCCGAGGCCGAACTTGCGGTACACGCCGTGCGGACGACCAGTCAGGCGGCAGCGGTTACGCATGCGCGAGGCGCTTGCGTCACGTGGCTGCTTCTGCAGGGCTACGGTAGCTTCCCAACGCGCTTCTGGACTTGCGTTCAGATCAACGATGATAGCTTTCAGCGCTGCACGCTTGGTGGCGTACTTGGCAACGGTGAGCTGACGCTTCAGCTCACGGTTCTTCATGCTCTTCTTGGCCATTTTCCTACTCCAATCAGTTGCGGAACGGGAATTTGAAAGCGCGCAGCAGTGCGCGACCTTCGTCATCCGTCCGAGCAGTGGTGGTCAGGGTAATGTCCAGACCGCGGAGAGCGTCGATCTTGTCGTAATCGATTTCCGGGAAAATGATCTGCTCTTTAACGCCCATGCTGTAGTTGCCACGACCATCGAAGGACTTGGCATTCAGGCCGCGGAAGTCGCGAACCCGAGGCAGGGAGATCGACAGCAGACGATCCAGGAACTCATACATACGCTCACGGCGCAGGGTCACTTTGACGCCGATCGGCCAACCTTCACGGACTTTAAAGCCAGCGATGGATTTCCGAGCGTAAGTCACGACGACTTTCTGACCGGTGATCTTTTCCAGGTCGGCAACAGCGTGCTCGATGACTTTTTTGTCGCCGATCGCTTCGCCCAGACCCATGTTCAGGGTGATTTTGGTAACGCGCGGAACTTCCATCACGTTCGAAAGCTTAAGTTCTTCCTTAAGTTTCGGTGCGATTTCCTTCCGGTAAATCTCTTTTAGTCGTGCCATGGTCTCATCTACCTAGCAGTGTTCAAGCATCAACCGCTTTTTGGGTCGACTTGAAGACACGAATTTTCTTGCCGTCTTCTACTTTGAAACCAACGCGGTCAGCCTTGTTGGTTTCGCCGTTGAAAATGGCGACGTTAGAAGCATCCAGCGGAGCTTCTTTTTCGACGATACCGCCCTGCACGCCCGACATCGGGTTAGGCTTGGTATGACGCTTGACCAGGTTCAGACCGCCAACAACCAGACGGTTGTTAGCGAGAACCTTAAGCACCTTACCGCGCTTACCTTTGTCTTTGCCGGCGATCACGATGATCTCGTCGTCACGACGAATCTTTTGCATGTCGGATCTCCTTACAGCACTTCTGGGGCGAGCGAGACGATCTTCATGAACTTCTCAGTACGAAGTTCACGGGTCACTGGCCCAAAGATACGGGTGCCGATCGGCTCTTGCTTGTTGTTCAACAGAACAGCAGCGTTGCCATCAAAGCGGATGATGGAGCCGTCAGCACGACGAACGCCATGGCGAGTGCGGACTACGACAGCAGTCATCACTTGGCCTTTTTTCACCTTACCGCGAGGAATTGCTTCCTTGACGGTAACCTTGATGATGTCACCGATACCAGCGTAACGACGATGGGAGCCACCCAGCACCTTGATGCACATAACACGGCGAGCGCCGCTGTTATCGGCCACATCGAGCATGGATTGAGTCTGAATCATATAATTTCTCCGACCCCTAGCCCTTAGACTTCCACAGCGCGTTCGAGAACATCAACCAGCGCCCAAGACTTGGTCTTGGCCATCGGACGAGTTTCACGAATAGTGACTTTGTCGCCGATGTGGCACTGATTGGTTTCGTCGTGCGCGTGCAGCTTAGTCGAACGCTTAACGTATTTACCGTAGATCGGGTGCTTAACGCGACGCTCGATCAGAACGGTGATGGTTTTGTCCATCTTGTCGCTGACAACACGGCCAGTCAGCGTACGGACAGTTTTTTCGGCTTCAGCCATGATCACTTACCTGCCTGCTGGTTGAGCACAGTTTTCACGCGAGCGATGTCACGCTTAACTTGCGAGAGCAGATGAGACTGCCCCAACTGGCCAGTTGCTTTCTGCATACGCAGATTGAACTGGTCGCGCAGCAGGCCGAGCAGTTGCTCGTTCAGCTGCTGTGCTGATTTTTCACGAAGTTCATTCGCTTTCATCACATCACCGTCCGTTTAACAAAGGAGGTGGCGAGCGGCAGCTTTGCAGCAGCCAGGGCGAAAGCCTCACGCGCCAGCTCTTCAGAAACACCCTCGATTTCATACAGGACTTTGCCTGGCTGAATCTGGGCAACCCAGTACTCCACGTTACCCTTACCTTTACCCATCCGAACTTCGAGTGGCTTTTTGGTGACAGGCTTGTCCGGGAATACACGGATCCAGATCTTGCCGCCACGTTTTACGTGACGGGTCAGAGCACGACGCGCTGACTCGATCTGACGAGCGGTGAGACGACCACGAGCAACAGACTTCAGCGCGAACTCGCCGAAGCTGACTTTGCTACCGCGCAATGCCAGGCCACGGTTGTGACCGGTCATTTGCTTGCGGAACTTCGTACGCTTTGGTTGCAACATTTGGCGTACCCCTTACTTAGCAGCTTTTTTACGAGGCGCTGGTGCTTGTGGCTTCAGTTCTTCTTGGCGACCACCAATTACTTCGCCTTTGAAGATCCAAACCTTTACACCGATCACACCGTAGGTGGTGTGAGCTTCGTAGTTGGCATAGTCGATGTCGGCACGCAGGGTGTGCAGTGGCACACGACCTTCGCGATACCATTCAGTACGTGCGATTTCAGCACCGCCGAGACGACCGCTCACTTGGATTTTGATGCCCTTGGCACCAATGCGCATTGCGTTCTGTACAGCGCGCTTCATAGCGCGACGGAACATTACGCGACGCTCCAGCTGCTGAGCTACGCTCTGCGCAACCAGCATACCGTCGAGCTCCGGCTTGCGGATCTCTTCGATATTGATGTGCACAGGCACACCCATTTGCTTGGTCAGGTCCTGACGCAGTTTCTCAACATCTTCACCTTTCTTCCCGATAACGATACCTGGACGAGCGGTGTGGATGGTGATACGTGCAGTCTGCGCCGGACGATGGATATCGATACGGCTTACGGACGCGCTTTTTAGTTTGTCTTGGAGATACTCACGCACCTTCAGATCAGCGAACAAGTAGTCCGCATAAGTCCGACCGTCTGCGTACCAGACGGAGGTGTGCTCCTTGACGATTCCCAGGCGAATGCCAATGGGATGTACTTTCTGACCCATCTCTTCGACTCCGTTACTTGTCAGCAACCTTGACAGTGATATGGCAAGACCGCTTGACGATGCGATCAGCACGGCCTTTGGCACGTGGCATGATGCGCTTCAGCGAACGCCCTTCGTTGACGAAAACGGTGCTGACCTTCAGGTCATCAACGTCTGCGCCTTCGTTATGCTCGGCGTTGGCTACGGCCGACTCCAGCACTTTCTTCATGATCTCGGCGGCTTTCTTACTGCTGAAAGCCAACAGGTTGAGCGCTTCGCCCACCTTCTTCCCGCGGATCTGGTCGGCGACCAAGCGGGCTTTCTGGGCGGAGATTCGAGCGCCCGACAACTTAGCGGCTACTTCCATTTCCTTACCCCTTAACGCTTGGCTTTCTTGTCAGCCACGTGCCCACGGTATGTGCGGGTACCGGCGAACTCGCCCAGTTTGTGGCCGACCATGTCTTCGTTCACGAGAACTGGGACGTGTTGGCGACCGTTGTGTACTGCGATGGTCAAACCGACCATTTGTGGCAGGATCATCGAACGACGCGACCAGGTTTTAACTGGTTTGCGATCGTTCTTTTCCGCCGCCACTTCGATCTTCTTCAGTAGGTGAAGATCAATAAAAGGACCTTTTTTCAGAGAACGTGGCACTGTCGTATCCCTCTATTTACTTGCGACGACGGACGATCATTTTGTCGGTACGCTTATTACCACGAGTCTTCGCGCCCTTAGTCGGGAAGCCCCATGGCGATACCGGATGACGACCACCAGAGGTACGACCTTCACCACCACCATGTGGGTGGTCAACCGGGTTCATGGCAACACCACGAACGGTTGGGCGAACGCCACGCCAGCGCTTGGCACCAGCTTTACCCAACGAACGCAGGCTGTGCTCGGAGTTCGAGACTTCGCCCAGGGTCGCACGGCATTCAGCCAATACTTTACGCATCTCACCAGAACGCAGACGCAGGGTCACGTAGACACCTTCACGAGCGATCAGCTGAGCCGAAGCACCAGCGGAACGAGCGATCTGTGCGCCTTTACCTGGCTTCAATTCGATGCCGTGTACGGTGCTACCAACTGGAATGTTACGCAGTTGCAGAGCGTTGCCCGGCTTGATCGGTGCCAGGGCACCTGCGATCAGCTGGTCGCCAGCACTCACGCCTTTAGGGGCGATGATGTAGCGACGCTCGCCATCTGCGTACAGCAGCAGAGCGATGTGAGCAGTACGGTTTGGATCGTATTCGATACGCTCGACGGTGGCAGCGATGCCATCCTTGTCGTTGCGACGGAAGTCGACCAGACGATAATGCTGCTTATGACCACCACCGATGTGACGAGTGGTAATACGGCCATTGTTGTTACGACCACCAGACTTCGATTTTTTCTCGAGCAGCGGTGCGTGAGGAGCGCCTTTATGCAGCTCCTGGTTGACCACCTTGACCACAAAACGGCGGCCAGGGGAAGTCGGTTTGCATTTAACGATTGCCATGATGCACCCCTTCCTTACTCAGCACTGCTGCTGAAATCGAGATCTTGGCCTGGCTGAAGGGAGATAACTGCCTTCTTCCAGTCATTACGCTTGCCCAGACCGCGAGCAGTGCGCTTGCTTTTACCCAGAACGTTCAGGGTAGTCACGCGCTCTACTTTCACGCTGAACAGGCTTTCGACGGCCTTCTTGATTTCCAGCTTGGTTGCGTCGGTAGCAACCTTGAAAACGAACTGGCCTTTCTTGTCTGCCAGAACCGTAGCCTTCTCGGAAACGTGCGGGCCAAGCAGAACTTTAAATACGCGTTCCTGGTTCATCCCAGCAGCTCCTCGAATTTCTTCACGGCCGACACGGTGATCAACACCTTGTCGTATGCGATCAGACTGACCGGATCGGAACCTTGCACGTCACGAACGTCGACGTGTGGCAGGTTGCGAGCAGCCAGGTACAGGTTCTGATCAACAGCGTCAGACACGATCAGGACGTCAGTCAGGCCCATGCCGTTCAGCTTGTTCAGCAGATCTTTGGTTTTCGGTGCTTCAACAGCGAAGTCCTGAACCACGACCAGACGATCAGTACGCACCAGCTCAGCAAGGATGGAACGCATTGCTGCGCGATACATCTTCTTGTTCAGCTTCTGGGAGTGATCCTGAGGACG
This sequence comes from Pseudomonas brassicacearum, assembly GCF_918698105.1. GTDB lineage: Bacteria > Pseudomonadota > Gammaproteobacteria > Pseudomonadales > Pseudomonadaceae > Aquipseudomonas > Aquipseudomonas brassicacearum_F. The sequence continues at coordinate 22,104 of NZ_CAKKMI010000042.1, read as the reverse complement.
AGCTGCGAAAGTGGTACCGCCGCCACGCCAGATTGGGCTACGGATAGTACCGGCACGAGCACGGCCAGTACCTTTCTGACGCCATGGGCGCTTGCCGCCACCGGAAACGTCGGAACGGGTCTTTTGCTGCTTGCTACCTTGACGGCCGCCGGCCATGTAGGCCACGACTGCTTGGTGAACCAGCGTCTCGTTGAATTCGCCGCCAAATGTCAGTTCGGAAACTTCGATCGCTTGAGCGTCATTTACATTTAATTGCATGTCAGCTTCCCCTTAACCGCGAGCCTTGGCTGCTGGACGTACAACCAAGTTGCCGCCAGTAGCGCCAGGAACAGCGCCCTTGACCAACAACAGATTGCGTTCAGCGTCCACGCGCACTACTTCGAGGGACTGCACGGTCACGCGCTCAGCGCCCATATGACCGGACATTTTTTTGCCCTTGAATACACGACCAGGAGTCTGGCACTGGCCGATAGAGCCTGGAACGCGGTGGGATACGGAGTTACCGTGGGTGTTATCTTGCCCGCGGAAGTTCCAACGCTTGATCGTACCCTGGAAACCCTTACCCTTGGACTGACCGGTTACATCAACCAGTTGGCCAGCGGCGAAGATTTCAGCGTTGATCAGATCGCCGGCCTGGTACTCGCCTTCTTCAAGGCGGAATTCCATTACGGTACGACCAGCGGCAACGTTCGCCTTGGCGAAGTGGCCAGCCTGAGCTGCTGTTACACGCGAAGCGCGACGCTCGCCGACAGTGACTTGCACTGCACGATAGCCATCGGTCTCTTCAGTTTTGAACTGGGTGACGCGATTCGGCTCGATCTCAATGACCGTGACCGGAATGGAGACACCTTCTTCGGTGAAAATACGGGTCATACCGCATTTACGACCGACTACACCAATAGTCATGTTGTAAACCTCATGAGTGTACGGGGCTTTCACCCGCTATGGCCGCCCATTTCAGAGCGTTACACGACTAAGACCGAGTCTTAGCCGAGGCTGATCTGCACTTCCACACCGGCCGCAAGATCAAGCTTCATAAGTGCATCAACGGTTTTATCCGTTGGCTGGACGATGTCCAGAACGCGCTTATGAGTACGGATCTCGTACTGGTCACGCGCGTCTTTGTTGACGTGCGGGGAGACCAGAACGGTGAACCGCTCTTTACGGGTAGGCAGTGGAATTGGACCACGCACTTGAGCACCAGTACGTTTCGCGGTTTCCACGATTTCCTGGGTGGATTGGTCGATCAGGCGATGGTCAAAAGCCTTCAACCTGATACGGATTTGCTGATTTTGCATTGGATTTCAGACTCCGGCTGCTATTCCCACCGGGCGCAATACGCCCGTTAAAAGGAGGCGCAATTCTATAGACGCCCCATATAGGTGTCAACCCAATAAAAAAGCCCCCGCTGAGCGGGGGCTTTTTCAACTCATCAAAGCTTACTCAAGAAAGAGCTTACTCGATGATTTTGGCTACGACGCCAGCGCCGACGGTACGACCGCCTTCACGGATAGCGAAACGCAGACCGTCTTCCATTGCGATGGTCTTGATCAGGGTGACAACCATTTTGATGTTGTCGCCTGGCATTACCATTTCAACGCCTTCTGGCAGCTCGCAGTTACCAGTCACGTCAGTTGTACGGAAGTAGAACTGTGGACGGTAGCCTTTGAAGAACGGAGTGTGACGACCGCCTTCTTCTTTGCTCAGAACGTACACTTCAGCTTCGAACTTGGTGTGCGGCTTGACCGAACCTGGCTTAACCAGAACCTGGCCACGCTCAACGTCGTCACGCTTGGTACCACGCAGCAGAACGCCGCAGTTCTCGCCAGCACGACCTTCGTCGAGCAGCTTACGGAACATTTCAACACCGGTGCAGGTGGTGACGGTGGTGTCACGCAGACCTACGATTTCCAGTGGATCCTGAACCTTGACGATACCGCGCTCGATACGACCGGTCACAACAGTACCGCGACCCGAGATCGAGAACACGTCTTCGATTGGCATCAGGAATGGCTTGTCGATAACACGAACTGGCTCTGGGATGTAGCTGTCCAGAGTTTCTACCAGGCGCTTGACAGCGGTGGTACCCATTTCGTTGTCGTCTTGGCCGTTCAGAGCCATCAGAGCCGAACCGATGATGATTGGAGTGTCATCACCTGGGAAGTCGTAAGTGCTCAGCAGATCGCGCACTTCCATCTCAACCAGTTCCAGCAGCTCAGCGTCGTCAACCATGTCAGCCTTGTTCAGGAAGACAACGATGTACGGAACGCCTACCTGACGGGACAGCAGGATGTGCTCACGGGTTTGTGGCATCGGACCATCAGCGGCCGAGCAAACCAGGATCGCGCCGTCCATCTGGGCAGCACCAGTGATCATGTTCTTCACGTAGTCAGCGTGACCTGGGCAGTCAACGTGAGCGTAGTGACGAATCGAAGAGTTGTACTCAACGTGCGCGGTGTTGATGGTGATACCACGAGCCTTTTCTTCCGGAGCGCTGTCGATTTTGTCGAAAGCAACAACGGCCGAACCGAAAACTTCGGAGCAGACGCGAGTCAGAGCTGCAGTCAGAGTGGTTTTACCGTGGTCAACGTGACCAATGGTGCCAACGTTGACGTGCGGTAGGGAACGATCAAATTTTTCTTTAGCCACGACAATTAACTCCTTGCCTAAAGGGCTGAATCAGCCTTGCTTTTTGGTAACAGTCTCGACGATATGCGACGGAGCTGTATTGTATTTTTTGAATTCCATAGAGTAGCTTGCGCGACCCTGAGACATGGAACGAACGTCGGTTGCATAACCGAACATTTCACCCAACGGAACCTCGGCACGAATGACCTTGCCGGAAACCGTATCTTCCATACCCAGAATCATGCCACGACGACGGTTAAGGTCGCCCATGACATCACCCATGTAGTCTTCAGGCGTAACGACTTCTACCGCCATGATAGGCTCGAGCAACTCACCACCGCCCTTCTGGGCCAGTTGCTTGGTTGCCATGGAAGCAGCCACCTTGAACGCCATCTCGTTGGAGTCGACGTCGTGGTAAGAACCATCAAACACAGTTGCCTTCAGGCCGATCAGCGGATAACCGGCAACAACGCCGTTCTTCATCTGCTCTTCGATACCCTTCTGGATCGCCGGGATGTATTCCTTAGGAACCACACCACCTACGACTTCGTTCACGAATTGCAGACCTTCCTGACCTTCGTCAGCCGGTGCAAAACGGATCCAGCAGTGACCAAACTGACCACGACCGCCGGATTGACGAACGAACTTGCCTTCGATTTCACAGTTCTTCGTGATGCGCTCACGATAGGAAACCTGAGGCTTACCGATGTTGGCTTCGACGTTGAACTCACGGCGCATCCGGTCAACCAGGATGTCCAGGTGCAACTCGCCCATGCCGGAGATGATCGTTTGACCAGTCTCTTCATCAGTCTTGACGCGGAAAGACGGGTCTTCCTGAGCGAGCTTGCCCAGAGCGATACCCATTTTTTCCTGGTCGTCCTTGGTCTTAGGCTCAACGGCAACCGAAATAACCGGCTCCGGGAAGTCCATGCGAACCAGGATGATTGGCTTGTCGCCATTGCACAAAGTTTCACCCGTGGTGACGTCCTTCATGCCGATCAAGGCCGCGATGTCGCCAGCGCGCACTTCCTTGATCTCTTCGCGGGCGTTTGCGTGCATCTGCACCATACGGCCTACGCGCTCTTTCTTGCCTTTTACAGAGTTGATCACGCCGTCGCCGGAGTTCAACACGCCCGAGTAAACGCGGACAAAGGTCAAGGTACCCACGAATGGGTCGGTAGCGATCTTGAACGCCAGAGCCGAGAACGGCTCGTTGTCGTCTGCATGACGCTCCAGCTCGACAGTCTCGTCATCCGGGTCAGTACCCTTGATGGCAGGAATGTCGGTTGGCGCAGGCAGGAAGTCGATCACGGCGTCGAGAACCAGGGGAACACCCTTGTTCTTGAAGGAAGAACCGCAAACAGCCAGGACGATTTCACCAGCGATAGTACGCTGACGCAGAGCGGCCTTGATTTCCTCGTTGGTGAGCTCTTCACCTTCTAGGTACTTGTTCATCAGCTCTTCGTTGGCTTCGGCCGCAGCCTCAACCATGTTGCCGCGCCACTTCTCGGCTTCTTCCAGCAATTCAGCAGGAATGTCCTTGCGAACAGGGACCATGCCTTTGTCAGCATCGTTCCAGTAGACAGCTTGCATGTTGATCAGATCGATCTGACCCTGGAAGTTGTCTTCGGAACCGATAGCCAGCTGGATAGGCACAGGAGTGTGGCCCAGACGCTGCTTGATCTGACCGATCACGCGCAGGAAGTTGGCACCAGCACGGTCCATCTTGTTCACATAAACAAGACGCGGAACGCCGTATTTGTTGGCTTGACGCCATACGGTTTCCGACTGAGGCTCAACGCCCGAGGTACCGCAGAATACAACCACAGCGCCGTCGAGTACGCGCAGGGAACGTTCTACTTCAATAGTGAAGTCAACGTGGCCCGGGGTATCGATGACGTTGAAGCGGTGCTCGTCCTTGTACTGCTTCTCGGAACCCTTCCAGAAAGCGGTAATGGCAGCAGAAGTAATGGTAATACCACGCTCCTGCTCCTGCACCATCCAGTCGGTGGTCGCGGCGCCATCATGCACCTCGCCCATCTTGTGACTTTTGCCGGTGTAAAAAAGGACGCGCTCGGTGGTGGTGGTTTTACCAGCATCCACGTGAGCAACGATACCGATGTTACGGTAGCGGTTAATCGGTGTAGTACGAGCCATAAAGCCCTCGCAAATTGAGTGACGCTAAAATTAGAAGCGGTAGTGCGAGAAAGCCTTGTTGGCTTCAGCCATACGGTGCACGTCTTCACGCTTCTTAACTGCAGCACCTTTACCTTCAGCAGCGTCCAACAGTTCGCCAGCCAAACGCAGGGCCATGGACTTCTCGCCGCGCTTGCGGGCGAAGTCTACCAACCAGCGCATTGCCAGGGCGTTACGACGGGACGGACGAACTTCGACCGGAACCTGGTAAGTAGCACCGCCTACACGGCGCGACTTCACTTCGACCAGCGGAGCGATGGCGTCGAGAGCTTTCTCGAAGATTTCCAGGGGATCGCTGTTCTTGCGTTCCTTAACTTTGTCCAGTGCGCCATAAACGATACGCTCGGCAACGGCTTTCTTGCCGCTTTCCATTACGTGGTTCATGAACTTGGCGAGAATCTGGCTTCCGTATTTCGGATCGTCCAGAATCTCACGTTTGGCTGCTACGCGACGTCTTGGCATTGATAAGCCCTCAAACGGTCTTCAGGTTAGCCCGGGACAGCGGATGCGTGCCCGACCTTACTCTTATCGACTCAATAAAATTAAAAACTGCAAAACGGCCGATTATTTCGGACGCTTGGTACCGTACTTCGAACGACCTTGGTTACGACCTTTAACGCCGGAAGTATCCAAAGAGCCGCGAACGGTGTGGTAACGAACACCTGGCAAGTCTTTTACACGACCGCCGCGGATCAGGACCACGCTGTGTTCTTGCAGGTTGTGGCCTTCACCGCCGATGTACGAGGAAACCTCGAAACCGTTGGTCAGACGCACACGGCATACTTTACGCAGTGCCGAGTTAGGTTTTTTCGGCGTGGTGGTATACACACGGGTGCATACGCCACGACGTTGCGGGCAGTTCTGCAGCGCAGGCACGTCGGATTTCTCGACGATACGCTTACGCGGCTGACGTACCAGCTGGTTGATAGTTGCCATCTACTAGCTCCACTGTTGTCTTGCGACGCTATTGTCTTACAAGAAAAGCAAAATGGCAGGAACGAATTCCCGCCAAATTTAGGGGATCAAGAGTCTAAAGAGGATCTTGTCCCCAGTCAAGGCAAGGCCCCGACCTCCCCGCCCGCCGGATCTCGACAATTTGTCTCGATCCGCCGAACGGGGCGACCAGGGCCAGGCACTCAATTACCGCAGAACTCAGTTACCACTCGAGTTCAGTGCTTCGGTCAGTGCAGCTTCCACTTCACTGGCGCTTACGCGCAACGGCTTGTCAGCATCACGGCGACGCTTGCGCTCGCTGTGATAGGCCAAACCGGTACCAGCCGGGATCAGACGACCCACGACCACGTTTTCTTTCAGGCCGCGCAGGTAATCGCGCTTGCCGGTTACCGCCGCCTCGGTCAGTACGCGGGTGGTTTCCTGGAAGGAAGCCGCCGAGATGAACGATTCGGTGGACAGCGATGCCTTGGTGATACCCAGCAGCACGCGAGTGAACTTGGATACGAACTTATCGTCCGCAGCCAGGCGCTCGTTTTCTACCAGTACGTGAGTCAGTTCCATCTGGTCGCCCTTGATGAAACTCGAATCGCCGGATTCAGCGATTTCAACTTTACGCAGCATCTGACGCAGGATGGTCTCGATGTGCTTGTCGTTGATCTTCACGCCTTGCAGACGGTAAACGTCCTGGATCTCGTTCACGATGTACTTGGCCAGCGCACTCACACCCAGCAGACGCAGGATGTCGTGTGGATCGCTCGGACCGTCCGAGATAACTTCGCCGCGGTTTACCTGTTCGCCTTCGAAGACGTTCAGGTGACGCCACTTCGGAATCAGCTCTTCGTACGGATCGCTACCGTCGTTCGGTGTAATGACCAGGCGACGCTTGCCCTTGGTCTCTTTACCGAACGCGATGGTGCCGCTGACTTCAGCCAGAATCGAGGCTTCTTTCGGACGACGGGCTTCGAACAAGTCGGCAACACGCGGCAGACCACCGGTGATGTCGCGGGTTTTCGAAGTTTCCTGCGGGATACGGGCGATAACGTCACCGATCGCGATCCGCGCACCGTCCGCAACACCGACCAGGGCGTTGGCTGGCAGGAAGTACTGAGCGATTACGTCAGTGCCTGGCAGCAACAGATCCTTGCCGTTGTCGTCGACCATCTTCACAGCAGGACGGATGTCCTTGCCAGCAGCTGGACGATCTTTCGCATCGAGTACTTCAATGTTGGTCATACCGGTCAATTCGTCGGTCTGACGCTTGATCGTGATGCCTTCTTCCATGCCCACGTAGGTCACGGTACCTTTCATTTCGGTAACGATCGGGTGAGTGTGCGGGTCCCACTTGGCCACGATGGCGCCAGCGTCGACCTTGTCACCTTCCTTGACCGAAATCACAGCACCGTATGGCAGCTTGTAGCGCTCGCGCTCGCGACCGAAGTCGTCAGCGATGGCCAGCTCACCGGAACGCGACACAGCCACCAGGTGACCATCCACGCGCTCAACGTGCTTGAGGTTGTGCAGACGGACGGTACCGCCATTCTTCACCTGAACGCTGTCGGCCGCGGAGGTCCGGCTTGCCGCACCACCGATGTGGAACGTACGCATCGTCAGCTGGGTACCCGGCTCACCGATGGACTGGGCGGCGATTACGCCGACCGCTTCACCAATGTTCACCTGGTGACCACGTGCCAGGTCGCGACCGTAGCACTTGGCGCAGATACCGTAGCGGGTTTCGCAGCTGATCGGCGAACGTACGATCACTTCGTCGATGCTGTTGAGCTCGATGAACTCGACCCACTTCTCGTCAACCAGTGTGCCCGCAGGAACGATCACGTCCTCGGTACCCGGCTTGAATACGTCACGGGCGATAACACGACCCAATACGCGTTCACCCAACGGCTCTACAACGTCACCGCCTTCAATGTGCGGAGTCATTACCAGGCCATGTTCGGTGCCGCAATCGATCTCGGTCACGACCAGATCCTGGGCAACGTCTACCAGACGACGCGTCAGGTAACCGGAGTTCGCCGTTTTCAACGCGGTATCCGCAAGACCCTTACGAGCACCGTGAGTGGAGATGAAGTACTGGAGTACGCTCAGGCCTTCACGGAAGTTCGCGGTAATCGGGGTCTCGATGATGGAACCGTCCGGCTTGGCCATCAGGCCACGCATACCGGCGAGCTGACGGATCTGCGCAGCAGAACCCCGTGCGCCCGAGTCGGCCATCATGTACATCGAGTTGAAGGATTCCTGGTCGACTTCGTTGCCATGACGGTCGATGACTTTCTCTTTCGAGAGGTTGGCCATCATCGCCTTGGAAACTTCGTCGTTCGCCTTGGACCAGAGGTCGATCACCTTGTTGTACTTCTCGCCCTGGGTTACCAGGCCGGAGGCGTACTGACTTTCGATCTCTTTCACTTCTTCGGTAGCAGCACCGATGATGCGGGCTTTTTCATCCGGGATAACGAAGTCGTTAACACCGATGGAAACGCCGGAAATGGTCGAATAGGCAAAACCGGTGTACATCAACTGGTCAGCGAAGATCACGGTCTCTTTCAGACCAACCACGCGGTAGCACTGGTTGATCAGCTTGGAGATCGCCTTTTTCTTCATCGGCAGGTTGACGACGTCGTAGGACAGACCTTTTGGCACAACCTGGAACAACAGCGCACGGCCGACGGTAGTGTCGACAATACGAGTGTTGGTCACGCTGCCGCCGTCACGATCGTTCACGGTTTCGTTGATCCGCACCTTGACCTTGGCGTGCAGCGCGGCTTCGCCGGCACGGAACACACGGTCAACTTCTTGCAGATCCGCGAACACACGACCTTCGCCCTTGGCGTTGATCGCTTCACGCGTCATGTAGTACAGACCCAATACAACGTCCTGCGACGGAACGATGATTGGCTCACCGTTGGCTGGCGACAGAATGTTGTTGGTCGACATCATCAACGCACGCGCTTCCAACTGGGCTTCCAGTGTCAGCGGTACGTGCACGGCCATTTGGTCGCCGTCGAAGTCGGCGTTGTACGCAGCACAGACCAACGGGTGCAGCTGGATAGCCTTACCTTCGATCAGTACCGGTTCAAACGCCTGGATACCCAGACGGTGAAGGGTCGGTGCACGGTTGAGCAGAACCGGGTGTTCGCGAATCACTTCAGCGAGAACGTCCCAGACCTCTGGCAGCTCGCGCTCGACCATTTTCTTGGCCGCTTTGATGGTGGTCGCAAGACCACGCATTTCCAGCTTGCCGAAAATGAACGGCTTGAACAGCTCCAAGGCCATTTTCTTTGGCAGACCGCACTGGTGCAGACGCAGGGTCGGGCCTACGGTAATTACCGAACGACCGGAGTAGTCAACACGCTTACCGAGCAAGTTCTGACGGAAACGACCCTGCTTACCCTTGATCATGTCGGCCAGGGATTTCAGAGGACGCTTGTTGGAACCGGTGATAGCGCGGCCACGACGACCGTTGTCGAGCAGTGCGTCGACCGCTTCCTGCAACATACGCTTTTCGTTGCGCACGATGATGTCCGGAGCGGACAGATCGAGCAGACGCTTCAAGCGGTTGTTACGGTTGATCACTCGACGATACAGATCGTTGAGGTCGGAAGTCGCGAAACGACCGCCATCAAGCGGAACCAGTGGACGCAGGTCTGGCGGCAGAACCGGCAGAACGGTCAGCACCATCCACTCTGGCAGGTTGCCGGAACCCTGGAAGGCTTCCATCAACTTCAGACGCTTGGACAGCTTCTTGATCTTGGTTTCGGAGTTGGTTTGCGGAATTTCCTCGCGCAGACGGCCAATCTCGTGTTCCAGGTCGATAGCGTGCAGCAGTTCGCGGACAGCTTCGGCACCCATGCGGGCATCGAAATCGTCGCCGAACTCTTCCAGCGCTTCGAAGTACTGCTCGTCGTTGAGCAGCTGACCTTTTTCAAGGGTGGTCATGCCTGGGTCGATAACGACATAGCTCTCGAAGTAGAGAACGCGTTCGATATCACGCAGGGTCATGTCCATCAGCAGGCCGATACGGGACGGCAGCGATTTCAGGAACCAGATGTGGGCAACTGGCGAGGCCAGTTCGATGTGCGCCATGCGCTCACGGCGAACTTTTGCCAGCGCGACTTCAACACCGCACTTCTCGCAGATCACACCACGGTGCTTCAAGCGCTTGTACTTACCGCACAGGCACTCGTAATCCTTGACCGGGCCAAAGATCTTGGCGCAGAACAGGCCGTCACGCTCAGGTTTGAACGTACGGTAGTTGATGGTTTCCGGCTTTTTAACTTCACCGAACGACCACGAACGGATCATCTCAGGCGAGGCCAATCCAATACGGATAGCGTCGAACTCTTCGACTTGACCCTGGTTTTTCAGCAAATTCAGTAGGTCTTTCAAGGCCTTTCCTCCTGGCGGAGCAGAGAGCGGGCAAAACAGCCCCGCTCTCGATTCGCGTCACGTGTTATTCGGTTTCCAGATCGATATCGATGCCGAGGGAACGAATTTCCTTGATCAACACGTTGAAAGACTCGGGCATGCCCGGCTCCATACGGTGATCGCCGTCCACGATGTTTTTGTACATCTTGGTCCGGCCGTTCACATCGTCCGACTTCACTGTGAGCATTTCTTGCAGAGTGTATGCAGCACCGTACGCTTCCAGTGCCCAGACCTCCATCTCCCCGAAACGCTGACCACCGAACTGCGCCTTACCACCCAGCGGCTGCTGGGTAACCAGGCTGTAAGAACCGGTAGAACGAGCGTGCATCTTGTCGTCTACCAAGTGGTTCAGCTTCAGCATGTACATGTAGCCAACGGTAACCGGGCGCTCGAACTTGTTGCCGGTACGGCCGTCGAACAGCTGCATCTGGCCGCTTTCTGGCAGGTCTGCCAGTTTCAGCATGGCCTTGATTTCGCTTTCCTTGGCACCGTCGAACACCGGAGTAGCCATTGGAACGCCGCCGCGCAGGTTCTTCGCCAGATCCAGGATTTCCTGGTCGGAGAAGGTGTCCAGCTCTTCGTTGCGACCGCCGATCTCGTTGTAGATCTCGTGCAGGAACTTACGCAGGTCAGCGACCTTGCGCTGCTCTTCGATCATACGGTTGATCTTCTCGCCCAAGCCCTTGGCCGCGAGGCCCAGGTGGGTTTCAAGGATCTGACCAACGTTCATACGCGAAGGTACGCCCAACGGGTTGAGGACCACATCGACCGGGGTGCCATTGGCATCGTGCGGCATGTCTTCAACCGGCATGATCACGGAGACCACACCTTTGTTACCGTGACGACCGGCCATCTTGTCGCCCGGCTGGATGCGACGACGGATTGCCAGGTAAACCTTGACGATTTTCAGCACGCCTGGAGCCAGGTCATCGCCCTGCTGCAGTTTGCGCTTCTTGTCTTCGAACTTGTCGTCCAGCAGACGGCGGCGATCAACGATATAGGCCTGGGCCTTCTCGAGCTGCTCGTTCAGAGCATCTTCAGCCATGCGCAGTTTGAACCACTGGCCATGCTCAAGACCGTCGAGAACTTCGTCGGTGATTTCCTGACCTTTCTTCAGGCCGGCGCCGCCTTCGGCTTTGTGGCCGACCAGAGCGGAGCGCAGACGCTCGAAAGTTGCGCCTTCGACGATACGGAACTCTTCGTTCAAGTCCTTGCGGATCTCGTCGAGTTGAGTCTTCTCGATCGACAGTGCACGAGCATCACGCTCAACGCCGTCGCGAGTGAAGACTTGTACGTCGATGACGGTACCCTTGGTGCCGGTAGGCACGCGCAGGGAGGTGTCTTTAACGTCGCTGGCTTTTTCACCGAAGATGGCACGCAGCAGTTTTTCTTCCGGAGTCAGCTGGGTCTCGCCTTTCGGAGTGACCTTACCGACCAGGATGTCGCCTGCGCCTACTTCAGCACCTACGTAAACGATACCGGCTTCGTCCAGCTTGTTCAGTGCAGCCTCACCCACGTTCGGGATGTCCGCAGTGATTTCCTCTGGGCCAAGCTTGGTGTCACGGGCCACACAGGTCAGTTCCTGGATGTGGATCGTGGTAAAGCGGTCTTCCTGGACCACACGCTCGGACAGGCAGATGGAGTCTTCGAAGTTGAAGCCGTTCCATGCCATGAACGCGATGCGCATGTTCTGACCCAACGCCAGTTCACCCATATCGGTGGACGGACCGTCGGCCATGATGTCGCTGCGCTGAACCCGATCACCCTTGCTCACCAGCGGACGCTGGTTGATGCAGGTGTTCTGGTTGGAGCGGGTGTATTTGGTCAGGTTGTAGATGTCGACACCGGCTTCGCCAGTTTCAACTTCGTCATCGGCAACACGAACCACGATACGGCTGGCGTCGACGGAGTCGATCACGCCGCCACGACGAGCCACGACGCAAACGCCGGAGTCACGGGCAACGTTACGCTCCATGCCGGTACCTACCAGCGGCTTGTCAGCACGCAGGGTGGGTACAGCCTGACGCTGCATGTTCGAACCCATCAACGCACGGTTGGCGTCGTCGTGCTCGAGGAACGGGATCAGCGACGCTGCAACCGAAACTACCTGCTTCGGCGATACGTCCATCAAGGTGACGTCTTCCGGCGCCTTGACGGTGAACTCGTTCAAGTGACGAACAGCTACCAGCTCGTCGATCAGGACTTTCTTGTCGTTCATCGTGGCCGAAGCCTGAGCGATCACGTGATCAGCTTCTTCGATGGCGGACAGGAACACGATCTCGTCGGTGACCAGGGCGTCTTTCACCACACGGTACGGGCTCTCGAGGAAGCCGTACTGGTTGGTGCGCGCATAGGCAGCCAGGGAGTTGATCAGACCGATGTTCGGACCTTCCGGCGTTTCGATCGGGCATACACGACCGTAGTGAGTCGGGTGTACGTCACGAACTTCGAAGCCTGCACGCTCACGGGTCAGACCGCCCGGGCCGAGTGCGGAGACACGACGCTTGTGGGTGATCTCGGACAGCGGGTTGTTCTGGTCCATGAACTGGGACAGCTGGCTCGAACCGAAGAACTCCTTCACCGCCGCAGCCACTGGCTTGGCGTTGATCAGGTCTTGCGGCATCAGGCCTTCGCTTTCAGCCATCGACAGACGTTCCTTGACCGCACGCTCTACGCGCACCAGGCCAACACGGAACTGGTTCTCGGCCATTTCGCCTACGCAGCGAACACGACGGTTACCCAGGTGGTCGATGTCATCGACGATGCCCTTGCCGTTACGGATGTCGACCAGGGTTTTGAGAACGGCAACGATGTCGTCCTTGTTCAGTACACCCGAACCTTCGATTTCGGTACGACCGATACGACGGTTGAACTTCATCCGGCCGACCGCAGACAGGTCATAGCGCTCAGGGCTGAAGAACAGGTTGTTGAACAGGGTCTCGGCGGCATCCTTGGTTGGCGGCTCGCCAGGACGCATCATGCGATAGATCTCGACCAGGGCTTCCAGTTGGTTGCCGGTGGAGTCGATCTTCAGCGTGTCGGAGATGAACGGACCGCAATCGATGTCGTTGGTGTACAGCGTCTCGATGCGAACGACCTGGGCCTTGGCGATTTTTGCCAGGATCTCGGTGTTCAGCTCGGTGTTGCACTCTGCCAGGATTTCGCCGGTGGCCGGATGCACGATGACCTTGGCCGTGGTGCGACCCAGGACGTAGTCCAGAGGTACCTGCAGCTCTTTGATCCCGGCTTTTTCCAGCTGGTTGATGTGGCGAGCGGTGATACGACGACCCTGCTCGACAATAACCTTGCCTTTGTCATCCTGGATATCGAGGACAGCGATTTCACCGCGCAGGCGCTGAGGCACCAGTTCCAGGCTGAGGTTTTCACCTTGCACATGGAAAACGTTGGTGGTGTAGAACGCGTCCAGCACTTCTTCGGTGGTATAGCCGAGCGCGCGCAGCAGTACCGATGCAGGCAGCTTGCGACGACGGTCGATACGCACGAATACGCAGTCTTTCGGGTCGAACTCGAAGTCCAACCACGAACCGCGGTAAGGAATGATGCGCGCGGAGTAAAGCAGTTTGCCGGAGCTGTGCGTCTTGCCACGGTCGTGGTCGAAGAACACGCCCGGAGAACGGTGCAGCTGGGAAACGATTACACGCTCGGTACCGTTGATTACGAAGGTACCGTTCTCAGTCATCAGGGGGATTTCACCCATGTAGACTTCTTGCTCTTTGATGTCCTTGATCGCTTTGTTCGACGATTCTTTGTCGAAAATGATCAGGCGCACTTTTACCCGCAAAGGTACGGCGTAAGTAACACCGCGCAATACGCATTCTTTGACATCAAATGCCGGTTCGCCCAGGCGATAACCGACGTACTCCAGCGCAGCATTGCCGGAGTAGCTGATGATCGGGAAAACGGATTTGAAGGCCGCATGCAGGCCCACGTCGCGGAACTGATCTTTAGTCGCTCCCGCTTGCAAGAATTCACGATACGAATCCAGCTGGATGGCCAGGAGGTACGGCACATCCATGACGTCCGGCAACTTGCTAAAGTCCTTGCGGATACGTTTTTTCTCAGTATATGAGTAAGCCATCAGCGTTCCCCAGCTTGGTCACCTGCTTGTTTGGCCCCTCCCGACGGGAGCAGCCAGAAAATCGTGCAAACCCCATGGTTTGCGCCACCACATCGGGTGGTTACAGCTCGCTATCGGCACCGACCCAGTCGGCTGCCAATAACGGAAAAAGGCCGGTGGCAAGAGCCACCAGCCATCAGCCTGTCGCTTAACGCTCGGGCTGGAGACGCAAAGTCGATGCTTACTTCAGCTCGACTTTAGCGCCTGCTTCTTCCAGAACTGCTTTGGCTTTGTCAGCTGCATCTTTGGCAACAGCTTCCAGAACCATGGCAGGAGCGCCGTCAACTACAGCCTTGGCTTCTTTCAGGCCCAGACCGGTCAGTTCACGTACTGCCTTGATCACGTTTACTTTCTTCTCGCCAGCTTCGGTCAGCATGACGTTGAATTCGGTTTGCTCTTCAGCAACGGCAACAGCAGCAGCTGGACCAGCGGAAGCAGCAGCAGCGGTAACACCGAATTTTTCTTCGAAAGCTTTGATCAGCTCAACAACTTCCATTACGGACATGTTGCCAACGGCTTCGAGGATATCGTTTTGAGAGATAGACATGACTCTAAATTCCTACAATTGGGGGACGGCCTACGCGACCATCGAAATAAACAAAAAACGCGGAAAGGGATGCTCAGCCTTAGGCTGCGGCAGCTTCTTTCTGGTCGCGCAGTGCCGCCAGGGTACGAGCCAATTTGCTGGTTGCGCCTTGAATCACGCTCATCAGCTGGGAAATTGCTTCGTCACGGGTCGGCAGAGTTGCCAGTACGTCGATCTGGTTAGCTGCGAGGTACTTGCCCTCGAACGCAGCTGCCTTAATCTCGAACTTGTCCTGACCTTTGGCGAATTCCTTGAACAAACGGGCGGCAGCGCCAGGATGTTGGGTGGAGAACGCGATCAAGGTCGGGCCGGTGAACACGTCGTTGAGGACACTGTATTCAGTGTCAGCAACGGCGCGCTTGAGCAGGGTGTTACGTACAACACGTACGTAAACGCCAGCTTCACGAGCCTCTTTACGGAGTCCGGTCATAGCGCCTACTGTTACGCCACGGGCATCAGCCACGACAGCGGACAGAGCAGCTTTGGCAGCCTCGTTGACTTCAGCGACGATGGCCTTCTTGTCTTCGAGTTTAATTGCCACGGGTTTAACTCCTGCTTGTTACCGTTTCATCCGGTCGAAACCGAATGTCGTTTTGGTGTCTGATTCGGTAAGGAACCGGGAGCACCATCTGCGTAGGCTTGTGGTTTAAGACTTGCGTCGCCTACGGTCTTGGACAGCCCCCGCCAGGCAGGGACCCCAATTTTTTGATTGGCGCAATTACTTGCGCCAACCTGAGTCTTACGCGTCGAGCGAGCTCTGATCGATGACCAGACCTGGGCCCATAGTGGTGCTCAGGGTAACGCGCTTGACGTAGATACCTTTCGAAGAAGCTGGCTTGATACGCTTCAGATCAGCGATCAGGGCTTCAACGTTTTCCTTCAGCTTGACGGCATCGAAGCCGATCTTGCCAACGGAAGTGTGGATGATGCCGTTTTTGTCGGTGCGATAACGAACCTGACCAGCCTTGGCGTTTTTAACCGCGGTGGCTACGTCTGGCGTTACGGTGCCGACTTTAGGGTTAGGCATCAGACCACGTGGACCGAGGATCTGACCCAACTGACCTACAACGCGCATGGCATCCGGGGATGCGATCACTACGTCATAGTTCAGGTCGCCGCCCTTCATTTCAGCAGCCAGATCGTCCATGCCTACGCGATCAGCACCAGCAGCCAGAGCAGCTTCAGCTGCCGGGCCCTGGGTGAAGACAGCTACACGAACGGTCTTGCCAGTGCCGTGTGGCAGCACGGTAGCGCTACGAACGACCTGGTCGGATTTACGTGGGTCAACACCCAGGTTTACAGCAACGTCGAACGACTCGCTGAACTTGACAGTCGACAGCTCAGCCAGCAGAGCGGCGGCGTCTACAAAGTTGTAGGCCTTGCCTGCTTCAATTTTGCCGGCGATAGCCTTTTGACGCTTAGTCAGCTTAGCCATTACACACCCTCCACGTTAAGGCCCATGCTACGAGCAGAACCGGCGATAGTACGCACGGCTGCATCCATATCAGCTGCAGTCAGATCCGCGTTTTTGGTTTTCGCGATTTCTTCCAGCTGAGCACGGGTAACGGTGCCAACCTTAACGGTGTTTGGACGAGCGGAACCGCTGGTCAAACCTGCAGCCTTCTTCAGCAGAACCGAAGCTGGGGTGCTTTTTGTTTCGAAAGTGAAGCTACGGTCGCTGTAGACAGTGATGATCACTGGAGTCGGCAGACCTGGCTCAAGACCCTGAGTACGGGCGTTGAAGGCCTTGCAGAATTCCATGATGTTCACGCCGTGCTGACCCAGGGCAGGACCAACAGGTGGGCTTGGGTTAGCCTGAGCGGCCTTCACTTGCAGCTTGATGTAAGCGGTAATTTTCTTGGCCATGAGGCACTCCAATTACGGGTTCGAACGCCTCGAAAGGCTCCCCGGTTACTTGCGCGTTTATCCCAGTGACGACAAAACCCCACAGCCTTGGGCTGCGGGGTTGGGATGCCTGCTCAATCAGACCTTTTCGACCTGACTGAACTCTAGCTCTACCGGAGTAGAGCGACCGAAAATGAGCACTGCCACTTGGATCCGGCTCTTTTCGTAGTTAACTTCTTCAACCGTGCCGTTAAAATCAGCGAATGGACCGTCGGTGACGCGTACAACCTCACCTGGTTCAAACAGTGTTTTCGGTTTCGGCTTGTCGCTACCATCAGCGACGCGACGCAGAATCGCTTCTGCCTCTTTATCTGTGATCGGCGCAGGCTTGTCGGCAGTACCGCCAATGAAGCCCATCACCCGAGGGGTATCCTTGACCAAGTGCCAAGTCCCTTCGTTCATGTCCATCTGTACCAGCACGTAGCCCGGAAAGAACTTACGTTCACTTTTGCGCTTCTGGCCATTACGCATCTCAACCACTTCTTCAGTGGGGACCAGAATCTCGCCAAAGCCATCTTCCATGCCAGCCAGCTTTACGCGCTCTACCAGCGAGCGCATAACATGCTTCTCGTAACCCGAGTAAGCATGCACAACGTACCAACGCTTAGCCACGGGACACCCTTAGCCAACAATCAAGGAAACAAGCCAGCCGAGCAGGGAATCGAGCCCCCACAACAGCAACGCCATTACCAGAACAACAGCCACAACGATCAACGTGGTCTGCGTGGTTTCTTGGCGAGTCGGCCATACGACTTTACGAATCTCAGTGCGAGCTTCCTTAGCGAGTACAAAGAAAGACTTGCCCTTGGCTGTCTGCAGGCCTACAAAGGCAGCAACAGCAGCAATGGCGAGCAATGCAAGTACGCGGTACAGGATCGGCGAAGCAGAATAATACTGATTGCCAACAACGCCAATAACCACCAAAGCGACTACTACTAGCCACTTGAGCAGATCGAAGCGAGAGCCTTGAGCTTCAGCTTTAGGAGTCATCTATGAAGATCCTGTGAAAAGAAAGCCAGACACACTGAGTGAATCTGGCAGGTCAGGAGGGAATCGAACCCCCAACCTACGGTTTTGGAGACCGTCGCTCTGCCAATTGAGCTACTGACCTAAAACAAAATCAGGCCGACCATTATGCCGGCCTGAAAAAGACATTACAACTGTTTACTCGATGACTTTGGCTACGACGCCAGCGCCGACGGTACGACCGCCTTCACGGATAGCGAAACGCAGACCGTCTTCCATCGCGATGGTCTTGATCAGGGTAACAGTCATCTGAATGTTGTCACCCGGCATTACCATTTCAACACCTTCTGGCAGCTCGCAGTTACCAGTCACGTCAGTTGTACGGAAGTAGAACTGTGGACGGTAGCCTTTGAAGAACGGAGTATGACGACCGCCTTCTTCCTTGCTCAGAACGTAAACTTCTGCGGTGAACTTGGTGTGCGGCTTTACGGTACCTGGCTTGACCAGAACCTGGCCACGCTCAACATCGTCACGCTTGGTGCCGCGCAACAGCACGCCGCAGTTCTCACCAGCACGACCTTCGTCGAGCAGCTTGCGGAACATTTCAACGCCGGTGCAGGTAGTTTTCTGAGTATCGCGCAGACCGACGATCTCAACTTCTTCCTGGATACGGACGATGCCACGCTCAACACGACCAGTCACAACAGTACCGCGACCGGAGATCGAGAATACGTCTTCGATTGGCATCAGGAACGGCTTGTCGATAGCACGCTCTGGCTCTGGGATGTAGCTATCCAGAGTTTCCACCAGCTTCTTGACAGCAGTGGTGCCCATTTCGTTGTCGTCTTGGCCGTTCAGAGCCATCAGAGCCGAACCGATGATGATTGGAGTGTCATCACCTGGGAAATCGTAAGTGCTCAGCAGATCGCGCACTTCCATCTCAACCAGTTCCAGCAGCTCAGCGTCGTCAACCATGTCAGCCTTGTTCAGGAAGACAACGATGTACGGAACGCCTACCTGGCGGGACAGCAGGATATGCTCACGGGTTTGTGGCATCGGACCATCAGCGGCCGAACAAACCAGGATCGCACCATCCATCTGGGCAGCACCAGTGATCATGTTTTTTACGTAGTCGGCGTGACCTGGGCAGTCAACGTGTGCGTAGTGACGCACGGCCGAATCGTATTCAACGTGAGCGGTGTTGATGGTGATACCGCGAGCTTTCTCTTCCGGGGCGCTATCGATCTTGTCGAAGTCAACCTTGGCCGAACCGAAAACTTCGGAGCAGACACGGGTCAGAGCAGCGGTCAGCGTGGTTTTACCGTGGTCAACGTGACCAATAGTACCAACGTTGACGTGCGGCTTATTACGTTCGAACTTTTCCTTAGCCATCGAAATCACCCCTAGGAGAAGAATTTAGCAAGTCACACAAGCCATTAAAACAAAGGCAGATATTTTCATATCTGCCTTGTTATATGGAGCTCTTGAGCGGATTTGAACCGCTGACCTCACCCTTACCAAGGGTGTGCTCTACCAACTGAGCTACAAGAGCGAAACACTATGCACAACCTGCAAACTTGGAGCGGGTAGCGGGAATCGAACCCGCATCATCAGCTTGGAAGGCTGAGGTTCTACCACTAAACTATACCCGCGGAGCTTGCAGCTCACGCTAAAATGGTGGAGGGGGAAGGATTCGAACCTTCGAAGTCGTAGACGTCAGATTTACAGTCTGATCCCTTTGGCCGCTCGGGAACCCCTCCTAAGCGAGCCGGCATTCTATATCATGCCAGCCTTCTGTCAAGCATTTTCTCATTAAAAACCTGAGGTTAGCTGCGTTGACGTCGCTTCGTATCGCTAACCTTTAAAGGTCTTCGCTGCGAAGCGGGCGCCATTCTATGCAAACTACCCTGCCGGTGCAACCCCTTCGCATGGCATTATTTTATGTTTTAACTCATTGAATTCTTTAGAAAGGTTTTGAAGCAACGTTTCATTCACCTTTCCCGCGCTTTCCTGGGAAACCTGAACCCAGAATCCCCCACCCTCAGGGAGATTTGGCGAGTTCGGCGCAGCAGAACGACCTACGACGCCCGAGGCAGCCAATCGCTGCTCCAACTGCCTGGCCAGCTCCGGACGAACAAAACCACCCAAGTAAACACAGGTCTTTTGCGCTTCACCGGGTTTACCCAGGTCGCGCCTGACAAGTGCATCCGCCGTTTCGCTCAACAGGTGGATATCCTGCTGCGAACCGCGGTACAAACTGAGCGGAGTCACATCCTTGGCGCGAAGTGGGGCCTCCTGCTGATGCCAGATGTAGTAGAAGACATTCAAAACCAGCAACAACAGAAACAACCACCGCATAGAAACCTCAAGACAAAGGACAGGCCATCGCCAAACCGACAAAAACCAGATCGGGCACCACCTTGGCATCAGGAACAACCCCGGAAACCAGATTGGCGTCCCCACCCGTGAGAAACACCACGAAATCCTTTCCCCAATATTGCTGCGCCAATTCAAGCTGAGTCAGAACAAACCCTCTGAGCATCAGCATGCAACCGCGCTCGACTGCTTCGACAGTTGTCCGACCTGGAGCAAGACTCTCATGGGCTCGCTCAGCCGCCATATCGTCATAGCGAATTCTTCGCGTGTGAGTACGCAATTGGTTACGCATTAAAGGCATGCCCGGGCAAATGAATCCGCCGAGATGCTCACCATCCGCCGCCACAAAATCAGCGGTAATGGCAGTACCAAAGTCAAGGACCAGGCATGCACCTGAAGCAAGATGGAACCCACCAAGCAGCGCCAGCCATCGATCAAGCCCCAACCGCTCGTAATCCTGGTAGCCGTTTTTCACCCCCGCCATTTCTCGGGCAGGCACAGCACGGGTCACCGACACCCCATACGCATCAACCAGAGAGGCGACCAGTGAATCTGTCTCCTCCAGGGTCCGCACACTAACAAGACGACATTTCTTGAGCTGGAACTTCTCGGCATTACTGAGGCTCACCAGCAAATCGCTGTCAGAGCTGACCACGCCGCCGTCAACCGGCGTCAGCCCGTCAGCACGAAGAACACGCCATTTGATAAAGCTATTGCCGCAGTCAAGCTCAAGAATCATCACGCAACCTCAGGCTGAGCTCACCACCGCTAAAGTTTTTTTCCACACCCTCTACCTTCAAACGCAGCGCACCCTGGTGATCAATGCCCAGCACAATACCGTCAATTTTATTAACACCAGCAATCAGGGAGACAGCCTTGCCCTGCCAAAGATGGTGTTGCTCCCACTCCGACTGTATTGCGGCAAACCCCGATGCATGATGAAGCTTCAGATAGTGCTGAAGCTTCGCACCCAATCGTGCCACCAGCTCATTTCTATCAAAATCCCTTCCTGCCTCAAGGCACATGGATGTCCATTGCTGGTCGACCTCATCAGTCGATTGCATATTCACATTAATCCCCACGCCCAGGACAACATGGCAAACGTCCGCAGGATCCCCCACCAGCTCAAGCAAAATGCCGGCGATCTTTTTCTCTCCTACCAGGACATCATTAGGCCATTTCAGTCCCGCCTCTGCGATCCCCATATCACGCAGGGCATGCATGACAGCAAGCCCGACGACCAGGCTCAGCCCTTCGATCTGCCGCATGCCGCCGTCAATGCGCAGCACCAGGCTGTGATAGAGGTTTTCGGCAAACGGACTGACCCACTTACGGCCACGGCGACCACGACCAGCGATCTGTCGCTCGGCCAAAACCATGAACGGTGCCGCCGCCCCACGCTCGATCAAACGCAGCGCCTCGGCGTTGGTGGAGTCAATAGCGTCAAAGATATGGACAGGCCACTCATGAAGGCCTTTTGCGTGAATCTCAGCAGCATCCAAAAGCACCAGAGGCTTAGCCAACTGGTACCCCCTACCTCGAACCTTATGAACAGACAGCCCTATTTCTGCCTCCAAGTGCTGCAATTGCTTCCATACAGCACTACGACTGATACCCAGCGCAGCACCTAGCGCCTGCCCTGAATGAAAGCGACCATCCTTCAGAAGTTTTAGCAACGTGAGCATGCGGACTGCGCCCTGATAATGAGGCCCGCATGATAGCCATGCGCAAGACAGTTGCATAGAAACACAAAATGACTTTCCCGCGGGCAAAACAAAACCCCTACCTGCATCAGCAGATAGGGGTTTCGGAATTTAATCTTGACGATGACCTACTCTCACATGGGGAAACCCCACACTACCATCGGCGATGCATCGTTTCACTGCTGAGTTCGGGATGGGATCAGGTGGTTCCAATG
>NZ_CAKKMI010000041.1:0-56998 GCF_918698105.1 Pseudomonas brassicacearum | reverse complement strand
GCCCTCCCCGAACACCTCACGCCCCAGGCGAAGATTACCCAGCAACTGCGGTTCATCTTCATTGGCCTCAAGCATTGGCAAGGGCTGGGCAGTACCGAATAAGCCCCGGATGTCCCCCACTGTGGGAGCGAGCTTGCTCGCGATAGCGGTGCATCAGTCCCTATCAATGCCAACTGAACCGACGCCATCGCGAGCAAGCTCGCTCCCACAGGTTCTTTTTGTGCAAGACGCAAAATGGTGCGCGACAGCCCGTCGCGCACCAACATGGCACGCAATCCGCCCCATCCTGAAACCCCATCCCAGCTATTTCCTACATCTCTTTCGGTTGGCAAGCCCCTTGCTCTAAACACAGCACTGTTCATTGCTGGAAGCACTCCGATGCTGGTGATTCATCGCAGAATCGACACTCAATCGCGCTGGGACGCCGAGCTGCACCTGACCTTTGACGCCCGTAGCAAAAGCCGCCTGCGCTGTTTCAGTGCCGAAGGTGAAGACGTGGGGCTGTTCCTGGAACGAGGCCAACCGCCGCTGTACGACGGCGAATGCCTGCAAGCTGAAGACGGGCGCATCGTGCGCGTTTGCGCCCGCGCCGAACAATTGCTGCACGTCACCTGCGCCAACGCGTTCGAACTGACCCGTGCCGCCTATCACCTGGGCAATCGCCATGTTGCCCTGCAAGTGGGCGACGGCTGGTTGCGCCTGCTCGACGATTACGTGCTCAAGGCGATGCTCGAACAACTGGGCGCCCGCGCCGAACCCATCGAAGCCCCGTTCCAGCCGGAACATGGCGCCTATGGCGGCGGTCACCATCACTCCCGGCACGGCGACGAAGCTTTCAACTACGCGCCGCGCCTGCATCAGTTTGGCGTGCGCACATGAACCCGGCTTGGGCGCTACTGCGTCTGGCCAGCCCGCAGTTGCCGATTGGCGGCTACAGCTATTCCCAGGGGCTGGAGATGGCGGTGGACAATGGCCAGGTGAAGAATCCCGACGACGCCCGTCGCTGGATCAGTGATCAACTGCTGCTGAATCTGGCGCGTTTCGAAGCGCCCTTGCTGCTCGCGCACTGCAGCGCTGCCGCTGCTGACGATTGGGATGCGCTGCTGCTGCATTGCCAAGAACACCGCGCCAGCCGGGAAACCCGTGAGCTGCATCAAGAGAGCCGACAGATGGGCTACTCGTTGCAGCAACTGCTTACCGGCCTGCCGGAACTCGACGGTGCCGCGCGCGACTTTCTTGAACAGCTCAGTCTCCAACAGCGCAGCGAACCGCACCTGGCGCTGTGCTGGGCCCTGGCAGCCCGCGCCTGGAATATCGCCCCCCAGGACGCCCTCGCCGCCTGGCTGTGGAGCTGGCTGGAAAACCAACTGGCGGTGCTGATGAAAACCCTGCCCCTGGGCCAGCAAGCCGCCCAGCGCCTGACCAGCGAACTGCTGCCGCTGCTGCAACAAACCCAGCACGACGCCTCGAACATCGACCCCGACCATTACGGCAGCGCCGCATTTGGCCTGTCCCTGGCGTGCATGGCCCATGAACGCCAGTACAGCCGTCTGTTCCGTTCCTAGGAGACACTCATGAATACACAACCCCTGCGCGTCGGCATCGGCGGCCCGGTAGGTTCCGGCAAGACCGCCCTGACCCTGGCCCTGTGCCTGGCTCTACGTGAACGCTACAACCTGGCGGTGGTCACCAACGACATCTACACCCGCGAAGACGCCGACTTCCTGGTGCGCAACGAGGCCCTGGCGCCGGAGCGGATCATCGGCGTGGAAACCGGCGGCTGCCCGCACACGGCGATTCGCGAAGATGCGTCGATCAACCTGGAGGCGGTGGACCAGTTGAACCGGCGCTTCCCGGGCCTGGACCTGATTCTGGTGGAATCGGGCGGCGACAACCTGTCGGCGACCTTCAGCCCGGAGCTGTCGGACCTGACCATCTATGTGATCGACGTCTCGGCCGGTGACAAGCTGCCGCGCAAGGGCGGACCGGGCATCTGCAAATCCGACCTGCTGGTGATCAATAAAATCGACCTGGCACCGCTGGTGGGTGCGTCCCTGGAAATGATGGACAGCGACACCCGGCGGATGCGCAACGGCAAGCCCTTCGTGTTCAGCAACCAGAAGACCGGCCAGGGCCTGGACGACATCATCGCCTTCATCGAGCGCCAGGGCCTGCTGAGCGCCGCCTGATCTTTTCGACTGACAACAAGGAAGCTTATCCATGACCTTCAAACGCATCCTCGGCACCCTCGCCCTGCTGCTGACCCCGGCCCTGGCCTTCGCCCACCCCGGCCATGGCGACAATGGCCTGATCGCCGGCCTCGGCCACCCCATCGGCGGGCTCGACCACTTGCTGGCCATGCTGGCGGTCGGTTTGTGGGCCGCACAACAACAAGGCGCCGCGCGCTGGGCACTGCCATGCACCTTCGTCGGCACGATGCTGCTCGGCGGCCTGCTGGGCTTTGAAGGCCTGGACCTGCCGGCGCTGGAAAGCGGGATCGCCGCCTCGGTGCTCGCCCTGGGCCTGGCGGTGGCACTGGCGGTGCGTCCACCGTTGAGCCTGGCGGTCGGTGCAACGGCACTGTTTGCGCTGTTCCACGGCGTGGCCCATGGCTTGGAACTGCCAGACATGTCGAGCCCGTGGGCCTATGCGGCAGGGTTCGTCGCGGCGACAGCGGCGTTGCATGGCGCCGGGTTTGCCCTGGTGCGGGTGTTGCCGCGCGCGGCGGCGCCATTGGTTCGGTTGGCCGGGGCAGCTTCGGCGGCGGCTGGGGTTTGGTTGCTGGCGGGTTGATTCTTTAGCGCCTGCCGGGCCGCTATCGCGAGCAAGCTCGCTCCCACAGTTTGACCGCATTCTTTCAGACAGAATGCCGGCCCCTGTGGGAGCGAGCTTGCTCGCGATGACGGACTTGCAGGCGCCATCTCTCTGAAGTCGGTCACTCTGCTACCATGTCGCGCAATCGCCCCCAGCCGTGACGACGTCCGCCCATGCCTGATGCTTCCCGCCCCGCTCCCCAGCCTGAATTGACCGCCCTGTTCGCAACGGTGCGTCAGCATTTTCACGACGTGATCGTGCCGATGTGGCAAGGCCCGGGCTGGAATGCCGAACTGGCGTTGCCCTACGAATCCCTGGATGCCGAGCATGTGCCGCTGCCACCCCAGCGCTACCGCGCCATGGCCTGTGCGCGGCAGTTGTATGTGTTCGCCAGCCTGATCGGCGAAGTGCCCCAGGCCGAGGAACGGGCCAGCGCACTGTTTCGCTCGCTGCAGCGTCATTTCCACGACGCCGAGCATGGCGGCTGGTTCTACAGCATCGACCCGCAAGGCGCGCCACTGGACACCGGCAAAGACCTCTACACCCACGCCTTCATCCTGTTCGCCTGCGCCCATTACTGGGGCAAGGTCCGCGAACCGCTGGTGGAATCGGTACTCAACGCGAGCCTGGAGGTCATTGCCCGGCGCTTCGCCAGTGCAGACGGTCTCTACGAAGCCAGCCTCAAGCGCGATTGGTCGACGACCGGATCCGGCCCGTTGCAAAACCCCTTGATGCACCTGGCCGAAGCGTTCCTCGCGACCTTGTCGGTCCGCGAAGACCCCAACGTCCGCCAGGCGTTGCTGAGCCTGTGCGACGCAATGGCCAAGCAGTTCATCGAGCCGCAACAACGGGTGATGATGGAGAAGCCGCTCAAGGCTGTGGATAACTGGTTCGAACCGGGGCACCAGTTCGAATGGTATTACTTGCTGGCCTCATCGCCCCTGTTGCGCAACGGCAAGTTGCACACAGCCCTGGAGCACAGCTTCGGCCATACCGAACAACGCGGTGTCGCTCCGGACTCCGGCGCGGTATGTGCAATGCTGGCCTTGGGATCACAGGCAGCCCCGCGCGATGCCACCCAACGCATCTGGGCCCAGGCGGAATACTTGCGGGCACTCACCTTGCGCCCGGGCAGCCAAGGGTTGTTGTTGCGTCAATTGCAGGCGCTGCAGCAGCATTTCCTGCATGCCAAGGGCTGGAACGAATGCCTGGATGCCGACGGCATCGTCAGCCGTCGGGACATGCCATCGACCACGCCGTATCACCTGCTGACCTGCTATCGCGGGCTGGCTGATTATCTGGCTTGACACACCCCTGTGGCGAGGGAGCTTGCTCCCGCTCGGCTGCGCAGCAGTCGTTAGCTTTTGGGGCCGCTGCGCGGCCCAGCGGGAGCAAGCTCCCTCGCCACAAAAGCTCATCCACACACCATTCCCTACGCCTTGTTGCGCTCAATGGCAAACCCGGCCCAGGTCTGGCTCACCGGCATCAGTTCCAGGCTGTTGATGTTGATGTGCGCCGGCGCATTGAGCACCCAGAAAATCGTATCGGCGATGTCCTGTGGCTGGATCGGCTCGGCACCGGCGTAGGTCGCGTTGTAGCGCTCCTGGTCGCCACCAAAGCGCACCAGGGAGAACTCGCTCTCGCACAGGCCCGGCTCAATATTGCTCACCCGCACGCCCGTGCCTTGCAGGTCGCAACGCAGGTTCAGGGAGAACTGCTTGACGAACGCCTTGCTCGCGCCATACACGTGGCTGCCCGGGTAGGGGTAGTTGCCGGCGATGGAGCCCAGGTTGACGATCCCGGCCCCACGGCCGTGGGCGATCAGGCGCGGCAACAGCAGGCGAGTGCTGTAGATCAGCCCTTTGACATTGGTGTCGACCATGGTGTCCCAGTCATCGAGGTCGCACTTGGGTGCCGGGTCGACGCCCAGGGCCAGGCCGGCGTTGTTGATCAACCCGCGCAATTTGGCGAAGGATGGCGGCAGGTTGGCGATTGCCTCTTCCATGGCCTTGCGATCCCGCACATCCAATACCAAGCCATGGACTTCAGTCTGCTTCGACAGCTCGGTACAGAGGGCATTGAGGCGTTCTTCACGACGACCGGTCAGCACCAGTTTCCAGCCGGCCTCGGCAAAACGACGGGCACAGGCTTCACCAAAACCGGATGTCGCGCCGGTGATAAACAGGGTGTCAGACATCGTGTTCTCCTTGTTTGAACTGCAAAAGCCATTGAAAGGGAAATCGGCCCACAGCATGCCCGCCCCGGCACGGTAGGGGCAAGGCTTGCACACGGCTTTTGCCCCTCGACTGCTCATAAAACAACCAATCAACGCCAAGCCTTGCCAAACAAGGGCCGCAGCCGGTTGCCCGCACCTTATCCACAGGCACGTCCACAGTAATCGGGGGCAAGTGCAAAACCCGCAAGCCGCTGTGTATAAGGCTTTGCGGGGTATTTGGAAAATTTTTTCGCTTGACCCTGCAAGTCAGGTTGTGCAGCGCAAGTTATCTGCTATAAGCCAACGCGCGATGGGCGATGGCTCCAAGCCAGTAACGACGCTGCTCAGCGCGGTCTTTCCAGAGTTTAATCACAGACTTATCCACAGGCTTGCCCACCGACTTTCGGGCCCATTGCAGCGCTCATAAAAGTGTTGACAACAGCCACTCCCGCTTGACTGAAAACGCCTGATCAAAAAACAATCACAAGCCTGCAAGCCACGTATTCAAAGGCTTTCAGCCAGCTACTCCCACGTTACCCACAGCCAGTTCCACAGCAAACGGGGACAAGTCAAAACCGTGACAAAACAACTGTTTGCGGCGACTTTATGTCGCGGTTTCGCAGGGGCTCAGGATTGTTGTCCACAATTGCAAAAACGCATAAAAACCCTGTGGGAGCGAGCCTGCTCGCGAAGGCGGAGTCTCAGATACATGGATGTCGACTGATTCCGCCGCTATCGCGAGCAAGCTCGCTCCCACAGGGGTTGGTGGTGTTCTGGGGATATAAAAAAACCGGCGATCACTCGCCGGTTATTTTCATTGCAACAACCGCCTCAATGCCCGCCCAAGTACGCGTTGCGCACCTCTTCGTTGGCAAGCAGCTCCTTGCCCGTGCCGGTCAGGCGGATCTCGCCGTTGACCATCACATAGGCCCGGTCCGACAGCCTGAGGGCGTGGTTGGCGTTCTGTTCCACCAGGAAGATGGTCATCCCGGTGGACGCCAGCTCGCGCAGGGTGGCGAAGATCTGCTTCACCACGATCGGCGCCAGCCCCAGGCTAGGCTCGTCGAGCAGCAACAACTTTGGCCGGCTCATCAATGCCCGGGCGATGGCGAGCATTTGCTGCTCGCCGCCGGACATGGTCATGGCCCGCTGGTTGCGCCGCTCCTTGAGCCTCGGGAACAGCTCGAACATGCGCTGCATGTCTTCGCTGGCGTGCTTGTCACCGATGGGAATGGTGCCCATCAGCAGGTTTTCCTCGACGGTCATGTCCGGGAATACCCGCCGCCCTTCCGGCGACTGCGCGATGCCGTGGGACGCAATGTAGTGCGACGACTTGTGGGTGATGTCCACGCCCTGGTAGATGATCTGCCCGCCCGCCGCACGCGGCTGGCCGAAGATCGACATCAGCAACGTGGACTTGCCGGCACCGTTGGAGCCGATCAGGCTCACGGTTTCACCTTCACCGATGTGCATCGAGACTTTCTTCAGGGCCTGGATCGGCCCGTAGAACACGTCCAGCTCCTTGAGCTCGAGGATAGGTCCACTCATACCAGCTCCTCTTCATCGGCACCCAGGTAGGCCGCGATCACCTTCGGATCGTTGCGAATCGCCTCGGGACCGCCCTCGGCGATCACGTTGCCGTGGTCCAACACCACGATGTGGTCGGAAATGCTCATTACCATGCCCATGTCGTGTTCGATCAGCACCACGGTCAGATCATGCTCGTCGCGCAGCAGCCGGATCATCGCGCTCAGCGCTTCGGTTTCCTGAGGGTTGAGGCCGGCGGCCGGCTCGTCGAGGCAGATGATCTGCGGGCGCGTGCACATGGCCCGGGCGATTTCCAGGCGCCGTTGCTGGCCGTAGGAAAGCTCCCCGGCGAGGCGGTTGGCGCAATCCACCAGGTCCACCACTTCCAGCCAATAGAAGGCATGGTCCAAGGCGTCGCTTTCGGCCTTGCGGTAGCCCTTGGTGTTGAGGATGCCCGCCACCATGCTGCGGTTGACCCACATGTGCTGGGCCACCAACAGGTTTTCCAGCACCGACATTTCCTTGAACAGGCGAATGTTCTGGAAGGTGCGCGCCAGGCCGGCGCGGTTCACCAGGTGGGTGCCGCCGAACATCTTGTAGTACAGCCGGCTGGCGAAGGACCTCGGCGACACGAAATCAGTCGGGCGAAACGCCTCGCCCAACAGCTTGATGACGTTGGTTTGCTCGCCACGCACGTTGAGCTCGATCTTGCCGCCCGAAGCCTTGTAGAAACCGGTCAGGCAGTTGAACACCGTGGTCTTGCCCGCACCATTGGGGCCGATCAGGGCGAAGATCGAGTTGCGCTTGACCTGCAGGCTGACGTCGCTGAGGGCCTTGATGCCGCCGAACTGCATCATCAGGTTTTCAACTTTGAGTACGACTTCGCTCATGGCGCTACCCCCTTGCGCGGCGTCACCCCGGTACGGCTGATGCGGATCAGGCCGCGAGGACGCCAGATCATCATCAACACCATCAATATGCCGAACAGCAGCACGCGGTATTCTGCGAACCCGCGCAGCAGTTCCGGGGCCACGGTCAGCACGAAGGCCGCAATCACCACGCCAATGGTCGAGCCCATGCCACCCAGTACCACGATGGCGAGGATCAACGCCGATTCGAAGAAGGTGAACGATGTCGGGTTGACGAAGCCTTGGTAAGTAGCGAAGAACACCCCGGCCAAGCCAGCCGTCGAGGCGCCGATGGTGAATGCCGAGAGCTTGACCAGTACGTGATTCAGGCCCATTGAGCGGCAGGCGATTTCATCTTCACGCAAGGCTTCCCAAGCGCGACCGACCGGCATGCGGGTCAGGCGATGCTTGATGTACAACACAGCCAAAACGACGAGGAACAACACCGCGTAGATGAAGTAGTACTTCACATCAGGGTTGTAGGCGATGCCGAAAAACTCATGGAACGGGACGCCACCGTCCTTGGCTCTTTTACCGAATTCGAGACCGAAGAAGGTTGGCAGCGGCGCCGGCATGCCGTTCGGGCCGCCGGTCAGGCTCAGCCAGTTATTGAGGACCAAGCGGATGATTTCACCGAAGCCCAGGGTCACGATCGCCAGGTAGTCACCGTGCAGACGCAACACCGGGAAACCGAGGATGCAACCGGCCAACCCCGCGGTGATCGCAGCTAATGGCAGCACTGTCCAGAAACCCAGCCCCAGGTACTGATAACCGAGCGCCAGTCCATAGGCACCGATGGCATAGAACGCCACGTAGCCCAGGTCGAGCAGGCCAGCCAGGCCGACCACGATGTTCAAGCCCAAGCCCAGCAGCACATAGATCAACCCAAGGATGACCACGCCCAGCAGGTATGAATTGGAGAAAAACGGGAACACCACGGCGATGACGACCACCAGCGGGATGATCCAGCGCAACCGGGTTTTGTAATCAGGCGGCAGTACGTGAACCCCGGAGCCAGTGCTTTCGAAGCCCTCAAGAATTTTCAGGCCCTTGGGCGTTTGCAGGAACAGGCCCAGGGCAAAGCGGCCAGCCATGACGATGGCGACAATCCATGCCACACGGGTCGGTTGCAGGTTGAAGCCGTAGCCGTCCAGGACCACGCCGACAATCGGACCGAACACAATCAGGGCGACAAGGCCGGCGAGAATCGCGTCAACCAGGCTTCTTTTGATATCAATGGTTTTTTTAGTGGTTGAGGACATCGCTTACACCTTCGACACAAGAGGACGGCCAAGCAGGCCTTGGGGCCGAAAGACCAGAACGAGAACGAGCAGCGAGAAGCTGAAGACGTCTTTGTAGTCCGAATTGACCAGGCCGGAGAACAGCGACTCGGAGATCCCGAGAATGATCCCGCCGAGCATCGCGCCAGGCAGCGAGCCAATACCGCCGAGTACTGCCGCCGTAAATGCCTTGATGCCGATGATGAAACCGGCATAGAAGTCGAACGTGCCGTAGTTCATGGTGATCAGCACGCCGGCCAGGGCCGCCATTGCCGCGCCGATGATGAACACATAGGAAATCACCCGGTCGGTGTTGATCCCCAGGATCGAGGCCATCTTGCGGTCTTGCTGGGTCGCGCGGCACATGCGGCCGAGCTTGGTGTACTTGATGATGTAGGTCAGCAGGGCCATCCCCGCAAACGCTGCGATCAGAATGAAAACCTTGGTGTAGGTCAGCTGCACGAATCCTGTGCCGATTTCGACGCGCCAGGCTCCCGTCAGCAAGGTTGGAACGCCTTGTTGCTTCGCGCCCTGGGCGATCTGTGCGTAGTTCTGCAGGATCAGCGAAATACCGATGGCGCTGATCAGCGGTGCCAGTCGGGTGGAGTTGCGCAGGGGTTTGTAGGCGACACGCTCGATGACCCAGCCATATACCGCCGTGACGATGATGGTGAAGATCAGCGTACCGAGCATCAGCAGGGGAAAGGATTCAATACCGAAGTATGCCAGCAGAGCCAGACTGATCGCCGCGAGGTACGCAGAGATCATGTAAACCTCGCCATGGGCGAAGTTGATCATGCCGATGATGCCATAGACCATTGTGTAGCCGATGGCGATCAGGCCGTAAACCGACCCGAGGGTCAGGCCGTTGACCAGTTGCTGCAGGAAAATACCATCCATAACGCAATCTCACGCAGTGAGAACCTGCACACCCTTGAGTGTGCGGTTCTTCTAAGGAAAATACAGATTTACGTCGGAGCAATGTCAGTCAGAACACTACATCCCCTTGTGGGAGCAGGCCTGCCAGCGATAGCGGACGGACATTCAACAAAGATGTCGCCTGTCAGTCCGCCATCGCGAGCAGGCTCGCTCCACCTGAATCGCGGGGATCTAGCCGATCGCGTTTACTTCTGTTTTTCCAGCTGGTGGTATTTGCCGTCCTTGTCCCACTCGTAGACCACGTAGTCGGAGACTTTCAGGTCGCCCTTGCTGTCCCAGGTCTTCTCGCCCATGACAGTCTTGACCGGGTTTTTCTTCAGCCAGGCAGCGGCTTCTTCGCCCTTGTTGGACTTGGCGCCGTTGAAAGCCGCAGCCAGCGTTTGCACCGAAGCGTAGGCGTACAGGGTGTAGCCTTCCGGCTCAGTGCCTGCCTTACGGAACGCATCCACGACAGTCTTGCTGTCGGGCAGCAGGCGCGGGTCGGCACCGAAGGTCATCAACACGCCATCGACGAATTGCGGGCCGCCAGCGGTGGTGACCAGTTCGTCGGTCACGATGCCGTCGTCGGACATGAACTTGACGTCTTTGAGGCCTTGCTCACGCAGTTGACGAACCAGTGGACCGGCTTCCGGGTGCAGACCACCGAAGTACACGACGTCGGCGCCGGCGCCACGGATCTTGGTAACAATGGTGCTGAAGTCTTTTTCGCCACGGGTCAGGCCTTCGTACAGCACTGGCGTAACGCCGCGCTTGGCCAGTTGAGCCTTGGTCGCATCC
Source organism: Pseudomonas brassicacearum (assembly GCF_918698105.1). Lineage (GTDB taxonomy): Bacteria > Pseudomonadota > Gammaproteobacteria > Pseudomonadales > Pseudomonadaceae > Aquipseudomonas > Aquipseudomonas brassicacearum_F. The sequence goes on along the minus strand of NZ_CAKKMI010000041.1, from coordinate 46,538 downwards.
GCCAGGCCCTGACCGTAGGTGTCCTTGTCATGCAGCACAACGACTTTTTTACCCTTGAGCACGTCAACGATGTAGTCGCCAGCGACGATACCTTGCTGGTCGTCACGACCGCACATACGGAACATGGCGCTCAGGCCGCGCTCGGTCACCTGTGGGTTGGTAGAACCCGGGGTGATTGCAATGATGCCTGCTTCGTCGTAGATCTCGGAGGCCGGGATGGTCGACGAGGAGCAGAAGTGACCGACCACGCCCGCCACTTTCTGGTTGGTCAGGTCCTTGGCCACCGTAACAGCCTGTTTCGGTTCACAGGCGTCATCGCCCTTGACCAGCACGATCTTCTCGCCGTTGACGCCACCTGCCGCGTTAACGGCATCGGCTGCCGCCTGGGCACCTTTCATGTACTGCTCGCCAAATGCCGCGTTGGCGCCTGTCATGGGACCCGCTACGCCGATCTTGATGTCGGCCTGAGCAAACGCAGAAACACCCAACGCAGTTGCCACTGCGAGGGCCAGGAAACCTTTCTTGTAAAACGTCTGGGACATGAGGTGGTGCTCCAAGGTTTTTTTTAGTTGGCACTGCGACTTCATTTCACTGAAAAGCTCAGAGCAAGGGCCGTGCCATCGGTTTTTTATTCTGAAAAAAGTCGCTGCTTTATTGTTATTTCGACTGTTTCGAGCCCTTTTTCATAGGGCGTGCAACCGTCTAAACCGCACGAGGTGCAACCTTTTATTTAAATGGGTGAAACCCTCCGTGAGCCATCATTGCAACCATCACACGAAACGGCGTGCAACCACTGTGTAACAACCCACGTCACCGAACTGCACACTGTCGGTGCGCGATTGCTACAACCCGCACCATAACAGGCTAGACGCTACGCCGGAAAACGCGGGGTCCAGCAACAATTTTCAACACTCAAATGACGATCCGCAGGCACTGGCCCGCGTGATACAGCGAAAAGCCCGCCTCATACAGGCAACTGCGCAACCCCACCCCGGCCACTGGCTGCATGGGTGCGAACGGGATCGGCAGGGCCTGGGCATCGCCGTGGCACAGGTAATCGGCGAACGCTTTGCCGACCACGGTGCCGGTGGTCACGCCCCGGCCGTTGTAGCCGGTCACTGCCACCACCCCGGGGGCCGGTTCGAACAGACGCATCAAGTGATCGGGGGTAAAGGCAATGCAACCGGTCCAGGTGCATTCCCACTCCACTGGCTTGAGGTAGGGGAAATAGTGCTGCTGCACACGGTCGGCCCAGGCCTTGAGGAACCAGGTCGGCTTGCGGTTGCCGTTGCCCAGGCTGCCCAACAGCAAACGGCCGTCCTTGTCCCGGCGGATGCTGCTCAACACCTGGCGGGTATCCCACGAGCCCTGCCCGCCCGGCAGAATGCGTCGGGCGGCCTCGTCGGTCAGCGGCACCGAGGCGACCTGATAGTAATAACCGGGGAAGAAATTGCGCCGCAGTTCGGTCCAGTCGCCCTCGGTGTAGGCGTTGGAGGCGATCACCACCTGCTCGGCCAGCACCGACCCCTGGGCAGTCTGCACCGACCAGCGCTGGCCCTGGCGTTCCAGGCGCGTCACCGGTGAATGATCGAACAATTGGCCGCCAAGGTCCGTGGCCGCCTTGGCCAACCCGCTGGTGTAGGCCATCGGGTTGAGCGTGCCGGCGCGACGGTCGAGCAGTGCCGCGGCGATTTTCGACGTGCCGGTGGCCTCGACACAAGCCTGGCCGGTGAGCAACTCTACCGGGGCTCCACGGCGCTTCCATTGCGCTTCGCGACTGCGCAGGTCGGCCTCGCCCCGGGCGTTATGGGCCATGTGCAGGGTGCCTTCGCGACGCAGTTGGCAATCGATGTTGTATTTATCGATGAGGCTGAATACCAGGGCCGGTGCGGCCCCCAGCATGCGGTTGAGCTGGCTGCCCACCGCCTCGCCGAACCCGGCCTCGATGTCGTCCGGCGGGATCCACAGGCCGGCGTTGACCAACCCGACGTTACGCCCCGATCCACCATGCCCGGCTCGATGGGCTTCCAGTACAACCACGCGCTTGCCTTGTTCGAGCAAATGCACCGCCGCCGACAGCCCGGTAAAACCCGCGCCGATCACGCAGACATCGGCCGTGACTTCACCGGTGAGCGCACTGTTTTCGGGCCTTTGCGGCGTCAGTTTTTCCCACAGACATTCTTCGCGTAACGGCATTGCCAGACTCCGAAAAAGAAACCTAACCACCACACCATTTCATTTGTGGGAGCGAGCTTGCTCGCGATGACGGCGGCACATTCAATAACTATGTGACTGACAGACCGCTATCGCGAGCAAGCTCGCTCCCACAGGGGATTTCCGTTGACTCGACCTCAGTCGAAGGTAATCCCCTGCGCCAACGGCAACTCCAGCGAGTAGTTCACGGTGTTGGTCTGGCGGCGCATGTAGCCGCGCCAGGCGTCGGAGCCGGATTCGCGACCGCCGCCGGTTTCTTTTTCGCCACCGAATGCGCCGCCGATCTCCGCGCCGCTCGGACCGATGTTGACGTTGGCGATGCCGCAGTCGCTGCCCACGGCCGACATGAATTGCTCGGCTTCACGCACGTCGGTGGTGAAGATGCAGGACGACAGGCCCTGAGGCACGGAATTGTTCAGGTCCAAGGCCTCGGCAAAGTCCTTGTAGCCAACCACGTACAGGATCGGCGCGAAGGTTTCGTGGCGCACCACGTCGCTCTGCTCAGGCATTTCGACGATGGCCGGCGAGACGTAATAAGCATTCGGGAATTGGTCTTCCAGCTGGCGCTTGCCACCAAAGACTCGCCCGCCTTCGCTCAAGGCCTGCTCCAGCGCATCCTGCATGTTGTCGAAGCTGTGCTTGTCGATCAGCGGCCCGACCAGGTTGCCTTCCAGCGGATGGCCGATGCGCACTTTCGAATAGGCGGCCTTGAGGCGCGTGACGATTTCTTCCTTCACCGATTCATGGGCAATCAGCCGGCGCAGGGTGGTGCAACGCTGGCCAGCGGTGCCGACGGCGCTGAAGAGGATGGCGCGCACGGCCATGTCCAGGTCGGCGCTCGGGGCCAGGATCATGGCGTTGTTGCCGCCCAGTTCCAGGATGCTGCGGGCGAAACGCGCGGCGACTTTCGGTGCCACTTCACGGCCCATGCGGGTGCTGCCCGTGGCGCTGATCAAGGCCACGCGCGGATCATCCACCAGCGCCTCACCGGCATCACGACCGCCGATGATCACCTGGCTCAGGTATGGGGGAGCGTCGCTGAAATTCTTCAGCACGCGCTCGAACAGCGCCTGGCACGCCAGGGCGGTGAGCGGGGTCTTTTCCGAGGGTTTCCAGATCACCGCGTTGCCGCACACCAGGGCCAGCGTGGTGTTCCAGGCCCAGACCGCCACGGGGAAGTTGAAGGCACTGATCACCCCGACCACGCCCAACGGATGCCAGGACTCACGCATGTGGTGGCCCGGACGCTCGGAGGCGATGGTCAGGCCGTACAGCTGGCGGGACAGGCCGACGGCGAAGTCGCAGATGTCGATCATCTCTTGCACTTCACCCAGGCCTTCCTGGGTGATCTTGCCGGCTTCCCACGACACCAGCTCGCCAAGGTCGGCCTTGTATTCACGCAACAGATCGCCAAATTGACGCACCAGCTCGCCGCGACGCGGCGCCGGCACCTGGCGCCACAGGTCGAAGGCGTGTTCGGCACGGCTGACTTGCTGCTCGACTTCAGCCGCGCCTTCCCAGTTCACGGCGCCGATACGGCTGCCATCAATGGGCGAATGCACCGGTTGTGCGCCGTTCTGGTACAGGGCCGAGTCGACGCCCAAGCGATCAAGCAATGCAGCAACCATGGAAAATTTCCTCACACGAAAGACAAAGGATTGGCAGCCGGACGAATGCGGCTGATCAGACCTGTAGTTGTAGCTGGCCCAAGACTTGCCAACAAACGACCTTTAAGCGAGATATCATTCCGTTTATTCATGCTGGCCATGACCCGGATAAGCAGAGCCACAAGAAATAAGGCCTCATCATGCTCAATAAACGATATTTGCCGTCGATCACGGCGCTGCAATGTTTCGAAGCGGTGACCCGTCACCTGAGCTTCACCCGTGCCGCCGAAGAGCTGAACCTGACCCAGAGCGCCGTCAGCAAGCAGGTCGCGCAATTGGAAGAGTTGCTGCAGCACTTGCTGTTCCGGCGCGTACGCCGACGCCTGCAACTGACGCCTGCCGGTGATTTGTACCTTGGGGAAGTGCGAAAAATCCTCACGCAGGTGGAGATGTCTACCCATTACCTGCGCTCCTACGGTGGCGACACCGAAGTCCTGCGCGTTTCCACGCCCCCGACCTTCGGCGCCCGCTGGTTGGTCCCACGCTTGAAGGGCTGGCGATTGCGGCATCCGAAGATTCATCTGGACCTGTGCAGCGAGCAGGAGGCCGACGACTTGCTGCAAGGGCGCAGCGACCTGGCGTTCTATTTCGGCCAAGGCTCGCGACCTGGCACCGAATCCCTGAAGCTTTTCGGCGAAGAACTGGTACCGGTCTGCGCGCCCGGCAGCCTGCCTGACCAACCCTTCACCGACCCGACCCAACTGGCCGAGCTGGTGCTGCTGCAAAACGCCTCGCGGCCCCAGGCCTGGCACGACTGGTTCGACCACCAGGGCTTCCACACCGAACACAGCTATCACGGGCCGCGTTTCGAAACCTTCTACATGTGCATTCGCGCGGCCCAGGTCGGCTGCGGCGTCGCCCTGCTGCCGCGGTTTCTGGTGGAAGAAGAACTGGCCGACGGCAAACTGGTCATCGCCTGGCAACACGCGATGCCCAGCACCAATGCCTATTACCTGGCCTACCCCGAGCACTCGGCGGAAGTGCCCAAGGTACGACTTTTCGTGGAGTGGATGCTGGAGCAGATCGAGAACCCGGATGCACCGCAATAGCGGCAGCCGACACAAAACACTGGCAATACCCACCACGGTTATGCGCCACTAGCCCTTTCACTACAAACCGCTGCACCCCGCTGCCCACCGCTGCGGCTTGCCTGGAGATTCCCGTTATGAGCGAGAGTGTATTTGCCGATCGTATCGTGCAGAACCTGCTCGACACCGACTTCTACAAACTGACGATGATGCAGGCGGTATTGCACAACTACCCCAACGTCGAAGTCGAATGGGAGTTTCGCTGCCGCAACAGCGAAGACCTGCGCCCGTACCTGGCGGAGATCCGTTTTCAAATCGAGCGCCTGGCCGAGTTGAGCCTGAGCGCCGATCAGTTGGGTTTCCTGGAGCGCATCAGCTTCCTCAAGCCGGACTTCCTGCGTTTCCTGGGCCTGTTTCGCTTCAACCTGCGCTACGTGCACACCGGCATCGAAAACGGTGAGTTGTTCATCCGCCTGCGCGGGCCGTGGCTGCACGTCATTCTGTTCGAAGTGCCGCTGCTGGCCATCGTCAGCGAGGTACGCAATCGTTATCGCTATCGGGAAATCGTCCTGGAGCAGGCGCGGGAACAGCTTTATCGCAAGTTCGACTGGCTGAGCGCCAACGCCAGCGCCGAGGAACTGTCCGAACTGCAAGTCGCGGACTTCGGCACCCGTCGTCGGTTTTCCTTCCGCGTCCAGGAAGAAGTGGTCAACGTGCTCAAGCACGACTTCCCCGGGCGTTTCGTCGGCACCAGTAACGTGCACCTGTCCCGGGAATTGGACATGAAACCCCTGGGCACCATGGCCCATGAGTGGATCATGGCCCACCAGCAATTGGGCCCACGGCTGATCGACAGCCAGATCGCCGCCCTCGATTGCTGGGTGCGCGAGTACCGAGGCCTGCTGGGGATCGCCCTGACCGATTGCATCACCATGGACGCCTTCCTCAAGGATTTCGATCTGTTCTTCGCCAAGCTGTTCGACGGGTTGCGCCATGATTCGGGCGACCCGGTGATTTGGGCGGAAAAAGCCATTGCGCACTATCACAAGCTCGGCATCGACCCCATGAGCAAGACCCTGGTGTTCTCCGATAGCCTGACATTGCCCAAATGCCTGGAGATTTTTCGGGCATTGCGTGGTCGCATTAATGTCAGCTTCGGTATTGGCACCAACCTGACGTGTGACATTCCAGGTGTAGAGCCGATGAGCATCGTGCTTAAAATGATCAGCTGTGACGGGCAACCTGTGGCCAAGATTTCAGACGAGCCCGGCAAGACCCACTGCAAAGACCCGAATTTCGTCGCCTACATGCGACATGTTTTCCAAGTACCTGCCACCCTTTCAGATACATCAAGCAAGGAGTGAATTCATGCAAGCCGTACAGCGTGAGATTGCTGAACAGCTCAAGGTCCAGCCGCCGTTCGCCGATGACGCGGCCCTCAAGGCCGAAATCGCCCGTCGGGTGAGCTTTATTCAGGATTGCCTGGTCAACTCCGGGCTCAAGTCCCTCGTGCTGGGCATCAGCGGTGGCGTTGACTCGTTGACCGCCGGGCTGCTGGCCCAACGTGCCATGCGCGAACTGCGGGAGAAAACCGGTAACGCCGCCTACAAGTTCATCGCCGTGCGCCTGCCGTACGAAACCCAGTTCGACGAGCACGAAGCCCAAGCCTGCGTGGACTTCATCGACCCGGACGAGCGCCACACCGTCAACATCGGTCCGGCGGTCAAGGCCCTGGCCGAACAAGTCGCGGCGTTCGAAGGCAAGGCAGCGGTCTCGCGGGATTTCGTGCTGGGCAATACCAAGGCGCGGATGCGCATGGTGGCGCAATACACCATCGCGGGCACCGAGCAAGGCCTGGTGATCGGCACCGACCATGCCGCCGAGGCGGTGATGGGTTTCTTTACCAAGTTCGGTGATGGCGCCTGCGACCTGGCGCCGTTGAGTGGCTTGGTGAAAAACCAGGTCCGGGCCATTGCCCGTGATTTTGGCGCGCCGGAATCGCTGGTGGAAAAAGTCCCTACGGCCGACCTTGAGGACCTGTCGCCAGGCAAACCGGACGAAGCCTCCCACGGCGTGACCTATGCCGAGATCGATGCGTTCCTGCATGGGCAACCGGTTCGTGAAGAGGCGGCCAGGATCATTTGCGAGACCTATCGCAAGACTGAGCACAAGCGGGTGATGCCTTACGCTCCGTAACGGGTAATCACTGTGGGAGCGAGATTGCTCGCGATGGCTGAGAGGCCTGGGTTGGTGTGTATATCCGTTTTTTGCGTAACGGCTGCTTATGGTTCCGCTCTTACAGCGGGTCACTTTTGGAAGAGCGCCAAAAGTAACCAAAAGCGCTCTGCCCCACCACTCGGTGCCTCGCCTAGGCTCGGCATGCCCTCACTCCGGCATTGCTCCGTGGGCCCGCCGCGAAGGGCCATCCATGGCCCAGCGCGGCTATCCCGGCATCCATGCCGGGATGCCCACTGCACAATGCCTGCGTTCGGCCAGCGTGGTTTGACGGGGCGTCCAGATCAAGATCAAGATCCAAAGCAAGAGCAAGAGCAGAGCAGAGCAGAGCAGAGCAAGAGCGGGCACATGCCGGCATCCATGTGGCTGAGCCATCGCTATCGCGAGCAAGCTCGCTCCCACATTGGATCTTCAGCGAAATACAAAATTCATGTGCACCCAGCCCCCCTGTGGGAGCGAGCTTGCTCGCGATGAGGCCAGCAAGCCCAACATGCATGTGACTGAACCACCGCCATCCCGAGCAGGCTCGCTACCACAGGGGAAACGCGGTCCCACCAAGAACCAGGTCGGCTACTAGGCCGCCTCGCGGTGGACGTTGATCTCGGGCGCCCCGTTAACCACGATGGCTGAACGAAGGTATTGCGCAGTGGGCAACCCGGCATGGATGCCGGGTTAGCCGCGCTGGGCCATGGATGGCCCTTCGCGGCGGCCCACGGAGCGATGCCTTCGTTCAGGCATGCCGAGCCTAGGCGAGGCACCGAGTGGTGGGGCAAAAGCGTTTTGGTTACTTTTGCGCTTTTCAAAAGTGACCCGCTGTAAGAGCGGAACCATAAGCGGCCGTCACCGCAGAAATGGATATACACACCAAAGCAACTAAACACCGAGCTTTCTAAAAAGCCAAAAAAACGGCGCTTCCCATTTCTGAAAGAAGCGCCGTTTTTTGTTGTGCCTGAAGCTGATTACTTCAGGGTAACGGTGCCTTTCATCATCGAGATGTGGCCCGGGAACGAACAGAAGAAACCGTATTTTTCAGCCGCATCCAGTTTAGACACGTCGAAGGTCACCGAATCCTTCTCCCCGGCACCAATGACCTTGGTGTGGGCGATGATGCGAGCATCCCCTTCCTTCAGGTAATTCTTGTCGATGCCAGCGCCCAGGCCATCGGTGGCAATCGGCTGCATGTCAGCCTCTTTGCTCAGCACCCAGTTATGGCCCATGACGTTTTTCGGCAAGCTGCCCGAATGCGTCAATTCAACGGTGAACGTCTTGCAGCTCTTGTCGATCTCGATGGCCTTGGTGTTGAAGGACATCTGGTCGGTCGAGTCGATGGTGGTCTTGCACTCCGCTGCCATCAGTTGGCTGCTGGCCAGCGTCAACAGGGATACTGCTACAAGTTTGGCAAACATCGTGAATCTCCAAGGCATGGTTAACAAAAATCCGGCAAAGAGGAAGACTGCCTGAATTTCAGACAAGTTCCTATGACCTGAATCAAAGATTGTATACAACTTAAGGCTATCAGCCTGATGGACACAATCAACCAGCCAGAGGGAGGACGCCGCTCTATGATCGGCCTCACCACTTCTCGGGAGCGCCCATCATGAACGTCAACAGCCTGTTATGCAGCTTGCTCGCCGCCTACGCCTGCGGCGCCAGTGGTACCTACGAAAAACCCAGCCGCGAGATTTAATCGCTTTGCGCGACCAAGGCCAGGCTTTACTCTGGGTCGTTACTGATCATGGAGTAAAGCATGTCCATCGCGTCTGTTTGTGTATTTTGCGGCGCCAGCACCGGCACCAATCCAGCGTATCGTGAAGCGGCGCAGGCTTTGGGCCAGGCATTGGCGGAACGAAAATTGACCCTGGTCTACGGCGGCGGTGCCGTCGGCCTGATGGGGATCGTCGCCGACGCGGCCCTGGCGGCCGGCGGCGAGGTCATTGGCATCATCCCGCAAAGCCTCAAGGACAAGGAAATCGGCCACAGCGGCCTCACCCGCCTGGAAGTGGTGGACGGCATGCACGCCCGCAAGGCTCGCATGGCCGAACTCAGCGATGCCTTCATCGCCCTGCCCGGCGGCCTCGGCACGCTGGAGGAGTTGTTCGAAGTCTGGACCTGGGGCCAGCTCGGCTACCACGGCAAACCGCTGGGGCTGCTGGAAGTGAATGGTTTCTACAGCAAGCTCACTGGCTTTCTCGATCATATCGTCGGTGAAGGCTTCGTCCGCGCGCCCCATCGTGACATGCTGCAAGTGAGCGCATCAGCGCAGAACCTGCTCGATGCGCTGGACGAATGGCAACCGTCAGTGCAGCCAAAGTGGGCCGAACAAAAACCCAGCTAACGGCTCGGCCCCGATACAGGGCAGAATATGCGCCGCTCAACCTCACCTTCGACCCCAGAGGATCGCCCATGGCCAAACCCAATTATTCCTTCGCCAAACGTCAAAGAGACTTGGCCAAGGAGCAGAAGAAAGAGGAAAAGCTGCAGCGCAAGAAAGCCACAGCTGAAGAAGAGGCCGCACTGACCCCGGATACCGAAGGCGAAGTGGCGGCAGAAGATGATGTTGATGCACCGAAAGATCAGGCACCCGACGCCTGATACCCCCAGGGCCCGATGATTCGATCCGGCCCCCCGGTTTGTGTCCAGGGCCGGCAGTCCCACTGCCGACCCTCACAATCCCAGCGCCTTGATAATCGACAGGCGATAGCCTGCAGGTAGATTGGCCGGCAATTGGCCAGGCTCGAACAAGCCGATCTGCTTGTGTTCATGGCTGATCATCGGCACGAAACCGCCCAGCAATTGGCAGCGGTATGTGGAGATGAAGACGTGCTTGCCGGGAATGACCTCGAACAGGTACGAATCCAGCGGTTCCCCCACACTTACCTCAACCGCCAGCTCCTCATCGATCTCCCGTGCCAGGCACTGCGGCGCCGTTTCGCCCAGCTCGATCCGCCCACCGGGAAGTTCCCATTCGTCCCGTTCGTTGAGCATCAGCACGACCAGGCCTTCGGGGGATTGCAGTACGCCTTTGATGGAAACCGGGAACATGGAGAAACCTCATCATCCATAGGACACACAACCTGTGGGAGCCGAGCTTGCTCGCGATGAACGATGACGCGGTTTTGCAGTTGAACCGTGTCGCCCTCATCGCGAGCAAGCTCGGCTCCCACAGGCTCGCTACCACATTTTCCCCACAGCGCTCATGATTCCAGCGGCATCACCGTCACCCGCACCTCGGGATCATGATTGCCGCCGCCCAGGATCACCCCCCGCAACGGCGACACATCGGAAAAGTCCCGGCCCCAGGCCAGGGTGATGTGTTCCAGGGCCGGCTGGACGTTGTTGGTCGGGTCAAAGTCCACCCACCCCAATACCGGGCAATACACCGAGACCCAGGCATGGGACGCATCGGCGCCAATCAGCCGGGGTTGGCCAGGTGGTGGCTGGGTCAGCAGGTAGCCGCTGACGTAACGCGCCGCCAGCCCGCGAGAGCGCACGCAGGCCAGCATCAAGTGGGCAAAATCCTGGCACACGCCCCGCCGCCGCTCCAGCACCTCCACCAGCGGCGTGGCCACTTGGGTGGCTTCGGCATCGAAGGTGAACTCCTCGAAAATCTTTTCCATCAGCGCCCGCACGCCGACCATCAACGGTTGCCCTGGCGGGAAGCAGCTTTCGGAAAACTCGACGAAGCTGCGCTTGAGGTGCACATACGGTGACTCGAAACGAAAACGGCACGCCTCCAACAATGGCGCCGCCAGTGGCCGGCCGCTGTAGGTCAGCGCATTGCAGGTCGACTCCCAGGCCGGGGACAGGTTGAAGTCCAGCGCGGGGCGAGACAGCACCTCGACGCTCAGGCGAGCATTGACCAGCAGCTCGTCGTGGGGGCGTTCGAAGGCCAGGCGGGTCAGCGGGTTGCCGAACACGTCCTGCTCATCGCGACGGGTCGTCGGCTCCGGGCTGATCAGCAACTGCTGTTCGGTGCAACGCTGCCAGTCACAGGCGCGCGGCCACAGATGGGCAAGCTGCTGGGCCAGGGACACCGGGCTGTCATAGTGATAATGGGTGTCGTGGAGGATCTGGTAACGAGCACTCATCAGACGGACACCGTGCGTTGGCTGACGTCATCGACGTGGGCGAAATGGCGCAAGGCCAGGCGATCGGATACCTGGCCACCGACATCGGCTACTTCCTGCAACAGGTCGGCCAGCCCATCGAGTGCTGCGCGCAGGCTGGCTTCACCGAACAATGGGTTCTCCAGGCAGCGCAGGTCAAAGCGCGACAGACGTGCGACCAAGTCAGGCAATGCCGTTTCCCTGGGCGCGGAAAAATCGTCGTTCAAGCGCTTGAGGGTGCGATTCACCAGCTTCAACTGGAAGAGCACCGCGTGGGGGTTCTGTTCATCCAGCAGCAACAGGTCCAGCACCGGGATCAGTTGCGCCACCGCCAGGTAGCGCGAACGGTAGGTGATGCTGCTGTTGCCCAGTTCCAGCAACCACTCCAGCCCAGCCTGGTCGAACACTGCATCGCTGCGCAAAAACGCCGCCAGGCTGCTGCTGAGGAACTGCAGGCGTTCCAGGCGCCGGCCAATCATCAAGAAGCGCCAACCCTCGTCGCGGGTCATGTCGTCCAAGGCAAATCCGGACAACGCCGCCAGGGACATCACCAGCCGATTGAGGAAATCCAGCAACTCACCGAAATCCGGCTCCTCGGTTTCCAGCTCCATCGCTTCGCGCTGCAACTCCACCAGCGCCTGCCAGTTCTCCCGGGACAGCTTGCCGCGAACCTGCGAGGCCGCCCACTGCAAGCGCTGCAGGTTGGAGCGCAGGCTGAACGACCAGTCGTCCCCCAACAGCGCCGCCAGCAAGCGCTCGTGCAGCTCGCCCTCTTCAGGCAGCAGCATCAGGCTTTCGCCCAGGGCCACCGCCGACTGCAGGGCCTGCGGGTCATCGCCATCGACATAACGCCCCAACATGATCCGCAGCAGCCGCGCGCTGTCGTCGCAGCGTTCGCAATAACGGCCGAACCAGAACAGGTTTTCCACTACTCGCGAAGGCAGGTACGGATCGCGTCGAACCAGGTCGTGGACGCCTACGGTTCGCTGGGCCGTCCATTGTTCACCGCCGGGTGCCTGCTCGCCCAACACCCAAGTGTCCTTGCTGGCGCCGCCGCGCTGCATCGACACCACTTCGGCGTTGGCCTCGGCGGCCACGCGGGTCAGGCCACCCGACAGCACCCGATAATCATCCTTGCCGGACACGGCATACACGCGCATGCCAATCGCCCGAGGCTGGATGTGCCCGTCTTCGGCCTGCCAGACCGGGGCCTGGGACAGTTGCGCCAACTCCTGGGCGACATAGGCATAGGGCCGAGCCTGCATGCGTGCCGCCAGTTGGCCGCGCTGCGCCTCGTTCAGGTCACGGCCGAACACCGGGGAGAAGCTTTGGGAAGGAAACGCCGGCTTGATCAACAGCTGCGGCAGTTTTTCCAGGGCCTGGGCCAGCACCGGTGGCTCGCCGCACCACCAGGTGGCGATGGACGGCAGTATCAATTCCTCGCCGAACAGGTACTGGTTGATCTTCGGCAGGAACCCCAACAGGCCCGGTGACTCCAGCACGCCGCTGCCCAGGGCATTGGCCACCAGCACCCTGCCCTGGCGCACCGCTTCCAGCAGTCCCGGCACGCCGAGGGCTGAGTCGGTGCGCAACTCCAGGGGGTCGCAGAAATCGTCGTCGAGCCGGCGCATGATGGCGTGGACCCGGCGCAGCCCGCTGAGGGTCTTGAGGTAGACCGTGGCGTCCCGCACGGTCAGGTCGCCCCCCTCTACCAGGGGATAGCCCAGCTGGCGTGCCAGATAAAGATGCTCGAAATAACTTTCGTTGAACCGCCCCGGCGTCAACAGCACCACCAGTGGTGACTCACCGTCGCTGGGTGCCTGTCGCGCCAGGGTTTCCTGCAAGGTGCGGAAGAACCCGGACAGGTGTCGCACCTTCAGGTCGCGATACAACTCGGGGAACGCGCGGGAAACGATCATGCGATTTTCCAGCGCATAACCGGCCCCCGAAGGCGCCTGGGTCCGATCCGCCGTGACCCACCAACGGCCATCGGGCGTGCGCGCCAGATCCACCGCATACAAATGCAGGAAACTGCCGTCCGGCGGCGCGATGCCCTGGCAGGGCCAAAGGAAGTTGTTGTGCCCGAATACCAGCTCTGCCGGCAGCAGCCCCTCGCTGATCAGCCGCTGCGGCCCATACAGGTCGGCCAGCACCGCATTGAGCAGCCGCGCACGCTGGGCGATCCCGGCCGACAGATGTTTCCATTCCTGCGGGTCGATCACATGGGGCAGCAGGTCCAGCTCCCACGGCCGGTCGGCGCCCTTGGGATCGGCGTAGACGTTATAGGTGACACCGTTTTCCTGGATCTGCCGGGCCAGCAGGGCCTGGCGCTGGAGCAACTGGGCCGGCGTGCTGCGCTGCAACTGGTCGACCAGCCGCCGCCAATGCGTCCGCACGGCGCCGCTGTCGTCCAGCAATTCGTGATAGGTGCCCGTCGTCAGCGGGTAACGGTCAAGCAGGTCAGGCATGGAAAGCTCGGCAGACGGCAATGAAAGGTGAGACTAGCGCAAGCGCATGACGCCCGGATAGTTGAAATATCCGGGCGTCGCGTAAGACTCAGAACCGTCGCAGATCGAGTGTGAGCGGAAACTCGTCATCCATAGCCAGGCTGGGTATCGGAAGTTTCCCAGGCGTGTGTCCGATACGGAAGAAACGCGCCATCCGCCGGCTTTCGGCCTCGTTGGCATTCACCGGCAGGCTGTCGTAGTTGCGCCCGCCCGGATGGGCCACGTGATACTGGCAGCCGCCCACGGAACGTTGCATCCAGGTGTCGAGCAAATCGAAAACCAGCGGCGCATGCACCGGGATGGTCGGTTGCAGGCAGTTGGCCGGTTGCCAGGCGCGGAAACGCACCCCGGCGACGAACTCGCCGACCCGACCGGTGGGTTGCAAGGGCACGGGCACGCCATTGCAGGTCAGCAGGTAGCGTTGCGGCGCCAGGCCGCTGAGCTTGACCTGCAAGCGCTCCAGGGACGAATCCACATAACGCACGGTGCCGCCCACCGCGCCCTCTTCCCCCAGCACATGCCAAGGCTCGAGGGCTTGGCGCAATTGCAGCTCGATACCGCTGACCGCGTAATCGCCCACCTTGGGGAAGCGGAACTCCAGGTGCGCGGCGAACCACTCGGCCCGCAGCGGGTAGCCGGCACCGTTGAGCTCATGGATGACGTCGGCAAAATCCTGCTCGATAAAGTGCGGCAACAGGAATCGGTCATGCAGCTCGGTGCCCCAGCGCGCCAGTTTCGCTGGCGCATAAGGCTCGCGCCAGAACCGCGCCACCAGCGCCCGCAGCAATAACTGCTGGGCCAGGCTCATGCGGGCGTGGGGTGGCATCTCGAACGCACGCAACTCCAACAAGCCGAGACGCCCGGTGGCGCCGTCCGGCGAATAGAGCTTGTCGATGCAGAATTCGGCACGATGGGTATTGCCGGTCACGTCGATCAACAGGTTGCGCAGCAGGCGATCGACCAACCACGGCGGGCATTCCTCGCCGGGCTGTGGCATTTGCGCGAAAGCGATTTCCAGTTCGTACAACGCATCGTTGCGCGCCTCGTCCACGCGAGGCGCCTGGGAGGTCGGGCCGATGAACAATCCGGAGAACAGGTAGGACAACGACGGGTGGTTATGCCAGTAACTGATCAGGCTACGCAGCAGGTCGGGACGCCGCAGGAACGGTGAGTCAGCCGGTGTCGCGCCACCCAGTACGAAATGGTTACCGCCGCCGGTGCCGGTGTGCCGGCCATCGATCATGAATTTCTCGGTGGTCAGTCGGGTCTGTCGCGCCTCTTCGTATAAAAACTCAGTGCGCTCGACCAACTCATCCCAAGTCGCCGAGGGTTGCACGTTGACCTCGATCACACCCGGGTCGGGGGTGATGCGGAAATTGCCCAGGCGCGGGTCGCTCGGTGGCTCGTAGCCCTCCAACAGCACCGGGCAGTGCAGCTCCTCAGCCGTCGCCTCGATGGCGCTGACCAGTTCCAGGTAATCCTCGACCCGCTCCAGTGGCGGCATGAACAGGTACAGCCGACCTTCGCGGGCCTCGGCACAGAAGGCGGTGCGGGTCAGCCAGTCAGCGGATTTGTCGATCTCCGGGACACGCTCCTGCTCGGCCGCCGGCTCGCCGTGACGCGCCAGTTGCTCGGTGCCGGGCAGCTCGGGCAAGTCCTGGTTCGGGTCGGTGGGGTGGATGAACGGGTACTCGGCCGCCGTCACCCAAGGCTGGGACGCCAGTGGCAAGCGATAACCCAGGGGCGAATCCCCGGGCACCAGGCGGCAGTGACTGTCGCGTAGGTACCAGCGACCGCTTTGCCATTGATCGCCCTTGGCGGTGCGGGCCAACGGCAGGACCTGGCCGATGACCTTGTCCAGGCCCTGGCTGAAGACCTTGCGCAGCCGCGCCCGCTCCAGGGCATCTTCCAGGCGTGGGTCCTCGGCCGTGACATTCGACGGCAATGCGCCTTCGCGCCAGAGGTAATAGAAGTTGTCTTCGTAGGCCGGAAACACGAACCGCGCAGGAATGTTCAAACGCTCGGCGACGCTTGCCAGGAAGCGTCCGGCCAGTTCGCCATCGGCGCCGTAGTCCTCCTGTTCATCGGCGATCAACGCGCTGTTGTGCCAGATCGGCACCCCGTCGCGCCGCCAATAGCAGTTGAGCGACCAGCGCGGCAATTGCTCACCGGGGTACCACTTGCCCTGGCCGAAATGCACCAGTCCTTGGGGCGCATAGTGCTTGCGCATGCGCTGGAACAGCTCGGCGGAGAGCCGACGTTTGTCCGGCCCGAGTGCCGCGGTGTTCCACTCGGCGCCATCCGGGTCATCGATGGAGACAAAGGTCGGTTCGCCGCCCATGGTCAGACGTACGTCGCCCTCCAACAGGTCGGCATCGATCTGCCGTCCCAGCGCCTGGATCGCCAGCCACTGTGCGTCGGTGTAAGGCTTGGTCACCCGCGGCGCTTCCCAGACCCGCTCGACGGACATTTCGTGGCTGAACTCACACTCGCAAGGCTCCACCAAACCACTGATCGGCGCCGCCGAGGACGGATCGGGACTACAGGCCAACGGAATGTGGCCTTCACCGGCGAACAACCCGGACGTCGCATCCAGGCCGATCCAGCCGGCACCGGGCAAGTAGACCTCGCACCAGGCATGCAAGTCAGTGAAGTCCACATCGGTGCCGGACGGGCCATCGAGGCTTTTCACATCGGCGGTCAGCTGGATCAGGTAACCGGAAACGAAACGCGCGGCCAAGCCAAGGTTGCGCAACAGCTGCACCAACAGCCAGGCCGAGTCGCGGCAAGAGCCGGACGCGTGCTCAAGGGTGTGCTCCGGGCTCTGCACGCCCGGCTCCATGCGAATCAGGTAGTTGATGTCTTCGCTCAGGCGCTGGTTGAGCGCCACCAAAAAATCCACCGCCGGCAACGGCGTGCGGTCGATGCCGTCCAGATACGCCTGGAATTTCGGCGTCAGCGGCAGGGTTTCCAGGTAAGGCGCCAACTCCTTGCGCTCGTCGGCCGCGTAGGCGAACGGGATCTTTTCGGCGTAGGGCTCGAGGAAGAAGTCGAACGGATTGAACACCGCCATTTCCGCCAGCAGATCGACTTCGATGCGCAGCTCCCGGGTTTTCTCGGGAAACACCAGCCGCGCCAGGTAATTGCCCTGGGGGTCTTGCTGCCAGTTGATGAAATGCTGCTCGGGCGAAACCTTCAGCGCATAGGAAAGAATCCGCGTGCGGCTGTGGGCCGCCGGGCGCAGGCGAACGATCTGCGGGCCGAGCTCGACGGCGCGGTCGTAGCGGTAATGCGTGACGTGATGCAATGCGACATGAATCGACACGACGTGCCTCCTGCGAGCCTGGGCGTTATCGAAAGCGGCGCAAGACTTATGCCATGCAGGCAGGCCGGACACTTTCTTTGTCTACTCAAGGCAGTAGAGCACTAAAAACGCGCGCTGCCCGAATTCATCTGCAAAGCAATGCACATAAATGCGGCGCGGCTGGCGCGAATCGACTCAGCGACGCCGGCGTGAGGCCTTGGCAGACTGGAGGATGCGTTCGCGTTGGTGGCGGATTTCGATGAGCTTGCTGCGCATTTCGCGGTGGCGTTTGCTGTTGAGCAGCAGGAGTCCCAGCAGCGGCAACAGCACCGCAAACACGTACACACCTTGATGCGGCCCATAAGCGAACGTCGGCAGCACCGCCGCCAGACAGGCGAGGAAATAACCCGCCACCCACCCGATCGCCCAGGCGCGTCCGCGTGCGATCATGAGATTGCCCAGGACCAGGACACTCACCAGAGCCAAGGTGCCGAGTCCAACATAGTTGCTCCTGACGGAAGGCTCCAAGGCTCGCCAATAAGTGCCTGCGGACAAAACGAGCAGCGCAGACCCGGAAAAGCAGCCCAGAAAAATCGTGCCCATGAACACCGGAAAATAATGGGCGAGGAACCGTTTCATTGATCCGCCGCCAATCATTCGGTGAACTCCTCATACAGCCCGACGGCAACAGTCTTCACGGCGCCATCGCCGGTATAACTGCCAATGATCCCCAAAGCACCACCGAGAGAATCCTTTATCTGAGTCAGCGTGGCATGCCTGATTTCAGCGGAAGAATAACGTTTGGGCAACGCGCCCGCTCGTTGCTGCAGTTTAAGCAACTTCGCGGTAAGACTCGGATCTTTCAGGGTCAACAATTCCTTGGTCAGTTTGCTGCGCTCCTGACGACTCAGGCCCTTGAGCAACTGATACCAGCTCTTCCCGGTGCCCGCTGCTTTGCTGGCCTTCAGCAGCCGAACAGTCGTGAGAGCCGAGCCACCGACGCCCACAAGGGAAACACCGTCAAGAATGGGGCTTACGATGTTGTACCAATCGGCGTCGTTCATTTCATCGTTGCCAGTAGGATTGGTCAGCTCATTCGCCACCCGCATCCCACCAATAAAGCACTGCGCGGTACTGGCCGTCGCGGCAGCGGTGCCCAAGGCAACGACAAAGGCACTGGCTCCGGCCGTAAAGGGCACAGCGACGCTCCCACTGAATACCACCACCCAACCGATGACCGCGGCGACACAGGACAAACCGGCATTCATCGACTCAGTCCCGAGCTTTGACTCACGCGGACTACTTTTTACCTGGTCAATGAATTGCTGTGGGGCGATGTATTTCTTCGCCTCGCGCAAGATGACTCGCTTGGGCGCGATGCTGCAAATCGGCTTGAATTCGCGCAGCGTCACCACGTTGTACTCGGAATCGATGTACACCACCCCCGCACCGGCGATGTTGGGATCGGCATCGATGGCAGCGAACAGACGCGGCAGGTTGATCTGGCTTTCGATGCGTTTGCGGGCCATGAACTGGGAGAAGCTCAGGTCCATGCCGATGCCCGTTGTAGCGCTGCTCATATGAATCGTCCTTGAGAATCGGAAGTGAATCTTTATCCACACAATATTGTGGCGAGGGAGCTTGCTCCCGCTCGGCGGCGAAGCCGTCGTAAACCGGCCAGCACGGTCTGCCTGGGAACATTGCATGGGATTGTTTGGGGCCGCTTCGCAGCCCAGCGGGAGCAAGCTCCCTCGCCACAAAGGCGATGCATCCGTCGTCACGCCGTAAGGCGGGCGCCACGATAACAAACGGCCAGCACCGCCGCTAGAAAGCAAAACGCCAGCACTTAGGCTGGCGTTTTACGATATGGCTAGGCGATCAGCGCGGCACGACAGGCTTGCGCGCCGGCTTCGGTCCTTTGCCCTTGGCGGCGTCCTTGCGTTCCTTGGCGGCCTGCTGGTTGCGGGCGAATGCCGCGGCCTTGGCTTGCTCGCGCTTGTCCCACGGATTGCCGCCGTCGCTGGCGCGCGGTGGCAGGCCGGTGTGTTGGGTCAGGATCTTGGTGGTTTCCTTACCTACCTTATGGCTGCCGGCTGGCGTCGAGTTCTTGCGACGGGCGCTCTGGTAGCTGTCGGTGGCCGGCTGGTGCAACGGAATCAATTGTTTCTTGCCCGGCCCGATCAGGTCGGCGCGGCCCATGCGGGTCAGCGCTTCGCGCAGCATCGGCCAGCCCTTGGGGTCGTGATAGCGCAGGAAGGCCTTGTGCAGGCGGCGCTGCTCCTCGCTCTTGACGATGGTCACCGCGTCGCTCTTGTAGGTGACCTTGCGCAGCGGGTTCTTGCCCGAGTGGTACATGGCCGTGGCCGTGGCCATCGGCGACGGATAGAACGCCTGCACCTGGTCGGCCCGGAAACCGTTGCCCTTGAGCCACAGCGCCAGGTTCATCATGTCTTCGTCGGTGGTGCCCGGGTGGGCGGCGATGAAGTACGGAATCAGGTACTGCTCTTTCCCGGCTTCCTTGGTGTACTTCTCGAACATCCGCTTGAATTTGTCATAGCTGCCGATGCCCGGCTTCATCATCTGGTTGAGCGGGCCTTCCTCGGTATGCTCCGGAGCGATCTTCAGGTAACCGCCGACGTGGTGGGTCACCAGCTCCTTGACGTATTCCGGCGACTCGACCGCCAGGTCGTAACGCAGGCCGGAGGCAATCAGGATCTTCTTCACCCCAGGCAAGGCCCGGGCGCTGCGGTACAGCTGGATCAGCGAAGAATGGTCGGTGTTCAGGTTCGGGCAGATGCCAGGGAACACGCACGACGGCTTGCGGCACGCGGATTCGATTTCCGGGCTCTTGCAGGCAATGCGGTACATGTTCGCGGTCGGGCCGCCGAGGTCGGAAATGACTCCGGTGAAGCCCGGGACCTTGTCGCGGATCTCTTCGATCTCGCGAATGATCGACTCTTCGGAACGGTTCTGGATGATCCGGCCTTCGTGCTCGGTGATCGAGCAGAACGTGCAGCCGCCGAAGCAGCCACGCATGATGTTCACCGAGAAACGGATCATCTCGTAGGCCGGGATCTTCTCCTTGCCGTACGCCGGATGGGGAACACGTGCGTAAGGCATGCCAAAGACGTAGTCCATTTCCTCGGTGGTCATCGGAATGGGCGGCGGGTTGAACCAGACGTCGACTTCGCCGTGCTTCTGCACCAGGGCGCGGGCATTGCCTGGGTTGGTTTCCAGGTGAAGCACGCGGTTGGCGTGGGCGTAGAGCACCGCGTCGCCACGGACCTTTTCCACCGATGGCAGACGGATCACGGTTTTGTCGCGGGTCATTTTCGGGCTCGCCAGGATCTGCACGACCTTGGCTTCGCTCGGATCCTCGACCGGGCCCTTCTCCTGCTCGATGGCGCAGGCAGCGGTGTCCTGGGTGTTCACATACGGGTTGATGATCTTGTCGATCTTGCCCGGACGGTCGATGCGCGTGGAATCGACTTCGTACCAGCCTTGCGGCGTGTCACGACGGATGAACGCGGTGCCGCGCACGTCGGTGATATCTTCGATCTTGTGGCCGTAGGACAAGCGCTGGGCGACTTCTACAATCGCCCGCTCGGCGTTGCCGTAGAGCAGGATGTCGGCGCAGGCGTCGATCAGGATCGAGTTGCGGACCCGGTCCTGCCAGTAATCGTAGTGAGCGATACGCCGCAGCGAAGCTTCGATACCACCGAGCACGATAGGCACATGCTTGTAGGCTTCCTTGCAGCGCTGGCTGTAGACCAGGCTCGCACGGTCCGGCCGTTTGCCCGCCATGCCGCCTGGGGTGTAGGCGTCATCGGAGCGGATTTTCTTGTCGGCGGTGTAGCGGTTGATCATCGAGTCCATGTTGCCGGCCGCGACACCGAAAAACAGGTTGGGCTCGCCAAGCTTCATGAAGTCGTCTTTGGACTGCCAGTTCGGCTGGGCAATGATCCCGACACGAAAACCCTGGGCTTCCAGCAAACGGCCAATGATCGCCATGCCGAACGACGGGTGATCGACGTAGGCATCACCGGTCACGATGATGATGTCGCACGAATCCCAGCCGAGCTGATCCATCTCCTCCCTGCTCATGGGCAGGAACGGCGCCGGGCCGAAACATTCGGCCCAGTACTTGGGATAGTCAAATAACGGCTTGGCTGCTTGCATGTCGATAACCGGTATAAAAGATGAAAAATCGCGGGCGCGGAATATAGCACAAAAAATAACCAATTCCGACGGCTATGGTCGGAAATTGGTCGCGCACTGTAAACCCAATGTGGGAGCGAGCTTGCTCGCGATGGGGCCAGCCCATTCAATGCATGTGCTGGCAGTTACACCGCTATCGCGAGCAAGCTCGCTCCCACAGGAGAAGCACAACCTTCTGGAAAAGTGGTTTGCCTCAAGAGATGCCTAACAGGTTACTCGTCGTCGTCAAAATTGTAGCTACCCGGCGCCAGGTTCTCGAACCGGGTGTATTTACCGATGAACGCCAGGCGGATGAAGCCGATCGGGCCGTTCCGCTGCTTGCCGATGATGATTTCGGCGATGCCCTTGTGCTCCGTCTCGGGGTGATACACCTCGTCGCGGTACACGAACATGATGACGTCGGCGTCCTGCTCGATCGCTCCGGATTCGCGCAAGTCGGAGTTCACCGGACGCTTGTTGGGGCGCTGTTCCAGGGAACGGTTCAACTGGGAAAGTGCCACCACCGGGCAGTTGAATTCCTTGGCCAGGGCCTTGAGGGAACGGGAAATTTCGGAAATCTCGTTGGTCCGGTTGTCGCCGCTGGAACCGGGGATCTGCATCAACTGCAGGTAGTCGATCATGATCAGCGCGATGTCACCGTGCTCACGCACCAGGCGACGGGTCCGGGCGCGCATTTCCGACGGACTGATACCGGCTGTATCGTCGATGAACAGCTTGCGATCGTTGAGCAGGTTGACCGCCGAGGTCAGGCGCGGCCAATCGTCGTCTTCCAACTGGCCGGAACGGACCTTGGTCTGGTCGATACGCCCCAGGGACGAGAGCATACGCATGATCAGCGATTCGCCTGGCATCTCGAGGGAGTACACCAGCACTGCCTTGTCGCTGCGCAGCACGGCGTTTTCCACCAGGTTCATCGCAAAGGTAGTCTTACCCATGGACGGACGGCCAGCGACGATAATCAGGTCGGACGGTTGCAAGCCGCTGGTCTTCTCGTCGAGGTCGGTGTAACCGGTGGACAGGCCGGTGATGGCGTTGTCGGTATTGAACAAGGTGTCGATGCGGTCGATGGCCTTGGTCAGCAGGTCATTGACGCTGACCGGCCCCCCGGTTTTCGGCCGGGCCTCGGCGATCTGGAAGATCTGCCGTTCGGCTTCATCAAGGATCTCGGCGGCGGTGCGGCCTTCCGGGTTGAACGCGCTGTCGGCGATCTCGGTGCTGATGCCGATCAACTGGCGCAAGGTCGCCCGCTCGCGGACGATCTGGGCATAGGCCTTGATGTTGGCGACCGACGGCGTGTTTTTCGCCAGTTCGCCCAGGTAACCGAGGCCGCCAACCTGGGACGTCTGCCCTTCCTTGTCCAATTGCTCGGCCAGGGTCACGACGTCGATCGGCATGTTCTGATCGGCCAGGCGGGCGATCGCACGGAAAATCAGACGGTGGTCATGCCGGTAGAAATCGCCGTCGGAGACTTGATCGAGCACGCGTTCCCAGGCGTTGTTGTCCAGCATCAGGCCGCCCAGCACGGCCTGTTCGGCCTCGATGGAATGCGGAGGCACCTTCAGGGCAGCGGTTTGCAGATCGTATTGCTCGGGAGCGGTGATTTCGTTCATGGCCACTTCTGGTTATGAAAATCAGGAATTGCAGAAAGACAAAGGGCACGACCTGTAAACAGGATCGTGCCCGATGTTACCGGCAAGCACCCGAGGGTGCCAGCCGACAGGTGTTGCTTAGGCTGCTACCACGACAACGCGTACGGTGGCTTCAACTTCGGCGTGCAGGTGCACGGCTACGTCGAATTCGCCTACGTTGCGGATGGTGCCGTTCGGCAGACGAACTTCGCTTTTCGCCACTTCAACGCCGGAGGCGGTCAGTGCGTCAGCGATGTCGTGAGTACCGATCGAACCGAACAGCTTGCCTTCGTCGCCAGCGGTGGCAGTGATGGTCACTTCCAGCTCGGCCAGTTGGGCAGCACGGCTTTCAGCCGAGGTTTTACGGTCTGCGGCAGCTTTTTCCAGCTCAGCACGACGCTCTTCGAACGCAGCCAGGTTGGCAGCGGTCGCAGCGGTGGCTTTGCCGTAAGGCAGCAGGTAGTTACGACCGTAACCGGCCTTAACGTTTACTTTGTCACCCAGGTTGCCCAGGTTGGTGACTTTTTCCAGAAGGATCAGTTGCATGTGAAAATCCTCTAACTTTTAACCTTCACCGTTCGCGTTGTCGGCGTCTTTCGGCGCCATACGACCGCGAAAATCAATCAGGCTGTCAACGATGGCAATAACCACGAGCAACGGACCGAGCAAGTGCATGAAAGGCAACAACGTCACGTACAGCCCCACCAGCCAGAAAGTGGCCAGTCGTTTCTGCGCCACCAGCCCGTGAATCAGGGCCAGGCCGGCGAAGACCAGCGGTACACTGCACAACGGCAACAGGATCAGTGCATGCAGCCCGAAAAACGGAGCAACACACATGATGGCCAGCAGTGACAGCGCCACGCTCTTGGGGAATCGGATGGCGCGAAATTCGCGACCGAAACCACCGGGGTTATACAACAACGCCTGCCAGTAGCGCCCAAGAATCAGGCACAGCACGCTAAAGATCTGCGACGACAACGCTATCGAGATGATCATCAGCGGAGCGCTAAGGGCGATGAAAAACGCCTTCTGGTCTGCCGAGAAAGTCTCGTAGACCCCACCCATCGCCAGCGGCAGGACGTCTTCAAACGTCTGCGCCAGTGACTCGATGAAGGAACTGAACACAGTTCCCAGGCTCACCGCACACAACAACCCCACGGCCACGCTGCACAGCAGCACACGGTTCCAGGTATGCCCGGCGCGCAGAACCAACGCCAGGCCACAAGCCCCGAGCAACACCAGAAGTGTTGTCGGGTCCTTCAGGAAGTACCAGCTCACCAACGCTGACAACATCCCGATACCCAGGACGCTCAAGGCGTCCGAACCGCGCCGCAGGAGCACAAGGCACCCAGCGGCGGCACTCAACCAGAACAACAGCGGCAATGCCGCGGATCCGGCCACAACCAACGTGGCCTGCACACGTCCCCGCATGATGAAGTCAGCTAAGGCGCGCATGCATTCAATCCCTTACTACTCGTCGACTGCCCGGTCTCAGCGGCCGTGGCTGTCGGTGTAGGCCAGCAGGGCCAGGAAGCGGGCGCGCTTGATAGCGGTGGCCAGCTGACGCTGATAACGAGCTTTGGTACCGGTGATACGGCTTGGAACGATTTTGCCGGTCTCGGATACGTAGGCTTTCAGAGTGTTGAGATCTTTGTAATCGATCTCTTTCACGTCTTCAGCGGTGAAGCGGCAGAATTTACGACGACGGAAGAAACGTGCCATGTGATTGGCTCCTTAAAAGGTCCGTGGATTACTCGTCAGCGTTATCGCTGTTGTCGCTGTCGCTATCGCTGTCATCGCCATCGGCGCTGTCAGAGTGCTCAGGACGGTCGCGACGCTCACGGCGCTCACTGCGGTTTTCTTCAGCCTTGAGCATCTCGGATTGGCCGGTGACGGCTTCTTCGCGACGGATGACCAGGTTACGGATCACTGCATCGTTGTAGCGGAAGTTGTCTTCCAGCTCGGCCAGGGCCTTGCCAGTGCACTCAACGTTCAGCATCACGTAGTGAGCCTTGTGAACATTGTTGATTGCGTAGGCCAGTTGACGACGGCCCCAATCTTCCAGACGGTGGATTTTGCCGCCGTCTTCTTCGATCAGCTTGGTGTAACGCTCAACCATGCCGCCGACTTGCTCGCTTTGATCCGGGTGGACCAAAAAGATGATTTCGTAATGACGCATGAATGCTCCTTACGGGTTGTAGCCTGCCGCTCAAAAACGGTCAGACAAGGAGTGAATGACACTTATGGACTTGTGGACGCTAGACACATAAGTGCCTGCCATCACAGCAAGGGGCGCAATTGTAGAGAAGGGCCGAGGGCGGCGCAAGGCAATTGGCGATTATTTGAACAACCGCCGATCCTTGCCCCGCACAAAACATTGTGGGAGCGAGCTTGCTCGCGATAGCGGCGTGCCAGTCGACATTTCTGGCACTGATACACCGTCATCGCGAGCAAGCTCGCTCCCACATTTGATACGCGTCTGGCTCAGGGCTTTTTGGCGACAGCCTTGACGCTGCGCTGGCGCAGCGCTTCGAACAGGCACACACCGGTCGCCACCGAAACGTTGAGGCTGCTGACGCTACCGGCCATCGGCAGCTTGACCAGGTAATCGCAGTGCTCGCGGGTCAGGCGGCGCATGCCCTTGCCTTCGGCCCCCATGATCAGGATCGTCGGGCCCGTCAGGTCCTGGTCGTAAATACTGACCTCGGCCTCGCCCGCCGTGCCGACTACCCACAAGCCGCGCTGCTGGAGTTTTTCCAGGGTGCGCGCCAGGTTGGTCACCGCCACCAGCGGAATCACTTCCGCCGCGCCACAGGCCACCTTGCGCACTACCGGCGTCAAGGTTGCCGACTTGTCTTTAGGCACGATCACCGCCAGCGCACCGGCCGCATCCGCCGAACGCAGGCAAGCGCCGAGGTTATGCGGGTCGGTCACGCCGTCCAGCACCAGCAGCAGGGGCGCGCCTTCGGTGCGATCGAGCAGTTCGTCGAGCATCGCCTCGCCCCAGACCTGGCTCGGGCTTACGTCCGCAACCACACCCTGGTGAACGCCTTCGACCCACACGTCCATTTCACGACGCTCGGCCTGGCCGATGGCAACCTTGTTTTGGCTGGCCAGTTCGACCAGCGCCTGCACACGCGGCTCGCTGCGACCTTCGGCCAACCACACTTGCTTGACCCGCTTAGGGTGGTGACGCAGCAGTGCTTCTACGGCGTGCACGCCGTAGATTTTTTCCAGACTCATGACTTGGCCTTAGGTTTGCGCGACCCGCCGCTTTTCGCGGGGGCCGAACCCGCTTTTGGCGGGCCTTTACGGTGTTTGCTTGGCTTGCTCGACGGCTTTTCCGCCCCGTGGGACTTTCCCCCAGACGCCGCTTTACCACCGCTTTTGGCTTCGTTGAGCAACTGCTGCTTCAACTCGCGGCTCTTGCGCAGTTCGGCGTTTTTCGCCGCTGCGTCGCTGGGGCGGTAGGCTTCGGGAGCCTTGTCCTTGGCAGACGACCGGCGACCGGCCCTGGCGGGCTCAGGCTCTGACGTTTTTGCAGGAGCGCTTTTGCCCTTGGTCGCAGGCGCTGCGGTCTCGCTGCCACGCTTTTTACGGCCAGTCGGGGCTTGGGCAGGTTTGTCAGACATCCCGAAGTCGATCTTGCGCTCATCGAGGTCGACGCGCATGACCTGCACTTCCACGGTGTCGCCCAGACGGAAGCTGCGACCGGTGCGCTCACCCGCCAGGCGGTGGTGCACTGGATCGAAGTGGTAGTAATCACCCGGCAAGGCGGTGACGTGCACCAAGCCCTCGACGTAGATGTCGGTCAGCTCGACAAACAAACCAAAGCCGGTCACCGCAGTGATCACGCCCGGGAACGACTCGCCCACGCGGTCTTTCATGAACTCGCACTTGAGCCAGTTCACCACGTCGCGGGTGGCTTCGTCGGCGCGACGCTCGCTCATGGAGCACTGCTCGCCCAACTGTTCCAGGCCCGCTTCGTCGTACGGATAGATCCGTGCCTTCGGAATGGTCATGGCACCGGCGCGCTTGACGTGCGGGGTGTTCTGCTTGGAATGGATCACGCTGCGGATCGCGCGGTGCGTGAGCAGGTCCGGGTAACGGCGAATCGGCGAGGTGAAGTGGGTGTACGCCTCGTAATTCAGACCAAAGTGGCCCTGGTTGTCGGCGCTGTACACCGCCTGGCTCAGGGAGCGCAGCATCACGGTCTGGATCACATGGTAATCCGGACGGTCCTTGATGCTGGCCAGCAGTGCCTGGTAATCCTTCGGCGTCGGGCCGTCCTTGCCTTTGTGCAAGGACAGGCCGAGTTCGCCAAGGAAGGCGCGCAGTTTTTCCAGACGCTCCGGCGGCGGGCCGTCGTGCACGCGGTACAACGCAGGAATCTCGTGCTTCTTGAGGAATTCCGCGGTAGCCACGTTGGCCGCCAACATGCACTCTTCGATCAGCTTGTGCGCATCGTTACGAGTCGTCGGGGTGATCGCGGCGATCTTGCGCTCGGAACCGAAGACAATCCGGGTTTCCTGGGTCTCGAAATCGATCGCGCCACGCACGTGGCGGGCCCCCAGCAACACCTTGTACAGCGCGTAAAGCTGCTTGAGGTGCGGCACCACGCCAGCGTATTCGGTACGCAGGGCCTTGGCTTCACTGGTCTTCGGCGTTTCCAGGATGGTGCTGACCTTGTTGTAGGTCAGGCGCGCCTGGGAGTGGATCACCGCTTCGTAGAACTGGTAGTCAGTCATTTCGCCGGTCTTGGAGATGGTCATCTCGCACACCATGGCCAAACGGTCGACTTTCGGATTCAGCGAGCACAGCCCGTTGGACAGCTGCTCAGGCAGCATCGGGATCACGCGCTCAGGGAAATACACGGAGTTGCCGCGCACCTGGGCTTCGTTATCCAGGGCCGAACCGATCTTCACGTAGCTGGACACGTCGGCAATCGCGACGAACAACTTCCAGCCGCCGGAGAACAGGCGCAGTTTGCCAGGCTTGGCTTCGCAATAGACCGCATCGTCGAAGTCGCGGGCGTCTTCACCGTCGATGGTAACGAACGGCAGGTGGCGCAGGTCGATGCGTTTTTCTTTATCTTTCTCTTCAACTTCCGGCTTGAGCTTGGCGGCTTCCTTGAGCACAGCCTCGGGCCAGACGTGAGGAATATCGTAGGTGCGCAGCGCGACGTCGATCTCCATGCCCGGCGCCATGTAGTTGCCGACCACTTCAACGATATCGCCCTGTGGCTGGAAGCGCGCGGTTGGCCAGTGGGTGATTTTCACCTCGACGAACTGACCCACCTTGGCGGCGCCATTACGGCCCGGGGTAATCAGCACTTCCTGCTGGACCTTCGGGTTATCCGGCACAACAAAACCGATACCGCCTTCTTCGAAGTACCGGCCGACGATGGTCTCGTGGGCACGGGACACCACTTCGACGATCACGCCTTCACGACGACCACGACGGTCCAGGCCGGAAACGCGGGCCAGGGCGCGGTCGCCGTCGAACACCAGGCGCATTTGCGCCGGGCTCATGAACAGGTCGTCGCTGCCGTCGTCCGGGATCAGGAAACCGAAGCCGTCACGGTGACCGGCAATGCGGCCCAGGATCAGGTCGAGCTTGTCCACCGGCGCATAGGTGCCGCGTCGGGTGTAGATCAGTTGAGCGTCGCGCTCCATGGCGCGCAGACGGCGGCGCAGGGCTTCGAGTTGGTCCTCGGTGGTCAGACCGAACTCTTCGACCAACTGCTCGCGGCTAGCAGGCGAACCCCGATCGGCGAGATGCGCCAGGATCAGTTCACGGCTAGGAATAGGGTTTTCATATTTTTCCGCTTCACGAGCGGCCTCGGGATCGAGGGACTGCCAATCGGCCATTAGAGAGTTTTCACCTTGTCTATATGCGGGTTAGTTTGGCATAGGCTTAATGAAACGGGAAATTTCAAGCATCCGATCGCTTTTCTAAAGTGATTTGGCCTGCCTTGGAAGCCCGGAAAAGCACCGCTCGTGAAATTTAGCGGTTTTTTTCTCAGGAGGGGTTTACAGTTAAAAAGACGCTCCGTATAGTGCGCGCCATCGACGACGTACACACGATGTCGATATTGCCCAGATGGTGAAATTGGTAGACACGCCAGCTTCAGGTGCTGGTGACCGCAAGGTCGTGGAAGTTCGAGTCTTCTTCTGGGCACCAATTTCGAGCAACAGGTCAATGGCCTGCTGGCTCAACAAAAACCCGCGAAAGCGGGTTTTTGCATTTTTGCCCCCTGCAATTGCGTTTGGCAATTACTAAAACAAAAACAGGGGTTTACAGATTAAAATGCGCTCCGTATAGTGCGCCACATCAACAGCGGCAACGCTGAAGATGCTGCCCAGATGGTGAAATTGGTAGACACGCCAGCTTCAGGTGCTGGTGACCGCAAGGTCGTGGAAGTTCGAGTCTTCTTCTGGGCACCAATTCAAGCTTCAAGGTTACGACCTTGAAACTCACAGAAACCCGCGAAAGCGGGTTTTTGCGTTTCTGGGTTCTGGAAATATATCTGCCCCGCTGAAATCGCTATCGCGAGCAAGCTCGCTCCCACAAGGGATTCATGTCGGACACAACATCTGTATCCACTGAAGATCACCTGTGGGAGCGAGCTTGCTCGCGATGGGGCCAGCCCAGCCGACCGATCAGGCCCTGAACTGCCCCAAACTTGCCTTCAACTGCGCTGCCAGGCTGTCCAGCACTTTGCCACTGGCGGTGGTCTCGACCACGGCCTGGGCCGCTTTCTCGGCCTGGGCGTGAATGGTTTCCACCCGCCCGCGCACCGCTTGCGCACCCTGGGCCTGATGGGCCGCCGCCTGGGTCGCCAGACCGATGGCGGCATGCACCTGTTCTACGGACGCCTGCACCGACTGCTGCAACCGCGCGCTGTCTCGCAGCACCAACAAGCCTTCGCTGGCCTGGCGCCCAGCCTGGCCGATAGCGGCCACCGCTTCGCGAGCCCCTTGCTGCAAGGCCACGATATGCGCCTGGATATCGCCCGTTGAGCTTTGGGTCTTGCTCGCCAGTGCACGCACCTCATCCGCCACCACGGCAAACCCGCGCCCGGTTTCCCCGGCCCGCGCCGCCTCGATGGCCGCGTTCAAGGCCAACAAGTTGGTCTGCTCGGCGATGCCGTGAATCACCGTCAGCACCACTTCGATCTGTTCGCTCTGCTGCGCCAGCCGCTCGATCACTTTCGCCCCGGTGTCCACCTGCCCGGCCAACGCCTCGATCAAGCTACTGACCTTGGCCGAAGTGCGAGTGTTTTCATCGGTGGCCTGGCGGATCTCCACCACCTGCTGCAAAGCCGCCTGCATCGCCTGGCTTTCCGATTGAGCCTCGTCCGCCATTTGCGACAATGCTCGCAGACTCTCGGCCACCTCATCACGCTGCATCCCGGCCGCCGCATCGGCACCGGAGTTGCGCAAGGTCATCGCACCGATTTCCACACCGGTACGCTGGGCCACATCGCCCGCCTCGCGCACGATGGGCTGCAACTTATCCACAAAGCGATTGACCGCTGAGGCCATGTCGCCGATTTCATCCTTGCTGTTGATTTGCACACGCTTGGTCAGGTCACCCTCGCCCGCCGCCAGGTCGTTCATGGCCGCGATCAGCAACTTCAAGCGATTGACCACCCGACGCCCCAGCACCACGGCCAGCAGCACCAGCACGCCGAAGCCCACCAGCGCCAGGCCCAGGCCGATGCGCCAGCGCAAAGTGCCCGCAGCTTCCTGCACGGTGCTGGCGGTATTGGTCTGCATCTGCGTGGCGGTGGCCTGGGCCGACTCCAGGCGACCACGCATGGCGGTGGCACTGTCGGCCGCCGCCCCCTTGAGGCTGTCACCGACCAACTGGTCGCTGCTGGCAATCAAGGCGGAGAAGCGCTGGTCCAATGCCTTCAGGTCGGCTTCAACGGAAGCCGTGGAGACGCCCATCAATACCTTGCCAATCTCCACGCCGTTGGGGCTGATCGAGGCTTCGAGGTAATACACCGACGGGTCGCTCTTCGCCGCATCCAGAACTTTGTCCAACGCCCGCTCGCCCTTGCCTTTATCCAGCAGCGCCTTGTTGATCGGGTTTTCCCGGTTCAGGTAGCGGGTCAGGTGCTCACCACTGGCGTCGTCATAAATGACGAACAGCACATTGGGATTGCGCTGGGCCCGGCGGGCGAATTCGGAGAGGGTCGGTATGTCGCTGTCCCACATGGCGCGTGGCGCGACCGAGGCCAGGAGCTGCGCCATATCATTGGCGGAATCCTTGAGCGATTTCTCAAGTGTCGTGCGCAACTGCGCCTGTTCGTCCTTCAGGCGCGTCGACAAACCGACGGTAAGGCGCTGACGGGTGCTGGCAGACAAACTGTCCAGGCTTGAGGTGACCTCGCGTCCGGCCTGCTCCAGTTCGCCAGACAATTTCTGACTATCCACACCCAGCCGGGCCCCTAGCTCGGCCTCCAGCGCGGTGACTGTGCTTCTAGTCAGCGCGACGGCCACGAGCACTTGCACCAAAAGGGCGATACCCAGGGTAACGAACACAGGCCGCAATAGACGGCTTTGTAACAGTGAGAGAACGGCCGACACAGGGGAATCCCTCTACTAAACGCCATTAAATTGATGGCACTTCAAAGAAGTACTTATTGTTAACGATGCATAGCAAAGGTCGTGCCGTTCGGCAGGCAGATACGACAAAGGCCCCAAACGAGGGGCCTTTGCGTTTTACTTCAACGACTTATCAGGCGAACGGGTGACGCAGAACGATGGTTTCGTTGCGGTCCGGCCCCGTCGAAATAATGTCGATCGGCGCACCGACCAACTCTTCGACGCGCTTGATGTAGTTGCGGGCCGCCACTGGCAGCTCTTCCAGGGTCTTGGCGCCCACGGTCGATTCGGTCCAGCCTGGCATCTGCTCGTACACCGGCTCCAGGCCGATGTAGCTGTCGGCGTCGGTCGGTGCGTCGATGACGGCGCCGTCCTGGTTCTTGTAGCCCACGCAGATGTTGATGGTTTCCAGGCCGTCCAGCACGTCCAGCTTGGTCAGGCACAGGCCCGAGATGCTGTTGACGTCGATGGCGCGACGCAGGATGACGGCATCGAACCAGCCGCAACGACGGGCACGACCGGTGGTAGCACCGAACTCGTGGCCACGCTTGGCCAGGAAAGCGCCGACGTCGTCGAACAGCTCAGTCGGGAACGGACCCGAACCCACGCGAGTGGTGTAGGCCTTGGTGATACCCAGGATGTAGTCCAGGTACATCGGACCGAACCCCGAACCGGTGGCGATGCCGCCGGCGGTGGTGTTGGAGCTGGTGACGTACGGGTAGGTACCGTGGTCGATGTCCAGCAGCGAACCCTGGGCACCTTCGAACATGATGTCCTTGCCGGCGCGACGCAGCTCGTGCAGCTCGGCAGTGACGTCGAGCATCATCGGCTTGAGCAGCTCGGCGTACTCCATGCACTCGTCCAGGGTTTTCTGGAAGTCGATGGCCGGTTCTTTGTAGTAATTGACCAGGACAAAGTTGTGGTAGTCCAGCAACTCGCCCAGCTTGGCGGCGAAACGCTCACGGTGGAACAGGTCGCCAATGCGCAGGCCACGACGGGCTACTTTATCTTCATAGGCCGGGCCGATGCCGCGACCGGTGGTGCCGATCTTCAGCTCGCCACGGGCCTTTTCACGGGCCTGGTCCAGCGCGACGTGATAGGACAGGATCAGCGGGCAGGACGGGCTGATACGCAGGCGCTCGCGCACCGGTACGCCTTTTTCTTCCAGCTTGATGATTTCCCGCAGCAAAGCGTCGGGGGCAACCACCACACCGTTGCCGATCAGGCACTGGACGCCTTCGCGCAGCACGCCCGACGGAATCAGGTGCAGGACGGTTTTTTCACCGTCGATCACCAAGGTGTGACCTGCGTTGTGGCCACCCTGGTAGCGCACTACGGCGGCAGCATGTTCGGTCAGCAGATCAACGATCTTGCCTTTGCCCTCATCACCCCACTGGGTGCCCAGGACTACGACATTCTTACCCATAACACTTGTCCTCATTCGCGCAAACTTGGTGCCGGCCGCAGCCGGCAGGAAAACTCAAGAAGCCAGCGGCAATACTTGCCAAAGCCCGTTCTGCTGAATCAATTGCCGGTCGCAGTCCGCTTCACGGGCGGCGGCCAAAGGTTGCCCAGGCAAAGCCTGGACGACACGCTGACCCTCACTGCGCAACTGGCAGACTGCTTGCCAGAGTGCCGCATCCGTACTGTCAGGCATCCAGATACCGCCAGACGGTAGCTCGACTTCAGCACGCCCCAGGGTCACCAGGGTTTTCAAATCGGTAGAGAAACCGGTCGCCGGACGGGCACGACCAAAGTCGGCACCGATGTCGTCGTAACGGCCGCCCTGGGCGATGGACTGGCCCACGCCCGGGACGAACACGGCAAACACGACACCTGTGTGGTAGTGATAACCGCGCAATTCACCCAGGTCGAAATACAGCGGCAACTCGGGGAAACGCACCGACAGACGCTCGGCAATCGCCAGCAAGTCGTCCAGCGCCGCCAACACAGGCGCCGGCGCGTGGGCCAGGCGTTCACGGGCAGCGGCCAATACTTCACGTCCGCCACACAGGCCCACCAGCGCCCGCAGCATGTCCGACAGATCGGCCGGCAGGCCCTCGGTCAGGCTGATGACTTCGTCGATGGCCTTGCGCTGCAGGGCATCGAACAGCTGTTGCTCCACTTCGCCGGACAAACCGGCCGCACGGGCCAGGCCGCGATAGATGCCGACATGCCCCAGATCCATGTGGACATCCGGCACGTCAGCCAGTTGCAGCATGGCCAACATCAGGCTGATGACTTCTACGTCGCTGCTCGGGCTGGCGTCGCCATATAACTCGGCGCCCAACTGGATCGGGCTGCGCGAAGACGACAAGGCCCGCGGCTGGGCATGCAGCACACTGCCGGCGTAGCACAGGCGGCTCGGACCTTCACGGCGCAGGGTGTGGGCGTCGATGCGCGCCACTTGCGGCGTGATGTCGGCACGAAAGCCCATCTGCCGGCCCGACTGCGGGTCGATAACCTTGAAGGTGCGCAGGTCCAGGTCCTGGCCCGCGCCGGTGAGCAGGGATTCCAGGTACTCGATATGCGGGGTGACGACGAACTCGTAACCCCAACTCTGGAACAGATCCAACACCTGCCGACGCGCTACTTCGATACGCGCAGCTTCCGGTGGCAGTACTTCTTCGATGCCATCTGGCAGCAGCCAGCGGTCTACCGTTGCCATTACGCCATTCCCCTATGGTCCGGGCGGCCAGCTTTCGGGCTGGCCTTGAGTGAAGCAGAAAATGCCTGCGCCAGGCGCGCGTCATGGACAAAAAACGCGCAAGAGCGACGTGACGAATGGCCCGCAATCGGCCTCGCCCAGCACTTCCCTCGAAAAACCTGTCGGGTCGTTCAACCCGACGCCTGCACCTCATACACAGCAATCAAACGTGCAGACGCAAAAAAGCCGGGAATTTCCCGGCTGCCGCATCATACACACGTTTTCCCAAAGGATCACCCCGCCCGACGCTTTAGCCGCCGGGCGGAGTGCCTCAGGTCAACGCCGCATCAAGGCTTGGCCTTTTCCAGGTAGCGGAAGAAGTCGCTGCTTGGGTCCAGGACCATGACGTCGGATTTGTTCGCAAAGCTTTCGCGGTAAGCACGCAGGCTACGGTAGAACCCGTAGAACTCCTGGTCCTGGCCATAAGCCTTAGAGTAGATCGCAGCGGCCTGGGCATCACCATCACCACGCACCTCTTCCGATTCACGATAGGCTTCGGCCAGCAGTACACGGCGTTGACGATCGGCGTCGGCACGGATGCCCTCGGCCAGCTCGTTACCCTTGGCGCGGTGCTCACGGGCTTCACGCTCACGCTCGGTGCTCATCCGCTCGAACACGCTGCGGTTCACTTCCTTCGGCAGGTCGATGGCCTTGACCCGGACATCGACCACTTCGATACCCAGCTCTTTTTCCGCCATCGTGTTCAGCGAACGGGTGATGTCGGCCATGAGCGCATCACGCTCACCGGACACCACTTCATGCAATGTGCGCTTACCGAACTGGTCACGCAGGCCCGATTCCAGACGACGGGACAGGCGCTCGTCGGCGATCTGCTTCAGGCCCGAGGTCGCGGTGTAGAAGCGCTCGGCATCCTTCACGCGCCACTTGGCATAGGCATCCACCATCACGGCTTTCTTTTCCAGCGTCAGGAAGCGCTGGGTCGGCGCATCCAGCGTCATCAGGCGGCCGTCGAACTTGCGCACCTTGTTGACGTACGGCACCTTCACATGCAGCCCCGGCTGGACATCAGCCTGGACCACGCGACCGAATTGCAGCAACACCGCGCGCTCGGTCTGAGCCACGATGTAGAAGCAGTTCCAGGCAGCGATCGCCACGACGACACCGACAATAAGGGCGATCAGCGATTTATTGCTCATCAGCGACTCTCCCTGGTACGTGCTTGCTGTTGCTGCAGGTCCGCCGCCGCACGAGCGTTGGCTTCATTGCTGGCGGCCGCCGAACTGGTCGCTGGCGTGCTGGTGTTACGCCCGCTCTCGACCATCTTGTCCAGCGGCAGGTACAGCAGATTGCTCTGGCCGTTCTTGTTGCCGGTCACGAGGACCTTGCTGGTGTTGCTGAAGACTTCCTGCATGGTGTCCAGGTACAGACGCTCGCGGGTGACTTCTGGAGCCTTGCGATACTCGGCCACCAGCTTGGTGAAACGATCAGCCTCACCCTTGGCACGGGAGACCACTTCGTCACGGTAACCGTTGGCATCCTCGATGATGCGCTGGGCCTGACCACGGGCTTCCGGCACGACGCCGTTGGCATAGGTTTCGGCCTGGTTGCGCGAACGCTGCTCGTCTTCACGGGCGCGGATCACGTCGTCGAAGGCTTCCTGGACCTCACGCGGGGCTGCCGCGCTCTGGACGTTGACCTGGGTAACGGTGATGCCGGTGCGATAGGTATCGAGGAACCGTTGCAGGCGCTCCTTGATTTCGCTGGCCATCAGCTCACGGCCTTCGGTCAGCACCTGGTCCATGGCGGTGGAACCCACCACATGGCGCAAGGCACTTTCGGTCGCGTGCTGCAGGCTGGTTTCAGGCTGATCGACGTTCAGCACGAAGTCCTGCAGGTTGGTGATCTTGTACTGCACGGTCAGCGGCACTTCGACGATGTTCTCGTCTTCGGTCAGCATCTGGCCTTGCTTGGTGTACGCCCGCTCACGCGTGACGTTTTCCAGGTACTTCTGGTCGATCGGCGGGAAATAGATATTCAGGCCCGGCCCAACCGTCTCGTAGTACTTGCCGAAGCGCAGCACCACGGCCTGCTCCTGCTCGTCCACGACATAGACCGCGCTGTACAGCCAGACAGCCGCGAGCACGACCAGACCGATGCCGAGCAGGCCGAAACCGCCGCCCTTGCCCGAACGACCGCCGCCATCGTCACCGCGTTTTTTACCACCACCGAACAAACCGTTCAGGCTTTCCTGCAGCTTTCGGAAGGCCTCGTCGAGATCCGGCGGCCCCTTGCGGTCGCCGTTGTTACGACGTTTGCCACCCCAAGGATCCTGATTATTCGAGTTGCCACCCGGCTCATTCCAAGCCATAGCGCTCTCCATCTGATAAAGCAAAGACGCACCCACGGCGCGCCGACCAATGCTACAGAATGCCTGACACAGCTTTCTCAGGCTTTTATTGCAAAGTGTGTTGCTCGATGAATTCCATCGGTTGCAGCCCTTCGCGGCTGACCAGCCGGTTGAGCTCCGCCCGAGGCAGGCGAACAGCCAGCAGGCAGACGCCTTCGTCGTCGTGTTCTTCTTTTTGCACGGCCCCCAGCTCAAAGAACTGGGCTCGCAGCCGGGCGAAACGTTGCGGCAACTTCAAGGTGCCGACAAACAGATCGTTGCCCAGCAACTCGGCCACCGCCTGCTTGAGCAGGTCCAGGCCGGTGCCATCACGAGCCGATAGCCAGACCCGTTGCGGCTTGCCATCGGCATCGCGCTGGATCTGCGGCTCCACGCCTTCGAGCAAATCGAGTTTGTTGTATACCTCAAGGATCGGCAAGTCCTGGGCCCCGATCTCGCCCAGTACCACCATCACCTGCTCGATCTGCAGCATCCGGTCCGGTTCAGCGGCATCGATCACGTGCAGCAGCAGGTCGGAGTTGCTCGACTCTTCGAGCGTAGCCCGGAAAGCCTCGACCAGCTTATGCGGCAGGTGACGGATGAAGCCCACGGTGTCGGCCAGCACGATCGGCCCGAGGTCGTCCAGGTCGAGCCGGCGCAGGGTCGGGTCGAGCGTGGCGAACAATTGGTCGGCGGCGTAGACGTCGGATTGGGTGACGTTATTGAACAGGGTCGATTTGCCGGCGTTGGTATAGCCCACCAGTGAAACCGTCGGGATATCCGCGCGCTTGCGGCCGCGTCGTGACTGCTCGCGCTGGCTGCGGACCTTTTCCAGACGCCCCTTGATCTGGCGCAGGCGCACCCGCAACAGGCGCCGGTCGGTTTCCAGCTGGGTTTCACCCGGGCCGCGCAGGCCGATACCGCCCTTCTGCCGCTCAAGGTGAGTCCAGCCGCGAACCAGCCGCGTACTCATGTGCTCAAGCTGGGCCAGTTCGACCTGGAGCTTGCCTTCATGGGTGCGGGCGCGTTGGGCGAAAATATCGAGAATCAGCCCCGTACGGTCGATCACGCGACACTCGAAGACACGTTCGAGGTTGCGCTCCTGACTGGGCGTGAGGATGTGATTGAAAATCACCAGATCGACCTGTTCGGCCTTGACCAGGTCGCGCAACTCCTCGACCTTGCCACTGCCGATCAGGAACTTGGCGGTTGGCCGATGACGCGGCACGTTGAAAAACGCGACGGTCTCGGCGCCGGCCGAAAGTGCCAATTCCTGAAACTCCTGCGGATCTTCGCGCGCCTCAGGGTCCTGTCCATCCAAGTGAACGAGAATGGCCCGTTCACCACCACCGTGGCGCTCAAAGAACAAAGGAGGCTCCTATCAGGCGTTACCTGGTTCAGCGTCACCGCCTTCGGATTCGGTTGCGCTAGGCAGACGAATTGGACGAACAGGCACGACTGTCGAGATCGCGTGCTTGTAGACCATTTGGCTGACGGTGTTTTTCAGAAGGATGACGAACTGGTCGAAAGACTCGATCGTGCCTTGCAGTTTGATCCCGTTGACCAGATAGATGGACACCCCAACTTTCTCTTTACGTAAAGTGTTCAAGTAAGGGTCTTGTAGCGAATGCCCTTTTGACATGTGCCGCACTCCTTTAAGGATCAATAATAAAAATCGGAATCAGATGGCTTGGGCCGTCACACCCCCAAGGATAGACGGCAATTGCAAGGACTCAGCTCAATATGGAGATGGTCCCGAGGTATTTCAAGGCGCGTGGCAGATTGTCGCAATCGAGACTGTCGAGCCAATGCAGGTCAGTCCAGCTGCGCAGCCAGGTGAACTGGCGTTTCGCCAATTGGCGCGTGGCAATGATCCCACGCTCCTGCATCTCGGCTGACGTCAGCTTGCCGTCCAGGTAATCCCAGACTTGTCGATAACCTACCGCACGTATAGACGGCAACCCGGCGTGCAGGTCACTTCGCTCACGCAGGGCTACGACCTCGTCTATGAACCCCTGTTCCAACATTAATGTGAATCTTTGTTCAATTCGCCGATGCAGCACTTGCCGGTTCGCCGGAGCGATGGCCAGATTCGCGACAGTATAGGGCAATTGTTGCAGTCCCGAAGCGGCTGCTTCAGTACTTTGCGCAGATTGTCGCTGGCGCAGGGCCGTCATGCTCTGGCCGCTGACCCGATAAACCTCAAGGGCCCGACTGAGCCGCTGCGGGTCATTGGGGTGAATACGCGCCGCCGATTCCGGGTCGATGATCGCCAATTGCTCGTGCAGGGCTTGCCAGCCGAGGCGCGCAGCCTCTTCTTCGATCTGCGCACGCACCTCTGGATCGGCTGCCGGCATGTCCGCCAGCCCCTCGACCAAGGCCTTGTAATACAGCATCGTGCCGCCCACCAGCAGCGGAATCTTGCCCCGCGCGGTGATCTCGGCCATGGCCTGGAGTGCGTCACGGCGGAAATCGGCCGCCGAATACGCCTCGGCCGGGTCGAGGATGTCGATCAAGCGATGGGGAAATTCGGCCAGCAGTTCTTTCGACGGCTTGGCAGTGCCGATGTCCATGCCACGGTAGACCAGGGCCGAATCGACGCTGATCAACTCGCAGGGCAGGACCTTGGTCAATTCGATGGCCAGGTCGGTCTTGCCGGCGGCGGTCGGGCCCATCAGGAAAATCGCGGGTGGCAACTGGCTCATCAACGACCGCGCAGGAACAGTTTGTCCAGGTCGTCCAGGCCCAATTGGGTCCAGGTCGGCCGGCCATGGTTGCATTGACCGCTGCGCTCGGTGTTTTCCATGTCCCGCAGCAGGCCGTTCATTTCCGGCAGGGCCAGGCGCCGGTTGGCGCGGATCGCGCCGTGGCAGGCCATGGTGCCCAGCAGTTCGTTCAGGTGCGCCTGGATGCGGTCGCTGGTGCCGTATTCCATCAAGTCCGCCAGCACGTCGCTGACCAGGCGATTGGCCTCGGCCTGTTTCAACAAGGCCGGGATCTGACGGATCGCCAGGGTTTCCGGGCCCAGGCGCTGCAATTCGAAGCCCAGGCGCTGGAACCAGGCCACATGCTCTTCGGCGCAATCGGCTTCACGCTGGCTGACGGCCAGGGATTCGGGCACCAACAGTGGCTGGCCGCTCAAGCCTTCGCTGGCCATGGCGATTTTCAGCCGCTCGTACATGATTCGCTCATGGGCGGCGTGCATGTCCACCAGGACCAGGCCCTGGGCATTTTCCGAGAGGATATAAATGCCTTTGAGTTGCGCCAGGGCATAGCCCAGCGGCGGGATATCGCCTTGGCCGTCGGGCATCGCCGCCGCCCCGGCTTCCGGCAAGGGCTTGAAGAACTCGCGATAGGCCGCCTGCGCCTCGGCTGCCGGTACGTTGGATTGCGGGCGCGGGGTGTATTGATACTGATAGCCGCTGCCGGCACCGCTTCCGGCGGTGTTGTAGCTCGGCTGGGGCTGGGGCTGTTCCAGCAGTGCGTTGGCCGCCAGGCGCATCTCGCCCTGGGGCCCGAATTCGCCAGCGTCCAATCCCGTTGGCCGGACCATGGCGCCCACTGCCGCCGGCGCCGCCAGTTGATCTTCCGGGCGCACATCGCCCAAGGCGCGGTGCAAGGTGCCGTAGAGGAAATCGTGGACCATGCGGCCGTCACGGAAACGCACCTCATGCTTGGTCGGGTGCACGTTGACGTCCACCACGGCCGGGTCGACTTCGAAAAACAGCACGAAGGTCGGATGCCGGCCATTGAACAGCACGTCGCGATACGCCTGGCGCACCGCGTGGGCCACCAGCTTGTCGCGTACCGCCCGACCGTTCACGTAGAAATACTGCAAGTCCGCCTGGCTGCGGGAAAAGGTCGGCAACCCGACCCAACCCCACAGGTGCAGGCCATTGCGCTCCACCTCGATGGGCAATGCCTGCTCCAGGAAACCTGCGCCACACACTGCGCCGACACGGCGGGCGCGGGCCGCATCATCGTGGGCCTCGTGCAGGCTGAGGATGGTCTTGCCGTTGTGGCGCAAATGGAAGGCCACGTCAAAACGCGCCAGGGCCAGGCGCTTGATGACTTCTTGCAGATGATCGAATTCGGTCTTCTCGGCCTTGAGGAACTTGCGCCGGGCCGGGGTGTTGAAGAACAGGTCGCGCACTTCCACCGAGGTGCCCACCGGATGGGCCGCAGGCTGCACGCGGGAGGCCATGTCCCGGCCCTCGGTCTCGACCTGCCAGGCCTGCTCGGCGTCGCGGGTGCGGGAGGTGAGGGTCAGGCGCGACACCGAACTGATGGACGCCAGCGCCTCGCCCCGAAACCCCAGGCTCATGACCCGCTCAAGGTCTTCCAGGTCGCGGATCTTGCTGGTGGCGTGACGCGCCAGGGCCAGCGGCAGGTCGTCGGAAGAAATACCGCCACCGTCATCGCGAACCCGCAGCAGCTTGACGCCGCCCTGCTCGACGTCCACGTCGATGCGCTTGGCCCCCGAGTCAAGGCTGTTTTCCAGCAGTTCCTTGATGACCGACGCCGGGCGCTCGACCACTTCACCGGCGGCGATCTGGTTCGCCAGCCGGGGGCTGAGCAGCTCGATGCGGGCGGTGCTGCCGATCACTTCATCGCTCATTGCTGGACCGCCACTTCATTGCCCGGAATGGTCAAGGTCTGGCCGATCTTGAGCTCGTCGCTCTTGAGGTTGTTGGCGCTGCGCAAGGTCGCGGGCGACACCTGGTAGCGCACGGCGATCATCGCCAGGGTTTCGCCGGGGCTGACCCGATGATCCCGCGGGCCCTGGACGATCTTGCCGGAGTCGCGCAGCCAGGCAATGTAGGTGCCTGGCGGTGGGTTTTGCTGGAAGAACTGCCGCACGCCGCTGCTGATGGAACGGGCCAGCGCCTGCTGGTGGTTGGAAGACGACAGCTTGGACGCTTCGTTGGCGTTGGAGATGAAGCCGGTTTCCACCAGGATCGACGGGATATCCGGCGACTTGAGCACCATGAACCCGGCCTGCTCGACGCGCTGCTTGTGCAGCGGCGTGACACGACCGATGTTGCTCAGGACTTTCTGGCCGACGTTCAGGCTGGAGGTCAACGAGGCCGTCATCGACAAATCGAGCAATACACCGGCGAGCATCCGGTCCTTGTCGTCGAGGCTGACGTTACCTGCACCGCCGATCAGGTCGGAACGGTTTTCGCTGTCGGCCAGCCAACGGGCGGTCTCGGATGTGGCACCGCGGTCGGACAGGGCAAACACCGAGGCCCCGAACGCAGCCGCCGAAGGCGCGGCGTCGGCGTGGATGGAAACGAACAGGTCGGCGCCTTTCTTGCGGGCGATTTCGGTACGCCCACGCAAGGGAATGAAGTAGTCGCCGGTACGGGTCAGTTCAGCGCGGAAGCCCTTCATGCCGTTGACCTGGCGCTGCAATTCGCGGGCAATGGACAGCACCACGTCTTTTTCCCGCTGCCCGCGCGAGCCCGAGGCGCCTGGGTCTTCGCCGCCGTGACCGGCGTCGATCACCACAATGATGTCGCGCTTGCCGGCCGGGGCCGGTGGCAGCTTGAGCGCAGGTTCGGTCGGGGTCACCGGCACCGCCGGTACCGTGGCGACATTGGTCGGCGGCGGTGGAGGGGGCGCCGCATCGGCCGGGTTGTCGAACA
Organism: Pseudomonas brassicacearum; assembly: GCF_918698105.1. Classification (GTDB taxonomy): domain Bacteria; phylum Pseudomonadota; class Gammaproteobacteria; order Pseudomonadales; family Pseudomonadaceae; genus Aquipseudomonas; species Aquipseudomonas brassicacearum_F. The sequence goes on along the minus strand of NZ_CAKKMI010000041.1, from coordinate 4,314 downwards.
GGTCCACCACCAGCCGGTTGCCGTATTGGGCGTTGGGGGCCAGGGTGAAGCTTTTCGGGGTCACGGCCTTTTTCAGGTCGATGACCACCCGCAGGTCGGTCGGCGTACGCTGGGCCGAGCGCATCGCGGTAATCGGCGTGTTGGCGGTCGCTACGTTCAATGGCGCGCCCAGGGACGCACCGTTGATGTCGATCACCAGGCGATCCGGGGCGGTCAGGGTGAATACGCTGTGCTGCACCGGGCCCGTCAGGTCGAACACCAGCCGTGTGTTATCCGGCGCCCGCCAAAGGCGAACGCTGTTGACCTTTGTCTCGGCCACAGCATCGACGGCCAGTGCCGTAAGCAACAGTCCTACGACAGCAACCACCGCGCGAAAGCGCATACCAAACCCCATCATCAATTAGTTTTCCAATGCCAAAGCGGCACACCACGACTCGCCACGCGAGCCTTGCGGCGTCAGTTTCAGCGAACGCCCGCCGTTCTGCGCGCCAATGGTAATGGTCAGGTCGGGCTTTGGCAAAAAGCCTGCACCCTTCTGGGGCCATTCGATCAGGCACAACGCGTCATCTTCGAAATAATCGCGGATGCCGAGGAACTCCAGTTCTTCAGGATCCACCAGTCGATACAAGTCGAAATGGAAGGCGCGAATGTCGCCGATCTCGTAGGGCTCGACCAGGGTGAACGTCGGGCTCTTGACGGAGCCAACGTGCCCAAGGCCGCGAATGATGCCACGGGACAGGGTGGTTTTCCCCGCGCCGAGGTCGCCTTCGAGAAAAATCAGGCCGTGGCCGGCGGTGATCTGCGCGATGCGGGCGCCAAATTGGGTCATGGCTTGTTCGTCCGCCACGTACAGGGTTACTTCAGACACGGTGAATGCTCCTCCAACAACTGACGAATGGCCGGAATCAGATCGGTGGCCGCCACCCCCCGCCCCGACCGACCGGCCTGGGCGCCGGCGTTGGCATGCAGCCAGACCGCCAGGCACGCGGCCTCGAACCCCGCCATGCCCTGGGCGAGCAAGGCGCCGACCACGCCGGCCAGCACATCCCCCAGACCTGCCGTGGCCATGGCCGGATGGCCCTGGCTGCAAACCGCCAGGCGACCGTCCGGGCTGGCAATCAGGCTGCCGGCGCCCTTGAGGATCACCGTGGCGGTGTATTTCTGGCTCAATGCATGGGCTGCCGCTGGGCGATCGGCCTGCACCTGGGCAGTGGATAACGCCAACAACCGCGCCGCCTCGCCCGGGTGCGGGGTGATGACACACTGCTCAGGCAGGCGAACCTCGCCGCTGCTCAGCAGGTTCAGCGCATCGGCATCCCACACTTGCGGCAGCGGCGCATTGGCCGCCGCCGACAACAGGCTGCGCCCCCACGCGGCCTGGCCCAGGCCCGGCCCGACCACCAGCACGCTGGCCTGCTGGAGCAAGCCCATCAATTGGTTCGCCGAATGGGTGCCTTGCACCATCACTTCCGGCAAACGCGTCAGCGCAGCGGATACGTGCTCGCTGCGGGTCGCCATCGAAACCATCCCCGCACCGCAGCGCAGGGCGCTTTCAGCGCTCATCTGGATAGCACCGCCAAAGCCCCGGTCGCCACCGATCAACAGCACGTGACCGAACTTGCCTTTGTGGGACGTGGCGGCGCGAGGCGTCAGACGCGGCAGATTATGGAGTGAGAGCAATCGGGCACTGGCCGGTGCCGCGTCAACAATATCTGGATCGGCGTGCAGATCGTTGAACACCAGCTCACCGACCCGATCCGCCGCTTCGCCGGTAAACAGGCCCAGCTTCAAGCCAATAAAGGTCACGGTCAGGTCGGCCACCACCGCGGTGCCCAGCACCCGACCGGTGTCGGCGCACAACCCCGAGGGGATATCCACCGCCGCGACCGGCAGGCCGCTGACATTGATCGTATCGATCGCCCGCACATAAGGCTCGCGCACTTCACCACTCAGGCCCGTGCCGAGCAGCGCATCCAGCAACACGCCGCGCAACTCTGCCTCATCCGACCACGGTTCCATCGGCACGCCCACCGCCACCGCCTCGGCGTGGGCATTGGCGGCGTCGCCCTGCAAGCGCCGGGGTTCGCCCACCGTCAGCACCCGCACCGTCCAGCCGGCGCGCCGGGCCAGGGTCGCGACCAGGTAGCCATCGCCAGCGTTGTTGCCATGCCCGGCCAGCACCGTCAGCTCGCGGGCGTCAGGCCAGCGCCGGACGATCGCCCGCCAGGTGGCGCGGGCGGCGCGCTGCATCAATTCGAAACCGGCGGTGCCGGCCGCAATCAGTTGTGCGTCGAGGGCCCGGACCTGCGCGGCGCTGTACAGCGCGTCGGGAAAATCATCTTTAGTGTGCGGCATGCGTCTTCGGGCTCCGATGTCTGGCAGAATTATACGCATCTCAGCTCTGGTTTCTCTCGCCTCATGCCTGCCATTCCCACAGACCTCCCCGCCCTCGCCCAATCCATCAAGGAGTGGGGCCGCGAGCTGGGCTTCCAGCAAGTCGGCATCAGCGGCCTGGACCTTGCCGAGCATGAACAGCACCTGCAACGCTGGCTCGATGCCGGCTACCACGGCGAAATGGACTATATGGGCGCCCACGGCAGCAAACGCTCGCACCCCGAGGAACTGGTGCCGGGTACGCTACGGGTGGTTTCCCTGCGCATGGACTACCTGTCGGGCGACACGCACATGGCGCAGATGCTCGGCCAACCGGAGAAAGCCTACGTCTCGCGTTATGCATTGGGCCGCGATTACCACAAATTGATCCGTAAACGTGTGCAGCAACTGGCAGAAAAAATTCAGGCGGTGATCGGTCCCTTTGGTTATCGCGCCTTCGTCGACAGCGCGCCGGTCCTGGAAAAAGCCATCGCCGAACAGGCCGGCCTGGGCTGGATCGGTAAAAACACCCTGGTGTTGAACCGCAAGGCCGGCAGCTATTTCTTCTTGAGCGAGCTGTTTGTCGACCTGCCGCTGCCGGTGGACCCGCCCCATGCCAGCGAACATTGCGGAAAATGCACCGCGTGCCTGGACATCTGTCCTACAAATGCCTTCGTCGGGCCCTACGTGCTCGATGCCCGCCGCTGCATTTCCTACCTGACCATCGAGCTGAAAAGCGCCATCCCCGAAGAGCTGCGGCCATTGATCGGCAACCGGGTGTTCGGCTGCGACGACTGCCAGATCGTCTGCCCATGGAACCGCTTCGCCCGGCCGTCCGGGGAAAGCGACTTCAAGCCACGGCACAACCTGGACAATGCCGGGCTGGCTGAGCTGTTCATGTGGGACGAGGACAAATTTCTCAGCAGCACCGAAGGCTCGCCCCTGCGCCGTGCCGGTTACGAGCGCTGGCTGCGCAACCTGGCGGTGGGCCTGGGTAATGCGCCGTCAACGATTCCCGTGCTGCAAGCGCTGCAGGCGCGGCGCGACTACCCGTCGGAGCTGGTGCGCGAGCACGTGGAATGGGCGTTGCGGCAACATGCCGAGCGTCAAACCTCGTCGTTGTAGACGAACTTCGGCATTTCCCAGTGAAAACGAATCGCCAGGAGCCGCAACAGAAAACCGCCGAACAACGTGATAAGGATCGCCTGTTCGCTCGGCAGTTGCAGGAAGACGCACAGCAGGTAACACCACGCCGCGGCAAACGAAACGCTGGCGTAGAGCTCGCGACGGAAGATCAGCGGAATATCGTTGCAGAAAATGTCCCGCAGAATACCGCCGAACACCCCAGTGATCACCCCGCTGACCGACGCCACCAACATGCCATGGCCCATTTCCAGGGCCGTCATGCAGCCGATCAGGGTGAACGCCACCAGCCCCGCGGCATCGAGCACCAGGAACAACGAGCGCAAATGCCGCATCCAGCGCGCCAGGAACACCGTCAGCATCGCCGCTGCGGTGGTCAGCACCAGGTATTCGGGGTGCTTGACCCACGTAAGCGGGTAATGCCCGAGCAGCACGTCGCGCACCGAACCGCCACCCAGCGCCGTGACACAGGCGATCAGCACCACGCCGAACCAGTCCATGCCCCGACGCCCGGCAGACAAGGCGCCAGTCATGGCTTCAGCGGTGATGGCGATCAGATAGAGCATCAGCAACATGATGGCGGTCCTTACGAGAAGGCGCGCAGTCTAGCCATTTCGGGCAGGCACCAAAAGAGGGCAAGGCAACGTCTTCTGCCTGAGCGCCATGCCGCCAAGTTCAAACTACCCCCTGTGGCGAGGGAGCTTGCTCCCGCTCGGCTGCGCAGCAGTCGCCAAACCGGACAACTCGGTCTACCTGAAGCTGTTGGGGCCTGCTGCGCAGGCCCCAACAGCTTCAGGT
>NZ_CAKKMI010000040.1:0-60040 GCF_918698105.1 Pseudomonas brassicacearum | reverse complement strand
CATTGGAACCACCTGATCCCATCCCGAACTCAGCAGTGAAACGATGCATCGCCGATGGTAGTGTGGGGTTTCCCCATGTGAGAGTAGGTCATCGTCAAGATTAAATTCCGAAACCCCTATCTGCTGACGCAGGTAGGGGTTTTGTTTTTAGTAGAAGTCATCAATTTTACCGACACGTTGCTGTTGAACGGGTCGGTCACAGAATTTCTTGACGACCATAGAGCATTGGAACCACCTGATCCCATCCCGAACTCAGCAGTGAAACGATGCATCGCCGATGGTAGTGTGGGGTTTCCCCATGTGAGAGTAGGTCATCGTCAAGATTGAATTCCCAGAACCCCTGTCTGCATCAGCAGCCAGGGGTTTTGTCGTTTTGGGCCGGTAATCGGATCGAGCCCCTGATGCCCCGGCAAACCCCCAACGCCGTTGCTATGCTGTGATAGTCGGGCTCTGACGATCAAGCGATCAAGAGGACCCACGACGTCACTGGTCATGGGGATTCCAATAATGAAAAACCCTTATGCTCCCGGCTTTTGGTGCGCCACCGCGGCATTGCTGCTGCTTTCGGCCACTTATTTCTATGGCGTCATGCTCACTCATCAAATCGACAAGGCGCTGTTGTTCCTCGATAGCGCGGCAGCGTTGATTGGCGTGATATCCATCGCAATCGTGGCCTGGGCCTCGCTTCAGGGCCAACGCATCAAGAAAAAACACCTTGAGCAAGGCAAGACCCTGGTCTTGATTTGGGACACCAAGGTTGCGCTGCGCCGCGTCGAAACGGTGTTTGACCGTTATTTCTGGGGCAGCTATTGGCAGCCTGGGCGCACGTTCCAGGAAGTCATGGGAGAACTCACCGGTACCCCGCTGGAAAAGAGCCTGGAAGCCCTGAAAACCCAATGTGCTGCCTTGGACAAGCAAGTCACCCAGGACGGCTGGCATTGGCTCAACAACGCCCGAGAATTGTGTGACGTGGCTAATGCCATGGCCCGTGAGCGCTATCAACTGGACTTCTGCGATTCACGCGCAGACTCATCATCGGGCGCGGCAGTGATCAATCGCGATTTCGAAGTGCTGGTGTACACCTGGACGGCCCGCCTCAAGACGTTCGACCATCAGCTTGACGAGATCGAAGTTCAATATTCGTAGACCACCTCGCAAGAAAACGTTTTTACCCCTTTAAACATTGGGCCCGCAGGGGTGCCTGATGGTAATCTCCCCTCCTCTTTTACGGCGTCGAGCCACACCCTTTGCGGGTCAGGGAAGACGACGGCTTTGTTCAACCATGGATATCGATCGGGTCACTCATGAATAAATCAGCAAGCATACTTCTGGGAATCGTTGTGGCTGTCGGTGCTGTCAGCGCGGGCGGCGCCTGGTACACCGGGACCAAACTCGAAGGCGTGTTGACGAACGCTATTGCCGACAGCAACAAGCAGATGCAGACAGCCTTGGCCGGGTCTAACAGCACGGCCACCCTGGAGCTGGTTTCCATGGATCGTGGCACGTTCAGCAGCACGGCACACTACCGCCTCAAGGGCGAGGGCGAGATCTTCGGTGGCGAGCCGGTTGAGCTGCTCTTCGTCGACCAGATCGAACACGGCCCACTGCCATTTTCGCGCTTGATAACGCTCAAATGGCTGCCGGTCATGGCCACCAGTCACACCGCCCTTGAACGCAATCCGCTGACCGACAAGTGGTTCGCCGCCACCAAGGACCAATCGCCGCTCAAAGGTGTGGTCAACCTGGGTTACGACCAATCCATCAATGGCACCTACGAGCTGCTGCCCGTGGATACCAAGCTGGATGAGCAATCCCAGCTCACCTTCTCCGGTCTTAAGATCGACCTGGCTGCAAGCGCCCAGGGACAGAAGGTCAAGGCCGACGGCTACATGGACAGCTTCAAGCTGACCACCGTTGCCGAAGACCAGACTCCGGTGCAGGTTGAGCTGAACGGCCTGACATTGGCCAGTAACCTGAGCAAAAGCTCCTACGGTTACTACATGGGTGACAACACCCTGCTGCTGAGCAACACCAAGGCCACCTTTGGTGAGCCGAAGTCGGTGCTGGGCCTGAAGAATTTCGAGATGAAGAACAGCAGCACCGAGAGCGGCACCAGCGCGTCGGGGCGTGCCGATTACAAGATCGGTGAGTTGTCGTTCAACGATAAGAGCATTGGTTCGGCGCAGATGGCAGTCAGCCTGAAGAACCTGGACATCCCGGCCACCATGTCGCTGATGCAGATTTACCAGACCAAGCTGCAACCTTACGAAAAAGCGGCTGCCGAGGCCGCAGCAGCCGGCGAGCCGGCGCCAGAGCTGAGCCTGACCGAAGCTGAAGAAGCGCAGGTCAAGGCCGACCTGGAGAAACTCCTGGCCGGCGCCCCGCAAGTGGCGTTGGAAAATCTGTCGTTCAACACCGCCAACGGTGAAAGCCGTGCCAGCCTGATCGTTGATCTGGCCAAGCCGCAGTCCATGGACCTGCCACCGGATGAGTTGGGCCGTCAGTTGCTCGCCCTGCTGGATTTCAACCTCAAGGTTTCCAAGCCGATGCTGGTGGACCTGATGACTGTGCAGGCACAGATGGAAGGCCAGACCGATGCCAAGCTGATCGCCGATCAGGCCACCGCCACCAGCGATATGTTCAGCGCCATGGCCGTCGGTACTCAACTGGCGACCCTTGAGGGCAACGATGTCGTCACCAAGCTGCACTACGCCAACAATCAGGTCGACTTCAACGGCCAGAAAATGACCGTCGAGCAATTCACGGCATTCGTGATGAGCAAGCTGGGTGGTGGCGTCGCCATCCAGTAACGCGTTCGAGCAACACCCCAAACCCGGCCCGTGCATGACGCATGGGCCGGGTTTTTTTACGCCTAGCGATCAGCCCTGCGCCGAAATCTGTAGCGATTCTGAAGAATTGTGGCGTTCCAGAAGATGACCCGCCTGAGAGTGCAAGACTAGGCCCATTAGAGCTTGGCTGGATTCCTTTGATCCGGCTTCCTGTTTGATGGGCAAGGGGGCACTGCGACCCGGCTGGCCATGTAAGGATGCTGACGAATGCCGCGTACTGTGGGTCCTTTTATGCAACGTGGTTTACGCCCGTTGTTTCGCGTCGCGCTGTGCAGCCAATTGTGCTGGCCGTTGCTGGCGATTGCCGATACCGCCTATGACCAGATGGTGCTCGACGCCCGTGCCGGCCATTACACGCCTGCGCTGACCGCGTTGCGCCAGGTGCCGACCGGCCAGGCCAGCGCTGCGCAGATCAGCGACCACTTGCAGATTGCCAGTTGGGCCGGGCTCGACGCCGAGGTGGTGACGGTCTATGAAACCCAGGGCCGCCATCGAGTGCTGCCTGTCCAGGCGCTGACCGCTACGGCTCGCGCCTATCGAAACCTCAAGCGTTGGGATTCGGCGGAAGAGCTGTACCGCCAGGCCCTGCTGATCGATCCTCAGAACCCCGACCTGCAACTCGGCCTGGCCTTAACCCAGGCCGATGCAGGCCAGCCCGACGAAGCCGTCACTCGCGCCAAGGCCATGGTCGCTGCCAAACCGACAGATCCGCTGCGTCGACTGGCACTGGGTTATGCCCTGACCCGCGCCAACAACCCCCACGAAGCGCTATTCGAATACGACCAGGCCTTCACCCGCGCCGGCAACCACCCAGAGATCGCGCGCGAATACATCTACGCCCTGCAACGCGCGCGGTTGCCTGAGCCGGCGCTGCGCCTGGCGCGTCTGCAGCCGGGGCTGATCGAGCGTGGCGTGCAGCGCCGCCTGGAGGGTGACGTAGCCGCCGAACGGGTGCGCCTGGCAGACATGGCCAGCCGCAGCGAACAGGAGCGTTTCGTCATTGCCGACCGCGCCCTGGCCGACTACGATAAGTTGCTCGCCACCTGGACCCCCGTGGCAGAGGCCCAAGACGACGTACTCCGTTGGCGCATCGATCGCATGGGCGCCCTCAACGCCCGCGCCCGTCGGGCTGAAGTGATTGCCGAATACCAGAAGCTGATCGCCGAGGGCGTGAGCATTCCCACCTATGCCCTGCGTTGGGTGGCTTCTTCCTACCTGGAGCAGCGGGAGCCGGAAATCGCCGTCGAGCTGTACCGCCGGGTACTGGCGGCGCCGGATGCCGATCCTGCGGAACGCTTCGAGGACAGCACCGCGCTCTACTACGCGTTGCTGGAAAGTGAAAAATCCGAAGAGGCCCGCGCCCTGGCCGAAGACATGGCGAAAACCCAGCGCCCGCGCATCGAACTCAAGGGCCTGCCGATCGGCAACCCCAACGATGCGTGGATGGACGCCCAGCAACTCGCCGCCCAGGCCGGTACCTATGGCGCCGACCTGCCTTCTGCCGAAGCGCGCCTGGACACCCTGGTCAACCAAGGCCCCGGCAACACCGGCATGCGCCTGGCCCAGGCCGATCTGTACCAGGCCCGTGACTGGCCGCGTCGTTCGGAAAACCTGCTCAAGGAGGTCGAGGCGACGATCCCGCGCAACCGTGACTTGGAAATCGCCCAGGGCCGCGCAGCCATGGATTTGCAGGAATGGCGGCAGATGGATGCACTGACCGACGACGTCGTCGCCCGCTATCCGGAAAACGCCCATGTCAAACGCCTGCAACGCCAGCGCGACGTACATGACATGGCCGAACTGCGTATCGAGGCCTATACCGGCAAGAGCTATGGCGGTGGCAATGGTGACGCCGGTGCCGTCACTGGCAGCCGGGACTTTGGTATCGAGACGCTGCTCTACAGCCCGCCCATTGATGAAGACTGGCGGCTGTTCGGCGGTGCCGGCTACGCCACCGGTGATTTCGAGGAAGGCACCGGCCACCACCGCTGGCAGCGCCTGGGCGTCGAGCGTCGCACCCGGGACATGACGTTGGAGGCCGAGGTCTCCAATCATTCCTATGGCTCCGGCGACAAGCAGGGCGCGCGCCTGGCCGTGGCCCGGGACATCGACGATCACTGGCAGTACGGCGCCAGCCTGGATTATCTCTCGGCCAATACCCCGTTGCGGGCGCTCAACAGCGGCATTCGCGCCAACGGCGGTAGCGGTTTCGTACGCTGGCGGGCCAATGAAAGCCGCGAGTGGCGACTGGCGCTCAGCCCGTCCCATTTCAGCGATGGCAACAACCGCCTCGAAACCCAGCTGACCGGTCGCGAAGGCATCTACAGCACACCGCGTGTGCAGGTGGAGCTGGGCCTGGAAGTGGGGGCCAGCCGCAACAGCGGTTCCAACGAAGTGCCTTATTTCAATCCGAAAGCGGACTTCAGCGTCATGCCGACCGTGAGCGTCAATCACGTGTTGCACCGCCGCTATGAAACCACGTGGAGCCAGCAGTTCCAGGTCGGTGCCGGTACCTACAGCCAGCGCGACTACAACACCGCGGCCATGGGATTGCTCAGCTACGGCCAGCGTTTCATCTGGAACGATGTGCTGGAGGCTGGCGCCGCGCTGAGCTGGCTCAACCGCCCCTACGACGGTGATCGCGAAAGCGATCTGCGCCTGCTTGTCGACCTCACCTATCGCTTCTAGAAGAGTTTGAAGATGCCTGTCATTTCGCGATTCATCCTTCTGCTGGGGGCCTTGCTGATCAGCGCTTGTGCCCAGCAAGCCCCGGCGTTTACGCCGCCTTCGCAGCGCCCGCTGGCGGCCAATGACGCCCCGTGGCCAAAGAACCATGTGCTCGGCATCGCCTACCACGATGTCGACGACCGTGACCCGGACCAAGCGCTGGTGGCCGTGCGCACCGAACGCTTGATCGAGCAACTGGCGTGGCTGCGGGAAAACAATTACCAGCCGGTCACGGTGGATCAGATCATCACCGCCCGCAACGGCGGCCCGGAACTGCCGCCGCGTGCGGTGCTGCTGAGTTTCGACGACGGCTACTCGAGCTTCTACACCCGCGTCATGCCCATCCTGCGCGCCTATAACTGGCCGGCGATCCTCGCCCCGGTCGGCAGTTGGGTGGATACGCCACTGAACCAAACGGTGGATTTCGCTGGGGTACCGCGCAAGCGTGCCGAGTTCCTGACCTGGGAGCAGATTCGTGAGGTGTCGAAATCGGGCCTGGTGGAAATTGCCGCCCACACCGATGCCAATCACAAGGGTATCCTCGCTAACCCACAAGGCAACCAGCAACCGGCGGCGACCACCCGGCGCTACGATCCCGCCACCGGTCGCTATGAAACCGAAGCCGATTTCCAGGCTCGCCTGCGCAAGGACGTGGCGGCCATTTCCGAGAAAATTCGCAAGGTCACCGGCTACAGCCCGCGCGTCTGGGTCTGGCCATACGGGGAAGCCGACGGCACGGCGTTGCAAGTGATTGGCAGCGAGGGCTATCAGATGGCCCTGACCCTGGAAGACGGCCTCGACAGCCTGGATAACTTGATGAGCGGCCCACGCTTCCTGGTGGCGTCCGATCCGGATGGCGCCCATTTCGCCGAAAGCATCGTGTCGGTGCAGACGATTGACCCGATGCGCGTGGTGCATGTAGACCTGGATTACGTCTACGATCCGGACCCGGTGCAGCAGGAGGCCAATGTCGGCCAGTTGGTCCAGCGCATCTACGACCTGGGCGCCAACACCGTGTTCCTGCAGGCCTTCGCCGACCCGAAAGGCGACGGCCTCGTGCATTCGTTGTACTTCCCCAACCGTCACCTGCCGGTACGCGCCGACCTGTTCGACCGGGTTGCATGGCAGTTGCGCACCCGGGCCAACGCCAAGGTCTATGCCTGGATGCCGGTGCTCAGTTTTGCCCTGGACGCGAAGCTGCCGCGGGTACAGCGCTGGGATCCGGAAACCGGCAAGACCGGCGTTGCCCCGGACCAGTACGCGCGTTTGTCGCCGTTCGACCCGAACGTGCGCAAGGTCATCGGCGAGCTCTACGAAGACCTGGCGCGGATGAGCTCGGTGGACGGCGTTTTGTACCATGACGACGCGGTGTTCTCCGACTTCGAGGATGCCAGCCCCGCAGCCCTGAAGGTCTATGCCGCCAACGGCCTGCCGACGTCCATTGCCGCCCTGCGGGCCGATCCTGCAGCGATGCAACGCTGGACGCGCTTCAAGAGCCGCTACCTGATCGACTTCACCCATGAGCTGACCGCCAAGGTCCGGGCGATTCGTGGCCCGCAGGTGCGCACCGCGCGCAATATCTTTGCCGAACCGATGCTCAATCCTGACAGCGAAGCCTGGTTCGCCCAGAACCTTGACGACTTCCTCGGCGCCTACGACTGGACGGCACCGATGGCCATGCCGTTGATGGAAAAGCAGACCCGCGAACAGTCCGGCCCCTGGCTCGAGCGCCTGGTGGACACCGTCAAGGCACGCCCCGGCGCGCTCAAGCGCACGGTGTTCGAATTGCAGGCCCGGGACTGGCACAGCAAGCCGGTCAGCGACATCGACGGCGAACAACTGGCCGACTGGATGGGGCGCCTCAAGCGCAAAGGCGTGACCAGTTTCGGCTACTACCCGGACAACTTCATCGAAGACCAGCCCGCGGTGAAAATCGTGCGGCCGGCGCTCTCCAACAAGTGGAATCCTTGACATGCTCGACAGACTGCTCGCCCTGCTGGTGCTGGCGATCGTCCTTGGGGTGCCCCTGGGCCTGATCTTCCTGGTCACCGGGCAATTCCTGATGGACTTCGTGTTCTTTTACCCACTGTTCATGTCCGGGCTGTGGATCGCCGGTGGCCTGTATTTCTGGCTGCACTGGGAGCGTCACTGGCCGTGGAAGGACGACACCTTGCCACCGCCCCTGGCCGGCGAGCCGTTGATCAGTATCCTGATCCCATGCTTCAACGAGGGCGATAACGTCGCCGACACCATCCACGCGGCGCTGGGCCAGCATTACCCGAACATCGAAGTCATCGCCATCAACGACGGCTCGAAGGACAACACCGCGCAGATGCTCGATCAGCTGGCGGCTGAAGACCCACGCTTGCGCGTGTTGCACCTGGCGGAAAACCAGGGCAAGGCCGTGGCCCTGCGCATGGGCGCCATAGCGGCGCGCAGCGAATACCTGGTGTGCATCGACGGTGACGCGCTGCTGGCGCCGAACACCTGTGCCTACCTGGTGGCGCCGATGCTGGACAATGCCCGCCTCGGCGCGGTGACCGGCAATCCGCGGATCCGCACCCGCTCGACTCTGATAGGCCGGGTCCAGGTGGGCGAGTTCTCCTCGATCATCGGCCTGATCAAGCGCACCCAGCGAGTCTTTGGGCGGATCTTCACCGTGTCCGGCGTGATCGTCGCGTTCCGGCGCACCGCCCTGCACCGGGTTGGCTATTGGAGCCCGGACATGATCACCGAAGACATCGACATCAGTTGGAAGCTGCAACTGGATCACTGGAGCATTTTCTACGAGCCGCGCGCGCTGTGCTGGATCCTCATGCCCGAAACCCTGCGTGGCCTGTGGCGGCAACGGCTACGTTGGGCCCAGGGTGGCGCCGAGGTGTTGTTCAAGAACATCCGTGGTATCTGGCAGTACCGTCACCGCTACCTGTGGCCGCTGTTGTTCGAATATTGCCTGTCCACCGGTTGGGCGTTCACGTTCCTGCTGTCGGTGATTTTCTGGGGCGCCGGCAAATTCGTCGAAATGCCAGCGGCCATCGCGGTCGATCACCTCATGCCGCCAGCCTTCACCGGGTTGTTGCTGGCGGTGGTGTGCCTGCTGCAATTCGCGGTGAGCATCCTGATTGATCGGCGTTACGAAAAAGGCCTGTGGCACATCATGTTCTGGGTGGTCTGGTACCCGTTGGTGTTCTGGCTGATCAGCCTTTTCACCACCCTGGTGAGTTTTCCAAAAGTGCTGTTCGGGCAGCATCAGAAGCGTGCGCGCTGGATCAGTCCGGATCGCGGTATCAAACCGTTCGATGATCAGGAAGAGGAAGTGATCCGATGAAAATTATCAGGACCCGACAACGACCTTTTCTGGTGGTCATCGATGCGTTTTTCACCGTGCTGGCGTGGGTGGGGCTGTTGTACCTGCTGGTCAACGGGCTATGGCCGCTGTTCGATAGCCAGGCCGGCCCGCGTCTGGGAGGGTCGCTGTTCGATACCTTGGGGACTTTGCAGGTCTATGGTTGGATCGCCTTGGTCAACGCGCTGCTGTTGATTACCTGGGCGCGTTACCAACAGCGCAAGAGCCGCAGCTTCGCCCAGCGCCGGTCGCCGGCCCCGGTCGTGAATGACCAGGGTTTGAGCGCCAGTTTCAAGTTGACCGACGAGCGCCTGGACACGCTGCGCCAGCCAGGCTCCAAGATCATCCACAACAACCAGGACGGCGACATCAGCCACGTCGTGCCGCATTTCCACTTGCTCAGCCCCGACTTGCAGCCACCGCCCCTGGCGCCACTGGAGCGGCCACGGGTTATCCACTTGTCAGCGGATCAGTCCGTGCATTGATTCCATCGCGAGCAAGCTCGCTCCCACAGGGGGATTGGGGTTGTGGCGGATATTTTGGTCAACCCAGAACAAAACTGTGGGAGCGAGCTTGCTCGCGATGGCGTCGTGTCAGCCCTATTGAAGTCGACTGACCCACCGCCATCGCGAGCAGGCTCGCTCCCACAGGGGATTTGGGGCTAGGACGAAAAATCCCGGATCAGCCGCCATGCCTCGTCCACCGGCAACGGTTGTTTCATGCGCTGGGCCAACGCCGCCATGGCCCGGCCTTCATCACAGGCCACTGCGGCGGCAACCAGGCCGTTCTTGCCCAGCAGGGCAATAAAGGGCGGATGTTCTGGCGTGCCCTTGAATTCCACTTCGTCCCAGTGCTCGGCGTGGCCGAGGTAGTCGTAGCGTTTGCCGAAGTGATAGGTCCAGAAAAACGGCACGTCCAGATAGTGCTCGTCGCCGCCGAGCATGTTCGCCGCGGCGATGCGGGCCTGTTGCTGGGCCAGGCGCCAATGCTCGATGCGCGCAGGCGCGCCGTTCAGGGGGAAGGTCGCGATATCACCGACGGCCCATAAGCCATCGGTCACTCGCATGCCTGCGTCAACGGACAGTGACTGGTCTTGCTCCCGTGGCAACCCGGCGAAAGGTTCGGTGGCTGGGCGCACGCCGATGCCGATGATCACCAGGTCCGCGGCAACGCGCTGGCCGTTTTCCAGTACCACGGCTTCGACCTTGCCCGCCCCCTCGATCTGCGCCGCTTCGCTGTCGGTGCGGTACACCACGCCATTGACCTGGTGTCTGGCCAGGATGGCCTGGCCGACGCTTTCACCCAGCTGTGCGGCGAACGGCACCGGATGCCGGGCCAGGACCGTAACGTTCAGCTCGCGCTTGCGCAGGGACGAGGCGACCTCCATGGCGATGAAACTGTCGCCAATGATCACCGCCCGTTGCCCTGGCCGGACCGTGTCGAGAATCTGCCGCGCGTGGGCAATCGAACGCAGCACGAAGACTTGCGGCAAATCGATACCGGGCAACGCGGGCACCTTGGGGACTCCGCCAGTGGCGATGAGCGCGGCGTCGTAGTCCAGGCGCCGGCCGTCGGCGAGTTGGATGTGCCGAGCGTCGGGGTCCAAATGGGTGACCTCGCCGTGGAGCCTTTCGATGCGTTGCTGGGTGAAATAAGTTTCATCGCGCAGCGGCGCCGTCTCGTTGACCGCCATGTCGCCGGCCAACACATACTTGCTCAGCACCGTACGGTCGTAGCCGGCTTCGGCTTCGCGGTCGATCATCAGGATTCGTCCGCCAAAACCCTTCTCGCGCAACGCCGCCGCGCAAGCCGTGCCGGCCGCACCGGCGCCGATGATGACAAACGTGCGCGTATCATCGGCAGGCGGCACTTTATCGGATGGCAGTGGTTGATCGTCGACCCAGACGTCACCGTCCCGGACCTCGACGTGATAGCGCGCCAGGCTGTCGAGGGCCGGCGGTTCGCACAGGGCGCCGTCTTCAGCCCGGAACGCCGCCTTGTGCCACGGGCAAATCAGCCGGCCATGGCATACCGCGCCCTTGGCCAGTGGTGCGCCGGCATGCGGGCATTTGCCTTGGAAGGCGCGCACTTGATCACCGGAGCGCAACAGCAGGATGGACGTGTCGTCGATTTTGACTTCGAGGCCGCGGTCTTCGCGAACATCGGCGAAACGGGCGACTTGATGCAGAGACATGGTCATTCTCCGGCAGGCATTTCCTTTTGGAGTCGCAGGGCCGGAGCGAGGTTCAGCATAATTGTCACTGCAACCTTGGCGAAGCTGCGGCTATAGTTCGCAAGCCGTCCATGGCCAGACACGCACAAGGTGCCCCCGGTATGACCCGATTGAACTCTCTTTCCCCTTGGCTGGCGGCCGTCGCCCTGGTGCTGTGCGCACAAGGGGCTGTCCAAGCCGAGGAGCGTTTTACCCTCAGCATTCCCGGCGTGTCGGACGACCGCCTCTTCACGGCGGCAGCGGCCAGTGACGCCAACACCTGTGGTGGCAAGAACATTTCTCCGGCCTTGAGCTGGAACGCCGGCCCACCGGGCACCCTCAGCTACGCCATCGTCATGTTGGACCCGGACGGCCAGCGGGGCCAGGGTGTCGACCACTGGATCCACTACGGCATCAAGGCCACCACGCGGCAGATTCCGGCGGGCGCCGGTACCAAGTCCTCCTTGGAAGGCATGAGCGGTATCAACAGCAAGGACACCCACGGCTACATCGGCCCTTGCCCGCCCATCGGCGACAGCGCTCACCATTACCTGATCCAGCTCTTCGCCCTGGACCTGCCGCCGGAAGCCCTGCCCGCCGGCCTCACACGGGCCCAACTGATGGAAAAAATCAAAGGCCACGTCCTGCGCAACAGCAGCGTCGTGCGCCGCTACCATCGCTGACCCGAACAACACAAAAAAACCGTGGCGAGGGAGCTTGCTCCCGCTGGGCTGCGAAGCAGCCCCCCACAGTCGCGCTGACACCCCGACGCAACATTGGCATCACGCGCCAAAAGCGAGCACTATCGAGCCCCTGTTCACTCATGCCGGAGGATGGCGATGACGCAAAAAACCGACGGCATCGCCCGCCTCCTGAACTGCCCCACCAAGGGCGACGAGATGCGCCGGGCCATCGCCCAGAGCCGCAAGGATTTCCTGCCTGCCGACGAGGCCGAAGACGCCGAGCCAGGCCAATCACCGGTCCAACCGGTGGACACTGATCGCGACGACTGAGCCGTCGCCCTCTTTCAACCTATCGTTCAAATCTGCCTATGACTGCCACCCCTGTTCAACCCGGTGACCGATTCAGCCGATCCGATTACAAGACCCTGGGCCTGGCTGCCTTGGGAGGCGCGCTGGAGATCTACGATTTCATCATCTTCGTCTTCTTCGCCCTGACCCTCAGCCAGTTGTTCTTCCCGCCGGAAATGCCCGACTGGCTGCGCTTGCTGCAAAGCTTCGGGATTTTCGCCACCGGCTACCTGGCCCGGCCGCTGGGCGGCATTCTCATGGCGCACTTCGCCGATCGCCTGGGGCGCAAGCGCGTGTTCAGCCTGAGCATCCTGATGATGGCCTTGCCGTGCCTGCTCATCGGCGTGATGCCGACCTACGCGCAAATCGGTTATTTCGCACCGTTGCTGTTGCTGGCGCTGCGTATCCTCCAGGGGGCGGCGGTGGGCGGCGAGGTGCCCAGCGCCTGGGTGTTCGTGGCCGAACATGCGCCGCTGCATCATCGCGGCTATGCCCTAGGTTTCCTCCAGGCCGGCCTGACCTTCGGCTACTTGCTGGGGGCCCTGACCGCAACGGCGCTGGCGCGGATCTACACACCGGCAGAGATTCTCGATTACGCCTGGCGCCTGCCGTTCCTGCTGGGGGGCGTCTTCGGCGTGATCGGCGTCTGGCTGCGCCGTTGGCTGAGCGAAACGCCGATCTTCATGGCCCTGCAAGCCAATCGCGAAGGCGCTGCGGAGCTGCCGTTGCGCACGGTCCTGCGCGACCACCGCCAGGCCTTGCTGCCCGCCGCCCTCCTGACCTGCGTGCTGACTTCTGCCGTGGTGGTGTTCGTGGTCATCACCCCGACCGTGATGCAGAAAAGCTTCG
Source organism: Pseudomonas brassicacearum (assembly GCF_918698105.1). Taxonomy (GTDB): domain Bacteria; phylum Pseudomonadota; class Gammaproteobacteria; order Pseudomonadales; family Pseudomonadaceae; genus Aquipseudomonas; species Aquipseudomonas brassicacearum_F. Next base: position 47,026 of record NZ_CAKKMI010000040.1, on the reverse strand, counting down.
GCATGACCCCCAGCCACACCTTCGCCCTGAGCAGCCTGGGCATCGTGTTCCTGAACATCGGTTGCGTCCTGGCCGGCCTCATCGTCGACCGCATCGGCGCCTGGCGCACCGTCATGCTCTACAGCCTGCTGCTGCCCGTGGGCATCGCCGTGCTCTACGCCAGCCTGATCAGCGGCAGCGCCTGGCTGGGCCTGGCCTACGCCGTGGCCGGGCTGGGTTGCGGCGTGGTGGGTGCGGTGCCTTCGGTGATGGTCAGCCTGTTCCCGCCGAAGATCCGCGTGTCCGGCATCTCGCTTACCTACAACATCGCCTATGCGCTATGGGCTAGCATGACCCCGCTGATGCTGATTGCACTGGTGCCGTGGAGCCCGTGGGTGTGCGTGGGGTATTGCGTGGTGATGGGCGCGGTGGGCGTGGCTGCGGCGGCGTATTTTCCAGGGCGCCATGGGAAGGCTGCGCAGCCGTCATTGGCTTGTGAGTCCTGATCTGGCTGTTCAAAGCCGCTCGCGCAAAAAATCCACAAAGGCCCGGGTGCGTGCCGAGCGGCGTCGGTCGTGACTGAACACGGCGCTGATGGGCAGCGCCAGTGGCTGGTAATCGGCAAGCACGGTGCAGACGGTTCCCTGGCGAATATCGGCCGCGAACAACCACTGCGGTGACAGCGAAACGCCCAGCCCCGACAGCACCATTTCCCGGATCGCCTCGCTGCTGTTGCAGGTAGCGTTGCCCTTGATCGTGACGCTGTGCTGTCGGCCATCCTGGTCGAACCGCCAGACGTCGTAATGCTCCAGCAGCGTGAAAGCCAAACAGTTATGGCCGGCCAGGTCAGCCGGTGCGAGGGGCGTGCCGTGCTGTTGAAGATAGGCGGGGGAGGCATACACCCGGCGCGGGCTGTCGCCGAGGGAAATCGCTACCAGCCCTTCGCTTTTCACCGCGCCAATGCGAATGGCAACGTCGATGTTTTCCTTCAACACATCCTCGTTCTGATCGCTTAGCCTCAAGTCGATCCGAAGCTGTGGGTGATGCGCGAGGAACTCGCCCACCAACGGCGCAATGCACAAGCGGCCGAAACTGACGGGCGCCGCCACGCGCAGAAGGCCGGCGATCTGTTCCTGCCCGCTGGCGAAACTGAGCCGTGCCGCGTCCAGGCTGGCGAGTATGTCCTTGCTCTCGGCGTAGAAGCGCTGTCCTTGGTCGGTCAGTGCGAGATGGCGGGTGCTGCGGGCAAACAGTGCCCCACCCAGGTGTTGCTCCAATGCGCGGATCTGTTTGCTCACCGCCGGTTGGCCCAGGTTCAGTTCCCTGGCGACGGCCGAGAACGAGCCGCGCTCCACCACCCGCACGAACACCTGCATTGCGTCGAACAGATCCATCAGGATTTGGCCCCTGTGTGGAATAAATCCTATCCATTGTTGCTCACTTATCGGAATGTGTCTTCGCCCGCACCATGAACCTGCCCACTCATTGGAGGTTTACCGTCATGAACAACACCATGTTCGCCGCCGTCGCCGAAACCGCTCAGGCTGCGCTGATTGTCCGTTCCATCTCCCGGCCCATTCCCGACAAAGGCCAGGTATTGATCAAGGTGCATGCCGCCGGAATCAACCCGCTGGATACCAAGATCGCGGCGGGAGGCGGGGCCCACGCACGCCAGCCGCTGCCCGCGGTATTGGGGATTGACCTGGCCGGGACGGTGGTTGAGCGAGGAGAGGGCGTGAATGACTTCGCGCCTGGCGAAGAGGTGTTCGGCATGGCCGGCGGGATCGGCGGGGCCCAAGGCGCGCTGGCCGAATACATCGCGGTCGATGCCCGCCTGATTGCCCCCAAGCCCCGCTCCCTGAGCATGCGCGAGGCGGCCGCCTTGCCGCTGGCCTTCATCACGGCCTGGGAAGGCTTGGTCGATCGCGCCAACGTCCGGGCCGGGCAGCAGGTGCTGATTCATGGCGGGGCGGGCGGCGTCGGTCAAATGGCCGTGCAAATCGCCAAGGCCCGGGGCGCCGATGTCTACGCCACGGGCTCGGCCAACAGCCTGGATTTCATCCGCGAACTGGGCGCTTCAGCCATCGATTATCGGACCCAGGACACCGACAGCTACGTGGGCTTGTACACCGATGGCGAAGGTTTCGACATCGTCTACGACACCGTGGGCGGCCCGACCCTGGATGCGTCGTTCAATGCGGTGAAAACCTACACCGGCCATGTGCTCAGTTGCCTCGGCTGGGGCCAGCACAGCCTCGCGCCGTTGTCGTTCCGGGGGGCGAGCTATTCCGGGGTGTTTACGTTGATGCCGCTGCTGACCGGCAAGGGGCGCGAACACCATGGTCAGATCTTGCGGGAGGCCGCCGCATTGGTTGAGGCTGGAGTGTTGCGGATCAAAGTGGATCAAACCCGGTTTGGCCTGGAGCAAGTCAATGAGGCCTTTGCCCAGGTCGCCGAGGGGCGTGGGGCGGGGAAAACCGTGGTGGACATCGGGAGTGAGTGAGACGGGGCCGCATTCCGCCAGGGGCCAAACAACTTGAGCGCTCGTTCAAACCCCGTAGAATGCGGCCGCCATCATTCCGCTACCTCTCAAGGACGAATTCAAACATGCGAGTCTTTACCCTGTTGCTGGCCCTCTGCCTTATGGCAGGTTGTGCTTCCAAACCTGATTACTACATCTCTCCCGCGCCGGTGGCAATCCCCGAGACCGCCACCTATTGGATCGACACGTTCAACGTTGAAGTCGTTGGCAAGAACGAACGCTTCCTGCCCGACGAAAAGGTCCGTGACCAGTTGCACACCGACCTGATCGTCCGCCTGCTCGACGGCAATCGCTATGCCTCCAGCAAGGAAACCGCTGACTATCTGCTGGACATCAACGCCGTCTATGCGCGCCGTATTCAAGACACCCAAGGTGGTTTCATGAACAAGATCGTCGCCGACGGTACGTACCTGGCCAGTGTCGATTTCAATTATCAGGTCAAGGTGAAGAAGGCCGGCGTCGAAGTGCTGCACTTTGCCCAGGCCCGCCAGGGGCTGATGCCGGGTGGGGCGATCGGGCAACTTGAGGCCATGAGAGGTATTGCGGGCGCCCTGACGAACAGAGGCAACTCCGATGTCGAAGGCTATTACACCGGCCATTTGAGCGGATTCATCGCCGATGATCTGCGCGGCATTCCGTCCCGCTAGCAATGCCTGCTGCAACGTGCTGGCGATGGGTCCGATCGCGGTAACGGCCTGGCCACTCTGGGGTGGCCAGCGCTGTCTTTTCAGCACATCAAAAAAATTTTTTGGTCGTTAACCCGAACCCCATGCACCCTGCGTCTGACTTGGTGAACGGATCATTCATTCACGAGGTTCAGCCCATGTCCCGTCCACTTCCCTTTATGCGTCCTGCTGCCCAAGGCTTCGCCGTGACTTTGCTGGTGGCGTTGGCCGGTTGTGGGTTGTCTTCCCGAGAGGCTGCCAAGCCGGCCGAGCCGGTAGCCGTGGCGCCCAGCGTTGTGCAAGGCGAGATCGCCGAAGTGCGCCAGTCGACGGTCAAGCGCATGCTCATGAAGCCGGCATCGATGCCCGCCCCGAGCATGGCGAACGATGCCATCGCCGGGGACTACCGCACCGAACCGCGCGAGCAGTACGAAAACCTGCCGGACAACCCCATCCATAGCGTCGCCGAAACACCGGTCTCGACCTTCAGCGTGGATGTCGACACCGGTAGCTACGCCAATGTGCGACGTTTGCTCAATCAGGGCAGCCTGCCGCCCGAAGGTGCCGTGCGGCTGGAGGAAATGGTCAATTATTTTCCGTATAGCTACGCCCTGCCTACCGACGGTTCACCCTTTGGCGTGACCACCGAGGTGGCCCCAACGCCGTGGAACCCCCACACCCGCTTGCTGCGCGTCGGCATCAAGGCCAGCGACCGCGCCGTGGCGGACCTGGCGCCGGCCAACCTGGTGTTCCTGGTGGACGTTTCCGGTTCCATGGACCGTCGCGAAGGGCTGCCGCTGGTCAAGAGCACGCTGAAACTGCTGGTGGATCAATTGCGTGATCAGGACCGGGTATCCCTGGTGGTCTATGCCGGTGAGTCCCGGGTGGTGCTCAAGCCCACCTCGGGGCGCGACAAGGTGAAAATCCGCAACGCCATCGACCAGTTGGACGCCGGTGGTTCCACCGCAGGCGCCTCGGGGATCGAACTGGCCTACCAGATGGCCCGGGAGAGCTTTATCGACAAGGGCATCAACCGCATCCTGCTGGCCACCGATGGCGACTTCAACGTCGGCATCAGTGATTTCGACAGCCTCAAGCAGATGGCGGTGGACCAGCGCAAAAGTGGCGTCTCCCTGACGACGCTGGGCTTCGGTGTGGATAACTACAATGAACACCTGATGGAACAATTGGCTGACGCCGGTGACGGTAACTACGCCTACATCGACAACCTGCTCGAAGCGCGCAAAGTCTTGGTCGACCAGCTCAGCTCTACCCTGGCGGTGGTGGCGCGGGATGTGAAGTTGCAGGTGGAGTTCAACCCTGCCCAGGTCAGTGAGTATCGCCTGCTCGGTTATGAGAACCGCGCGCTCAAGCGTGAGGATTTCAACAACGACAAGGTCGATGCGGGCGAGATCGGTGCCGGGCATACGGTGACGGCCTTGTACGAGATTGTCCCGAAGGGCCAGCCGGGCTGGTTGGAGCCGCTGCGCTATGCCAGCACACCCCCGTCGGAGGGTAAGTCAGGCGAATTGGCGATGTTGCGTGTACGCTACAAACCCGCTGAGGGCGGCAGCAGTCGATTGATCGAGCATCCGATTGCGGGCGTGCAGGACGAACACAAGGCCAGCGATGACCTGCGCTTCTCGGCTGCTGTGGCTGCGTTTGCCCAGCAGCTCAAGGGGGATGGTCGTTACACTGGGACGATGAGCTTGAAGGACACCGCGCAATTGGCCCGCTCGGCCCGTGGTGATGACCCGTTTGGGCTGCGTGCCGAGTTCGTGCAGTTGGTGGAGCTTGCCCAGAGCCTCGAGCCTGCGGCCAAGCGCTGATCCTGGCCACGACGAGGATCAACTGTGGGAGCGAGCTTGCTCGCGATGGCGTGGGATCAGTTGGCATTGATGTTGATTGATGCACCGCTATCGCGAGCAAGCTCGCTCCCACAGGGGTCCCATGTTGTCTGTCAGGACTGTGTTGCAATGATCGGAAAGGAGTTCGCCCCCCACATGCCCGCTGCGCTTGATTCTCCCAGCGACGAATCGCTGCTGGCCCGCTACCGCAACGGCGATGGGGCTGCTTTCGAAGCCCTGTACGCCCGCCATCGGCAAGGGCTTTACCGGTTCCTGGTGTCCTTGAGCAACAAGGCCGAACTGGCCGAGGAAGTGTTCCAGGACACCTGGCTCAGCCTGATCCGCAGCACCACCCAGCCACAAGGCCGGGCGAGTTTTCGTACCTGGCTGTTCCAGATTGCCCGCAACCGCTTGATCGACCACTGGCGCAAACACGGTGTCCACAACCCGTTGCATGACAGCTACGACGAGCAGCTTCACGTCCAACCCGACGACACCAGCAGCCCGGAGCAACAGCTGACCCTGAGTCGCGACCAGGCGCGTCTCGACGCTGCATTGCAGGCTTTGCCCGAAGATCAGCGGGAAGTCTTCCTGCTGCGCCTGCACGGCGACCTGGAGCTGCCACAGATTGCCGCCTTGACCGGCGCCCCGCTGGAAACGGTCAAGAGCCGCTTGCGTTACGCCCAGCAGAAATTGCATCGCCTGCTGGCCGAGGAGGTATCCGCATGATCGACACCAAACATACCCCGGATCCCGACGACGAAATGCTGATCGAGCATTTTCGCCAACACGCCAGCGCCGAGCCGCCGGCCTCCCTGGACGCCTTCATCCTGGCCGCCGCCCGTCGCGAAGCCCCGAGGCCCACGCCAAGCCTGTGGCAGCGCTGGCTACAGGCCTGCCAACGGCCGCGCTGGCAAATGGCATTCGCCACGGTCGCTGGCGTGGCGCTGATGATCGGCCTGGTGCTGCGTTCCCCCGTGCCCCACGACGAACTGGCCTCACCCGCCTCGATGGAGTTTTCCGCCGATCGGCAAGCGCCCGCCGTCGCCGCCGCACCACCGCCGGCCATGCCCGCCCCCGCGCCGATCACCCGCATGGCGCCCCAGGGCGAACTGGCCCGAGCCCCGGCGAGCCCTGACCAGGCCTTTGCGGAAAAGTCGGCGGCGAAAATGAGCAAACCCGCGCCCGCTGCACTGCCATCGTTGGAGGAAGGCTTGTTGGAGATCCTGCGTTTGCGCGAGGAGGGTGAGAGCAAGGCTGCTGATGAAAAGCTGCTGGCGCTGCATCAGCGCTTTCCTGGGGAGGACTTGCCGGCGCGGTTGGAGGCGTTGCGCAAGCGTTGAGTGAAATCAACGCCTACAAAAAAGCCCCAGGTCTTGCGACCTGGGGCTTTTGATTCTGAAGATGGTGCACCAGGCGGGATTCGAACCCACGACCCCTGCCTTCGGAGGGCAGTACTCTATCCAGCTGAGCTACTGGTGCGACGCGGGCGCCATGATACTCATATGCATCGCGGGCGTCCATGCTGCTGATTTGCCGGTGTTTTCATGAGCCTGGGCGGGCATCGGCTACGCTGATCAGAAAAAGCGGGCAAATTCGGTTTTTTCGTTCTTTTTTTCGAACAGCCTATTGTCCTTCACCCCTATCGGCCCTAGGATTCGTTTGAGATTTCAAACGCTCTTGTCTGGGTGCTGAACCGCACGTCTGTGCTTTTGTGCGTTATTTCTGTGCTTCAGCCCGGTGAATGATTTCCCTGACGGCAGCCCCCGAGGCGCCTTTCTACAAATCTAATTCGCTCCGCGCGTGCGCGGTGCTGTTAAGGAAAGCCGACATGCAGCTTAAAGACACCCAGTTGTTCCGCCAGCAAGCCTTTATCGATGGCGCTTGGGTCGATGCGGACAATGGTCAGACGATCAAGGTCACCAACCCGGCGACGGGCGAAGTGCTGGGCACTGTGCCGAAGATGGGCGCCGCCGAAACCCGCCGGGCGATTGAAGCCGCCGACAAGGCACTGCCGGCCTGGCGTGCGCTGACCGCCAAGGAGCGCGCCAACAAGCTGCGCCGCTGGTACGAATTGCTGATCGAAAACCAGGACGACCTCGGTCGCCTGATGACCCTGGAACAGGGCAAGCCACTGGCCGAAGCCAAGGGCGAAATCGTCTACGCCGCCTCGTTCATCGAATGGTTCGCCGAGGAAGCCAAGCGCATCTACGGTGACGTGATTCCCGGCCACCAGCCCGACAAGCGCCTGATCGTGATCAAGCAGCCGATTGGCGTGACCGCGGCCATTACCCCGTGGAACTTCCCTGCCGCGATGATCACCCGCAAGGCCGGCCCAGCCCTGGCTGCCGGTTGCACCATGGTCATCAAGCCCGCTTCGCAAACCCCGTTCTCGGCCCTGGCCCTGGTGGAGCTGGCGCATCGTGCCGGCATTCCGCAAGGCGTGTTGAGCGTCGTCACCGGCAGTGCCGGCGACATCGGTGGCGAGCTGACCAGCAACCCGATCGTGCGCAAGCTGTCGTTCACCGGCTCGACCGAGATCGGTCGCCAGTTGATGGCCGAATGCGCCAAGGACATCAAGAAAGTCTCCCTGGAACTGGGCGGCAACGCGCCGTTCATCGTGTTCGACGACGCGGACCTGGATAAGGCCGTCGAAGGCGCGATCATTTCCAAGTACCGCAACAACGGCCAGACCTGCGTCTGCGCCAACCGCCTGTACATCCAGGATTCGGTGTACGACGCGTTCGCCGAAAAACTGAAAGTGGCGGTGGCCAAGCTCAAGATCGGCAACGGCCTGGACGATGGCACCACCACAGGTCCGTTGATCGACGGCAAGGCGGTCGCCAAGGTCCAGGAACACATCGCTGATGCCGTCAGCAAAGGCGCGACCGTGCTGTCGGGCGGCAAGGCGATGGAAGGCAACTTCTTCGAGCCGACCATCCTGACCAACGTACCGAAAAACGCCGCTGTGGCGAAGGAAGAAACCTTCGGTCCGCTGGCACCGCTGTTCCGCTTCAAAGACGAAGCCGAAGTGATCGCGATGTCCAACGACACCGAGTTCGGCCTGGCCTCGTACTTCTATGCCCGCGACCTGGGCCGTGTGTTCCGCGTGGCCGAAGCCCTGGAATACGGCATGGTCGGCGTCAACACCGGGTTGATTTCCAACGAAGTCGCGCCGTTCGGCGGCATCAAGGCTTCGGGCCTGGGCCGTGAAGGCTCCAAGTACGGCATCGAGGATTACCTGGAAATCAAATACCTCTGCCTGGGTATCTGATCTGCTTCAAGCGCAAAGGGCACGAGAGCGCTGTCCCTTTGCGCGTTTCACCCGTTCTGTTTCTTGTGGCCGGAACGCTGCGGCAGTCGATCATCGCATGCTGTCGCAGTGCCTCCCCGCCATGTATTCCTTGAGACACGCCGCCCTGAGCTGCGAATGAGGACTGTAATGAGCAAGACTAACGCTGACTTGATGGCCCGCCGTACCGCCGCTGTTCCACGCGGTGTTGGCCAGATTCACCCGATCTTTGCCGAATCGGCGAAGAACGCCACGGTAACCGACGTTGAAGGTCGTGAATTCATCGACTTCGCCGGCGGTATCGCCGTGCTGAACACCGGCCACGTGCACCCGAAAATCATCGCCGCCGTGACCGAACAGCTGAACAAGCTGACCCACACCTGCTTCCAGGTCCTGGCCTACGAGCCGTACGTGGAACTGTGCGAAAAAATCAACGCCAAGGTCCCGGGTGACTTCGCCAAGAAAACCCTGCTGGTGACCACCGGTTCGGAAGCGGTGGAAAACGCCGTGAAAATCGCCCGCGCTGCCACGGGCCGTGCCGGTGTGATCGCCTTCACCGGCGCTTACCACGGTCGCACCATGATGACCCTGGGCCTGACCGGTAAAGTCGTGCCGTACTCGGCCGGCATGGGCTTGATGCCAGGCGGCATTTTCCGCGCGCTGTACCCGAACGAACTGCACGGCGTGAGCATCGACGATTCCATCGCCAGCATCGAGCGTATCTTCAAGAACGACGCCGAACCGCGTGACATCGCGGCAATCATCATCGAGCCGGTACAGGGCGAAGGTGGTTTCTACGTAGCGCCCAAGGAATTCATGAAGCGCCTGCGCGCTTTGTGCGACCAGCACGGCATTCTGCTGATCGCTGACGAAGTGCAGACCGGTGCCGGCCGTACCGGCACCTTCTTCGCCATGGAGCAGATGGGCGTTGCGGCCGATCTGACCACCTTCGCCAAATCCATCGCTGGCGGCTTCCCGTTGGCCGGTGTCTGCGGCAAGGCCGAGTACATGGATGCCATCGCGCCGGGTGGCCTGGGTGGCACCTACGCCGGTAGCCCGATCGCCTGTGCGGCGGCGCTGGCGGTGATGGAAGTGTTCGAAGAAGAACACCTGCTGGACCGCTGCAAGGCTGTGGGCGAGCGTCTGGTGACCGGCCTCAAGGCGATCCAGAAGAAGTACCCGGTCATCGGTGACGTGCGTGCCCTGGGCGCGATGATCGCCGTGGAGCTGTTCGAAAACGGCGACTCCCACAAGCCGAACGCGGCAGCGGTAGCCCAAATCGTGGCCAAGGCGCGCGACAAGGGCCTGATCCTGCTGTCCTGCGGCACCTACGGCAACGTTCTGCGGGTGCTGGTGCCGCTGACCGCGCCGGACGAGCAACTGGACAAGGGCCTGGCTATCCTTGAAGAGTGCTTCTCCGAGCTCTGAGCGACGGTTGTGCGCTGATCCACAAAAACCCGCCTTCTGGCGGGTTTTTTCATATCCGCGAACCTGCCCGGTGGATATTGAGCTGTCTGGAACGGCCACCAAGGTCTAAGGTGCAAGTATGGCAAGGGAGCATGCTGCATGACTGCTGTGGATTTACCCGCTGTACCGCGGGTGTTGATCGCCGAGGCCGACCCGGCGTCCCGTGAGCTGCTTGAGCAGGTGTTGTCGGGTGTGCGCTGCGATGCTCGAGTGGACACTTGTGGCGACGGCAAAGAGGCTTTGGATTTGTTGGCGAAACATCCCTACGACCTAGTGATCGCCGATTGGGAGCTGCCGGGGGTTGATGGCCTGGCGATTCTGCGTGGTCTTCGCCAGCAGCACCGCACCCCGCCGTTGCCGTTCATCCTGATGAGTCGGCGCAACGACAGCGCCAGCGTGCGCGAGGTCTTGCCGCTGGCGCCGACCGCGTATCTGACCAAGCCCTTGAACCGGGAAAACCTGACCCAGCGTTTGCAGGGGTTGTTGGTGGGCGGTGAAGAAACCTCCAACGATGCACCGGTTCCGGGGCCGGGGTTGACCCTGATAGCTTTTCTGGAGCGTCGGCGTGACCTGTCCGAAGGCGCGCCGCTGATGACCGATGTGCAAGTGGCGGTCAAGCGCAGCCTCAACCCCGGCGGCCTGGATCTGAAACGGCTCGGAGAAGAGATTCGCACCGACCCGCAAATCACTGGAGTGCTGATCGCGGCGGCCAACAGCGCGGCCCAGCATCAGGGTGGCGGCCCGGTGCAGACCGTGGCCCAGGCGCTGCACCAGCTTGGTTCCGGGCCAAGCATGAACCTGATCCTCGCCCTGACCCTCAAGCGCTGCGCCCGGCTCAGCGTTCCGTGCCTGGCGGACTATGCCGAGCGTTACTGGGAACTGTCGCTGCACACCGCCGAGTACGCCCGAATCCTGGCGCGGCTGCTGGATCTGGAACCGGAACGATGTTATTGCGCCGGGCTGTTACACCGCCTCGGCGACCTGGCGCTGTTGCGTTGCCTGGAGGAGTGGACGCAGGCGGGTGGCGAGCTGGATGAGTTGGAGGAAGTAGGGAGTTGCCTCGATCAATACGGCGCCGGTTTCGGCTCGGCGCTGCGCACCCGTTGGCGCCTGCCGCTGGAGCTGCGTGAGTTGATCGCGGCAGCCTATAGCCTGGGTGGTGGGGTTTATTCCCGCGAGGCACTGGTGATGAACATGGCGGCGCAGATGGCCCATCTGACCGAGCACGAAGGACTTGAAGAGCTGGCCCGGGGGCGCACGGCGCGGTTGCTGAAGATCGGCTTGCCGGAGTTGATGCGGTTGCGCCGTAAATAAAGCCACCGCCCACCCCCTGTGGGAGCGAGCTTGCTCGCGATGGCGGTGTATCAGTCAATATTGATGTCGACTGACCTGACGCCTTCGCGAGCAAGCTCGCTCCCACAGGACCAGTGGCATGGCTGGATTCAATTGCACTGCGATTGCGTCAAGCCGCGATGATACGGTTCTTGCCCTTGCGCTTGGCTTCGTACATGGCCGCATCGGCGCGGGCGAACAGGCTGTCGAGGGACTGGTCTTCGGGGGTGATGCCGGTCAGGCCCTGGCTGACGGTAATACCGAAGCTCTGCTCGCCGCAGCGGAACATCAGGCGCTGGATTTCCCGTTGCAACCGCTCCGCCACTTGCAATGCCATGTCGGGGGCGCAGCCGGGGAACACCGCGGCGAACTCTTCGCCGCCGATCCGCCCGAACAGGTCACCGCGCCGGAGCACGGACCGCCCGCTTTCGGCGATTCTCTGCAACACGGTATCGCCTTCCTGATGGCCGTAGGTGTCGTTGATCACCTTGAAGTCATCGATGTCCAGCAACAGGAACGCCATGGGCATGCCTTGTAGCCGTGCCTGCTCGAACTCACGGTGGGCGCATTCGAAGAAATGCCGGCGATTGCTGCTTTGGGTCAGTACGTCGGTGGTCGCCAGGCGTTGCAGTTCGCTTTCCAGCAGCTTCTTTTCGGTGATGTCTTCGGCAATGCCCACCACAATCACCGGTTGCCCTGGCTCGGCCTTGCGGTTGATGAAGCATTTGTCGCTCAACCAACGGACCTGGCCGTCGCCGGCGATGATGCGGTATTCCCGGTCTTCGACGGCACCTTTGACCAAGACCTCGGCCAGGCTGCGCTCGGCGTACTCCAGGTCGTCGGGGTAGATTGCGTCGCGCCATTCGTTGAAGTCGGCCAGGACCAGGCCGGCGGGGCGGCCGAAGATCCGCTCGTAGGCGGGGCTGACATACAGCACCTGCCGGGTTTCCCAGTTGAACGCCCACAGCACGGCATTGACGCTGACCAGCAACGAGCTGAACAACTGCTCACGCTCGCTCAGGCGCGCCACTTCGCCCTGGGCATGCATCAGCGCCATGAGCGTCTGGGCTGCCTCGGGCCAATGAGGTAGGGAGTAATCCTGTAGGTTCTTGTCGACCATCGGCACAAATCTCAAAGAGCATGCACTGCTGTTGGTTCGCACGCGCTTTCTCCATAACCCGCCTGGATGGCGAAGTGCTCTTTGAGATAGGGGATTTAGGGCGAAGTTCCTTTTCAGGCGACGAAGGGCGGGGGATTTAGCGAGTCAAAGTATGGGTTGAACCTGTGGCCAGAGATTGCTCCCGCTGGGCCTGTAGGAGCTGTCGAGCGGAGCGAGGCTGCGATCTTTCCCCTGACGCTTGAATCTCAAGCGAAAGATCAAAAGATCGCAGCCTTCGGCAGCTCCTACAGAACCCCGCGCAAGCCTTTGCCATGGAGTTGCATCGTCAGGCCGTGGCAGGCCGTAGCGAGTAGGTCTTGAGCTGGTCGGCGAAGTCCCGCAGGGACTGGATGCCGCTGGCCTCGGCCTCGTGGACCCATTCCTTGATGGCGGCGAGCATGTCGTGGCCGTTGCTGCTGGTCTTGACCCAGATCTGCTGCAAGGCCAGGCGTTTCTCGTAGATCACCTTCAGCGCCTGGCTGTGTTCGAGCATGTTCTGGATGCGCACGTGGTGACGGTCGTCCAGCAGGCTGGTTTCCCGCGACAGCAGGCGTTTGGCCCGGTGGAACTGGTGACGCACCGAGTGATCGACCTTTTCCAGCTCCTGCTTGACCAGCGGCGCGATGACCAGCCGGCGGTACTGCGCCATGATCTGGAAACGGTTGTTGAGGATCGCCATGGCCGTGTCCATGTCCAGGTGGCCCTTGCCTTCGACCCGGTGGGCGATCGGCGCAACCCGCTGGACCTTGGCCAGGCGCAGGACACTGAACACCCGGATCCAGGCCCAGCCCAGGTCGAACTCCCATTTGCGTACCGACAGCTTGGCCGAGTTGGGGTAGGTATGGTGGTTGTTGTGCAGTTCTTCGCCGCCGATCAGGATGCCCCAGGGCACCAGGTTGGTCGCCGCGTCGCGGCATTCGAAGTTGCGGTAGCCCACGGCATGGCCCAGGCCATTGACCACGCCGGCGGCCCACACGGGAATCCACATCATCTGGATGGCCCAGATGGTGATGCCGATGGTGCCGAACAGCAGCAGGTCGATGATGCCCATGATCGCCACGCCCAGCAGCGGGAAGCGGCTGTAGAGGTTGCGCTCGATCCAGTCGTCGGGGCAGTTCTTGCCGTAGATGCGCAGGGTTTCCGGGTTCTCCGCCTCGGCGCGATACAGCTCGGCGCCTTTGCGCAGCACGGTGGACAAGCCCTTGATGACCGGGCTGTGGGGGTCGTCGACGGTTTCGCATTTGGCGTGGTGCTTGCGGTGGATGGCGGTCCACTCGCGGGTGTTCTGCGCCGTGGTCAGCCACAGCCAGAAACGGAAGAAATGTTTGAGACCGGCGTTGAGCTCCAGGGAGCGGTGCGCCGAATAACGGTGCAGGTAGACCGTGACGGCAATGATCGTGACATGGGTCATCAGCAGGGTGACTGCCACCAGTGACCAGGCCGACAAGCCAAGAAAACCTTCGTACCACATAGGCTGTAGGGCCCTCGATAAAGATAGAAACAGCCGTTGCATTATCACCGGCTCGACAGATAAAACCAGTCGGCCTTTCAGATAAGAGTGGCTGAATGTTTCTTCCTCTATAATCCACCTCTTTGTAGGGACATGGATGGCCGAATGACTGTCTATCAACGCAGTGCCATGCGCGTAGCGCTGCTTTATCTCGTGCTGTCAGTCATCTGGCTGCAACTGACTGGTTATTTATCGACCAGTTTCTTCGATCAATTCGCCGACAGGCAACGCTGGCTACTGATCAACGGCTATGCCTGGGCGCTGTTCAGCGCCGGGCTGGTCTTTTTGGCGCGGGCGCGGATCTCGCGATTTTTCGCCAAGGGCGAGCACAGCGTCGATCGAGAGCGCCTGCGCCAGGCTGCCGCCGTCTTCGATTGCACCCGCGAAGGGGTGTTGGTGACCGACCGCAACGGCCTGATCGTGCACGTGAACCGGGCCTTCATGTCGATCACCGGTTATATGCGGGATGAAGTGCTGGGTCAGCGCCCCAGCCTGTTCAAGTCCGGTCGCCATGGGCCGGAGTTCTATCGCGACATGTTTGCTTCCCTGAGCAGCCAGGGCGAATGGAGCGGCGAGATCTGGAACCGGCGTAAAAGCGGTGAGATCTACCCGCAATGGCAGACGATCCGCGTCATTCGCGACGACAGCGGCGAGGTCAGCCATTATGTCGCGGTGTTTTCTGACATCAGCGCCATCAAGGATTCCGAGCACGAGCTGGCCTACCTGGCCCATCACGACCCGCTGACCGGCTTGCCCAACCGCCTGCTGTTTTCCGATCGCACCGAGCAGGCCCTGGCGTCGGCGCAGTTGCACAAACGTGGCTGTGCCTTGTTGCTGCTGGACCTGGATCACTTCAAGAACATCAATGACAGCCTGGGTCACAACGTGGGCGATGAGTTGCTCAAAGGCGTGGCCGAGCGGTTTCGCGGGCTTTTTGCGCCAGGGGTGACCCTGGCCCGGCTCGGGGGCGACGAATTTGCGGTGCTGGTGGAAAACTGCTCGCAGCCAGGCCAGGCCGCGGCGTTGGCCCGGCGCATCCTCGATGCGTTGAAAGAGCCGTTACGGTTCGATGATCACGCATTGTTCATCAATGCCAGCATCGGCATCAGCCTGTTTCCCGGCGATGCCCTGAGCGCCGGGCAACTGCTGCGCAATGCCGATTCGGCGTTGTTCAAGGCCAAGAGCGCCGGCCGCGACGGCTATGCCTTGTACACCGAAGAACTCACGGCCCACGCCCAGCAGCGGGTCGAGATTGCCTTCGAATTGCGGCGCGCGCTGCAGCAACAGGAGTTGCGCGTTCACTACCAGCCGGTCCACGAGCTGGCGACCAGTCGTCTGATCGGTGTCGAGGCGCTGGTGCGATGGGAGCATCCCACGCGGGGGCTGGTGTCGCCGGCCGAGTTCATTCCCATCGCTGAGCGTACCGGCCTGATTGCCCAGGTCGATGCCTGGGTCATGAACCAGGCCTGCCGGCAGATGTGCCAGTGGCAGCAGGCCGGCGTGGCGCTGTCGTTTGTCGCCGTCAACGTATCGAGTCGGTTGTTTGCCCGTCGCGAGTTGTACGACCAGGTCGCTCAGGTGTTGCACGACACGGGCCTGGATCCGGGTTGCCTGGAACTGGAAGTGACGGAAAGCGCGGTGATGGAAGATCCGGAGGTGGCGCTGGAGCAGATGCATCGCTTGCGGGAGTTGGGCGTGCGCCTGGCCATCGACGATTTTGGCACGGGGTATTCGTCGTTGCTGCGGCTCAAGCGTTTGCCGGTGCAGAAGCTCAAGATCGATCAGGGGTTTGTCGCGGGGTTGCCGTGGGATGAGGATGATGCGGCGATCGTCCGGGTGATCATTGCCCTGGCCCACAGCATGGGTATGCAGGTGCACGCCGAGGGCATCGAGCAGCGTGAGCAAGCGGCGTTTTTGCTTGGGCAGGCGTGTGAGTTGGGGCAGGGCTACTGGTTTGGCCGGCCGGTGGCGGCGGCGCAGTTGGATTGGGGGCGGGCGCCGGTTATTGCTTGATCGTCAGGGTATTGATGTTGGTCGAGTGCATATCCGTTGCTGCGGTAACGGCGGCTTAGGGTTCCGCCCTGACGGCGGGTCACTTTTGAAAAGCCCGGAAGCCGGCCCAGTCAAAAGTAACCAAAACGCTTTTGCCCCACCACTCGGCACCTCGCTTGGGCTCGGTGTGCCCTCACTCCGGCATTGCTCCGTGGGCCCGCCGCGAAGGGCCATCCATGGCCCAGCGCGGCTATCCCGGCATCCATGCCGGGATGCCCACTCCACAATGCCTGCGTTCGGCCTGCGTGGTTAACGGGGCGCCGAGATCAACGTCCACCACGAGGCGGCCTAGTAGCCGACCTGGCTCTCGCGGTCGTACCCCCATCAGATCTGTTTGCAGGGCCTGTGGGAGCAAAGCTTGCTCGCGAGGCGGCCTGATAGCCGACCTGGCTCTTCCGGCCGTACACCCATCAGATTTGTTTGAGCAGGACCTGTGGGAGCAAAGCTTGCTCGCGAGGCGGCCTAGTAGCCGACCTGGTTCTCCCGGTCGTACACCCCTCAGATCTGTTTGAGCAGGGCCTGTGGGAGCAAAGCTTGCTCGCGAGGCGGCCTAGTAGCCGACCTGGCTCTCCCGGTCGTACACCCCTCAGATCTGTTTGAGCAGGGCCTGTGGGAGCAAAGCTTGCTCGCGAGGCGGCCTAGTAGCCGACCTGGTTCTCCCGGTCGTACACCCCTCAGATCTGTTTGAGCAGGGCCTGTGGGAGCAAAGCTTGCTCGCGAGGCGGCCTGACAGCCGACCTATCTCTCCTGCCGTACCTCAATCCAACTGTGGGAGCGAGCCTGCTCGCGAAGGCGTCTGTTCAGTTGGCATTGATAGGGACTGATGCACCGCTATCGCGAGCAGGCTCGCTCCCACAATGGATTGGCGTTGAACTTGAGATTCGGTTCGACGCAGAACCATTGTGGGAGCGAGCTTGCTCGCGATGGCGTCGGCTCAGCTTGCATCAATGCAAGCGCTACACCTTGGCTCCAGCCGCCACCATCTCCTTGGTTTCCAAATGATCCAACGCCCGCTCAACCAACAATTGCACCCCGTCGGCCATGCGGCTGATCGCCAAAGCGACGCAGCGGCGTGAATCGTCCACATCGTCAGCCAGGTCGGCGGCGATGGTGCTGATGGAGAGCAGGTCTTCTGAGGCGTTGGCGAGCAGGGTTTCGGTGTCGATGTGGGGGGACACGATGAAGAGCTGGTTTTTGTCAGGCTCAGGCGGTGAGGCGGGCTTGGGGTTGAGGTAGTAGTCGAGGGCGCGGGTGGTGGCGTCTTCGAGCTTTTTTTCTTCCTGCGCTTGGACGCGGGATTTGTGGCCGTTTTGCGGAGGATTCGGCGTAGGTTTGAACATGGGTAGGTTTCCTATAGAGAACCGCCCTGGATCGCTTGCACGCAATGAAGGGTGGCAGCTGTGTGCGAGTGTGCAAGACCGAGCAACCATACCCAAAACTCGGCAGATCCGAAGATCTCCCGAACACAGCCGCCATAAAACACGGGCGCGAATGCGCCACGAATGGCTAGAAGCATTAAGGGTTGGTGTTTTACCCGGACTTGCACGTCCGTGTCACCGTTTTTTGCGATGACGAACCAAGGTTAGCGGTGCAAAACCAGGGTGCCTAGTTCATGAACAGCCCGGCGTTTTGAAGGAAATCTCCGAGGGTTTGGCAGGGAAAAAGTCCCCCATCGCCCCTGCCGTAGGACGTCGGCCACTTTATGTAATTTTGGTTATATAAAAATTCTTAAATAGTATTTTTAAGAATATCTGCGCTTATCTAGTATTGCTCCCACGCCGCAAGCAGTGCCGCCCACTGCCAGGCATTCATTCAAGGAGCAGCAGCATGAGCGCATCTCTACGTAGCGTTGACGGCCAGGACGAAGCAACCATCTTGCGCGAGATCCAGAGCGCGTTGCGCGATCTGCGTTTTGGGGCGGTGGAAATCACCGTGCACAACGCGCAGGTGGTCCAGATCGAACGCAAGGAAAAATTCCGGCTGCAGCAGCCGAGTCATAAGCCGTCTTGAGGAAGACAAAAGATCGCAGCCTTCGGCAGCTCCTACAGGGGGCTAGGCGTAGGAGCTACCGAAGGCTGCGATCTTTTCAGGACCACAACGATTTCGAAGCCATAAAAACCAGAATTCCAGGAGCTTTC
Source organism: Pseudomonas brassicacearum (assembly GCF_918698105.1). Lineage (GTDB taxonomy): Bacteria > Pseudomonadota > Gammaproteobacteria > Pseudomonadales > Pseudomonadaceae > Aquipseudomonas > Aquipseudomonas brassicacearum_F. Next base: position 29,043 of record NZ_CAKKMI010000040.1, on the reverse strand, counting down.
ACCATGTCGTCCATTCGTCGTTATGCCCTGGCCGCATTGGCCAGTGCTGTTTTTGCAGGTTCCGCTGTCGCCAAGGATTACGAGTTGCTCAACGTGTCCTACGACCCGACGCGTGAGCTTTACCAGGATTACAACGCCGAATTCGCCAGTTTCTGGAAGAAAGCGCACCCGGACGACAGCGTGAAGATCCAGCAGTCCCACGGTGGTTCGGGCAAGCAAGGCCGGGCGGTGATCGATGGTCTGCGGGCTGACGTGGTGACCCTGGCCTTGGCCGGTGACATCGATGAAATCGCCAAGCTGGGCAAGTCCCTGCCGGCGGACTGGCAAACCCGCCTGCCGGAAGCCAGCACGCCCTACACGTCCACCATCGTGTTCCTGGTGCGCAAGGGCAACCCCAAGGGCATCAAGGATTGGGGCGACCTGATCAAGAACGACGTGTCGGTCATCACCCCGAACCCGAAGACCTCCGGCGGTGCGCGCTGGAACTTCCTCGCCGCCTGGGCCTACGGCCTGAAGGCCAACGGGGGTGACGAAGGCAAGGCCAAGGAATACGTGCAGGCGCTGTTCAAGCACGTGCCGATCCTCGACACCGGTGCCCGTGGCTCGACCATTACCTTCGTCAACAACGGTCAGGGCGACGTGCTGCTGGCCTGGGAAAACGAAGCCTTCCTGGCGCTGAAAGAGGACGGCGGCGCGGACAAGTTCGACATCGTCGTGCCGTCGCTGTCGATCCTCGCCGAACCGCCCGTGGCGGTGGTGGACAAGAACGCCGAGAAAAAGGGCAACCTGGAGATCGCCGAAGCCTACCTCAAGCACTTGTACAGCCCGGCCGGCCAGGAAATCGCCGCGAAAAACTTCTATCGTCCACGGGACAAGGATGTGGCCGCCAAGTACGCCCGGCAGTTCCCGAAGCTGGACCTGGTAACCATCGACAAGGACTTCGGCGGCTGGAAAAGCGCCCAACCGAAATTCTTCAACGATGGCGGCGTGTTCGACCAGATCTATCAGGCGCAGTAAGCTGGGTAGGCCATAAAAGGGCTCTGATCTACCTGTAATGGTGTTCACTTAAGAGTTGTTGAAATCCCTGTGGCGAGGGAGCTTGCTCCCGCTTGAGTGCGAAGCGCTCACAGAATGGGGCTGCTGCGCAGCCCAGCGGGAGCAAGCTCCCTCGCCACGGATTCATTCTCCAGTGAACCGCATTGCAATGACCGTCGGGGCTTTGCTGTTCTCAACCAAGGACCTTTATGTCGCGTCGCATATCCCCCGTCATACCCGGCTTCGGGCTGACGCTGGGCTACACCCTGGTGTACCTCAGTCTGATTGTGCTCATACCCCTGGCGGCGATGTTCGTGCATGCCGCCCAGCTCACCTGGGAACAGTTCTGGGCGATCATTTCGGCGCCGCGTGTGCTTGCGGCCCTGAAACTCAGTTTCGGCACTGCGCTGTACGCCGCCATCATCAACGGCGTGATCGGTACGTTGCTGGCCTGGGTACTGGTGCGCTACACCTTCCCCGGTCGCAAGATCATCGACGCGATGATCGACTTGCCGTTCGCCCTGCCCACCGCCGTGGCCGGTATTGCCCTGACGGCGTTGTATGCGCCGACCGGCCTGGTCGGCCAGTTCGCCACTGAGCTGGGCTTCAAGATCGCTTATACGCCGCTGGGCATCACCCTGGCGCTGACCTTCGTGACGCTGCCGTTCGTGGTGCGCACGGTGCAGCCGGTGCTGGCCGATATTCCCCGTGAAGTCGAAGAAGCCGCCGCCTGCCTCGGTGCCAAGCCGTGGCAGGTGTTCCGCCACATCCTCGTGCCGGCGTTGTTGCCGGCCTGGTTGACCGGCTTCGCCCTGGCCTTTGCCCGTGGCGTGGGCGAGTACGGTTCGGTGATTTTCATCGCCGGCAACATGCCGATGAAAACCGAGATCCTGCCGCTGCTGATCATGGTCAAGCTCGACCAATACGACTACACCGGCGCCACCTCCATCGGCGTGCTGATGCTGGTGGTTTCCTTCGTCCTGTTGCTGCTGATCAACCTGCTGCAGCGGCGCATCGAAACCCCATAAGGAGGCGCGAACATGTCCCAATCGTCTATTTCTGCAGCCTCCACCAACGCTGCCCGCCGCGGCAGTGCAACGTCGCGGCGCGTGCTGATCGGCCTCGGCTGGCTGATTTTTGCATTGTTTCTGCTGTTGCCGCTGTTCATCGTGGTGTCCCAGGGCCTGAAGCTCGGGCTGGGGGCGTTCTTCACGGCGATCTTCGAGCCCGACGCGTTGTCGGCGTTGAAGCTCACGGTGGTTGCCGTGCTGATCTCGGTGCCGCTGAACCTGGTGTTCGGCGTCAGTGCCGCGTGGTGCGTGAGCAAGTATTCATTCCGTGGCAAGAGCATGCTGGTGACGCTGATCGACCTGCCGTTTTCGGTGTCGCCAGTGATCGCGGGCCTGGTCTACGTGCTGATGTTCGGCGCCCAGGGCCTGTTCGGGCCGTGGCTGTCGGATCACGACATCCAGATCGTGTTCGCGCTGCCGGGCATCGTCCTGGCGACCATCTTCGTCACCGTACCGTTCGTGGCCCGGGAACTGATCCCGCTGATGCAGGAGCAGGGCACCCAGGAAGAAGAGGCCGCGCGCCTGCTCGGCGCCAATGGCTGGCAGATGTTCTGGCATATCACTGTGCCGAACATCAAGTGGGGCCTGATCTATGGCGTGGTGCTGTGTACCGCCCGGGCCATGGGTGAGTTCGGTGCGGTGTCGGTGGTGTCCGGGCACATTCGCGGGGTGACCAACACCCTGCCGCTGCACGTCGAGATCCTCTACAACGAATACAACCACGTGGCCGCGTTCGCTGTGGCGAGCCTGTTGCTGATCCTGGCGCTCTTGATCCTGCTGCTCAAGCAGTGGAGCGAAAACCGAATCAACCGCCTGCGCGCCAGCGCCGCGGAGGAATAAGTCATGTCGATCGAAGTCCGTAATGTCAGCAAGAATTTCAACGCGTTCAGGGCCCTGGACGAGATCAGCCTGGACATCCAGAGCGGCGAGCTGGTGGCGCTGCTGGGCCCGTCGGGCTGCGGCAAGACCACGTTGCTGCGGATCATCGCCGGCCTCGAAACCCCGGACCAAGGCAGCATCGTGTTCCACGGCGAGGACGTGTCCGGCCACGACGTGCGTGATCGCAACGTCGGCTTCGTGTTCCAGCACTACGCCTTGTTTCGCCACATGACGGTGTTCGACAACGTTGCCTTCGGCTTGCGCATGAAGCCGAAGAACCAGCGTCCGAACGAAAGCCAGATCGCGACCAAGGTCCATGAGCTGTTGAACATGGTGCAACTGGACTGGCTCGCCGACCGCTACCCGGAGCAGTTGTCCGGCGGCCAGCGCCAGCGTATCGCCCTGGCCCGCGCCCTGGCGGTAGAACCCAAGGTGTTGCTGCTGGATGAACCGTTCGGCGCCCTCGACGCCAAGGTCCGCAAGGAACTGCGCCGCTGGCTGGCGCGGCTGCACGAGGATATCAACCTGACCTCGGTGTTCGTGACCCACGACCAGGAAGAGGCCATGGAAGTCGCCGATCGCATCGTAGTGATGAACAAAGGCGTGATCGAGCAGATCGGCTCGCCGGGCGACGTCTACGAAAACCCGGCCAGCGACTTTGTGTATCACTTCCTCGGCGACTCGAACCGCCTGCACTTGGGTGAGGACCGGCATGTGCTGTTCCGCCCTCACGAAGTTTCGCTGTCGCGCTCGGAGCTGGAAGACCACCACGCCGCGGAAGTGCGCGACATCCGTCCGCTCGGCGCCACCACCCGGGTGACCCTGAAGGTGGAAGGCCAGAGCGAGCTGATCGAGGCGGAAGTGGTGAAGGATCACGACAGCCTGGTGGGCCTGGCGAAGGGCGAGACGTTGTTCTTCAAGCCCAAGGTCTGGCAGAAAGTCGCCAATCTCTAAAGCAAAAAGCATCGCGAGCAGGCTCGCTCCCACAGGGGGATTTGTGTATGACGCAGATCCATTGTGGGAGCGAGCTTGCTCGCGATGGCGTCCTCACTGACACCGCCATCTGAATCTGAATAACGACGCTTTTCCTTGCTTCAATCGGTTCTACTTCTGCACCTGTCCTTGAATCAAACCCTACCTAGACTCTGACTTGCCAGGAGGCAGTAAGAGTCCAATGACGGACCGGTGTTATCTCCTGGCGCCTGATGCCAAGGAGATGAGTATGAGAATGGAAGTCAGTCGGCATGGCCCGTTCGGCTGTGCATTGTTAGGCGTCTTGCTGGCTCCGACCGCTAGCGCCGCCCCCTCGTTGTCCTCCCAGATACCCTTCGATGTCACGGTAACCAACCCCGTTTCACTGGTCAGCCTGCAAGCCAATTTCGATGAGTTGTCGTGGCAGACCTTCATTGCCCTGAACTGGCCGGCGCTGGATAACGGCGGTCCCAATACCGGCACTTCCATCGGCAAGCAGGATGGCGTCACGGTGTGGGAAAGCTGGAAAGAGAGCTACCAGATTTTCCGGGCCAAGGGCCAGGCCCCGCTGCCCTGGAACGCCCCGGCGACCGTGCCTGAAGCGTGCAAGTCGCTCAAGCCCGGTCGCCTGTTGCAGCAAATGGGCAAGGTGCCCGATGTGCTGGATGAATTTATCCAGCCCTTCGAGAGCGGCCCGCTGGTGGACCAGAACGGCAGCTACACGCGCAACGAAATCGTGGTCAACCAATCGATGTTCAACGGCATCGTCGACAACGGCCTGTACAGCATCGAAGGTCAGCAGAAGTTTTTCGCCGCCAAGCCGACCAACGCTGTGGCGTTCAGTTGTGGCTCCACCAAGACCCAACAGGTCGGCGCGGTGATGGTGAAGGCGTCTTGGAAAGTGCTGGGCCCCAACGACAACCACCAGGATTTCCATACCGTCGATGCGCTGGTCTACACCCCGGGCAACAATGACCCGAGCCGTGGGCCGATTGTTGCGGATTCATGCGTGTCCCAGCCGGTCGGGTTGGTGGGATTGCACATGGTCCATAAGACCGCCAGTGCGGCGCAATGGGTCTGGTCAACCTTTGAGCATGTGAACAACGTGCCGGAAAAAACCACGCCTGTTGCCCAACGGACGGGGCCTTATCTGTTCTACAACGCCGCCAGCAAAAGCGACATCAACCAGCCGCCGCCACGGCCCTGGAACCCGGCGGTCAAGGCGACGCCCTCGCAGATCGTGCGCGACGTGCCGCTCACCGAGGCCACCAAAAAACTGAACGCTACGTATCAAGGCCTGTTGCGTACGGTGAACCCGAAGAGCGTCTGGGCGAACTATCAACTGATCAGTACCCAGTGGCCGTCAGACCCGCCCAAGAACTGCCAGGTATCGGCCGCCAATCCGCTGGGCAGTCCTGCGCCCTCGTTCCTGGCCAACGCCACGCTGGAGACCTACATCCAGGGCACCGTGCCCCAGGCGTCTTCCAGTTGCATGGCTTGCCACGGCAATGCGGCCACCCATGTCACCGAGTCGCCGCGTACCAGCTTCGCGGATTTCACCTATTTGCTCGAACGCGCACAGTCCACCAGTGGACAAGGAGCCAAGCAATGAGCAGCAATCTGGATAATTTCGTAGGCCTGTCTTCGGCCCTCATTGGCATCTCGACGGATCGTTTGGCACCGCAGATCGACCCGGTCGGTTTGCCGCCGATCTTTCTCGATTACGTCACTGCGCGAGTTCCTTCCGACGTGCTCAACGCGCTCTTGACTCAATACGCCACCCTGGTGGCTGAGCACGTACCGCCCGACCAGATCGCCCAGCAGATACTGAAGTTCAACATGCAACCGACAATTCCCCACACGGTACTCGCCGCGCGCTCGATCATGAAACTGTGGTTGTTGGGCGTCTGGTATCAACCGTTCGATATGGCGCCTTTCAAGAAAGATTATTCGGCGGTGGTGTCCGATCAGGCCTATATCCACAGCTGGGCCTGGAAAATCGCCCAGGCTCACCCGATGGGCTACAGCGAATCGTTTTTTGGGTATTGGAACAGCGCGCCCTCCAGCCTTGAAGAGTTGACCGGCGTATCCGCTAATGGACAGCAAGGAGCGTTGTCATGAGTACCGAACAAGCCGAAGTGGTGATCGTTGGCGCAGGCCTGGCCGGTAGCATCATTGCCTATCAGTTGGGCATGGCCGGGATTGATGTACTGGTACTCGAATCGGGGCCGGAGATACCGGTCAATCGTGCCCAGTATCTGGAGCGTTTCTATACCGCGACGCTGAAAACCCCTGAGTCACCCTATCCCCCAAGCACGACACTGGACCCACATCTCAAGGGGCCGGCCAAGCTGAACGCTCCGCGAGCGACCATTGCCGATCTGCTTGATGACAACTGGAATAATCCGGCGGTCAGCTACCTGGTACAAAAAGGCCCGCTGCCCTTCACGAGTACTTATGAACGAGTAGGTGGCGGCACGACATGGCATTGGGTTGGAACCTGCCTGCGCATGGTGCCGAACGATTTTCGTCTGAGGTCGAAGTATGGCGTCGGGGTAGACTGGCCGATGGGTTATGACGATCTGCAAAGCGCCTACTGCCGGGCGGAAGCGGAAATCGGGGTGTCTGCCAACGTGGCCGACCAAGCCTATCTGGGCATGACCTTTCCTGATGGTTATGCGTTCCCGATGCACAGCATTCCGTTATCCCTGGTCGATGGCAGCTTTGTCACCGCCGTCACGGGGCAGACGTTCGATAATTTGCCGCTGGTGGTCAGCCCGACGCCGGCCGGGCGCAACTCTGAGCCTTATGCCGGGCGCCGGGTATGCGCCGGTAACACCAACTGCACGCCGATCTGCCCGATCCAGGCCAAGTACGACGCCACCGTGACCATGAACAAGGCCTTGGCCACTGGCAAGGTCCGCGTGCTTTATCGGACCGTGGCCAGCAAGGTAACCGTTGGCGCCGACAGCAACGTCAATGGCATCGAGTTCATGCAATATCAGTTGGAAGACGGTCCCAATACTGGAAAAGGCTTGGCCGTTGCACAGCGCTATGTGATCGCCGCCCATGCGATCGAAACACCGAAACTGTTGCTCAACTCCAAGACTGACGTTTGGTCCAAGGGCGTCGCCAACAGCAGCGGCCAAGTAGGCCGCAGCCTGGCGGACCATCCCATTTATCTGGCCTGGGGGCTGATGCCCGAGGGCAAGGCGATTTTTCCTTATCGGGGACCGCTATCGACGGCTGGCATCGAAAGCCTGCGCGACGGCGCCTTTCGCAGCGATCGTGCGGCGTGGCGTATCGAAATTGGTAACGAAGGTTGGAACTGGCCGGCCGGTGACCCCTACACCACAGTGGCTGACTTTATCGACGGGACGAACATTGGGAAGACCAACCCGAGCAACACATTGCTATCGGGAACGGCGCTGGTGCGCAAGCTCAACGACGTCTTCACCCGCCAGTTCCGGATTGGCTTTTTAGTGGAGCAGGTGGAGGAGGATCCCGATCACTCCGACAGCTATATCCAGCCTTCGACGGATAACCTCACGGATGGGCTCGGCATTGTTCGGCCGGAAATCCACTACAACCTCTCCAAGTACACCAGGAAAGGTTTCCAGCAGGCGAAAATATTGGCGACGCATATCATCGAGGATCTGCTCGGTGCCCAGGAGCTGACGGACATCATCGGGCCTGGATGCTTCACTTACGATGGGGTGCCCTACAGCTTCCAGGGCGCCGGCCACCTGATGGGGACTTATCGCATGGGCGATGACCCCACCAAGTCTGTGGTGGACAAATACCAGCGCAGTTGGGACCACAAGAACCTGTTCCTGGTGGGCGATGGCGTGTTCCCCAGCACCGGCACCTCGAACCCGAGCCTGACGATTGCGGCGCTGTCGTTCCAGGCCGGGGATACGCTGGCCAATGACCTGCGGGCGGTGACGATGCAGGTCCAATCCACCATCGCCTGGCAGGGCACTGGCGTGCAGGTCAACGGGTTGGTACCGCGGCTGGTGCGCTACGTCAGTGGGCAATGGTGCGCCAGTCCGCAGGGCGGCAATGTCGATGGAAATGGCGGATCGAGGCACATCGACTACAGCAGCTATGCCTTGCCCGGTGCCGCCGAAGGCGCCTTGATCGGCCGCGTGGGCAATGGTGGCAAGCCGTTCCTGGTCGGTGATCTGGGGCAGGTTCCGGGCGACCAGCAAGGGGAACTGCAACTGTGCATCAACGATGACCTGACCGGGCAGCACGGCTCTGGCTTGAAAGATAACACCGGCGCGCTAACGGTACGGGTCGAGTTTGGTGCGCTGTAAGGCTTGAGCGGTAATAGTCCAACTCCTGTGGGAGCGAACCTGTGGGAGCAAGGCTTGCCCGCGATGCAAACACCTCGGTGTAGCTGATAGACCGAGGCGATGCCATCGCGGGCAAGCCTTGCTCCCACAGACTTGCTCCCACAGGCTCGGTTCCACAGAGGGTAGGTGTGTTCAGGCGGCCGAGCGCTGGTTACGCAACGCCACCGGCCCGACGCGCGCTTCAATGGCCCGCTTCAGTTCGCCGCGAAGCCCCAGCAGAAAACCCGCCTCTACCACCACAAACAGCGGCCCGACAATCAGCCCGGTGAGGTCATCGACGAACGCCGGCTTGCGGCCTTCGTAATAGTGACCGACGAACTGGATCACCCAACCCACCACGAACATCCCCAGGCCACCGCCCAGCCACACCCAGGTGCTTTGCGCAGCGAGCACCTGCCCCAGCCATAGCGCCAGGCCCAGCAGCACCGTCATCAGCAGCCCCAGGCGCAATTCCAGGCGCAGGTAGAACCAGGCGCTGGCCACGGCCACCAGCAGCGCTGGCGACACGAGGACCGCGCCCACGGGCCAGCCGGGCCGTGACAGCAGCACGGCGACGGCAACGAAGATCAGCGGGATACCGATGAAATGGCTGGCGATGTTGCGCGGGTCGCGATGATAGGCAGCGTATTGACTGAGATGATCGACGAGGCTTTTCATTGTTGTTCCTCCTGAGGTGATGCCTGCATGATGCCCAGGAACCACAAGGCATTCTGTCAGTTAGCCGACACTTGTCCCGGAGTTTCCATGAATTCGCATCCCTGGCACTCACACTTGATGGCCGGCCACTGGTACAGCCATCTGCCTGCTGAGTTTCAGAATAGTCTGCTGGACATGGCGCGGGTGCGCCGCCTGCCGCCGGGCCATCGGCTGTTCCGGCGTGGCGATCCACCGTGCGGGCTGTATGCCGTGCTGGAAGGCGCGGTGCGCGTCGGTGCGGTGAACGAACAGGGCAAGGAGGCGTTGCTGAGCGTGGTGGAGGCGCCCCATTGGTTCGGTGAAATCTGCCTGTTCGATGGCCAGCCGCGCACGCATGATGCGGTGGTCGTCGGTCAATGTACGCTGCTGCATGTGCTCCAGGCGCCGTTGCTGGCATTGCTGCAAGAACAGCCGATCCACTGGCGGCATCTCGCATTATTGATGAGCCACAAACTGCGTCTGACCTTCATCAACCTTGAACACCTGAGCCTGATGCCCGCCCCGGCCCGCGTGGCCCACCGCCTGCTGATGATCGCCGAGGGCTACGGCGAAATCGAACCGGCCCGACGGGTCCTGCCACTGCCCCAGGAACAACTGGCGCTGATGCTCGCGCTGTCGCGCCAGACCACCAACCAGATCCTCAAGGACTTGCAGGCCCAGGGCATTCTCCACCTCGGTTACGGCGAGATCGAAATCCTCGACATCGAGCGGTTGCGGGCCCTGACCACGCTCTGAAACCGACCTGAACCCTGTGGGAGCGAGCTCGCTCGCGAAGGCGTCAGTTCAGTCAACGTCCATATTGACTGATACATTGCCATCGCGAGCAAGCTCGCTCCCACAGGGGTTTGGTGTTGTCGCAGATATCGCGGTAACACCGCTCCCAATGTGGGAGCGAGCTTGCTCGCGATAGGGCCCGCCCAGGCACCGCAAATCCCTAGCGCAACCCATCCCGAAACTGCCCCGGTGTCATCCCGGTCCAGCGCTTGAAGGCGCGGCTGAAGCTGCTGGCATCGGCGAAGCCCAACAGGTAGCTGACTTCGCTTATCGAGCAATTCGGGTCCCGCAGGTGCAGCAGCGCCAGATTCTCCCGGCACTCGTTGAGCAGTGCGTCGAAGCGGCAGCCTTCGTCGGCCAGGTGCCGTTGCAGGCTGCGCAGGCTCAGGTGCATGGCCTGGGCGATGCGTTCGGCGCTGGGCTCGCCTTCGGGCAGTTGGGCCTCGATGGCCGCGCGGACCTTGCGCTCCCAGGTCAGCGGCTTGAGCTGGGCGAGGGTGCGTTCGAGCACGGTTTCGTTGTGCTCGGCCAGTTCCGGGTTGGCGTCGTCCAGGTGGCTGTCGAAGTCGCTGAGGTTGAACTCCAGGCAATCCTGCGCAGCGCCGAAATGCACCGGCGAGCGGAACACCTTGTGCCAGGGGCTGGGGTCTGCCGGTTCCGGGCGCCGCAGGTACACCGCCAGCGGTGCGTAATCACGGCCGAGGCGGTTGCGACAGGTGCGCACATAAATCGCCGTGAACGCGTCGATGGCTTCAAAGGCTGGCGCCGGTCGGCCCGGCGGCACCTCAAGGCTAAAGCGATAACGGTCCTCTGCGCGGATCAGTTGCAGGGTCAAGGCATCGCTGACCACCGGGTGATAGCGCACGATCCGCTCGAACACTTCCCGCAGGCTGCCGCTGGCCACCAGGGCATAACCCAGCGCGTGAAAAGTGGTGGGGCTGACGAAGCGCGACACCCTCAGGCCGATGGCCGGGTCGCCGCTGGCCTGCACGGCCAATGCCCACAGGCGCGTGGTGGCCGAGAGCGGGTAGCGGGCGTTCGGGTCGTCCATCCATTGCGGGTCGAGGCCGGCTTCGACGCACAAGGCATGGCTGTCCAGGCCCAGCGCATCGAGCTGCTTGCGCAGGGCGCGGGTCCAGCTGGCGAGGGAGGTCGGTTCAGTCATGACGATTGGCGCTTGCGGTCAACAGGTTGGCGTTTACGGCTACCACCCCGTGGGATAACGCCCGGCAGGATGAGCACATCTCTAACAGAGGATGTAAGCCATGCACGGCACTTGCGCAAGCCCCGAGCGATTGAATGCACAACAACGATCGGCCCATATTCGCCAGGTGGTCCTGGCCCGGGGCGAAGAGCTGCGGCGGCGCTATCCGTTCCTGCGCCACCAGGATGCGTTGGGCGCGGGCATCCTGGCGTTCGCCCTGGCCGGGATGATCGGTTCGGCGGTGCTCTACATCAACGGTCACCTGGCCGGGTGGGCGTGCCTGTTGCTCAACGGGTTTTTCGCGTCGCTGACCCACGAGCTGGAACATGACCTGATCCACAGCATGTATTTTCGCAAGCAGCGCCTGCCCCACAACTTGATGATGGGCCTGGTGTGGCTGGCGCGGCCGAGCACGATCAATCCGTGGATCCGCCGCCACCTGCACCTCAACCATCACAAGGTGTCCGGCAGCGAAGCCGACATGGAGGAGCGGGCCATCACCAACGGCGAACCCTGGGGGCTGGCGCGGTTGCTGATGGTCGGCGACAACGTGATGTCGGCCTTCATCCGCCTGCTGCGGGCCAAGAGCTGGGCGCACAAGCGCAGCATTCTCAAGCGCACGCTAAAGGTGTATTTCCCGCTGGCGTTGCTGCATTGGGGCGCCTGGTATGTGTTCCTGGGATTTCACGGGGCCAACGGCATTGCCAGCCTGCTGGGAACATCGATTGATTGGTCGGCCACCACGCTGGCGACGATGCAGGTGATCGACATCGCCGCGGTAGTGATCATCGGCCCGAACGTGTTGCGCACCTTTTGCCTGCATTTCATCAGCTCGAACATGCATTACTACGGCGACATCGAACCGGGCAACGTCATCCAGCAGACCCAGGTGCTCAATCCGTGGTGGTTGTGGCCGTTGCAGGCGTTCTGCTTCAACTTCGGCAGCAGCCACGGTATTCATCATTTCGTGGTGAAGGAGCCGTTCTACATCCGCCAACTGACGGTGCCGGTGGCCCATGAGGTGATGCGGGAAATGGGTGTGCGGTTCAATGATTTCGGTACGTTTGGCCGGGCGAACCGCTTTGTGCGGGAAGAGGATGTGGTGCGGGAGGAAGGGGATGCGGTGCGGGCCTGATCGATACAGGTTCGAGCGGTGAAACGCGAAACCTGTGGCGAGGGAGCTTGCTCCCGCTGGACGCGAAGCGGCCCAGGTTTTTGGGGCTGCTGCGCAGCCCAGCGGGAGCAAGCTCCCTCGCCACAATGGTATGCGTTAAGACTGGGAACAGGTCAGAACTGATAGCTCACCGTCGCCGCCACATTGCGTTCTTCACCCAGGTAGCAATAGCTCAGGCTGGCGCACGAGGCGACGTAGGTTTCGTTGGTCAGGTTGTTCGCGTTCAGGCGCACGTCCACGCCCTTCAAGCCGACCTTGCCCAGGTCATACCCCAGCGAGGCATCGAACAAGGTGTAGGACGGCACCTTCATGGTGTTCTCCGCATCGGCCCAGCTGTAGCCGACATAGCGCACGCCGCCGCCCAGGCGCAGGCCATCGAGGGCGCCGCTGTCGAACGCGTAGTCAGCCCAGACCGAAGCCATGTGGCGCGGGGCCTGGGTCGGTGAGTTACCCTTGTTTTCGATGATGTCGGTGGCGGTGCTCAAGGTGCTGATCATCGATTTCGAATATTCGATGTCGGTGAAGGTGTAGCTGCCCAGCACTTTGAATTGTTCGGTCAACTGCAGGTGCGCTTCCAGTTCCAGGCCCTGGGAGCGCACGGCCCCGACGGCGCGGTAGAAGTTTTCCTGGGGCAGTTTGGTTGCCAGGTTTTCCTGGTCGATGCGAAACAGCGAGGCGGTGTACAGGTCATCGGTGCCCGGTGGCTGGTACTTCAGGCCCAGTTCCCATTGCTTGCCATCGGTGGGCGGCAGCGGGTTGCCGGCGCTGTCGGCGTAGGAGTTGGGGTTGAACGACTCGGAATAGCTGATGTACGGCGCCAAGCCATTGTCGAACAGGTACAGCGCCCCAGCGCGGCCGGTGAGCTTGGTGCGTTTGTCGTTGATCTCGGTGCCTTCCGGGCGGCCGAATTCGGCGATGCGGTTTTCATCCGAAGTCTCGACCCAGTCCTGGCGCAGGCCTAGGGAGAAGCGCCATTTGTCCATCTCGATCAGGTCTTGCAGGTACACGCCGGTCTGCTCCAGGCGCCGCAGGTAACTGGTGGGGCTGAAGTAGGTGATGGCCGAGTTGCCGTAGGTCGGGTCGAAGGCATTGATCGGCGCGAGGCTGCCGCTGGTCCAGTCGACCACGGTTTTGCGCCGCTGGTAGTCGGCCCCCATCAGCACGGTGTGCTTGGTCGCGCCGGTGAAGAATTCGGCTTGCAGCATGTTGTCGACGATGAAGGAATGGAGCTTTTCTTCGGCGCCGGTGTAATAGCGGTTCAGCTCGTTGCTGGTGGGCGTGGTCCAGCCATAGGCGTAGACCTGATCGTTGGTGACTTGGGAATCCAGGTAACGGAAGTTCTGCCGGGCGGTGAAGACATCGTTGAAGCGGTGCTCGAACTGGTAGCCGAACGACTGTTGGTCGCGCTCGTAACCGTCGACGCCCGGTTCGCCTTCGAAGAAGTTTTCGGAGATCCGCCGGCCGTTGCGCTGATGCAAGGTGCCGTCGGCCGGCATGCCGCCGTGGTAGCCGCCGTCGGGATCGTGCTGCAGGTAGGCTTGCAGGGTCAGCGAGGTGTCTTCGCTGAAGTCGATGTTCACCGTGGGCGCGAGGGCGAAGCGTTTTTCCTTGTTGTGGTCGAACTGGGTGTCGGAGCTGTCCGCCAGGCCGATCAGCCGATAGGTGACGCGTTTTTCGTCATCCACGGGGCCGGTGAAGTCCAAGCCCATGCCGCGTTGGCCCTGGGTGCCGACCGTGGCCTGGATCTGGTGATAGGCCTCGTACTGCGGCTTCTTGCTGGTGAGCGCCACCAGGCCGCCGGGCGAACTGCGGCCGTAGAGCACCGAGGACGGGCCCTTGAGAATGTCGACCCGCTCCAGGAAATACGGATCGACCTGCATCGAGCTGTAGGTGCCGCTGTCGCCCATGGACTTGAGGCCGTCGAGGTAGATGTTATCCACCGAGCCGTCGTTGAAGCCGCGCATCGCCACGTAGTCGTAGCGGTGGGTCGCGCCGTAGGGGTTGGTCAGCACGCCGGGGGTGTAGCGCATGGCCTGGGACACGGTTTGCGCGCCCTGGTCGTCCATTTGCTCGCGGGTGACCACGGACACGCTCTGGGAGGTTTCGCGCAGGGCGGTACTGGTCTTGGTGGCGATCTGGCTGTGGGTGGCGTTGTAGCCTTCCATGCTGCCCAGGGCGTTACCCAGGGCGAAGCCCTTGATGTCGGTGGTCGGCAGTTCCAGCGTGCTGCCAGTGGTCTGGGTTTGCAGCACGTAGCTGCTGCCATCCTGGCTGACGGCGACCAGTCCCGAGCCGCTGAGCAACTGGCTCAGGGCCTGGTCCGGCGAGTACTCACCCTTGAGCCCCGCGGACTGGACGCCGCCGGTTTGCGCCGGCGTGCTTGCCAGGGTGATTCCGGCCTGGCGGGCGAACTGGTTCAGCACATCGCTCAGTGGACCGGGGGCGATGTTGTAGCTCTGACGGCTGGCGGTCACGCTGCTTTGTGCGGCGAGCGCGAACATCGGCACCACGCTGACCCCCAGCGCCGTGGAGAACAGCGCGGCATGGATCGCCTGGCGCAACAGGCCCGGTTGCGCAGAGAGGCCGAAGGGGTTCTTGAGAAGTACGCGCTCAGTCATTGTGGGTTCCGTTGCAGTCGCCGAAGGCAGATAAGGGTTGCTTACTGTCCTAGCCGGACGCCGGCCTGAAACCCGCCAAAAAAAATCAAGCCAGGCGTTCAACCGTGATCCACCAACGGGTTCGATAACGGAGCTGCACCGGGAGCGTGCGTGGCAGGACGGCGAGTAGTTTGTCGGTGTCCTCCAGGCGGAAAACCCCCGACAAGCGCAGGTCGGCAATCGACGCCGCGCAGTTCAAATAGCCTGGGCGGTAGCGTCCAACTTCGTTGAGAAAGTCTTCCAGGCGCATGTTGCGCGTGACGATCAAGCCGTCGGCCCAGGCGCCTGCGTCCATCTCCAGCGGCGGTGCCAGGGTCGCTGTCGATGCGTTGATCAGGTAGCTTTGCCCGGCCTCGACCTGGAGGGGCGTGCCGTCGCTGTTTGGGTGCGAACGGATAACCACCCGGCCGCTGGTGACGCTCAAGCGTGTGCAGTCGCCGTCCTGGCGCACGACGAAGCGCCCCTCCAGGCCCTCGAACAGGCCATGCCTGCTCTTCACCAGCAGCGGCCGCCCCGGGTCGCGGCCACAGGTGACCATGATTTCGCCGCGGGCCAGGGTAATCAGGCGCTGCCGGGCGCTGAAATCCAGGTCGACGGCGCTGTGGGTGTTGAGCTCGAGTCGCGTGCCGTCCGGCAGTTGGAAGCCTCGGCGTTCACCGGTGGCGGTGGCGAAGTCGGCACGCCAAGGCTGCCAGCCCAGGTCCTTGCCCAGCCACGCCGCGCAGCCGACCAGGGCGACGCCCGACAACAACTTCAGGGCCTGGCGACGGCTGAGGCGCTGGGCGCTGTTTTCCAGCGTATCCAGGGCGACATGGGCGCCGGGCACGGCCCGCAGGTTCGAGGTCAATTCGTTGTGCAGCGCTTGCACCCGTTGCCAGGCCTGTTCGTGTTCCGGGTGGGCGGCGCGCCAGGTGTCGCACTGTTGGCGCAGGGTCGGGTGAGCGCTGTGATTGCGCAGGCGCAGCAGCCAGTTGATCGCCTGCCGGACCACCTGTTGCGACGGGCCGCTGCGTCGGTTCTGCAAGGGCTGCGCCGGCTCAGCTTTCATAGCGCAGCACATAGCAGTGGTACAGCGCATCGGCGACGTAGCGCTCCACCGAGCGCAGCGAGATGCCCATCTGTTCGGCAATCTGCTTGTACGTCAGGCCTTCGCACTGGGCCAACAGAAAGGCCTTGCGCACTTTCGGCTTGAGGCCTTCGAGCATCCTGGCAATCGCTTCGAGCAGTTCCAGGATCAGGGCCTGGGCTTCAGCGCCAGGGGTTTCGGCTTCCGGCAGGTGAGCTATGGTTTCCAGGTAAGCGCGTTCGATTTCTGCTCGACGCCAATGATCGATCACCAGGCCTTGGGCGATGGTGCGCAAAAACGCACGTGGGGCGCGAAGTTCCAGGCGTTCGCTACGCTGCAACAGGCGCACGAAGGTGTCTTGGGCCAGGTCCGCGGCATCGGCGGCATTGCCCAGACGGGTGCGCAGCCACGTATTGAGCCAGCCGTGATGACGGCTGTAGAGCGTCTGTACTGCAAACTCGGGAGATGACATGGACGCGACGGCCTGGATGCTACAAATGATAATAGGTCGCATTGTCATCAGGCGCTGGCGAATTTGCAACCACCGTTCGCCCCGGCGTGGCCTCCCGTCGGCTATTTCTGCGCATCCCTAATTATTTGTACAGGTTTGCCGACAGACTTGTACGTGTGCACCAAAGTGGAGCAGAGTGACAACCGCCCGCGCTGTTACATGAACATTGCAAACCTGGAATGCACCCCCACTCCTTGCATAAGAAGCCTCATCAATGAATCTAAAGTTCAGCCACAAAATCCTTCTTGCCGCCTCTGGTGTGGTGGTCCTGGCTTTTGCCCTGTTCACGCTCTACAACGATTATTTGCAGCGCAACACCATCGGCAGCAGCCTTGAATCGTCCATCGAGCAATCCGGCGACCTGACGGCCAGCAGCATCCAGAACTGGATGAGTGGCCGCATACTGGTGCTGGAAAACCTGGCGCAAAACATCGCGCATCAGGGTGCAACTGCCGATCTGCCGGGGCTGGTCGATCAGCCCGCGCTGACGTCTAACTTCCAGTTCACTTATGTGGGCCAGGCCAACGGTGTCTTCACCCAACGCCCGGACGCCAAAATGCCTGACGGCTACGACCCGCGTCAGCGCCCCTGGTACAAACAGGCGGTGACCGCCGATAAAACCATGCTGACTCCGCCTTATCTGGCGGCGGTGGGTGGCCTGGTGGTGACCGTTGCCCTGCCGGTGAAGCACAACGGCGAACTGCTCGGCGTGGTGGGCGGCGACTTGAGCCTGGAGACGCTGGTGAAAATCATCAACTCCGTGGACTTCGGTGGTATCGGCCATGCGTTCCTGGTCAGTGGCGACGGTCAGGTGATCGTCAGCCCGGATAAAGACCAAGTGATGAAAAACCTCAAGGACATCTACCCAGGCACCCCGGTGCGCATTGGCAAGGGTATCCAGGAAGTTGAGCTGAACGGGCAGGACCGTATCCTTTCGTTCACTCCCGTTACTGGCTTGCCGAACGCCGAGTGGTACATCGGCCTGTCGATCGACAAGGCCAAGGCCTACGCGCCGCTGAGCCAGTTCCGTACGTCTGCGCTGATTGCGATGTTTGTCGCGGTGGCGGCCATCGCGTTGCTGCTGAGCCTGCTGATCCAGGTGCTGATGCGTCCGTTGACCACCATGGGCCGCGCCATGCAGGACATCGCCCAGGGCGAAGGTGACCTGACCCGGCGCCTGGTGGTGCAGGGCAAGGATGAGTTCGCAGTGCTGGGTGGCTCGTTCAACCAGTTCGTGGAGCGGATTCACGCGTCGATTTCGGAAGTGTCTTCCGCCACTCGTCAGGTGCATGACCTGTCGCAGCGGGTGATGACTTCGTCCAACGCTTCGCTCGTCGGCTCGGATGAGCAGAGCGCCCGCACCAACAGCGTGGCCGCGGCCATCAACCAGTTGGGCGCCGCGACTCAGGAAATCGCCCGCAATGCCGCCGATGCCTCGCAACAGGCCAGCGGTGCCAGCGAGCAGGCCGATGACGGTCGCCAGGTGGTGGAAAAAACCATCCAGGCCATGACCGAGCTGTCGCAGAAGATCAGCCTTTCCTGCACCCAGATCGAAAACCTGAACGCCAGCACCGACAACATCGGCCACATCCTGGACGTGATCAAGGGCATCTCCCAGCAAACCAACCTGCTGGCCCTGAACGCGGCCATCGAGGCGGCCCGCGCCGGTGAAGCCGGGCGTGGTTTTGCGGTGGTGGCCGATGAAGTGCGCAACCTGGCGCATCGCACCCAGGAGTCGGCGGAAGAAATCCACAAGATGATCACCTCGCTGCAGGTCGGCTCCCGTGAAGCGGTGACCACCATGAACGCCAGCCAGACGTCCAGCGAAGAAAGCGTGGAAGTGGCCAACCAGGCCGGCCTGCGACTGGTCAGCGTGACGCAGCGCATCGGCGAGATCGACGGCATGAACCAGTCGGTGGCCGCCGCGACCGAAGAACAGACGGCCGTGGTCGAAACCCTCAACATGGACGTCAGCCACATCAACCTGCTGAACCAGCAAAGCGTGGCCAACCTCAATGAAACCCTGAAGGATTGCGATGCCTTGTCGCAACAGGCCAATCGACTGAAGCAACTGGTGGACAGCTTCAAGATCTGACCCCGGCCGCCAGCCGAGCCGATCACCTGTGGCGAGGGAGCTTGCTCCCGCTGGCCTGCGCAGCAGGCCCCAGCATGTCTGCAGGCGGACTGCGTTGGCTGGCTTTACGACTGCTGCGCAGCCGAGCGGGAGCAAGCTCCCTCGCCACGGGTGCAGGGTTGTCTGGGCTGACGCTATCGCGAGCAGGCTCGCTCCCACAGAGGTGCGGCGGTGAGCCTGGATCTTGGGTTCACTCCAACTCCATGTGGGAGCGAGCTTGCTCGCGATGGCGGCGGCCCAGTCAACATCGCCGGCACAGATCTACCGCTTTCGCGAGCAAACCTGCTCCCACAAAGGTATCGGCGCTTACTTGAACATCCCCTGCACATTCCCCATCGCCTCATCGGCGAAGCCCTGGAGGAAATCCCGGAAGCCCGACGGCGTGTGGGCGTCGGTGTGGTCGGCGATGATGGTCCAGGTGGCGCGGCAGCGGTTGTCCGCCAGGGGTTCGACACGCATGGCCGCCCACAGGTTGTCGATGCCCAGGGTGTTGTAGATCAGCGTCCAGGTCATGTGCATGGCCTGGTCGTCACGGCTGTTGAGCTGTTCCACCACCAGGTTCTGCCCATCGCGGAAGAATTTCTTGCGCAGGGACCTCACGCCCTCGCCGGTCATTTCGATGCGTTCCAGTGCCGGAATGAAACGGTTGAATCCGCCAAAATTACCCACCACGTCCCAGACGCGCGCCGCGTCGGCCGCGACCTCCACCGAGGTTTCGACCTGGCAGGCGTGGGGGTTTTTGATCAGGGTGTCGGGTTGAAATGCACTCATGGTCTTGCTCCTTGCTTTGGGTTGAGGGTGTTTCAGATGAAGTCGATGGCCTTGAGGTAATCGGCGCCGCGGCGCAGCAGGGCCGGGGACTTTTCCGGGTAGCTGGCGCCCATCTGCCGCACGCCGGCGCGGGCGTTGTCATGGCTGATCAGCGAGATGTCGCCGATGTCTTCCTCGAAGCCGTTGAGGTAGAAACCCAGCACGCCAAACAACGCGTTGTCGGCATCGACCCGGGCCAATTGCCGTTGCCACTCGGCGACGCTGACCAGCGAAAACTCCCGGCCGCTGTCGCGAAACGACGCGACATACGCATCCCAGCTCAACGGCTGTGGGTTGTGCAGGTTGAACACCGCTTGCGTCGGCTGGTAACGGCTGGCGTGGAAGGCGATGAAACGGGCGAGGAAATCCACCGGCATCAGGTCGAAGTTGAGGGACAACTCCGGCACCTGGCCGAGCTGGATCGACCCCTTGAGCATCAGCATCAGCCGATTTTTATGGGGCTGGCAGACCCCGGTCAGGCTGTTGAAACTGATGTTGCCGGGACGGAACAGATTGACCCACACCCCGCGATCCCGGGCCCGTTGCAGGATCCGTTCGCCGACCCATTTGGACAGGTTGTAGCCGTTCTTGATATAGATCGGCGGCGTCATGGCGGCCGGCTGTTCCAGCACTTGGCCGTCGGCGTCCAGGGCACTGGAGGCGGAAAGCGTGGAGACGAAGTTGAAGATCTTCTTGCTGCGCCCTTCACACAGGCGCAGGCATTCGAAGATCGGCTCCACGTTGTCCCGCGCCAGGGACTCATAGTCGAGCACATGGTTGACGTGGGCGGCGTTGTGCACCAGTGCGCCGAAGGTACGGTCGATGCGGGCGTAGACGTCGTCCGGCAAACCCAATTGCGGTTGGGTAATGTCGGCGGCGTACACACTGACGCGGTCCAGGTCCAGGTGGGTCAGGTGATTGTCCTGGAGGGCTTGGGAGAAACGCTCGGCCGCGCTGTGTTCAGCGCTCGCGCGCACCAGGCACGCGACTTCGGTGGCGCCCCAGGCCAGCAGCGCTTCGACGATGTGCACGCCGAGAAAGCTGTTGGCGCCGGTCACCACCACCTTGTGCACATCGCCGCATTGGCTGATGGGCAGCGGCTCGAGGTTGAGCTCGGCCTCGGCATCGATGAAGGCCTGGGGGCTGAGGATCGATGCACTGTTTTGATCAGGATCGTCCAGCAACTTGGCCAAGGTCATCAACGTCGGCGCTTCGATGAAGCGATTGATCGACAGGCTGCGGCCGAACGTCTGGCGGATGCTCAGCAGCAGTCGCGACAGCAGGATCGAGTGCCCGCCCAGGTTGAAGAAGCTTTCGTCGGTGGCGATGTCTTCGACCGGCAGTTCAAGCAGCTCGGCCCACAGTTGCTGCAGTTGAGTCTCCAGGGCGTTTTGCGGCTGACGTCGTTGGCCGTCGACCTGCACCTGCACCGCCATGGCAAGCAAGGCCCGGCGATCGACCTTGCCGTTGCTGGTGTACGGCAGGCTCGGCAACTCGACGTAGGCGGCTGGGTGCATGTAGCTGGGCAAACTGTTCTGCACATGTTCGCGCAGGGCCTGGAGGGCGTCGCCGGGGTGCTCGGGATGAACCAGGAACGCCAGGATTCGCCGCCGTTCATCGACCCCCACCGCCACTTGGCGAAACAACTGGCTATCGCGCAGGCAGTGCTCGATTTCCTCGGGCTCGACCCGAAAGCCGCGGATCTTCACCTGGTTATCGCGGCGGCCACACAACTCGATGCCGTTGTCAGTCCACTGGCCGATATCACCGGTGCGATAGACCCGCAGCGCTTGCCCGGTGGGCAGTGCCAGGTCGAGGTAACGCGTGGCGGTCAGCGTCGGGTCGTTCAAATAACCCAGGCCGACGCCCGGCCCGGCGATGTACAACTCGCCGGGGACACCTTGGGCAACCGGGTGCAGCTGTTCGTCCAGGATCAGCACCCGGGCATTGGCGATGGGCACGCCGAGGTTGCGGTTGTTGTCGCCGATGCCGAACTGTCGCGTGGTCGCCAGCACCGTGGTTTCGGTCGGGCCGTAGATGTTGTGGAACCGGCATTGTGGCGCGAGCTGTTCGATCACGAACGGTTCGCAGACATCGCCACCGGTGATCAGGTGCGCCAGGCCCAACGGTGTATCAAGGGGCATGACGCTCAGCAGCGCAGGCGGCAGGAAGGCGTGGCTGATGTGCTGCTGGTGAATCAACGCGACCAGTTGCTGCGGATCGCGGCGCTGGTCTTCGCTGGGCACCACCAGCAGGGCGCCGTGGATGAAGGTCGGCAGGATATCCAGCAGCGATGCGTCAAAGTTGATGGTGGAAAACTGCAACGCCCGGCTGTCGCGCTGCAACCCGACGTAGTCGCCGTACCAGGCACAGAAGTGGCTGAGGTTGCGGTGGCTGAGCAACACGCCCTTGGGTTGGCCGGTGGTGCCGGAGGTGTAGATCGCCACGGCCGGCTCGTCGCTGTCCACCGTACGGCGGATCAGCGAGGCCGGGATGCCGGGCTTGGATGCTGGCAGTTGATGGACATTCAGTGTTGGCAACGAGAGGTCGCCCAGGTCGCTGTCGCCATCGTGCAGCAGCAGGTCCGCCTGGGCGTTTTCCAGGATGAAGCGTCGACGTTGCGCCGGATGCTGCGGGTCCAGCGGCAGGTACACCGCCCCGCAGCCCAGCACCGCGAGGATCGCCGCATACAGGTGCGCGGACTTGGGCAGGCACACACCGATCACCTTGTGGGTGGAAGGCCTGTGGGAGGAAGGCTTGCCCCCGATGAACGATGACGCGGTTTGCTCGGGAGCATCGGTGTCTTCATCGCGGGCAAGCCTTGCTCCCACAGGCTCTGCTCTCCTTGCTCCTGCCGGCTCGGAACTCCGTAGCATTTGCAGCATCGGCTCTTGCAACCTCAGCGCCAGGCGGCGCAAGGATTTGTAGTCGATGAGTTGTCCATCGACCCACAGGGCCGGTTGTGTCGCGTCGTCGAGCATGCGCTGTTCGATGCTGTGCATCACCGGCACATCGGCGGCGGCCAGCAGCCAGGGAACTGGCGGCCGATTGAGGCGATGCTCGAACGCCAGCGGCTCCAGCGCGTCGAGCCCGAGCAGGGGTGGGTCGACAGCGTCAGCGTGCATTGTCGGCCAGTGATCGAAGCAGGTTTCATCTCGGGATAACTGACTGACCAGCCGTGCGCCCGTCTCGATCAGGGTTGCCAGCGTACGCAGGCGCAAGGACTGACCGTTGCCATCGTGTTGCGGCGGGATCACTTCCTGGCATAACAGCCGCTGCGCGCCGTCGCGAAAGACCAGCACCGGTTGCGGCAATGCCTCGCCGGGCAGCGTGCGCAGCGCCACGCGGATCTGGAGGCATGAACGGGCTTCAATGGCTCGCGGTGTCGTCCCGTCATCGATCAACAGGTCGACTGGCGATTGAAGGTCCACTAAATCATGGCCGTGCAGCTCCAGTTCCCGGGCCAGTTCGGCCATGGCCTGGCTGGTACCAGGCACTGCAATTTCGAGGCGTTTCATTGAAAAGTCCTCATGGAGTCAGGTAATCGGCGAGGGCGTCGCGCACGCAGGGGGACGCGAGCATCGAGCTGCCGCGGAAAAAACGCGTGATGTTGCCCACCAACGGGTGAAAACGATTGATCGGATAGGCCAGCGCACTGGCGTCTTCACGCAGCGACTGGCGCACCGATTCGTCGACGGGCAGGTGCGCGATCAGCTCGAAGTCGAATGCTTGCTGCAGGTCGCTCGCCAGGTACTGGGCGATGAAGCCGGGCATCAAGCGTGCAATCACCGCGCGGTCCTCTTCGGGCGCGGTGCGCCAGTAGATCTGCACCAGTCGCGTCCAGAAACCGGAGTGCCGGCCTTCGTCGAGCAAGTGATCGGCCATCAGTCCCTTGATCGAGGCCTTGACCGAGTCGTCCCGGGCGAAAGCCGCCACTTCGTTGGTGACGGTGTTCTCGGCGATGGCGATGCAGATCAGCTCCACGGCGTTGAGCAAGTGTTCCGGCGCCTGGGCCAGGGTCGCCGGTATCGCGCGGCTGAGTTCGATCTGCCCCGGCAACGGGATCGGCGCGATGCCGGTCATGTCGATGGTCTGCTGCATGAAGTCCATCGCCACCAGCGCGTGGTAATCCTCGTCCACCACCACGGTCATCGCGTCGTAGCGGCAGGCGAACGGGAATTCGATGCCGAAGCGGTTCTTGGCGATGCGGCGGGCGGTGTGGTCCACCAACTCGGTTTCGAAAATCACCACGTCGTTGATGAACTTGTAGAGGCTCTGCACCAGCACAAAGTCGCGCAATTGCGGACAGTGGCTGAGGAAGGTCTGGCTGTGCACCAGCGGCTGGCGGCTCATCGGGAAGATCAGCTTGTCGTCGTCTTCGACCCGGCGCCGTGGCCGGGTGCGGATCGTGGCGCGGCTTTCCCAGGCGTCGGCGAAGGATTGGTATTCGACGGCGTTCATGGCGTCACCTGTGCAACCGCTTGGGTCATGCTCTGGCGCAAGCCATCCCACAAGGCCGCGCGGCTGTGGACAGCGGCGAGCGCGGCGACCAGTACTTCGCTTTCGCGCTGCGGGTCACCATCGATCAGCCGGGCCAACAACTTTTCTGCCGCCGGGCCGTGGTCTTCGGAATCGACTTCGATGTGCCGTTGCAGGTAATAACGAAAGGTCGGCGCCTGATCCAGGCCAATGCCCCAAGCGTCCAACATGCGCTGGAACATCTGCGGGATGACACTTTCGCGACCGTGTACGAACGCGGCGGCGACGCTGTGGGCCGGGGCGTGCAGGGCGGTGTGCAAGGTCTGGCGGACAAACTGTGCCGCCGCCGGTTCGACCTCGACGCTGTCCAGCGCCGTCTCGGGGCTGACACCTTCCTGCTGCAGGGTGATGAATTGCTCGATTGCGCGGGTATCGGCGCCGATTTCCCGCATGGCGTCCAGGTACAGTTCGAAATGGCTGCAATAGCCCGCCCCGGGGCGGTCATCCGACTCTTCCCCCAGCACGATTTCATTGATCAAGCGTGCCGCGTGCGGGTCGGCCGGCGGCAACCAGGGCAGGTGGACGCAGGTGAGCTCGCGTTGCAGTCGTTTGGTCAGCGACATGAAGTCCCAGACGGCAAAGACATGGCTTTCCATAAAACGGCGTAACAGATCGATTGATGTAATCTCGGAAAAAACCGGGTGTTGACCAAGTTCCAGTTTTTGCAGGGATAGCTTAAGAGATAGTTGTTCTTTGGTTGGCTGCATTGGAACGTCCTCATCAATGATGTTTTGTTCGGAAGGCCGCTCGTTAGTTAATGAGGGCGAGCGGGTGCCTGAACCGAAATCCATGAATTGCCCAAGGGGCTTAAGCATTCTCTTTTAATCGTTGTTTCGGCTTCTGATGCCTGTGTTTGCTGAGATTGTCGCAGGTGGAACGGGTCGCTAGTAACGCGACGAATAAAAAGCTAATCCATGTAGTAAGTAAGCGGCAAGTAATTTTTTAATTATTTAAAGTGAGTGTTTTATTAGGCGCGAAGAGGGCTGTTAAAACTTTTTATATAAGTTTTGTTGGGGCGAAGAGGCTCCTTCCGATTTAGCAATATCAGAATCGATAGTTCGAGTGAATGCCTCACTCGGAGCACTTCAGGGATCGGGGAGTAAGGAAGTTTTATGTTAGGGCAGGACGTCGGTCGGACATCCGATCATCCCGCCGGTTGGACGACGCTCCTTGCGTATTGGCTTCGATTCGCCTGGCCTCAGCCAGGCGTTGACTTCTTCAGGTCTGTTTTGAATCGACAAGCGCAAGAGTGAGCCCAAATCGATGGCAGTGCCATTGAACTGATGGGGCGCCGCGTCGCGGACACGGCCAGGCCGCGCCGCGCAGGCGACAAGTGAGTCGGAAGGATATGTAAGAAATTTTTACGGCGGTCGGACCGTCGAGGCGGGATCAAAGACTCGACGAATGTTCCAGATACTGGCGCATGGTGACAGAAGCTTTTTCCAGGTGCCGCTCCAGCAATACGACGGCGTTATCGATGTCCTTGGCACGCGCGGCTTCGAGCAGCGCGCGATGATCGTCCTGGCTCAACTTGCCCAGCCCCATGGATGACAGATGAAAGCGCAGGAAGCGCTCTTCTTCATTGAGTTCGCGCTCGATCAGGGCCAGCAGCTTGCTGTTGGGTGCCTTGTGATACAGCGACATGTGGAACAACCGGTTGAGCTTGCCGATCTCGGCGTGATTGGTTTCCGTTTCCAGCTGTTCGATGTACTGGGCAGCCAGTGCGAGGTCGCTGTCATCGAGCAGCGGGATGGACAGGCGCAAGGCGAACGATTCCAGGACCGAGCGCAGGGCATAGGTTTCTACCGCGTTGTTGGTGATCAACGGTGCCACCACGGCACCCTTGTGTTGAACCACATTGAGCAGTGACTGCGCTTCGAGCTGGCGCAATGCCTCGCGCACCGGCATGCGGCTCACGCCGAACAGGTCGGCCAGCTCCTGCTGGCGCAGCGCGGTACCGCACGGCAGGCGTCCATCGAGGATGGCCTCGCGCAAAGACTCTTCGATGATCGAGCGTGCCTGGTCAGCCGGGATGGGTCCGTTGACCTGAATAGTGCTAAGCGGTTTGGGCTTCTGTGTCACGACAACACCTGACTGGTAGTAACGAAAATTGGATCCAAGCCAACGTTAGTTACAGAATGCCAAGCCGTCAAAACTTCACGGCCCCAGTTCCTGAACTAAAGTTTAGTCTGCTTGCGGTGATTGCAACCTGCCATTGTTTTTTACCGGGCCAGGCTTCACCATCCAACGAATTTCCAACGGCCCCTTTCGGACGTATTCCCTTGGCTGCACCTTTCCCTGTCCTCAGGTTCTTGCGCTGGTTGTGTTCAGCATTGTTGCTGGCCGGCCTGATGCTGGGTGGCTTGCAGGCTGACTGGGACTTTGCGCAGATCAGCCGACGGGCGCAAGCGTTATATGGCCCCTTGGGCGAAGGTCAGCAACGGATCGACGCATGGCAGCAATTGTTGGCGACCCAGAAACAGCTCCCGGAACTGGAACAGCTCAAGGTGGTGAACCTGTTTTTCAATAAACAGGTGCGCTACGTGGAAGACATCGACCTGTGGCGCGAGGTCGACTACTGGGAGACCCCGATCCAGGCCCTGTGGAAGGGCGCTGGCGATTGTGAAGACTACGCCATCGCCAAGTATTTCAGCCTGCGTCATCTCGGGGTGTCCAGTGACAAGCTGCGCATCACCTACGTCAAGGCCTTGCGGCAGAACCGTGCGCACATGGTGCTCACCTATTACGCCACGCCCGAGGCGATGCCGCTGGTACTCGACAGCCTGATCGACGGCATCTTGCCGGCCAGCCAGCGAACCGACTTGCTCCCGGTCTACTCTTTCAATGCCGAAGGGCTGTGGCTACCGGGCACCAAGGGCAACAAGAAAGTGGGTGACACCAAGCGCCTGTCCCGGTGGCAGGATGTGTTGAAGAAAATGCAGGCCGAAGGTTTTCCGGTCGAGACGACTAACTAGGAGCGCGCGCTCAGATGTCCTTGTTCAAACAGCTGTTGATCGCTATCTGTCTGTTCCTGGTGGTTGCCTTCAGCGGCAGCTTCATGGTCAGCCTGGAAAGCTCGCGGGCCCAGTACGTCAACCAGTTGCGCTCCCACGCCCAGGACGCGGCCACGGCGCTGGCGTTGTCGCTGACGCCGAACATCGACGACCCGGCGATGGTGGAGCTGATGGTCAGCTCGATCTTCGACAGCGGCTACTACGCCAGCATCCGCGTGGTCGACGTGGCCACCGACAAGACCCTCGTCGAGCGCACCGGCACGCCGGACGCCGGCAGCGTGCCGCAATGGTTCGTCAAGCTGATCGGCCTGGAACCGGCCGGAGGCGATGCCATCGTCAGCCGCGGCTGGGAACAGGCGGCGCGGGTCGAAGTGGTCAGCCACCCGATGTTCGCCCTTGCCAAGCTGTGGCAGAGCGCGTTGGGCAGCCTGGGCTGGCTGCTGCTGTGCGGCGCCGTGAGCGCGGTGCTGGGGGCCTTGCTGCTGCGTCGCCAGCTCAAGCCGCTGGATTACATGGTGCGTCAGTCCCATGCCATCGCCCGTCGCGAATTCCTGAGCCTGCCGGAGCTGCCGCGCACGCCGGAACTGCGCCGCGTGGTGCAGGCGATGAACCAGATGGTCGAGAAGCTCAAGGCGTTGTTCCAGGAGCAGGCCGAGCGCAGTGAGAAACTGCGGGTCGAGTCCTATCAGGACAACCTCACGGGCCTGGCCAACCGGCGCTATTTCGAAATGCAGCTCAATGCCCGGGTGAGCAACCCGGAGCAGGCCAGTTCCGGTTACCTGCTGTTGCTGCGGGTCAAGGACCTGGCCGGTTTGAACCAGCGGCTGGGCGGGCAGCGCACCGACCAGTTGCTTAAGGCGGTTGGCGAGCAACTGCAGCGTGAGTGCGCCCGCTACCCGGAAACCCTCAATTTGGTGACGCGTATTCGCGGTGGGGAATTCGCGGTGCTGGCGCCTGGACTGGTGCGTGGGGAAGCGCTGCAGCTTGCGCAGAACCTCGAGGCCGCGTTGGCGAGCCTGCATGCGACCGGTGCGACGGATGTGGCGTCGGTGGCTTCCATTGGGCTGGCGCCGTTCGTTCATGGCGATTCGCCGCAAGCGGTGCTCCAGCTCGGCGACCAGGCCCTGGCCCAGGCTGAAAGCCAGGGCGAACCGGGTTGGGCCTGCCTGGACCACAGTGCGTCGGCGAGCGTCGGTGACGATCACCATGCCTGGCACAATTTGCTCGACCAGGCTTTGAGTCATCAGCGCTTCGAACTGTACTTCCAGCCGGTGGTGGCCGCACAGGACACCCAGATGGTGCTGCATTACAAAGTGCTGTCGCGGCTGTTGGACGAGCAGGGCCAGACGATTCCTGCCGGGCGTTTCCTGCCCTGGCTGGAGCGCTTTGGCTGGACGGCGCGCCTGGACCGCTTGATGCTTGAACAGGTGCTCAGGCAAATGGCCGGGCATGAACAATCCCTGGCGTTGAACCTGTCTTCGGCGACCTTGGCCGATCCGCAGGCGCTGAACAAGATTTTTGAGATCCTGCGGGCGCATTCAAACCTTGGGCCGCGCTTGACGCTGGAGATTGGTGAAGAGCAACTGCCGGAGCAAGCGGTGCTGGAGCAGTTGACTCGGCGTCTGCGTGAGCTTGGCTTCTCTCTGAGCCTGCAGCGTTTTGGTGGGCGGTTCAGCATGATCGGTAACTTGTCGCGGTTGGGGTTGGCTTATTTGAAGATCGATGGCAGTTATATTCGTGCGATTGATCAGGAGAGCGATAAGCGCTTGTTCATTGAGGCAATTCAGCGGGCGGCTCACAGTATTGATTTGCCGTTGATTGCCGAGCGGGTTGAGACGGAGGGGGAGTTGGCGGTGATTCGGGAGATGGGGTTGTTTGGGGTGCAGGGGCAGTTGGTGGGTGAGCCTAAGCGTTGGGGGTGAGACTTCTGGGCGAGTACATATCCATTTCTGCGGTAACGGCTGCTTAGGGTTCCGCCCTTACGGCGGGTCACTTTCGAAAAGCCCGGAAGCCGGCCCAGTCAAAAGTAACCAAAGCGCTTCTGCCCCACCACTCGGCACCTCGCCTAGGCTCGGTGTGCCCTCACTCCGGCATTGCTCCGTGGGCCCGCCGCGAAGGGCCATCCATGGCCCAGCGCGGCTATCCCGGCA
>NZ_CAKKMI010000039.1:0-61754 GCF_918698105.1 Pseudomonas brassicacearum | reverse complement strand
AACCACTTGCGCTTCCGATCTCTCGTTAGCGGGAGGCGAATTCTACAGCGTTACTCGCTGCTGTCAACACCTCTTTTTCACCGCTTTCGACCGAGAAGATCGAACCGCCGATAGAGCCAAACAACACCGCTCTACCTGCTCCTTCCGGGCTTCGATGACCTGAAGCCCAACACCGTCGAAACTTACTTAACTCGTTGAATCTCAAGGAGTTTTCCGTTTCGACTGCGCCGGAAGTGGGGCGAATTATAGACTTCCAGAATCTGCCGTCAACCCCTAATTAAGCTTTTGTTGCAAAAGGCACTTTCCTGCCCAGCAAACGCGGGATCCGGCGCATAACCGGCGGGACTCTCAGCATCAACAGTACAGCCCCTATAAAGGCGTATATCGCCCACTCCTTC
This sequence comes from Pseudomonas brassicacearum, assembly GCF_918698105.1. Classification (GTDB taxonomy): domain Bacteria; phylum Pseudomonadota; class Gammaproteobacteria; order Pseudomonadales; family Pseudomonadaceae; genus Aquipseudomonas; species Aquipseudomonas brassicacearum_F. The sequence goes on along the minus strand of NZ_CAKKMI010000039.1, from coordinate 61,356 downwards.
AAATCAGCCCGCACGATCCACAGCATATGCAACAACCCAAGCCCCAGGATCAGATAAACCAGGCGATGCAATTTCTTCCAGCGCACGCCAAGCCGCCGCTGACTGTAGCGATTGGATGTGACCGCCAGCGCCAGCAGGCCGAGAAAGCCAAGCGCCCCGACAATAATGTAAGGCCGCTTGCTCAACTCGACGCCCAACTGCGACCAGTCGAATCCCAATATGAACGCCGCATACCCACTCAAATGCAGCACCACATAAGTGAAGCACCACAACCCCAACTGCCGCCTGACCGAAATCCACCCCGCCCATCCCGTCAGCTTTTGCAGCGGCGTCATGCTCAAGGTGATCAACAACAGGATCAACGTGCCCAACCCGAGCCGATCCACCAGCACCTTGCCCGGGTCAGGACCCAGCGAGTTCATCAAGGCCTCGTATAGCCAGAACAAGGGCCAGACCGCCGCCGCGATGAAGACGCCGATTCGCCAGACTGGAAAACGCATCAGTAGTCCTTCCTCAGGTCCATCCCTGCATATAAAGAAGCGACTTCATCCTGATAGCCGTTGAACATCAACGTATCGCGAACATTTGGACTGAACAGCCCGCTCGGTAAACGACGCTCATGCGCCTGGGTCCACCGCGGATGATCGACCGTCGGATTGACGTTGGCATAGAAACCGTATTCGTCAGACGCAATGCTCTGCCAAGTCGTCTTCGGCTGCTCACTCACCAGACTGATACGCACGATGGACTTCACACTTTTGAAACCGTATTTCCAGGGGACCACCAACCGCAGCGGCGCGCCGTTCTGGTTCGGCAACTCGCGTCCGTACATGCCCACCGCCAGGATGGCCAGCGGATTCATCGCCTCATCCAATCGCAGGCCTTCGACATATGGCCAGTTGATCAAGGCGAAACCGGAACGCTGCCCTGGCATGACCTTGGGGTCCTGCAGGGTTTCGAAGCGGATGTACTTGGCCTTGGAGGTCGGCTCGACCTGCTTGAGCAATGCAGAGATGGGGAAGCCAATCCACGGAATGACCATCGACCAGGCCTCGACACAGCGCAATCGATAGATACGCTCTTCCAGTTGATAAGGCTTCATGAAGTCTTCCAACCCGTAGCGTCCCGGCTTGGCCACCTCCCCGTCCACGACCACGCTCCAGGGCTCGGTCTGCAACGACCCGGCATTGGCTGCCGGGTCACCCTTGTCGGTTCCGAACTCATAGAAGTTGTTGTAATGGGTCGCGTCCTTGAACGGCGTGATGGGCTCATTCTTGACCGTGACCGCGCCCCATTGGACGGAAGGCAGTTTCTCGGTAAACCAGGACGGCGCCTTGCCGGGCTCTACATCAGCATAACGCGCCGCATCGGCAGCACTGGCCCATTGAGGCAAGCCGCTGACGGCGAGGCCAGCCAGGGTTGCACCGAGCATTTGCCGACGGGATAGATAGAGGGATTCGGGCGTGACGTCCGATTCACGGCAGTCGGACGACTTGGGGATCTTGATCAGCATGACAACTCCGCAGTATTGGAGGGCAGGTGCACCAATAGACTGCGGAGTATGGGGGAAATTACATTAAGGCAACGTTTAGCGTCGGCGAAGACGCAACAAGTATTGCACCGGTCCAGAGGCGGCATAGCCCAGGAACACCAACAGCAGGATACGCGGCGGATCACTGAACACCACCGCGAACACCAGCACCACCGCCAGAATCGCCACGAACGGCACACGGCCCTTCAGGTCCAGCTCCTTGAAGCTGTTGTACTTGATGTTGCTGACCATCAACATCCCGGCCGCCGCAACCAGCAACGCCACCAGGAACGACATTTTCGACCCCTGGATGCCGTAGTCGCTGAATGCCCAGACAACACCTGCCACGACACCCGCCGCGGCCGGACTGGCCAGGCCGATGAAGTAACGTTTGTCAGCCTTGCCCACCTGGGTGTTGAAACGAGCCAGGCGCAACGCCGCCCCCGCCACATAGATAAAAGCAACCATCCAGCCGACCTTGCCCATATCCCCCAGCGCCCAGCCGAACGCCAGCAGGGCGGGAGCCACGCCAAAGGCGACCATGTCGGACAGCGAATCATATTCGGCGCCAAACGCACTCTGGGTATTGGTCATGCGGGCCACGCGCCCGTCCAGGCCATCGAGCACCATGGCGACGAAGATCGCAATGGCGGCAAATGCGAAGTAACGGCTCGCCCCTGCGCTATCGCCAGCGCTCAAGGCAGCCTGGGCACTCATGGAGCTGATGATGGAATAGAAACCGGCGAACAGGTTCGCGGTGGTGAACAGGTTCGGCAACAGATAGATGCCACGATGCCGGACCTTACGGCCTTCAGCGTCATGGCCTTCTTCGACGTGCTCATCGATGGGCAACAGGCTTTCGGCGTCAGGAGCCTGGTTTGGCTCGTCGGGACGTTCGCTCATGGACAATACCTTGCAACGGTGTGAAAAAATTTCGACAGATGTCTGGGACGACGGTTCGGCCGCAAACGATGCAGCTTTATACCAGAAGCCACCGCCCAAACGAAAAAACGCGGCCGAGGCCGCGTTTTTCGATCAAGTTCGCGACTTAGTTCTTGGCTTTGTCGACGATCTTGTTGGCACCGATCCACGGCATCATCGAGCGCAGTTGCTCGCCGATGATTTCGATACCGTGGGCGGCGTTGTTGCGACGCTTGGCGGTCATCGAAGGATAGCCGGTAGCGCCTTCGCTGATGAACATCTTGGCGTATTCGCCGTCCTGAATACGTTTCAGGGCGTTGCGCATGGCCTGACGGGATTCGGCGTTGATGACTTCCGGACCGGTCACGTACTCGCCGTATTCGGCGTTGTTGGAGATCGAGTAGTTCATGTTGGCGATGCCGCCTTCGTACATGAGGTCAACGATCAGCTTCAGTTCGTGCAGGCACTCGAAGTAGGCCATTTCTGGCGCGTAGCCAGCTTCAACCAGGGTTTCGAAACCGGCCTTGACCAGCTCGACGGTACCGCCACACAGAACGGCTTGTTCGCCGAACAGGTCGGTTTCGGTCTCGTCCTTGAAGGTGGTTTCGATGATGCCGGTACGACCGCCGCCCACACCAGCAGCGTAGGACAGGGCTACGTTCTTGGCGTTGCCGGACGCATCCTGGTAGATCGCGATCAGGTCAGGGATACCGCCGCCTTTCACGAACTCGGAACGCACGGTGTGACCTGGGGCCTTCGGCGCGATCATAATCACGTCGAGGTCGGCACGTGGCACAACCTGGTTGTAGTGGATCGCGAAGCCGTGGGAGAAGGCCAGGGTGGCGCCTTTCTTGATGTTCGGTTCGATTTCATTCTTGTACAGCGCCGATTGGAACTCGTCCGGGGTCAGGATCATGACCAGGTCGGCTGCAGCAACGGCAGAAGCGACGTCGGTCACTTTCAGGCCATGGGCCTCGGCCTTGGCAACGGTGGCCGAGCCTTTACGCAGGCCGACAGTCACGTCTACGCCGGAATCCTTCAGGTTGCACGCTTGGGCGTGACCTTGGGAACCGTAGCCGATGATGGCGACTTTCTTGCCCTGGATGATCGACAGGTCGCAGTCTTTATCGTAGAAAACTTTCATGAATTTCCCCTATATCCGGCCGTTCAGGCCATTCGCTAATTTGGTTAGATGCTCAGTACTTTGTCGCCACGGGCAATCCCGGTGACGCCACTGCGTACGGTTTCCAGAATCGAGGCAGTGCCGATCGATTGAATGAAGCTGTCGAGCTTGTCGCTGGTACCGGTCAACTGAACGGTATATACGCTGGCGCTGACATCGACGATCTGCCCACGATAAATATCGGTAGTGCGTTTGATCTCGGCGCGCTGGGCGCCGGTGGCCTTGACCTTGACCAGCATCAGTTCACGCTCGATGTGAGCGCTTTCCGACAGGTCCACCAGCTTGACCACCTCGATCAGCTTGTTCAGGTTCTTGGTGATCTGCTCGATGATTTCATCGTGCCCTACGGTGGTCAGCGTCAGACGCGACAGGGTCGGGTCTTCGGTTGGTGCCACGGTCAGGCTTTCGATGTTGTAGTTGCGCTGCGAGAACAGGCCAACAACACGAGACAGCGCACCCGGTTCGTTTTCCAGAAGCAGGGAAATAATATGTCGCATGATTAGGTACGCTCCGTCTTGCTCAGCCACATATCGCGCATGGAGCCGTCTTTGATCTGCATCGGGTAGACGTGCTCGCTGGTATCGACCGCAATATCGATCACCACCAGGCGATCCTTCATGGCGAACGCTTCCTCCATCTTCGACTTCAAATCCTTCGATTCGGTGATGCGTACGCCAACGTGACCGTAGGCCTCTGCCAGCTTGACGAAATCAGGCAACGATTCCATGTACGAGTGCGAGTGCCGGCTGCCGTAGCTCATGTCCTGCCACTGGCGAACCATCCCCAACACACCGTTGTTCAGGATCACGATCTTCACCGGCAAACCGTATTGCAGGCAGGTAGACAATTCCTGGATGTTCATCTGGATGCTGCCTTCGCCCGTGACGCAGGCGACATCAGCCTCGGGGAAGCTCAACTTGATGCCCATGGCCGCCGGAAAACCGAAGCCCATGGTGCCCAGGCCGCCGGAGTTGATCCAGCGATTGGGCTTGTCGAACTTGTAGTACTGCGCAGCGAACATCTGGTGCTGGCCCACGTCGGAGGTCACAAAGGCATCGCCTTTGGTCACTTCGCACAGGGTTTCGATCACGGTCTGCGGCTTGATCACGCTGCCGTCACCCTTGTCATAAGGGAACAGGCCACGATCGCCGCGCCATTCATCAACCTGCTTCCACCAACTGGCCACGGACTCCTTGTTTGGAACCTCGCCGATTTCCTTGAGGATGGCGACCATTTCGGTCAGCACGCTCTCTACAGGACCGACAATCGGCACGTCTGCCTTGATGGTCTTGGAGATGGACGCCGGGTCGATGTCGATGTGGATGATCTTGGCGTTCGGGCAGAATTTCGCCGGGCCATTGATGACGCGGTCGTCGAAACGTGCGCCGACCGCCAGGATCACATCGGCGTGGTGCATCGCCAGGTTGGCGGTGTAGCTGCCGTGCATGCCGAGCATACCGATGAACTGACGGTCGGTGCCCGGGAACGCGCCCAGGCCCATCAGTGTATTGGTGACCGGCAGGTTGAGCATTTTCGCCAGCTCGGTCAGCGGCGCGGAGCCACCACCGAGGATCACGCCACCACCGGAGTACAGCACAGGGCGCTTGGCCGCCAGGAGCATTTCGGCTGCCTTGCGGATTTGCCCGGAGTGGCCGCGTACGGCCGGGCTGTAGGAACGCAGCTTGGCTTTTTTCGGGAAGATGTATTCGAACTTCTCGGCCGGGTTGGTCATGTCTTTCGGGACATCGACCACGACCGGGCCCGGACGACCGGATTCTGCCAGGTAGAAGGCCTTCTTCATGACTTCCGGGATTTCCGACGCGTGCTTGATCATGAAGCTGTGCTTCACGATCGGCCGGGAGATACCGATCATGTCGGTTTCCTGGAATGCGTCGGTACCTACCATGGTGCTGGGCACCTGGCCGGAAATGATCACCATCGGGATGGAGTCCATGTACGCGGTGGCGATACCGGTGATGGCGTTCGTGGCGCCTGGACCGGAAGTCACCAGTACCACGCCGGCCTTGCCGGTGGCACGGGCATAGCCGTCAGCCATATGGGTGGCCGCCTGCTCGTGACGAACCAGGATGTGGGTCACTTCCGGTTCTTTGAACAGGGCATCATAGACATGAAGAAGAGCACCACCAGGGTACCCGTAGATATATTTGACGCCTTCGTCACGCAAAAAGCGGACGAGCATCTCACCGCCAGATAAAAGCTCCACGTTGTTCACCTCTAAAACGCCAGAATACCGACCCACAAGAAAGGGACGGGTCTTAATAGGTTTACTTCTCGGCAGAGCATGAGCGACGGTGGTCGCCGACTACGTCAGCACTGACTGAGCAAGTATTGGGATCGTCCCAAGTGTTGCGGGCCTTTCCCACCCAGCGCGAGGTAACGCGTTGCGGGTGTAACAGGTCGGCGCGGATGTGCGCCTCATGATCTGCTGAGTGGGTCTGCTTCTGGCAGTCCCTCTACAGCGGACTTTGGATTCTTCTGTTTCGCCTCCTTCAAGTCAAGTCGTCTATGTGCTTTATTCGAAGTAAGCGCATGAGAACGCAAGAAAAAACCTATAAACGGCAACTGTGTTAGCTTCAATTGCGCAACCCATGACAAGGAAACAGCATGCGAATGATCTTCTTGACGGCCAGCCTGCTGGTTGGCCTGAGCCCGATGTGCATGGCCGGTCAGGTCTACAAATGGGTGGACGCCCAGGGCGTTACCCACTTCGGCGCCCAGCCGCCCGAAGGCACGGAGGCCACGACCGTGATCAAGTCCACCCCGCCGCCCGCCAAACCGGCGGCACCGCCGTCTGGCGGAGTCATCGGCGACCAAAAGGCCATCGACCAACAGGTGAAGAAACAGATTGCCGAGCAGGAAGCCCAACTCAAGGCGTTCTGCGAACAGGCCCGGACCAACCTGGCGCAATTGCAGAACAACCCCAGGGTACGCGAAGACGTGGAGGGGGAAATGCGCCGCCTCACCGATGAGGAGCGGCGCCAGCGGATCGACGAGACCCGCAAGCAAATCGAGGAGAACTGTCAGTAACGCCGGTCAGCCGGCGTTGCTGATCAACTGATCGAACTGCGCCAGCAGCCGCTGCAACTCGATGCCCTGCCCTGGCCGCTGGGCATAGACCATCTCGGCCATGGCAAGGATGCCCGAGGCGTTGGGAAGCGGCAGGTCGTTTTCCAGGATGGCTTTCATCCTGGGCAGGAAAATCCACTGCAGCCATTGCTCGAAGTCCAGGGTGTCGACCGCGAACGGCTCGACACTGGCCAATGCCTGCGCCGAAGGCGACACATCGCTCCACCAGCCCTGAACCCGCAGCTCCCGCTCGATCAACAGCAACTGATCGGCGATCTGAGGAAAACGCGTATCCATCAGAGCGAAACCTTGGCCTTCTGACGGGCCAATGCTGCGCCCGCGGAATCGCCTTGTTTCTCACGGGCCTGGCCGATCAATTCCCACAGGCTGGCCTGAAGTGCCGGGCGACCACTGGAGAATGTCAGGCCACGACGGGCCAGCTGTTCGGCTTGCGGCGCATCGCCCTGGGCCATGCGCACCTGGGCCAGGCGATAAAGCACCTGGGGTTCGCGCGGCGCGACACGCTGGGCACGCTCCAGGCTGGAGGACGCACCGTTGAGGTCACCGCCGGCCTGTTGCTGTTGCGCCGTGGTCAGCAGGGCCAGCACCGGGCCGTCCAGTTGTTCATCGGCGGACAAACCACCGGAACTTGCCGAAGGAATGCGGCTCGGCGTCGAAGGCATGCTGTAGCTGCCCTGGTCGATCGGCGAGGTTTCGATTGGCCCGGGGGTAATCGGGCCCGGCGTGATCGGCGTGCTGCTGATCGGCGCCGAAGTCGTCGCGCCACCACCGGGCACCATCACGACGACACCGGTGTCGCCCTGGGGGATTGCCTGGACCTGGCCCTGCACCGGCCGTTTCACTGTCGTTTGACGGAAGCCGCCATTGGCCGAGACCCGCTCGCTGTTGGAAACAGCGGTGCCGGAATCAACGACCGGAATCGAACCGCGTTGTACGGTAGAGCAACCACTGAGCAAAGCCACGGCCGTTACCGCTGGAATCAACCACTTGTTCACTTGAAACCCTCTTTGCTTAATTCATCCAGTCCTTGACCCAATCCATCACCGATTCGGCGGGATTCGTGCCGCCACAGGCTGCACCGGGTGGCGGTTCGCTGCCGCGAATATACGGCATCTGCACGGCGCCCGGGCAATTGGCGTCGGAGCCTTGCCCCGTGCGCGAATCGACCCACGCCTGGACGATGTTGTCCGGTTGCGGCATGTCCAGCGGCAACGGGTCGGCCTTGCGCATGAAACTGGTCCAGACCTGCAGCGCACCGGTGGCACCGGTAAACGGGGTCTTGCCGTTGTCATCACGGCCGAGCCAGACCACCGCCAGCAGGTCCTGGCTGAAGCCGGCGAACCAGCTGTCGCGCGAGTCGTTACTGGTGCCGGTCTTGCCCGCCAGGGTCAAGGTCCGAGGCAGCACGTTATAGACCGAGCTGCCGGTGCCTTCACGCATGACCCGTTGCATCGCGCTCTGGATCAGGTAAATGGAGGCCGGATCGAAACGCTGCTGGATCTGGAACGGATAACGCTTGAGCGGCTCGCCATCGGCGGTCAGCACGCTGCGGATCCCGCGCATCGGCGTATTGAAACCGCCGTTGGCCAGCGTCTGGTACATGGCCGCCACTTCGATCGGCGTAAGGCCACCGGCCCCCAACAGCATCGATGGGAACGCCGGGAATTCGCGACTCACCCCCAGGCGCGCCAAGGTCTTGAGTACGTTCGGCACGCCGACTTCCAGCCCGAGACGAGCCGTCGACAGGTTGTAGGAATGCGCCAGCCCCTGGTACAGGAACACCGTGCCGTGGGAACGACGATCATAGTTCTGCGGTTTCCAGACCTGGCCATCGGCGCCCTTGACCGAGAACGTCTCGTCCGACAGCCAACTGGTCAGCGTGTATTGGCTCGGCTTCTCCAGGGCGGTGAGGTACACCGCCGGCTTGATCAGCGAGCCAATCGGGCGCACCGCATCCAGGGCCCGGTTGAAACCGGCGAAACTGGCTTGCCGGCTGCCGATCATGGCCTGGACTTCGCCGGTTTCCGGGTTGGTCACCACCATCGCCGCTTCAACTTCGTCAGCGCCCTTGCGCCCACCCAGCCGCTTGAAGGTGTCCTCGACCGAGGCTTCGGCCTTCATCTGCAGGATCGGGTCGAAACTGGTGAAGATGCGCAGGCCTTCTTCGGTCAAGTCTTCGTCGCGGTAGTCTTCCCGCAGCTGACGCTTGACCAGGTCCATGAAGCCGGGGAACGAACTGTCTGCCAGGCTGCCACGCTTGGTCACGCCCAACGGCATCTTTTTCGCTGCCTCGACTTGCTCGGCCGTCGCCACACCCTGTTGTTGCAGCAGGTCGAGCACCAGGTTGCGCCGTTCGAGGGCGCGCTCCGGATTACGACGCGGGTTGTAGGAAGACGGTCCCTTGACCATGCCCACCAGCAACGCCACTTGATGCAGCTTGAGCTCGGACAGCGGTTGGCTGAAGAAGAACTGGCTGGCGAGGCCGAAACCGTGCACCGCCCGTTGACCGTCCTGGCCGATAAATACCTCGTTGAGGTAGGCCTCCAGGATCTCCTGCTTGTCGTAGTGCAGCTCCAGCAACAACGCCATCATGGCTTCGGTCAATTTGCGGGTCAGGCTGCGCTCGTTGGTCAGGTAGAAGTTCTTGACCAACTGTTGGGTCAGGGTACTGCCACCCTGGCGCATGTGGCCCGAGGAGGTGTTGACCCAGATGGCCCGGGCAATCGACTTGGGCGAGACGCCGAAGTGATGGTAGAAGTCGCGGTCTTCGACGGCGATCAGCGTATCGAGCAGGAACGGCGGCACCTGGTCGATCTTGATCAGGATCCGGTCTTCGAGGTTCTTGGGGTACAGGCCACCAATGAGCAGCGGCTCAAGGCGCACCACCGACAGGCTTGCGTTGTTGGCGCCGGTCAGCGCAGCGACATAATCGCCGGAAAAACGCACCCGCACCGGTTGCGCCTGCTCCATGCCTTCATAGAACTGGAAGCCACGGGTATTGAGGTCGATGGTATTGCCATTGACCGAGGCCGCCCCCGGGCCATTGGCCACGCTTTCACGGCGATAACCCAAGGCATCGAGTTCGGTCAGGAAATCGTCCTTGCTCAGCTTTTGTCCGACGAACAGCTCCAACGGCCGGGCATAGACCTTGGCCGGAATGGTCCAGCGCTTGCCGGAGAACTTCTCCTGGACCACGGCATCGAGATAGACCGCAAAACCGGCGAGCACGACGAGGCCCACCAGGCTGAGTTTAAGGGCCCAGCCCAGCCAGGGCCGCAGGCGGCTGGCGGGTGGTTTCTTGGGGGTACGGGGGGATCGGGTACGAGTCATGGCGGCGGATTATACGCACTTTGCCTCGGTTCAACATGAGCCCGCCACGCGGTTTGCGTTAGCGCGGCTTGCGGCCATAATGACGGCCTTGAATTTTCCAGTCTATGAAGGACCGCCCGTGAGCCAATCCCTGATCGCTGCCCTGCAAAACCCGGCCCTCTACCCGCATCCCGTCGAAGGGTTCCAGGTCATCGAGACCCACATTTCCTGGGTATTGCTCACTGGGCCATACGCCTACAAATTCAAGAAGCCGGTCAACTTCGGCTTCCTCGACTTCACCAGCCTCGAGGCGCGCAAGCACTTCTGTGCTGAGGAGTTGCGCCTGAACCAGCGCCTGACCCAGGACCTGTACCTGGAGGTGTTGCCGATTACCGGCAGCGCCGAAGCACCACAGCTGGGTGGCGACGGCCCGGCCATCGAGTACGCCTTGAAGATGCGGCAGTTCCCGCAGAGCGAACTGCTCAGCACGCTGCAAGCCAACGGCGAACTGACCACCGCGCACATCGACGAGATGGCCGCGCAGATCGCCCAGTTCCACCTCTCCACGCCCAAGGTGCCCGTCGAAAACGCCGCCGGCACCCCGCAAAGCGTGATGGCGCCGGTGCTGCAGAACTTCGAACAGATCCGCCCGTTCCTCAACGACAAGGCCGACCTGTTGCAACTCGAAGCCTTGCAAGCCTGGGCCGAAAGCAGTTTCGAACGCCTCAAGCCGCTGTTCACCCAACGCAAGGCCGAAGGTTTCATCCGCGAATGCCACGGTGATATCCACCTGGGCAACGCCACCGTGATCGACGGCAAGGTGGTGATTTTCGACTGCATCGAGTTCAACGAACCGTTCCGCTTCACTGACGTCTACGCCGACACTGCGTTCCTGGCGATGGACCTGGAAGACCGCGGCCTGAAGTCGCTGGCACGGCGCTTCGTCAGCCAGTACCTGGAACTGACCGGTGACTACCAGGGCCTGGAGCTGCTGAACTTCTATAAAGCCTATCGAGCCCTCGTCCGGGCAAAAGTCGCGCTGTTCAGCATGCCGGCCGAAGCCGATCCGGTGCAGCGCGCCACCACCCTGCGCCAGTACCGCAACTACGCCAACCTGGCGGAAAGCTACAGCACCATTCCTTCGTGCTTCCTGGCCATCACCCACGGCGTCTCGGCCGTCGGCAAAAGCCATGTCGCGATGCGTCTGGTAGAGGCGCTGGGCGCCATTCGCCTGCGTTCGGACGTGGAGCGCAAGCGCCTGTTCGGCCAGCAACAAGTACCCAACGATCCACAGGCCGGCATTTATAGCAGCGACGCCAGCAACGCGACCTACACCCGCCTGCATGAAATCGCCGCGGTGATCCTGCGCGCCGGTTTCCCAGTGGTGATCGATGCCACTTACCTCAAGCACGATCAACGCGACGCAGCAGCGAAAATCGCCGAGGCCACCGGTGCTCCGTTCCTGATTCTCGACTGCAACGCGCCGCAAGCGGTCATCGAAAGCCGCCTGGCACAGCGCCAGGCCGACCAGAAAGACCCCTCCGATGCGAACCTGGCGGTGATTGCCGCACAACAATCCAGCCGTGAAGCGCTAACCCCAGCGGAAATTCTCTGCAGCAAACGGGTCCAAACCAACGAAAGCGGCACACTCGACATCGTGGTCGCGCAGATCCGTCAGCGCCTGCCAGGCCTGTAGATAATTTTTCGGCCGTGAAGCGATGCCCGGCTTCACGGCTGTTAAATAGTGGCACTACACTGGCGTCATAAAACCAACAGGTGATATGAAATGAGCCTTCCCAAGCTTCTCAACACCCCGCTTTATGCCTTGCTGCGCAAAGACGATATCGCCGGGTTCAACAACGAACGCCCACAAGGTCCAGTCGACATGCGTGGCGGCGACTTTCGTGGCCTTGATCTACGGGAACTGAATGCGGACGACGTTGACTTCAGCGACGCCTACTTCCGCTCCGCCGATCTGCGCGGTATCGATTTTCGCAAGTCGTCACTGGAAGGCGCGAGCCTGGCCCACGCGCAAATCTCCGGGGCCTACTTCCCACCGGAACTGTCTGCGGACGAGATCCTGATGTCGATGAACTTCGGCACCCGGTTGCGCTACCGCACTCGCTGAACCTGTTTGAAGCGGGTCGGCCAACGAGCGGACCTGCCATACACTGAACGGATCTCCAGCGCCCCCGCTTGCGCTGGAGCATATAGTTTGCAGCCCTTTCCCACCCCATCGTGCGTAATGCATTAGAAGCTTTTGCGTCGAATCCGACCAAACAATCACGCTTTTCCTACTGACCGCTACACTGCTCAGAAGCTTGCCCACCGCACTGATCGGCCGTCGCAAGGAGGCTCGATGAATGATGAACTGCAACACCTGAAGAATCTGGGCAAGACATCAGCCCAGTGGCTGCACGCTGTGGGCATCCACAGCGCTTCCGATCTACGTCGGCTCGGCGCGGTGGACGCCTATCGCGCCGTGCGTACGCGCGGTTTCCGGGCTTCCAAGGTGTTGCTGTACGCCATCGAGGGCGCGTTGATGGATGTGCATTGGAATGACATTCCCGCCGAGCGCAAAGAAGCTTTGAATAAACAGCTGGACGCCATTTCGACGCGCCACAAGGCCTGACGCCTCTTTCGTTTCCCGCACGAACCCTGGCCGGGAGGTTATTTAGGCGAATCGCAAAACAATGTTTGACATGGTAATGAGAATCGCTATGATTACCACATCCGGTCGCGAGACTGGTCGATATTTGAACAGCCCTTGGTTCGGACTCTCAGATATCTCCTCATCAGGCTAATCACGGTTATTTGACCCGGCTTTTGCCGGGTCTTTTTTTGCCTGCAGAAATCATTTTCCGGCGTGTTCACGCATCTGCGCGCAGTAATCCTGTGGCGGCATGGCCGGTGTGTACCACACGTAATCCGCCATGGCCGACGTCACCTCGCTGCCCTCCTCGGCCAGCATCAGGACGACGGGAGTCTCACTGGCGCCAAGATCCAACGCATGCAGCGGCGCACCGACATCCTTACGCGCATGCCAGGCGCCGGCGAACAACAGTGCCGGTGTCGGCGCTTGCAGCAAGCGTTCGGCCATGCGCCGGTCACGCTGTTGCTGCACGGCCAGCATCGCCGGCATTTGCGACTCGGGCAGCAAGCCGCAGTGGGATTCACGGATTTGCTCCAACAACTCGTCCTTCACCGTGGTTGCATTGGAGCGAGCGCCCATCAAGCCCGGTGCTTGTCGATAAAAACGCTGGATCTCGGCGGCGTCCAGATTGGCGGCCAGCAACGGATAACGTTGCGCCAGGGCAAACTCGACGACGGGGCCATACAGGCTCCAGTCCCAGCCGGGCGACCAGTCCAGCGCGCCGGGCAGATCCTTCGGCAAGGCGGGTAACTGGCGGACCGAATCAACGCGTGGCTGCTGGGCGGGGGTGAGCATTTCCAGCAACAGGCTGCCCTGGGCACGCTGCCCGGCCAGGGCCTGGAGCAGCCATAACTGAAGTGAGTGGTGATCGCGATTGTCGTGCTGCTCCCCCACCACCACCCGAGGCGCCGCTGCCAAGCGTTCGACCAATGCCTGGGGCGTCACGGCCTGGCCATTGTGCAAATCACGGATTCGTCCGCCGAGTGGGGACGGTGCGATGCTCTGACACGCCGTCAGTACACTCAATGCCAGAATCAGGAACAGACGCACGTCCGTATCCTCCAGGACGCCCTCAGCGGGCAATGATCAAAGGATGCCCACGCTCCGGATGGTCTTGCACCAGCACGTCCAGGCCAAACACCGCCTTGAGCGGTTCCGGGCGCAGCACGTGCCGGGGCGTGTCCAGGGCCACCGGCCGACCGGATGCGAGCAGCAACAGGCGATCACAATAACGCGCCGCCAGGTTCAGGTCATGCAGGATCACCAGCACGGCAGCGCCGCGACTGGCAAATTCACGTACCGCCAGGAGGATGGTGTGCTGATGCAGTGGATCGAGCATCGAGGTCGGCTCGTCCAGCAACAGGGTTTGCCCCGCTTCACCCGGCCACAACTGCGCCAACACCCGCGCCAGGTGCACCCGCTGGCGTTCGCCGCCGGACAACGCCAGGTAACTGCGACCGTGCAGATGCGCGGCGTCTGCGGCTTGCAGCGCCGCGGCGACGATGTGCTCGTCGCGCAGCCGACCACTGTGGTGCGGCAGGCGCCCCATGCCGACAACCTCCTCGACACGGAAGGCAAAATCCAGGGTCGAGGACTGCGGCAAGACCGCCAGGCGCCGGGCGCGCTCGGCACCCTGCCACTGGGCCAGTGGCAGGTCATCGAGCCAGACCTGCCCCTGGGCCGGGCGCAATTCACCGCACAGCCCCGCCAGCAAAGTACTTTTACCTGCGCCGTTGGGCCCAAGCACGCCGAGCACTTCGCCAGGGTTGAGTTCGAGATCGACGTCCGCCAGCACCGTCTTGCGGCCACGTTGAATGTGCAGGTTCTGCGCTCGCAGCATCAGGCGCGCCCTCGCACCAATAGATAAAGAAAGAACGGCGCGCCGATGAAGGCCGTGACAATGCCGATCGGCAATTCCGCAGGGGCCAGGGCCAGGCGCGCCACCAGGTCGGCGAACAACAGCAGGCTGGCACCCGCCAACACCGAAGCGGGCAGCAACACACGGTGGTCCGGGCCCGCCACCAGGCGCACCAGATGCGGCACTACCAGCCCGACAAAGCCGATCATGCCCGCTGCCGCCACCGCCGCGCCCACACCCAAGGCCGTACAAAACACCAACTCACGCTTGAGACTTTCGACGTTAACACCCAGGTGGGCAGCCTCGGACTCCCCCAGCAACAGCGCATTGAGTGCCTGGGCGCGGCGGGGCAACCAGAGCGCTACACCGGCGCTGACCAGCAACAGCGGCCATAACCGCGCATAGCTGGCGCCGTTGAGACTGCCCAGGTTCCAGAACGTCAGGGTGCGCAGGGTCGCGTCGTCCGCCAGGTAGGTGAACAGGCCGACCGCCGAACCGGACAGCGCGGTCAGGGCAATACCGGCCAGGAGCATGGTCGCGACATGGGTCTGGCCGTTGCGTCGACCGAGACGATAGACCAGCGCCGTCACGCCGAGCCCGCCAAGGAATGCACACAACGACAACACGTAGGGACCAAAGGCTGCGGGCAATCCACCCAGCGCCGAGCCACCGACAATGGCAAACGCGGCGCCCAGTGCCGCGCCGCTGGACACGCCCACCAATCCCGGGTCCGCCAGTGGGTTGCGAAACAGCCCCTGCATCGCCACACCGGACAACGCCAACACCCCGCCCACCGCCAACCCCAGCAAGGTACGCGGCAAACGGATCTGGCCGAGGATCAGTTCGGCCTGCTCCAAACCATCGGCGGCCACCGGCAAGCCCAACAGGCGCAAGGCGGCGCGCAAGGTGTCGAGCAGCGGCAAGCTCACCGGCCCCAGGGCCAGGGACAGCCAGGTTGCCAGCAGACACAGCAGGCCCAGTCCGATGAACAAGGTGCGTGGCTTGACCAATGAGGTCATGGCGCCGTGGCCGACGCAGCCGGATAGAAGCCTGCCGTCAGTGTCATCAGGCTTTGTGGCAACCGCGGGCCCAACCCGCCTACCAGCAGCGTCGGATCAAGCTCCATGACACGCCCGTCCCTGGCGGCCCGGGTCGAGGAAAGAATCGGATTTTCCCTGAACAACGCCTCACGCGCTTCTTCACCGCTCAAGGCACGGTCAGCAAAGACCAGCACTTGTGGATTGAGACTGGCAAGGGTTTCCACGGAAAAAGATTTGTAGCCGCTGTGGGTTGCCAGGTTGTGACCGCCGGCCTGCTGTAACAACCAATCAGCGGAAGTGCCCTTGCCCGCAACCAGTGGCTTGCCGCCGGAACTGCCCACCAATAGCAATACGCCGGGGGCCTTTTGTTTGCGCTGGGCCTCGGCCACCCGAGCCTGTTGTTGGGTGAGTTGCTTTTGATAAAGGCCGAACAACCGCGCCGCCTCGGCCTCGGCCCCCAACAACTGCCCCAGGTGCTGCAAATTGCCCTGCAGGGCCGGCAGGTCTGGTGTAGCCGAGAACAGTTCGACCTGCACCCCGGCACTGCGGATTTGCGCCAGCACCGGCGGAGGTCCCATTTCCTCGGTGCCCACCAATATCTGCGGACGCAGGCTCAGCACGCCCTCCGCCGACAGCTGACGCTGATAGCCGATACTGGGCAACGCCCGCAAGGATTCAGGATGCTGGCTGGTGGAGTCCACGCCCACCAGCTTCGACTCGCCCCCCAGCGCACTGACCCACTCCGAGACGGCGCCGCCGGCGCTGACCCAGCGTTGCGGCAATTGGGCCGCGCTGGTCCCCTGGTTGAGCAACAGTGCGACACAGAGCGCAACAACGCGGATATTCAGGCGCATCGGGCAGCTTCCTCTAAGAAGTTTTTCACAGGACCGGGCATGGCCAAGTATCCTCAGCCTCCTGCGAAGAAGGCTCCATTTGATAATTGTTTTCATTTGACCGTCAAGCGTGGATCTTTTGCCACACGAACCCTTGTGGGAGCGAGCTTGCTCGCGATAGCGGCGTGTCAGTCACTGAAATGTCGGATATGCCGCCGTCATCGCGAGCAAGCTCGCTCCCACAGTGGATTCACTCCGACAAATATTGAGACACACATGAAGTTTCTTTGTACCGCCGCCCAATTGCCCGACAACGGCAGTCGCGGTTTCGACCTCGATGGGCGCAAAGTGCTGGCTGTGCGGCGCGCCGGCCAGGTGTATGCCTATCTCAACCGCTGCCCGCACCGGGGCGTGCCGCTGGAATGGCAACCCGACCAGTTCCTCGACCCCAGCGCCAGCCTGATCCAGTGCGCCACCCACGGCGCGCTGTTTCTGATCGAGAGCGGTGAATGCGTAGCCGGCCCCTGCGCCGGTCAGTTCCTCGCTGCCCTAGACAGCCGGGAGGACGAGCAAGGCATCTGGGTCGAGCTCTAGCAGCACTGGCAACGCCCGGTCCACCCGCATCTGCTCGGGCGTCAGCGTGACCCCGTAGGCCAGCACCTCCACACCCGCCGCCACCGCATCACGCAGGGCAGCGGCGTACACCGGATCGATTTCCTGTGCCGGGCGCACCGCTTCGATGCCGCTCAGGTTCACACAATACAACTGCACCGCCCGCACACCCTCACGGGCCAGGCAGGCGAGTTCCCTCAGGTGCTTGGCCCCGCGCAGGGTCACCGCATCGGGAAACGCCGCCACACTCGTGCCATCGAACCCCAGCGTGACACTTTTGACTTCGACCCAGGCCGAGCCTCGGTCGTAGTCCAGGCGAAAATCGATACGGCTGTTTTCCACCCCATAAGCCACTTCCCGCTTGAGCCCGGTGAATCCGTTCAGTTCGCTGATGACCCCGGCACGCAAGGCTTCTTCGATCAACGCGTTGGCCCGCGCGGTATTGATGCAGGCGAGCCGCCCTTGAGGGGTTTCGCCAATTTCCCAGGTGCCGGGCAACTTGCGCTTGGGGTCGCTGGAGCGACTGAACCAGACGCGCGCGCCTTCAGCCATGCAATTGAGCATCGAGCCGGTGTTAGGGCAGTGGATGGTGAGCAGTTCGCCATGAACGGTCTCGATATCGGCGAGAAAACGCTTGTAACGTCGAATCAAGCGACCTTCTTCCAACGCAGGAAAAAAAAGCATCAGCCTTGCCAGCTCCGTAGTCCACGTTCGATTCGCGCCACCGCTTCCTGTAGCCGCGGCAGGCTCTGGGTGTAGGCGAAGCGTACGTGGTGACCGGCCTGATGCCGGCCGAAATCAAGGCCCGGCGTGAAGGCCACATGTTCGGTTTCCAGGAAGTGCTGGCAGAACGCAAAGGCATCGCCGCCGAACGCACTGATGTCGGCATAGAGGTAAAACGCCCCTTCGGGCTCCACCGCAATACCGAAGCCCAATTCACGCAAGGCCGGCAGTAGAAAGTCACGGCGCCGCGCAAACTCGGCCCGCCGCTGCTCGAAGATCTCGATGGTCGCGGGCTCGAAACAGGCCAGGGCGGCGTACTGAGCCATGCTCGGCGCACTGATGTAGAGGTTTTGCGCAAGCTTTTCCAGCTCGCCGACAGCCGCCGAAGGGGCCACCAGCCAGCCCAATCGCCAGCCGGTCATGCCGAAATACTTGGAGAAACTGTTAAGGACAAACGCATCGTCATCGACTTCCAGCACACTGGCGGCGTCGGTGCCGTAGGTCAGGCCGTGATAGATCTCGTCCACCACCAGATGGCCGTTATGGCCCTTGATGGCCTTGGACAACCCCGCCAGCTCGTCCCGGGTGAGAATCGTCCCGGTCGGGTTGGCCGGTGAGGCCACCAACGCACCGACGCTGTCCTGGTCCCAATGGCGGTTCACCAGGTCTGGCGTCAATTGGTAACGCACCTCGGGCCCCACTGGCACCAATTGCGCCGCCCCTTCGACCAGGCGCAGGAAATGCCGGTTGCACGGATAACCGGGGTCGGCCAGCAGCCAATGCTTGCCCGGGTCCACCAGCAAGGCGCTGGCCAGCAACAACGCGCCGGACCCGCCCGGGGTCACGAGGATGCGCCGGGGGTCAATCTGCACCCCATAGCGCTGGCCGTAGAAACCGGCGATGGCCTCGCGCAGCTCGGGAATGCCACGGGCCGCAGTGTAGCGGGTCTTGCCCGCCGCCAGCGCGGCCTGGCCGGCCTGGATGATTGGCTCGGCGGTGGTAAAGTCCGGTTCGCCGATCTCCAGGTGAATGACGTCATGCCCGGCGGCCTGCAGTTCGTTGGCACGGGCCAGCAACGCCATCACATGGAAAGGTTCGATGGCGCGGCTGCGCGCACTGTAGGGCTGAGCCATTGGCCTTCCTTCAGGGGAAAAAAGAACCGATTCTACCCAACTCTCCAGCCAAGTCAGAAACAACTGCGGGAACGCGCGCGAACCGCAAGTGGTCTGAGCCCGTGAATTGCAGGAAATGACTCCCGCGATTGGCCCAGGCTTGACTAGAATCAAGCATTGAGCAGGTTTAAATCCCCACCGAAGCGAACCCCGCCACGTTTTACAAGCCCCGGCCGCTGTAGGCTCGACAACCGGGAGTAGCGCGGCCCGATTTGATCTGGTAAGTTCGCCCGCTTGCAGCCGCAGGGCCGGCAGGTGTCGGTGATGGAGCAATCCTGCGTAGTGGATTACAAGAGTAGAGGCGGTCCATTCATGCCCACCCAAGCAAAGCAAAATCAAAATAACGCGCTCAGCGGGTTTGAGCCTTACGTCCCGCAAGCTGGCGAAGAGTACATGGGCGCCCCCATGCGCGCGCACTTCACCAAGATCCTGAACAAGTGGAAACAGGACTTGATGCAGGAAGTCGACCGCACCGTGGATCACATGAAGGACGAAGCGGCCAACTTCCCCGACCCGGCCGACCGTGCCAGTCAGGAAGAAGAGTTCAGCCTCGAACTGCGCGCCCGTGATCGCGAGCGCAAGCTCATCAAGAAAATCGACAAGACCCTGCAACTGATCGAAGACGAGGAATACGGTTGGTGCGAGTCCTGCGGCATCGAGATCGGCATTCGCCGCCTGGAAGCTCGCCCGACGGCCGACCTGTGCATAGACTGCAAGACCCTGGCGGAAATCAAGGAAAAACAGGTCGGCAAGTAACTGCCGGTGCTGTTACCGAAACGGAGCGTTCATACGCTCCGTTTTTTGTTTCCGATACTTTCAATATCCCTCTGGGAGCGAGCTTGCTCGCGATAGCAGTGGGTCAGCCAGCCTTGATGTGACAGATACACCGCTATCGCGAGCAAGCTCGCTCCCACAAGGGGATATGCTTCGGCATCAAGATTTGTATTCCTACCGCTCAGACTCAGTAACATTCGCCCTATGACTGCCACCGCCCCCTACATCGGCCGCTTCGCCCCCACTCCCAGCGGCCACTTGCACTTCGGTTCACTGGTCGCCGCCCTGGCGTCGTACCTGGATGCCCGCGCCGTGGGCGGACGTTGGTTGCTGCGCATGGAAGACCTCGACCCGCCCCGGGAGGAACCGGGCGCGCAAGCGGCGATTCTCAAGGCACTTGAGAGCTACGGGTTCGAATGGGACGGCGAAATGGTTCGCCAGAGCGAGCGCCATGACGCCTACGACCAGGTCATCAACCGGCTGTTCAGCCAGGGCCTGGCCTACGCCTGCACCTGTTCGCGCAAGCAACTGGAAGCGTACCAGGGCATTTATCCGGGCCTGTGCCGTAACGCCGGGCACGGCACCGAGGACGCTGCCATCCGCCTGCGCGTCCCCGAACTCGTGTACCACTTCACCGACCGGGTCCAGGGCGAGTTCCGCCAGCACCTGGGCCGTGAGGTCGGCGACTTCGTGATCCGCCGCCGCGACGGGCTCTACGCCTATCAATTGGCCGTGGTCCTGGACGACGCCTGGCAAGGGGTGACCGATATCGTGCGCGGCGCCGACCTGCTGGACTCCACGCCGCGCCAGCTCTACCTGCAAGAACTGCTCGGGTTGCCGCAACCGCGTTACCTGCACGTGCCACTGATCACCCAGCCCGACGGGCACAAGCTTGGTAAATCCTACCGTTCACCACCGCTGGCGGCCGATCAGGCCACGCCACTGCTGTTACGGGCGTTGCGCGCACTGGGCCAGCAACCGGGTCTCGAACTGGTCGATGCCAGCCCACGGGAACTGCTGGCTTGGGGCATTCGCCACTGGGATGCGGGCAAGATCCCGCGCACACTGAGCCTGCCCGAAGCGCAAATACGTTGACGGCGCTTGCAGCTTGGCGCCCATCCGTTACCATCGCCGCACGTTTTTGGGCACGCGCATAAATTAGAGAGGCCGGGATGTATATCTATCGCTTGGTCCTGCTCCTGGTAGTGGGGATTTATCTGTTCTCCCCGGCCATCATGGATTGGTGGATCGATGCCACGGGTGCCTGGTATCGGCCGTATCTGCTCTGGCTGATCCTGATTGTCGTGACCTTTATCCTGCAGAGCCAAAAAGATGCCGATGAGCTTTAGCCTGACCCAGATGGTCCTGATCAGCGCCGCCTACCTGGCAGTGCTGTTCGGCGTAGCCTGGATCAGCGAACGAGGCATGATCCCCCGGGCGATCATCCGCCACCCGCTGACCTATACGCTGTCGCTGGGTGTCTATGCCAGCGCATGGGCGTTCTATGGCACGGTCGGGCTGGCCTATCAGTACGGTTATGGTTTTCTCTCCAGCTACCTCGGCGTATCGGGCGCGTTCCTGCTGGCGCCGGTGTTGCTCTACCCGATCCTGAAAATCACCCGCACCTACCAACTGTCGTCGCTGGCCGACCTGTTCGCCTTTCGCTTTCGCAGCACCTGGGCCGGCGCGCTGACCACGATCTTCATGCTGGTCGGGGTGCTGCCGCTGCTGGCCCTGCAGATCCAGGCCGTGGCCGACTCCATCAGCATCCTGACCCGCGAGCCGGTGCAGCACCGGGTGGCGCTGAGCTTCTGCGTACTGATCATCCTGTTCACGATTTTCTTTGGTTCCCGCCACATCGCCACACGGGAGAAACACGAAGGCCTGGTGTTCGCCATCGCCTTCGAGTCGGTGATCAAGCTGATTGCCATCGGTGGCGTCGGTCTCTACGCCCTATACGGCGTGTTCGATGGCCCGCAGCAGCTGGAAGTGTGGCTGCTGCAGAACCAGACCGCCCTCGCCGCCCTGCACACGCCTTTGCAGGAAGGCCCATGGCGCACGCTGTTGCTGGTGTTCTTCGCCTCGGCCATCGTGATGCCGCACATGTACCACATGACCTTTACCGAAAACCTCAACCCGCGCTCGCTGGTAAGCGCCAGTTGGGGCCTGCCGCTGTTCCTGCTGCTGATGAGCCTGGCGGTACCGCTGATCCTCTGGGCCGGCCTGAAGCTGGGCGCCAGCACCAATCCGGAATATTTCACCCTGGGTATCGGCATCGCCGCCAACAGCAAGGCCCTGGCGTTGCTGGCCTATGTCGGCGGCCTGTCGGCGGCCAGCGGCTTGATCATCGTTACCACGCTGGCCTTGTCGGGCATGGCCCTCAACCACCTGGTGCTGCCGCTCTACCAGCCACCGGCCGAAGGCAATATCTACCGCTGGCTGAAATGGACACGGCGGGCGCTGATCGTCGCGATCATCATGGCCGGCTACGGTTTCTACCTGATGCTGGGTGAGGGACAGGACCTGGCCAACCTGGGCATCGTCGCCTTCGTTGCCACCTTGCAGTTCCTGCCCGGCGTGCTGTCGGTGCTGTATTGGCCGACCGCCAACCGCCGCGGCTTCATCGCCGGCCTGCTGGCAGGGATCCTGGTGTGGCTGGTCGCGATGCTGTTGCCGCTGATGGGCAACCTGCAGGGCTTCTATATCCCGCTGCTGAACATGATCTACGTGCTCGACGACACCAGTTGGCATATGGCGGCCATCGCCTCCCTGGCGGCGAACGTGCTGATATTCACCCTGATCTCGCTGTTCACCAACGCCAGCAGCGAAGAGGCCAGCGCCGCCGAAGCTTGCGCGGTGGACAATGTCCGCCGCCCGCAGCGCCGCGAACTGCACGCCGCCTCGCCCCAGGAATTCGCCACGCAACTGGCCAAGCCCTTGGGCGCCAAGGCCGCGCAAAAGGAAGTCGAACAGGCCCTGCGCGACCTCTACCTGCCCTTCGATGAACGTCGCCCGTATGCTCTGCGTCGCCTGCGGGACCGGATCGAGGCCAACCTGTCCGGCCTGATGGGGCCCAGCGTGGCCCAGGACATGGTCGAGACGTTCCTGCCCTACAAGGCCGGCGGCGAGAACTACGTCACCGAAGACATCCACTTCATCGAAAGCCGCCTTGAGGATTACCATTCGCGCCTCACCGGCCTTGCCGCCGAACTGGACGCCTTGCGCCGTTACCACCGCCAGACCCTGCAGGAACTGCCGATGGGTGTGTGCTCCCTGGCCAAGGACCAGGAAATCCTGATGTGGAACAAGGCCATGGAAGAGCTCACCGGGATCGCCGCCCAGCGCGTGGTCGGTTCACGCCTGAGCACCCTGGGCGAGCCGTGGAAAGGTTTGTTGCAAGGTTTCATCGACCTGCCGGACGAGCACTTGCACAAACAGCACCTGGCCCTCGACGGCCAGACCCGTTGGCTGAACCTGCACAAGGCGGCGATCGACGAGCCGTTGGCACCGGGTAACAGCGGCCTGGTGCTGCTGGTCGAAGACCTGACCGATACCCAGATGCTCGAAGACAAGCTGGTCCACTCCGAACGACTGGCCAGCATCGGCCGGCTGGCCGCCGGGGTGGCCCACGAAATCGGCAACCCGATCACCGGCATCGCCTGCCTGGCGCAGAACCTGCGCGAAGAACGCGAGGACGACGGCGAGCTGACGGAGATCAGCGGCCAGATCCTCGAACAGACCAAGCGCGTGTCGCGCATCGTCCAGTCGCTGATGAGCTTCGCCCATGCCGGCGGTCACCAGCACAATGACGAGCCCGTCTGTCTGGCCGAAGTGGCCCAGGATGCCATTGGTCTGCTGGCGCTCAACCGGCGCAATTTCGAGGTGCAATTCTTCAACCTGTGCGATCCGGAGCATTGGGTCGATGGCGACCCCCAGCGGCTCGCCCAGGTGTTGATCAACCTGCTATCCAACGCGCGGGACGCCTCACCGGCCGGCAGCGCGGTGCGGGTCAAGAGCGAAGCCTTCGAACACACGGTCGACCTGATCGTCGAAGACGAAGGCAGCGGTATCCCACAGAACATCATGGACCGATTGTTCGAACCTTTCTTCACCACCAAGGATCCTGGCGAAGGCACCGGTCTGGGCCTCGCACTGGTCTATTCCATCGTTGAAGAGCATTATGGACAAATCACCATCGACAGCCCGGCCGATGTACAAAGCCAACGCGGCACCCGTATCCGGGTGACTTTGCCGCGTCATGTCGAAGCGACGTCCGCTGTGAACTGAGACCGTCGAGAGAATCGAATCAATGCCGCACATTTTGATCGTCGAAGACGAAACAATTATCCGCTCCGCCTTGCGCCGCCTGCTGGAACGCAACCAGTACCAGGTCAGCGAAGCCGGATCAGTGCAGGAAGCACAAGAACGTTTCAGCATTCCCACGTTTGACCTGATCGTCAGCGACCTGCGCCTGCCTGGCGCCCCGGGTACCGAGCTGATCAAGCTCGGCCAGGGCACCCCTGTGCTGATCATGACCAGCTACGCCAGCCTGCGCTCGGCGGTCGACTCCATGAAAATGGGTGCGGTGGACTACATCGCCAAACCGTTCGACCACGACGAGATGCTCCAGGCCGTGGCCCGCATCCTGCGTGACCGACAGGCGGCGACCAGCAACCCCGCGGAACCCGTCGGCAAGGCCAGTGCCTCGGCGAAAGCCAGTGCCAGCAACAACAATGGCGAAATTGGCATCATCGGTTCCTGCCCGCCCATGCAGGACCTGTACGGCAAGATCCGCAAAGTGGCGCCGACCGACTCCAATGTCCTGATCCAGGGCGAGTCCGGTACCGGCAAGGAGCTGGTAGCCCGTGCCCTGCACAACCTGTCACGCCGGGCCAAGGCACCGATGATCTCGGTGAACTGCGCGGCAATTCCCGAAAGCCTGATCGAGTCCGAACTGTTCGGTCACGAGAAAGGTGCGTTCACCGGCGCCAGCGCCGGCCGCGCAGGCTTGGTGGAAGCGGCGGACGGCGGCACGCTGTTCCTCGATGAAATCGGCGAGCTGCCGCTGGAAGCCCAGGCGCGGTTGCTGCGGGTGCTTCAGGAAGGCGAAATCCGCCGGGTCGGCTCGGTGCAGTCGCAAAAGGTCGACGTCCGCCTGATCGCGGCAACCCACCGTGACCTCAAGAGCCTGGCGAAGATCGGCCAGTTCCGCGAAGACTTGTATTACCGCTTGCACGTGATCGCCTTGAAGCTCCCTGCCCTGCGCGAGCGTGGCGCGGACGTCAATGAAATTGCCCAGGCGTTCCTGGCTCGCCAGAGCGCACGGGTCAATCGCACCGATCTCAAGTTCGCCCCGGACGCCGAACAGGCCATTCGTCATTACGCCTGGCCGGGTAACGTTCGAGAGCTGGAAAATGCGGTCGAGCGGGCAGTGATCCTGTGCGAGAGCCCGGAAATCTCGGCCGACCTGCTGGGCATCGACATCGAACTGAGCGACCTGGACGACGAAGAGTTCATCGGCCTGGCCCCGCAACAGGGCGGCGCAGCCAACAACACCAGCCACGAACCCACCGAAGACCTGTCCCTGGAGGACTACTTCCAGCACTTCGTCCTGGAGCACCAGGACCACATGACCGAGACCGAACTGGCACGCAAACTGGGCGTAAGCCGCAAGTGCCTGTGGGAACGTCGCCAGCGCCTGGGGATTCCACGGCGCAAGACCGGAGCGACCAGCGAAAGCTGAGGTGTGGGGGTAACACCGCTGAATGTGAAAAAACTGTTACCTCAGTTTTTTCACGTAACAAAAGCCGGGGTTTACGGTAACGAAACCCCGGCTTTTTTTCGCCTCGGAAAAATGGCTATAACCTTAGAACCCCCGGTTTCGCTGGGCTTCGCAAAAGTTGGCACGCACCCTGCTATAGCTTTGGTACAAGAACAATAACAAGCAATGCAAAAGACAATAAAAATAAGACGAATCGACTCACGCACAATAAAAACAAGACGGCGAGAGGCGCAGCTAACTGATTCTTTTGGAGAGGCGTTGTATTTGGGGCTTGCCCCACAACCAGGCCGAGAACAATAAAAACTGTCTCAAGACAGGTGCCTGAACTGGTTGGATCGATTGATCACTGCAACACAGCGACCAAAGCAATCCGTTTGCTCTTGGCTCCCGATTGGGAGGGTCACGAAGGAAAAAACCTTGTGGCGTGGGCACTCAACAAAAACAAGAAGCCCGAAACCAATAATAAAAATAGAGCACGTAACTAATTCTGGGGGAGCTTCGGCTCCCCTTGTGGTTTCTGTCGTTCCGCTTCCCCTTAGCCTACAAGGCTTGTCGCTGAAGCTTGCAGCTCTAAACTGCTCCGTCCTACACCATCCCTCGACTAAATGCTAGAATCTCGGCCCATCATGCGGTCATTCTTCGTTTTTGGCCGAATATTCCTTCAAACAGTGCATCCCATGCTGAAGAAGCTGTTCCAGTCATTCCGTTCTCCCTTGCGTCGTACGCAACACATTCGCAGCACGCCTGAAGTGCTCAACAGCGGCCAGCATTCACTGCAAAAGGCCCAGTTCAGCCGTTATGCGGTGAACATCGTCGAACGTTTGCAGAACGCCGGTTACCAGGCTTACCTGGTCGGTGGCTGCGTGCGCGACATGCTGCTCAACATCACCCCCAAGGATTTCGACGTCGCCACCAGCGCCACGCCGGAACAGATACGGGCCGAATTTCGCAATGCGCGGATCATTGGCCGGCGCTTCAAGCTGGTCCACATCCACTTCGGTCGCGAAATCATCGAAGTAGCGACCTTCCGCGCCAATCACCCGCAAAACGATGAAGAGGAAGACAGCAACCAGTCTTCGCGCAACGAGAGCGGACGCATCCTGCGCGATAACGTCTACGGCACGCTGGAAGAAGACGCGCAACGCCGCGACTTCACCATCAACGCCCTGTATTACGATCCGGTCAGCGAACGCATCCTCGATTACGCCAACGGTGTACACGACATCCGCAATCGCCTGATCCGCCTGATCGGCGACCCCAAGCAGCGCTACCAAGAAGACCCGGTGCGAATGCTGCGGGCCGTGCGTTTCGCCGCCAAGCTGGATTTCGGCATCGAAAAACACAGCGCCGTGCCGATTCGCGAACTGGCACCGATGCTGCGGGAAATCCCTTCGGCGCGCCTGTTCGAGGAAGTGCTCAAGCTGTTCCTGTCGGGCAACGCGGCAGACACCTTCGAGATGCTGGTGGACCTGCAATTGTTCGACCCGCTGTTCCCCGCCAGTGCCGAGGCCCTGGAGCACAACCCGACCTACACCCACACCTTGATCAGCGAAGCACTGATCAACACCGACCTGCGCATCAAGCAGAACAAGCCGGTGACGCCCGCGTTCCTGTTCGCCGCGTTGCTCTGGCCTGCCCTGCCGGCCCGGGTGTTGCGCCTGCAAGAGCGTGGCATGCCGCCGATCCCGGCGATGCAGGAAGCTGCCCACGAGCTGATCGCCGAACAGTGCCAGCGCATCGCCATTCCAAAACGCTTCACGATGCCGATCCGCGAGATCTGGGACATGCAGGAACGCCTGCCACGGCGCAGCGGCAAGCGTGCCGACCTGCTGCTGGACAACCCGCGTTTCCGTGCCGGCTACGATTTCCTGCTGCTGCGTGAAAGCGCGGGCGAGCAGACCGATGGCCTGGGCGAATGGTGGACCGATTACCAGGACGCCAACGACAGCGAGCGCCGCGACATGATTCGCGAGCTCAGCGGCAAGGACGACGGCGCCAGCGGCCCGCGCAAGCGCCGTCGCAGCAGCGGTGCCAAGCGCAAGCGTGCCGGTGTACCGAGCGCATCGGGCGAGTAATCGATGGAACGCATCTACATCGGCATGGGCAGCAACCTGGCCGAACCCGCCGCACAATTGCGCAGTGCCATCCAGGCGCTGGCGCAATTGCCCGATACCCAACTGGTGGGGGTCTCGGCGTTTTATCAAAGCGATTCCCTACTGCCCGGCCAGCCGCGCTACACCAACGCGGTGGCGGCGCTGGACAGCCGCCTGGCCCCGCTGGACCTGCTCGATGCGCTGCAAGCCATCGAAACCGGACAAGGTCGCGAACGCCTGGAACGCTGGGGCCCGCGCACCTTGGACCTGGACATCCTGCTGTTCGGCGATCGCCTGATCGACGAGCCTCGCCTCAAGGTCCCCCACTACCACATGCAAACCCGGGCTTTCGTGCTGTACCCACTGGCGGAATTGGCGCCCGCCGACCTGCGCCTGGCCGATGGACGCTTGCTCAAGGATCTGCTCGCAGCGTGCCCGTTCGTTGGTCTGGAACGCTTGCCGCCTATCTGACGAAGACCATCCCCTGTGGGAGCGAGCTTGCTCGCGATAGCGGTGTAGCAATCGACATATATTGACTGGCCCGCCGCCATCGCGAGCAAGCTCGCTCCCACAGGATACGGACCCGGCAGTCAGATCCGAGACACGCCTCTACGCTGAAACGCATCAGTCACCCCGGTAACACCCGGCGGTAACACATCCAATTGACTTCCCGGGAGCTCCTCACGACTATAGGCGTCCCGATGCCGCCAACGCGGCGTTTAAAGGGCGCAATCCAGGCCTTACAAGCACCACACATAGAGGGTGCGCCTGTATAGATGACGATTCATGCGCGTTACTCGCAGTAGCTCAAGAGCGCCTAATGAGGACTTTTTCATGCCAGCTATTACCCTGACCACGCTGCAAGGTCTCAAGCAAAAAGGTGAGAAAATCGCCATGCTGACCTGCTATGACGCCACTTTCGCCCACGCCTGCAATGAGGCCGGTGTCGAAGTGTTGCTGGTGGGCGATTCCCTCGGCATGGTGCTGCAAGGTCACGACAGCACGCTGCCGGTGACCACCGCCGAGATGGCCTACCATGTGGCCGCCGTCAAACGCGGTAACACCGATGCACTGATTCTCGCCGACCTGCCATTCATGGCCTATGCCACCCTCGAACAAACCATGACCAACAGCGCCATGCTGATGCAGGCCGGTGCCCACATGGTCAAGGTCGAAGGCGCGTTGTGGCTGGCCGATTCGATTCGGCTGCTGGCCGAGCGGGGTATCCCGGTGTGCGCACACCTGGGCCTGACGCCACAAGCGGTGAATATCCTCGGTGGCTATAAAGTCCAGGGCCGCAATGAGAACCAGGCGCGGCAGATGCGCGCCGATGCGATTGCGCTGGAGCAGGCTGGCGCGGCGATGTTGCTGCTCGAATGCGTGCCCAGCGAGTTGGCGGAAGAAATCACCCAGGCGGTGAAGATCCCAGTGATTGGGATCGGCGCCGGCCACGCCACCGATGGCCAGGTGCTGGTGCTGCACGACATGCTCGGGCTGTCGATCACCGGTCGCGCGCCCAAGTTCGTGAAGAACTTCATGGCAGGGCAAACGTCCATCCAGGGCGCCCTGAGTGCCTACGTCGCCGAAGTCAAGGCCGCGACCTTCCCTGGCGCCGAACACGGGTTTTCTGCATGAACACCGTCAAGACCGTACGCGAACTGCGGGCCGCCGTGGCCCGTGCCCGCGGCGAAGGCAAACGCATCGCCTTCGTGCCGACCATGGGCAACCTGCACAGCGGCCACGTGGCGCTGGTCACCAAGGCCGCGCAACGGGCCGACTTCGTGGTGGCGAGCATTTTCGTCAACCCATTGCAATTCGGTGCCGGCGAAGACCTGGACAAATACCCCCGCACCCTGGCGGCCGACCAGGAGAAACTGCTCCAGGCCGGCTGCCATCTGCTGTTCGCGCCCAGCGTCGAAGAGATGTACCCCGACGGCATGGCCGGGCAGACCCGGGTCAGCGTCCCGCAATTGTCCGAAGGCTTGTGCGGCGCCAGCCGTCCAGGGCATTTCGAGGGTGTGGCGACGGTGGTCAGCAAGCTGTTCAACATGGTCCAGCCTGACCTGGCGGTGTTTGGCCAGAAAGACTTCCAGCAACTGGCGGTGATCCGCGCCCTGGTCCATGACCTGAACATGCCGATCCAGATCATCGGCGAGCCGACCGTCCGCGCCGAGGACGGCCTGGCGCTGTCCTCGCGCAACGGCTTCCTCAGCCCGGATCAACGTGCCGTCGCGCCCGTGGTCTATCGCGTCCTGAGCCAGATCGCCGAGGCCATCAAACAGGGCCGACGCGATTTCCCGGCATTGATCGATGAGCAGCTCAAGCAACTTGAAGCTGCCGGCCTGCGTCCCGATTACCTGGAAATCCGTCACGCCAAGACCTTGCGCCCGGCGTTGAGCGAGGACCGCGACCTGGTGATTCTGGTGGCGGCCTTCCTGGGCACCACGCGCCTGATCGACAACCTGCACCTGGACCTCGACACACCCGCCTGAACCTATGCACACCCCGCGGGACGAGGCCCGTGGGAGCATAGCTTGCTCGCGATAGCGGTCTGATAGTTGACATAGGTGTTGAATGTGACCGTGTCGTCGCGAGCAAGCTTTGCTCCCACAAGGCTCGCCCCCACAGCAATTCAGTTTGTCCGCAAGACCTCATCGCGTTTCCGTCTGTCGGCCCCTTCCCATCCTCGTTGTATAAAAAAGTACCGGGAACCGGTCAGACAAAGTCAAGACAGATCGCAACGCGAGGTTTACTGTATTCGCCCTGCGTCCGGCGATCGAGCCAATGCAGTGTCCGGACGCCCACCTCGAGCCGCGCCGGAATTTTTAGTGTACAAAAGGTCGTTCAAGTAAAAAGGAAACCCGCAGCGATGGCGTATTACCGAACCCCTCATGACGTGACCGCTCTGCCAGCCTGGCAAGCGCTGAATGACCACCGCAAAGCCATGCAGGATTTCAGCATGCGCGAAGCGTTCAATGCCGATCCGCAGCGTTTTACTCAATTCACCCTATCGAGCTGTGGCCTGTTTCTCGACTACTCGAAAAACCTGATCAACGCCCAGACCCGTGACCTGCTGGTGGGCCTGGCGAACGAAGTCGACCTCCAGGGCGCGATCAAGTCGCTGTTCGAAGGTGAAATCGTCAACGCCTCGGAAAACCGCCCTGCCCTGCACACCGCCCTGCGTCGGCCGGTGGGCGACAAGTTGCTGGTCAACGGCGTCAACGTGATGCCGGACGTGCACAAAGTGTTGAACCAGATCACCGACCTGGTGGGCCGCATTCACGACGGCCTGTGGCGCGGCTACACCGAAAAGCCCATCACCGACGTGGTGAACATCGGCATTGGTGGTTCTTTCCTCGGTCCGGAGCTGGTGTCCGAAGCGCTGTTGTCCTACGCGCAAAAAGGCGTTCGCTGCCACTACCTGGCGAACATCGACGGCAGTGAGTTCCATGAACTGACCATGAAGCTGCGCGCCGAGACCACGCTGTTTATCGTCTCGTCGAAATCCTTCAACACCCTCGAAACCCTGAAGAACGCCCAGGCCGCCCGCGCCTGGTACTTGGCCCAGGGTGGCTCCGAAGCGGAGCTGTATCGCCACTTCATCGCCGTGTCGAGCAACAACGCCGCCGCCGTGGCCTTCGGCATCCGCGAAGAAAACATCTTCCCGATGTGGGACTGGGTCGGCGGGCGTTACTCGCTGTGGTCGGCCATCGGCCTGCCGATCGCCCTGGCCATCGGCATGTCGAACTTCAAGGAATTGCTCTCCGGGGCCTATTCCATGGACCAGCATTTCCAGAGCGCCCCGTTCGAGCAGAACATGCCGGTGCTGCTGGCACTGCTGGGCGTGTGGTACGGCAACTTCTGGGGTGCGCAGAGCCATGCGATCCTGCCGTACGACCACTACCTGCGTAACATCACCAAGCACTTGCAGCAATTGGACATGGAATCCAACGGCAAGAGCGTGCGCCAGGACGGTACACCGGTGTCGACCGACACGGGCCCGGTGATCTGGGGCGGCGTTGGCTGCAACGGTCAGCACGCTTACCACCAGTTGCTGCACCAGGGCACCCAGTTGATCCCGGCCGACTTCATCGTGCCGATCGTCAGCTTCAACCCGGTTTCCGATCATCACCAGTGGCTGTACGCCAACTGCCTGTCCCAGAGCCAGGCACTGATGCTCGGCAAGACCCACGCGGAAGCCGAAGCCGAGCTGCGGGACAAGGGCGCCAGCGAAGAAGAGGTGCAGAAACTGGCCTCCCACAAGGTGATCCCGGGCAACCGTCCGAGCAACACCCTGGTGGTCGAACGCATCAGCCCACGTCGCCTCGGCGCACTGGTGGCGCTGTATGAACACAAGGTGTTCGTGCAGAGCGTGGTCTGGGGCATCAACGCCTTCGACCAATGGGGCGTGGAGCTGGGCAAGGAACTGGGCAAGGGCGTCTACAACCGCCTGGTGGGCAGCGAAGAAAGCCTGGCCGAAGATGCTTCGACCCAGGGCTTGATCAACTACTTCCGCGGGCGTCACCGCGGCTGATCGTTAAGTAGATCGCAAACCCTGCCTTACCTCTGTGGGAGCGAGCTTGCTCGCGAAGGCGATGTGTCAGTTGCTATTAATGGGGCTGACACACCGCTATCGCGAGCAAGCTCGCTCCCACAGTTGCTTCGTGCATGACTTGAACCGCCAGGCTACTGGGCGCATCTTTATGACTTGTCGCAAAACAAGAATAAGGAACCGTCATGTTCGATATCAGCCAGTACCCCCAAGCCGATGCCGTCCGCCGGGCTGCGCAACTGAGTCAGGACGAGTACAAGCGGCTCTATAAAGAATCCATCGAACACCCCAGCGCCTTCTGGGCAGAGCAGGCCACGCGCTTTCTCGACTGGATGACGCCCTGGCAAACCGTCCAGCGCTATGACCTCAAGAACGGCGACGCGAGCTGGTTCGCCGGTGGCAAGCTGAACGTCAGCGCCAATTGCATCGACCGTCACCTGCAAACCCGCGGCGACCAGACGGCAATCATCTGGGAAGGCGACAACCCCGCCGAATCGGCAGAAATCACCTACAAAAAACTTCACAACCATGTGTGCCGCCTGGCCAACGTGCTGAAAAGCCGTGGCGTGAAGAAAGGCGACCGGGTCTGCATCTACATGCCGATGATCCCCGAGGCGGCCTACGCCATGCTCGCCTGCACCCGCATCGGCGCCGTGCATTCGGTGGTGTTCGGCGGTTTCTCACCGGACTCGCTGCGCGACCGGATTCTCGACGCCGATTGCCGCACCGTGATCACCGCGGACGAAGGCGTGCGCGGCGGGCGCTTCATACCGCTCAAGCGTAACGTCGACAAGGCCCTGGAAAGTTGCCCGAACGTCAGCACCGTGCTGGTGGTCGAGCGCACTCAGGGCGAGGTGGGCTGGGTTGAGGGCCGTGACCTGTGGTACCACCAGTCCATGCACGAAATGAGCGACGACTGCCCACCGGAACCGATGGACGCCGAAGACCCGTTGTTCATCCTCTACACCTCCGGCAGCACTGGCAAACCCAAGGGTGTGCTGCACACCACGGGCGGCTATCTGCTGCAAGCGGCGATGACGTTCAAGTACGTGCTCGATTACCGCGACAACGAAGTTTTCTGGTGCACCGCCGATGTCGGCTGGGTCACCGGCCACAGCTACATCGTCTACGGCCCGCTGGCCAATGGCGCCACCACGCTGATCTTCGAGGGCGTGCCGAGCTACCCGAGCAGTTCGCGCTTCTGGCAGGTGATCGACAAGCATCAGGTCAACATCTTCTACACCGCACCGACCGCCCTGCGCGCGCTGATGCGCGAAGGCGCCGGACCGTTGCAGGAAACGTCCCGCAAAAGCCTGCGATTGCTCGGCAGCGTCGGTGAGCCGATCAATCCGGAGGCGTGGGAATGGTATTTCAACACGGTCGGCGAACAGCGCTGCCCGATTGTCGATACCTGGTGGCAGACCGAGACCGGCGGCATCATGCTCAGCCCGCTGGTGAGTGCCCCACGGCTCAAGCCAGGCTGCGCCACCCGGCCGATGTTCGGCGTGCAACCGGTCTTGCTGGATGAAGTGGGCAAGGAAATCAGCGGTGCCGGCAGCGGCGTACTGGCGATCAAATCCAGTTGGCCCGGGCAGATTCGCAGCGTCTACGGCGATCATCAACGCATGGTCGACACCTACTTCAAGCCCTACCCCGGCTATTACTTCACCGGCGACGGCGCGCGCCGCGACGAAGACGGCGACTACTGGATCACCGGGCGCATCGACGACGTGATCAACGTCTCCGGGCATCGCATTGGCACCGCCGAAATCGAAAGCGCCCTGGTGCTGCACGACAACATTGCCGAAGCCGCCGTCGTCGGCTATCCCCATGACCTCAAGGGCCAGGGCATCTACGCCTTTGTCACGCCGATGAACGGTGTGGAGGCCAATGACGAGCTGAAGAAGGAACTGCTGGCCCACGTCAGCAAGGAAATCGGCAGCTTCGCCAAACCAGAGCTGATCCAGTGGGCGCCGGCGTTGCCCAAGACCCGTTCGGGCAAGATCATGCGACGCATCCTGCGCAAGATCGCCTGCAACGAACTCGACAGCCTCGGCGACACCTCGACCCTGGCCGATCCAAGTGTGGTGGAGGGGCTGATCGACAAGCGCCTGAATCGCTAGGCCAAACGACTCGGTTGCCCTGAGGCATCGAGTCCTTGCGCCGCTGGACTGTGGGAGCAAAGCTTGCTCGCGAAACAGGCACCTCGATTCCTGAAAGACCGCATCGCCTTCATCGCGGGCAAGCCTTGCTCCCACAAAGCCCTTCGCCACAGGTCAGGGCCTGACTCAACAGCATGCAATACCAACCCGAGTATGCATAACTGCTAAACTCCCGCGCCTCATTTCTCTAAGGCGCGCCCGGCATGTCTTCCTTGAATCAGGCGCTGCGCGCCGCCCTCGACCAGCGTCAGG
Organism: Pseudomonas brassicacearum; assembly: GCF_918698105.1. Classification (GTDB taxonomy): domain Bacteria; phylum Pseudomonadota; class Gammaproteobacteria; order Pseudomonadales; family Pseudomonadaceae; genus Aquipseudomonas; species Aquipseudomonas brassicacearum_F. The sequence continues at coordinate 26,798 of NZ_CAKKMI010000039.1, read as the reverse complement.
CGCTGCTCGGCCAATTGCATCAGCAAGGCACCGACTGCTATCGCCTGTTCCACGGCAGCCAGGAAGGCGCGCCCGGCCTGACCGTCGACCGCTACGGCCCGCAACTGCTGGTGCAGAGCTTCCACCAGTCGCTGGAGCGCGACGACCTGTTGCAACTGCACGGCATCGTCAACGAACGGCTGGGCCTGGAAACCCTGTTGGTCTACAACGACCGCGCCCGGGGCAATTCGCGCATCGACCGCCAGGACACCGTCTACCAGGCTGACGAGGCAGCCCTGCAAGACCTTGTGGGCCATGAATGGGGCTTGAATTATCGCGTTCGCGGTCGCCATGCCGGGCAGGACCCACTGCTGTTTCTCGACCTGCGAAACGCCCGGGGCTGGGTCAAGGCACACAGCCGCAACAAAAGCGTGTTGAACCTGTTCGCCTACACCTGCGGCGTCGGCCTGAGCGCTGCGGCCGGTGGTGCGCGGGAAGTGTGCAACCTGGACTTCGCCGAAGGCAACCTGGCGGTGGGCCGCGAAAACGGCCTGCTCAACCCCGATTTGCCGCCGATGGAATTCGTGCAGTCGGATTATTTTCCGGCGATCCGCCAACTGGCCGGCCTGCCCATCAGCCAGCGCCGCGGGCAGAAACTGCCCAGCTACGTGCGCCTGGAGCAACGCCAGTACGACCTGGTACTGCTCGATCCACCGGCCTGGGCCAAAAGTGCGTTCGGCACCGTCGACCTGTTGCGCGACTACCAAAGCCTGCTGAAACCGGCGCTGCTCACCACCGCCGACAATGGCGTGCTGATTTGCTGCAACAACCTGGCAAAAGTGCCCATGGACGATTGGCGCGAGCAGGTGTTGCGTTGTGCGGAAAAAGCCGGGCGCCCGGTGCGCGAGTGGAGTGTGCTGACGCCCGGCGGTGATTTCCCCTCCCGGGACCAGCAGCCGCCGCTCAAGACGTTGATCCTCCAGCTCTAGGCCAGACTCAGGATTCTTACGTGAAAAACGGACAAATCTGTTAAATCACAGTGGCTTCGGAACCGTAAACGCATGCCATACTCCAAGGCATTCCGAATTCACACCAAGATGAAGCCACACATGCCCAAAGGATTGATTCGCGCTATCGGCGCCCTGTTGACCGCACTGGCCCTCTACAGCCTGTTGGGCTTTCTGATTTTGCCGGGCATCGCCTTGCGCATCGCCAACCAGCAATTGGCTGCCCTTGCGACGGTCCCGGCCCAGATCCAGCGAATCGAACTCAATCCCTTCAGCCTGGAAGTCACCCTCTGGGGTTTGAATATCGGCGAACCGGGCAAGGAGCAGGTCGGCTTCGAACGGCTGTACGCCAATTTGCAACTCGACAGCTTGTGGTCCGGCGCCCTGCACCTGGTCGACATCGAGCTGGACAAGCCCAAGACCGAAGTGGTGTTCGCCAAGGACGGTCAGTTGAACCTGCTGGGCCTGTTCAAGCTGCCGGCCAGCGAACCGACGCCCGCCGACCCCGAGGCCAAACCGTTCCCGCTGCGGGTCGACCGAATCAAGTTGGCCGGTGGTTATGTGCATTTCCAGGACCTGCGCCCCAGCGAACCCATTGAGTTCCTCTACGACACCCTCGATTTCGAGCTGAAGAACCTCAGCACCCTGCCCGACGACAATGCCGACATGACCCTGGTGGCTGCTGGCCCCGAGGGCGGACAGATCGACTGGACCGGTAATTTCAGCCTCACGCCGATTGCCTCCCAAGGCACGCTCAAAGTCACTGGCGGCCAGATGAAAGCCTGGTGGCCCTATGTGCGCGACGCCGTACCGCTGGTTCTGGAAAACGGCGTCCTGAACCTCAGCACCGACTACAAGCTCAACCTGGCCAAAGGCACCGAACTGCTGCTCAACAACGTGGCGGTCAGCGTCGCGCCCTTCGCCATCAAGACACCCGATGGCCGCCCACTGGTGAAGCTCGAACGCCTGGACGTGAGCGAAACCACGTTGGACCTGGCCAAGCAGCAAGTGATCGTGGGCAAGATCCGCAGCCAGAAACTGGAAACCTGGGCCGCTCGCGAGGCGGATGGGCAGCTGGACTGGCAAAAACTCTTCGCCAGCCAGCCGGGCAAACCGCAGGTCAAGGCTGAACCGGCATCCGCCCCGGCAGCGGCAGACTCGCCAAAAGCTGAACCGGCACCGCCCAGCAAACCCTGGCAGGTGATGTTGAAGGATGTGCAACTGCGCGACTATAAGGTGCACCTGGCTGACCGTCAGGCCCAGCCCGCCGTGGCACTGGAAGTCGGCCCGCTGAACCTCGACCTGCAGAACTACGACACCCTCAACGGCTCGCCCTTTACCCTCAAGCTGGACACCGGGTTAGGCAAGCAGGGCAAGATCCTCGCCGACGGCGAGGTCAACCTGAACCCGATCAGCGCTAAGCTCAAGGTCAAGACCCAGGACATCGACCTGCGCGTCGCCCAGTCGTACATCAACCCGTTCATTCGCCTGGAGCTGCGCTCCGGGATGCTCGGCAGCGACCTGGCAGTGAACCTTAAAAGCACCGAACCGCTGGCATTTGCTGTCACCGGCCGCGCCCAGGTCGATCAGTTGCACACCCTCGACACGCTCAAGACCCGCGACTTCCTCAAGTGGCAGAGCCTGGTCCTCGAAGGCCTGAATTATCAGCATGGTGACAGCCTGTCCATCGACAAGGTCAATCTGTTCCAACCGTACGCGCGCTTCATGATCAACGACGACCGCACCACCAACGTCGATGACCTGCTGATCCCGCAACCGGCCGACAGCGGCACGAAGAACACCGCGGCGAAACCGGCGTCCCAGGAAAAACCGCTGGGCATCCACATCGGTGGTATCGCCATCAATGACGGTTCGGCCAACTTCGCCGACTTCAGCCTGACGCCCAATTTCGCCACGGCCATCCAGCAGCTCAATGGCCAGATCGGCACCATCGACAGCCGCCAGGCCAAACCGGCCAGCGTCGACATCAAGGGCAAGGTCGACCGTTACGCGCCTGTCACCATCAAGGGAGCGGTCAACCCCTTCGACCCGATGGCCAGCCTCGACATCGCCACCAGTTTCAAACGGGTCGAGCTGACCACCCTGACGCCCTACTCCGGCAAATTCGCCGGCTATCGCATTCGCAAGGGCCGGCTCAATCTCGACCTGCATTACCGGATCACCCAGGGCAAGCTCCAGGCAGACAACAAAGTCGTGGTCGAGCAACTGCAACTGGGGGAGAAAGTCGACAGCCCGGATGCCGTGAGCCTGCCACTCAAATTGGCCGTCGCATTGCTGAAGGATTCCGACGGCAAGATTTCCATCGAACTACCGGTGTCCGGCGATCTCAACGACCCGCAATTCAGCGTCATGCCAATCATCTGGCAGACCCTGCGCAACCTGGTGGTACGCGCGGCCCAGGCACCGTTCAAGCTTATCGGTGGGCTGGTGGCCGGCGGCGGCTCGGAAGACTTGGGCAGCGTGGCGTTTGCGCCGGGCTCCAGCGACCTGAGCAAGGACAATGAAGGCACGCTGCTCAAACTGTCCGAAGCCCTTGGCAAACGTCCGCAACTGCGCCTGGAGATCGAAGGCACCGCCGCCGAAAGCAGCGACGGTCCGCTGCTCGCCGCCCAGCGCCTGGAGCGCGAATACCAGTACAACTACTACAAGATGCTGCAGCGCCGGGGCGACAAAGTGCCGGCCCAGGCCTCGCTGATCCAGGTGCCCGAGGACGAAAAGGCACCGCTGCTCGAAGGCATCTACCGCACGCGCCTCAAGACCCAGCCGCCTGCCGAATGGACGCAATTGGATAAAAAGGCCCGTATCGAGAAGCTGCGTGAAGGCGTGATCAAGTTCTGGAGCGGCAGCGACGTGCTGTTGCGTCAACTGGGACAGGAACGGGCCAGCAGCATCAAGGATTTCCTGGTGGACAAGGGCCAGTTGGCCGATGACCGCGTGTATTTCATCGACGCCAGCCTCGGCCAGGCCGAGAGCGATGGGCGGGTGATTACCCCGTTGCATCTGGATGCCGAATAGATGAAACCCTGGTTAGGGCCCTGCCTGGGTCTATTGCTGGCCGCCGGCCAGGCCTCGGCTGCCGACACGCTGCGCTGCGGCAGCCAGTTGATCAGCGTCGGTGACCGCTCCAGCGAAGTGTTGCAAAAGTGCGGCCAGCCGGCGGCGCGGGATGACCTGGGCTACAAACGCAGTGTCAATCGCCGGGAAGAATACCCGGTGGAAGAATGGACCTACGGCCCCAACAGCGGCATGTATCAGTACCTGCGTTTCGAAGGGAATCGGCTGGTGCAGATCACCAGCAAGCGGGGGCGGTGAGCTTGTCCGCACAGATGTGTTGAATGTGCCGCCGCCATCGCGAGCAAGCTCGCTCCCACATTGTTTAGGGTGATCTCAAAATCCGTGTTCACCGCCGCCCCCTGTGGGAGCGAGCTTGCTCGCGATGGCGGCAACTCGGTTCTGACTCGTGTGTAAACGCTGACCCGCAGATTGATTCCCCAGAATAGAACAGGCCCCCGGCACGAATGCCGGGGGCCTGTAATGGCCACGTCCGTGTGGCCTTTCGCATGAACTCCAAAGCGACGGCAAACGTATATCCTGGCCCGCTTGCCGCGCCTTCTCCCAGTCCAGGCGAGAAGTCTTAGCCTTACTCGGCTTTCAGGCCGTCAGCCGATACGGCCTTGACGCCTTTGATTTTCTTGGCGATTGCCACGGCGGTGTCTTTTTGTGCATCAGTGACTTTGGTCATCGAAGACAGGGACACAACACCTTTGTTGGTTTCGACTTTGATGTCGCTGCCCGGAATGCCTTTTTCGGTGACCAAGTCAGCTTTGACCTTGGTGGTGATCCAGGTATCGGAGACGTCTTCTTTCGCCTCTGTCACTTCACCGGCAGCCAGCATCATTGGCGCCTGAGTTGCTTGAGTGGTCTCGGCGAATGCGCTAGCCATGGTCAGGGTCAGTGCGGTAGCAGCGGCGGCAGTGATAGCGAACTTCTTCATACGAGTAACTCCTGTTTTTCTCAAAGACTGCCGGAGGTGGATCCCGGCAGGGTTATCAGGAGTAGTGCGAACGCTGTGCCAGTTTTGAAACATTTAATAATTCCTTTTAAATCAGCAAGTTAAGCGAAACGGCAATTTTCGCGATCATGCAAAATGCATGAAGCGGTGATTCTCGACATGCAACTTGCGGGTTTTGGCCTATTTCTAAGTTTATGAATTGCGAAGGGTTTCTGTTGGACACGAGATTATTCCCGCCTGAGTACCTAACCTCCATAAAAAAGGGCTGCTAAGCAGCCCAGGCCAAGTCAAGTTCGAATTCATTAACCTCCGGTAGGAGCCGCAGCGCCACCGGTGCAACCGGCTGGTAAGAACTCTTGAGCGGCATCGGAACCACACGACCAGGCGCCCGCCGTCGACCGGGTGAGTGTGATCGTTTTACCCGCCACGGCTGCAGGCGACTTAACAAGTTTGCAAACGATGGTGCCTGACCCGGCCGAAGCGGAACCCGTGATTGTAAGTTCGCAGTTACTGGTAGGTGAAGTGACGTTCATGTTGGTCGTTGATGGGTCGGTACCTTGATTCATGGCGTCCTCATACGGCACCTTTAGCGCAGAAATTTCCGCCAGCCCCGCCGTCGCCTTCGCCCGCGCCTGATATTTGGAATATTGCGGCAACGCAAACGTCGCCAGAATGCCGATGATCGCCACGACGATCAGCAGCTCGATCAAAGTAAAACCACTCTGCTTATTCATAGACATCTCCCATGCATGAGTCGAAATCTCATGACCTGAAACGGCCACTGCAGGGCACATGCCAACCCTCAGGCTCCATCAATCAAGGGGTTTTAACCTGCACAACGGCAACGTCCTACCTCAACAACCGCACTATCTGACGTTTTTTGTCACCCTGCCCCGCTGGTTTGGCGTCGAGGCTTGACTAGGCTATAAGTCATGAATCGTTCGCCGTCGGGATTCCCATGAATGACATCGCCCTCAGCGGCCTGACCAAGCAATTGGTGTTGGCCGAACTGCTCACCGAGCAAAGTGCGCAACAGGCGTATCAACAGGCCCAACGTAGTCGCATCCCCCTGGTCAGCTATCTGGTGCAGAACAAACTGGTCCAGAGCCGCCAGGTCGCGGAGATCGCCTCGGAGCATTTCGGCGTCGCCCTGCTGGACCTCACTAGTCTGGACAAAGAAACCCAACCCACCGGCCTGGTCAGCGAAAAACTGGTGCGTCAGCACCACGCCCTGCCGCTGTGGCGGCGTGGCAACAAATTGTACGTAGGCATCTCCGACCCGACCAATCACCAAGCCATCAACGACATCCAGTTCAGCACCGGCCTGACCACCGAAGCCATCCTGGTGGAGGACGACAAGCTCAGCGACGCCATCGAAAAGTTCTTCGAGTCCAGCAGCACCGGCCTGGAAGGCATGGGCGACGTCGACCTCGACGGCCTGGACATCGAATCGATCGACGACACCAGGCAGGAGTCCATTGCCGGCCAGGACACCGACGACGCGCCCGTGGTGCGCTTCGTCAACAAGATGTTGCTGGACGCGATCAAGGGCGGCTCTTCCGACCTGCACTTCGAGCCCTACGAAAAAATCTACCGGGTGCGGGTGCGCACCGACGGCATACTGCGCGAAGTGGCCAGGCCACCGATCCAGCTGGCCAACCGTATCGCCGCCCGCCTGAAAGTCATGGCCAGCCTGGATATTTCCGAGCGACGCAAACCCCAGGACGGGCGCCTGAAAATGCGCCTGTCGAAAACCAAGTCCATCGATTTCCGGGTCAACACCCTGCCCACGCTCTGGGGCGAAAAAGTGGTGATCCGGATCCTTGATCCGTCCAGCGCACAAATGGGCATCGATGCCCTGGGCTACGAACCGAACCAGAAAGACCTGTACATGGCCGCCCTCAAGCAACCGCAAGGGCTGATCCTGGTGACCGGCCCAACCGGCTCGGGCAAGACCGTGTCGCTCTACACCGGGCTGAATATCCTCAACACCGTGGACATCAACATTTCCACCGCCGAAGACCCGGTGGAGATCAACATGGAAGGCATCAACCAGGTCAACGTGAACCCGCGCCAGGGGCTGGACTTCGCCCAGGCCCTGCGCTCGTTCCTGCGTCAGGACCCGGATGTGATCATGGTCGGCGAGATCCGCGACCTGGAAACCGCCGAGATCGCCATCAAGGCCGCCCAGACCGGTCACCTGGTGCTTTCCACCCTGCACACCAACAGCGCCGCCGAAACCCTGATCCGCCTGCAGAACATGGGCATTCCGGGGTTCAACATCGCCACCGCCGTGCACCTGATCATCGCCCAGCGGCTGGCGCGCAAGCTGTGCAGCCACTGCAAGAAGGCCATCGAGATCCCCGAGGAAACCCTGCTCAAGGAAGGTTTTCCTCGGGAACGCATCGGCACATTCACGATCTATGAGCCGGTCGGTTGCGAACAGTGCAACAACGGTTACAAAGGGCGCGTGGGGGTTTACGAAGTGGTCAAGAACACGTCCGAGCTGCAACAGCTGATCATGGCCGAGGGCAACTCGCTGGAAATCGATCTGCAAATGCGCAAGGACGGTTTCAATGACCTGCGCACGTCGGGGCTGCTCAAAGTGATGCAGGGCGTCACCAGCCTCGAAGAAATCAACCGGGTCACCAAGGATTGAACATGGCGGTCAAGGCAGTCAAAACCGATGTTTACACTTGGGAAGGCAAGGACCGCAAAGGCACGAAAATGACCGGCGAGCTGACGGGCCAGAGCCCGGCGCTGGTCAAGGCACAGCTGCGCAAGCAAGGCATCAACCCGCAGAAGGTACGCAAGAAATCCACCTCGATCTTCAGCAAGGGCAAGCGCATCAAGCCGCTGGATATCGCCCTCTTCACCCGCCAGATGGCGACAATGCTCAAGGCCGGTGTGCCGCTGTTGCAGGCGTTCGACATCATTGGCGAAGGCTTCGACAACCCCAACATGCGCAAGCTGGTGGACGAGGTGAAGCAGGAAGTCGCCGCCGGCAACAGCTTTGCTGCGGCGCTGCGCAAGTGTCCGCAATATTTCGACGAGCTGTACTGCAACCTGGTGGACGCCGGCGAACAGGCCGGTGCCCTGGATACCCTGCTGGACCGCGTCGCGACCTACAAGGAAAAGAGCGAAGCGCTCAAGGCCAAGATCAAGAAAGCCATGACCTATCCAGCGGCCGTGGTCCTCGTCGCCGCCGTGGTCACGGGGATCCTGCTGGTCAAGGTGGTGCCGCAATTCGAATCGGTATTCTCCGGGTTCGGCGCGAAACTGCCAGCCTTCACGGTGATGGTCATAAGCCTGTCGGAAATCATGCAGCAATGGTGGTGGGTGATGCTTGGCGGGGTGGTGGGGGCATTTTTTGGCGTGAAATATGCGCTCAGGCGTTCGGAGCGTTTTCGCGACTGGCGCGACAAATGGCTGCTCAAGCTGCCGCTGATAGGCACCTTGCTGTACAAGTCCGCCGTGGCCCGCTACGCCCGCACGCTGTCCACCACCTTCGCCGCCGGCGTGCCGCTGGTGGAGGCCCTGGATTCGGTGTCTGGCGCCACCGGCAACGTGGTGTTCAAACGTGCCGTGCAGCGCATCAAGCAGGAGGTCTCGACCGGCATGCAGTTGAATTTCTCCATGCGTGCCTCAGGGATTTTTCCGAACCTGGCGGTCCAGATGACCGCCATCGGCGAGGAATCCGGTGCACTGGACGACATGCTCGACAAGGTGGCGAGCTTTTATGAGGCCGAGGTGGACAATCTGGTGGACAACCTCACCAGCCTGATGGAACCCTTCATCATGGTGGTCCTGGGAGTGGTCGTCGGCGGCCTGGTGGTCGCCATGTACCTGCCCATCTTTCAACTTGGCTCTGCGATCTGACATGCCCCTGAGCGAATTTTTCGTGCTGTATCCCCTGGCTTTCGTGCTCGTTGCAGCCTTGCTCGGCCTGATCATCGGCAGCTTCCTCAACGTGCTGGTGTGGCGCCTGCCGCAGATGCTCAACCGCGAATGGCGCCTGCAAGCCCATGACCTGCTGGGCCTGCCGGCCGAAACCCCGGGCCCGGTCTACAACCTGATGCTGCCCCACTCCCAGTGTCCGCACTGCGGCCATCGCATCCGCGCCTGGGAAAACATCCCCGTACTCAGCTACTTGATGCTGCGCGGCCGCTGTTCGAGCTGCGCCGCGCCCATCGGCAGGCGTTACCCCCTGACCGAATTGGCCTGCGGGGCGTTATCGGCGTTCGTCGCCTGGCATTTCGGCTTTGGCTGGCACGCCGCGATGGTGATGGTGTTGACCTGGGGCCTGCTGGCCATGAGCCTGATCGACGCCGAGCATCAACTGCTGCCCGATACCTTGGTGCTGCCGTTGTTGTGGCTGGGCTTGATCATCAACAGCTTCGGTCTCTTCGTGTCCTTGAACCAGGCGATGTGGGGCGCGGTGGCCGGCTATCTGGCGCTGTGGTCGGTGTTCTGGGTATTCAAGCTGATCACCGGCAAGGAAGGCATGGGCTATGGGGATTTCAAATTGCTGGCGATGCTCGGCGCCTGGGGTGGCTGGCAGATTCTGCCATTGACGCTGCTGTTGTCGTCGCTGGTGGGCGCCGTTCTCGGGATGATTGTATTGCGCTTGCGTGATGCTCCCGGGTCGACGCAGATCCCTTTCGGACCTTATCTGGCCATTGCCGGCTGGATTGCCTTGCTCTGGGGTGGTCAAATAACCGACTTCTATTGGCAGTCTGTCGGTTTTTAATGAATAGCTCAGTGAAAAAACCCTGGATTCTCGGCCTGACCGGTGGCATCGGCAGCGGCAAGAGCGCCGCGGCCCAACATTTCATCGACTTGGGCGTGCACGTCATCGACGCCGATCATGCGGCGCGCTGGGTGGTCGAGCCCGGGCGCCCGGCGCTGGCGAAAATCGCCGAACACTTCGGCCCCGGCGTATTGCAGGCCGACGGCGCCCTGGACCGGGCGGCGCTGCGCAAGCTGATTTTCGAGAATGCCGATGAACGCCGCTGGCTCGAGGCGCTGCTGCATCCGCTGATCGCCGAGGAAATCGCCCATCATCTGGCCCAGGCACAATCGCCCTATGCGATCCTGGTATCGCCGCTGCTGATCGAGTCAGGGCAGTACACCATGACCCAGCGGATCCTGGTGATCGATGCGCCGGAACAATTGCAGATCGAACGTACGTTGCAGCGCGACCAGACCAACGAACAGCAGGTCCAGGCGATTCTCAAGGCCCAGTCCAGCCGCCAGGATCGCCTGAGCCATGCCGACGACGTGGTGGTCAACGACCGCGACCTCGCCTGGCTGCACAGCGAGGTCGAGCGCCTGCATCACTTTTACCTTACTTTGCGTGGAGGCCAATCATGAGCCAAGCCCCAACCGTTGATTGCCCAACCTGTGGCGCCCCAGTGGAATGGAGCCCGGAGAGCAAGTTCCGGCCGTTCTGCTCTGATCGCTGCAAACTGATCGACCTGGGCGCCTGGGCGTCGGAAGAACACAAGATTCCGGTCAGCCCCGACGCCGAGGACGAGCTGTTCAGCGAAGACTTCGAGCAACGCCACTAAGGCCCGGTCGAAACATTGTGGCGAGGGAGCTTGCTCCCGCTGGGGTGCGTAGCGCCCCCCAAAAAACGATGAGTGCTTCGCACTCAAGCGGGAGCAAGCTCCCTCGCCACGGGGCTCATTATCTTCTCAGGTAACGAAATTCACCCCCTAAGGCCGCATGAAACCGTAATCCTGTTCATCGTCGAGGTTTTCCGCCAGGAAACTCAACTCATCGGCCAGGTCTTCAGGGCTGCGCACTGTCTTGCTCTGTTGCACGATCGCACTGAGCAAGGCGCGCAGGCTCAAGCCTGGGTCAAAACCGATTTCCATTGCGGCGTCGTGGCTACGCCTGATCTCTTGTCTCGCCCACTCATAAACACTCATGGTTGTGCTCCTGGAAGTTTTCCAAAGCATGAAGGGCGTGTGGCGGTGCAGCCTTGACGTGAATCAAGGCTTGTCATCATCGTTCCAAGGGGCCGACAGGTAGCGCGTGCGGTTGAAGGTCTCCAGCCATTCGGGACTGAACACCACCAACGCACTGATCACCATGCCGTTGATGAAGGCCTCGGGGAAGATGATCAACCAGAGGTAGCCGACAAAATCTTCCAGCCAGTAAGGCATGGCGAATATGCCGTCGTACCACAGCAGGCCAAGCCCCAGCAGCAGGCACGCCAACGCCGAAAGCGCGGCGGCGAGAAAACCCGAACAGAAGATATACACGAACAGATTGCGCGGCTGGGCGCGCTCCACCAGGATCGCGCAACATTCGGTGACCAGCACCGGCAACAGGATCAGCAGCGCGCCGTTGACCCCTACCGCGGCCATGTCCTGACGGCCCAGCAGCACCAGTGCAAACTGCGCGCACAGCCCCCCCAGGATCGCCAATGGCCAGTCCAGCAGCAACGTCACGGCGGTCATGCCGATAAAGTGATACGAGACCCCCGTATCGAAATCCCGGCGCACCAGCCATAACATGAACAGCGCCAACACTGTGCCAAATAGCAAATGCTGGCGCCGGCTGTCGGTGAACAGCTCGACCCACGGCGCCCGCACCACGGCCCAGACCAACACCGGCACATACATCAGCCAACCGGCCGCCAGGGTCTGTGGTGAAAGCAGTTCGGCACCGATCATGGGACTCTTCCTTTCGCTTAGCCCTTGCAGCAAATTTTCTGTGGCGTGGGAATTTCAAGCCAACAGTCTACATCCCACTATAAAGCCCTATTAATCAACGCAACGCTTCCAGCTTGTCGCAATTGAACGCTAAGCTTGGGCCCATGGATGACTCCGATTACTTACGCCTGCTGACCATCGCGGCCGAGCAAGCCAACGCCTTTCTCTCCAATGCCCGCAAGTGGGAGCGTGAGCGTTGGGTTTGCCAGCGTCTGCTGCAAGGGCTGAACGTGCCTTATCGCGCCGACGAGTTCGCGCCGGCCGGCGAGCCGCCGGACGTGTTGTTTCGCGATGCCAATTTCGAGGTATTTTTCGTGCTCGACGAGGGTCGTCGCCTCAACGACGAATGGCGCGATGAATTGCAACGCCGGCGCAGCGCCTTCTCCCTGAGCCAGCTGGTGCGTCGCGAGGCCAAGCCGCGGCGGATCCCGGCCAATGAGTTCCTGATGCGGCTGGCCCCGACCCTGCGCAAGAAAGCTCACAACTACACCGAGCGCGGCATGGACCTGGGCGACCTGGACATCATCGCTTTCGCCAGCCTCAAGCGCGAAGTGCTGGACCTCAACAGTCACTTCCCACCGCCCACCGAGTACCTGCGCCAGGGCTGGCGCTCGCTGTCACTGGTGGGGCCGACATTTGCCCGGGTGCTGTTCGCCCACCCCGACGCGCCGGACTTCCTGCGCAGCAACCTGGGTCGCAGCATCGTGTTCGATGTCGGGATCAGCCTGTGAGCCCACTGCAGGAACTGATTGCCGCTGTGCCCCAGCAAGGCCGCGTACGCTGGATTGGCGTACGACCCCAGGGTCATGCGCCCATGATCGAGCTGGAGGCCGTGGAGGCCCGCCTGGAGGCTGGGCTGACCGGCGATCATGCCCGACCCGGCGTACGCAATGCGCGGCAAGTGACGCTGATCCAATGGGAGCACCTGGCCGTGATCAGCTCATTGATGGGCCGTCCCGAGGACCGGCCCGTGCTGCCACAGGAGCTGCGACGCAATATTGTGGTCAGCGGCATCAATCTGTTCAGCCTCAAGGGCCGGCGCTTTCGCATTGGCCAAGCCATCTTTGAAACCACCGGCTGGTGCCAGCCTTGCGCACGATTGGAGCGAAACCTCGGCGAAGGTACGTTCCAGGCCGTACGCGGCCATGGCGGAATCACCGCCCGGGTGTTAAAAAGTGGAATCATTCGCCTGGACGACAGCCTGATCGTCGAACCCGTTCCGGCGAGCGGCTACGCTACTTTCAATGCCGGCTAGCCGGACGCTGTAACGTCTTCACATTCCGCAACGTCTACCTGACGAGGCCTTTATGACCAGCCGCCTGAACCCAGAAGACCAGAAGCATGTCGAAGAGTACCTGCAACTGTCCCAGCACCGAGTCGAGCGCCGGCCTTTCCGGCCGTGGATGCTCCTGGTGGTGGTACTGGCCGTGACCATCGGCCTGGGCCTGTTGAGCCGACTGATCAGTTACCTGACGCTATGAGCCGCTTGAAGCTCGCGCAGGTGACGGCACCGAATTCCTTTAGCCTTGCGAGATATCCCCATGACTCATCGTATTGTCATCGTTGGCGGCGGCGCCGGCGGTCTGGAGTTGGCTACCCGTCTGGGTAAGACTCTGGGCAAGCGCGGCACGGCCAGTGTGATGCTGGTCGACGCGAACCTGACCCACATCTGGAAACCGCTGCTGCACGAAGTGGCCGCCGGCTCCTTGAACTCCTCCGAAGACGAACTCAACTACGTCGCCCAGGCAAAATGGAACCACTTCGAGTTCCAGCTGGGGCGCATGAGCGGCCTGGATCGCGAGCGCAAGAGAATCCAGCTGGCCGCCACCTATGACGAGGCCGGCGTCGAGCTGTTGCCGGCCCGGGAACTGGGCTACGACACCCTGGTGATTGCCGTCGGCAGCACCACCAATGACTTCGGCACCGAAGGCGCGGCACAGCACTGCCTGTTCCTTGACACCCGCAAACAGGCCGAGCGCTTCCATCAGCAACTGCTTCATCACTATCTGCGGGCCCACGCCGGGCAGACCGATATCGTCGAACGCATCAGCGTCGCCATCGTCGGCGCCGGTGCGACCGGGGTCGAACTGGCCGCCGAGCTGCATAACGCCGCCCACGAACTGCACGCCTACGGCCTGGACCGGATCAAACCGGAGAACATGCACATCACCCTGATCGAGGCGGGCCCACGGGTCTTGCCAGCCCTGCCGGAGCGTATCGGCGCACCGGTGCACAAGACCCTGGAAAAACTCGGCGTCAACGTCATGACCAACGCCGCCGTCAGCCAGGTGACCGCCGACAGCCTGATTACCGCGGACGGCAAAGTGATCGACGCGAGCCTGAAAGTCTGGGCCGCCGGGATTCGCGCCCCGGACTTCCTCAAGGACATCGACGGGCTGGAGACCAACCGGATCAACCAGTTGCATGTGCTGCCCACCTTGCAGACCACCCGCGACGAGAACATCTTCGCCTTCGGTGACTGCGCCGCCTGCCCGCAACCCGGCAGCGAGCGCAACGTCCCGCCCCGCGCCCAGGCCGCGCACCAGCAGGCCTCGCTGCTGGCCAAGTCCTTGAAACTGCGGATCGAGGGCAAGGCCCTGCCCGAATACAAATACACCGACTACGGCTCGCTGATCTCGCTGTCGCGGTTCTCGGCGGTGGGCAACCTGATGGGCAACCTGACCGGCAGCGTAATGCTCGAAGGCTGGCTGGCGCGGATGTTCTACGTGTCGCTCTACCGCATGCACCAGATGGCGCTGTACGGCCTGTTCCGCACGGCCATGCTGATGCTGGGCAGCAAGATCGGGCGTGGGACCGAGCCTCGGCTGAAGTTGCACTGAGTCAGCAGCACTGACATTGAATGATCCACCGTCATCGCGAGCAAGCTCGCTCCCACAGTTGATCGCGGTCATCCTGTGGGAGCGAGCTTGCTCGCGATGAGGTCGGTACAGCCAGTACTGAATCCTCGATCAAACCTGAAACCGCTGCACCATCGTGCGCAGCGAGTTCGCCAGCTGCGACAACTCATGGCTCGACGCGCTGGTCTGGTCCGCGCCGGAAGCCGAGCGCACCGACAAATCACGAATGTTCACCAGGTTGCGATCCACCTCGCGGGCCACTTGCGCCTGTTCTTCGGCGGCGCTGGCGATCACCAGGTTACGTTCGTGGATTTCATTGACCGACGCCGTGATGGTCTGCAGCGCGTCCCCCGCCCGCTCCGCCATGGCCAGGGTACTGGCGGCGCGACTGGAGCTGGCCTGCATGGAGTCGAGTGCCTGGGTGGCACCGCTGCGCATGCCCTGGACCATTTGCTCGATTTCCTGGGTCGATTGCTGCGTGCGATAGGCCAGCGCCCGCACCTCATCGGCCACCACCGCAAACCCACGTCCGCTCTCGCCCGCACGAGCCGCTTCGATGGCCGCGTTGAGGGCCAGCAGGTTGGTCTGTTCGGCGATGGCGCGGATCACATCCAGCACCTTGCCGATATCCTGCGACTGGTTGGCCAGGGCTTGCACCAGGCCGCCGGTCACCTGCACGTCGCTGGCGAGGGCGCCGATGGCGTCGACCGTGTCGCTGACCCGCTGCTGCCCAAGGGACGCGGACTCACTGGACTGACGCGTGGCATCGGAGGTGGAGACCGCGTTGCGGGCAACCTCCTCCACGGCGGTGGTCATTTCGGTGACGGCGGTGGCGGCCTGTTCGATTTCATTGTTCTGCTGTTGCAGGCTTTGGGTGCTGTCGAGCGTGACGGTGTTTAGCTCATCGGCTGCGGTGGCCAGTTGCGTGGCCGAACCGCTGATGCCCTGCAACGTCTCACGCAGATTCTGCTGCATGGCCGCCAACGCCTTGAGCAAGCGGCTCACTTCGTCGTTGCCATGGGTCTCGATAGGCCGGGTCAGGTCACCCCGGGCGACGTTCTCCGCAGCATCCAGCGCCTCGCCCAGGGGCTTGACGATACTGCGCGTGAGTAACATGGCCAGGGCCACCGTGGCCAGGGCGGCGAGCACAACGAACAGGCTGACGATCATGCGCGAATTGGTGTAGTGCGCCTGGGACTTCTGGCTCTCGATGGACACCTGCTTGGAGAACAGCTCCGCCAAGTCGTTGAGCTGCTTGCCGGAACCGTCCACCACGGTCTTCATGTCCACCAGCAGTAGCTTGATCAGCTCGTCCCGACGCCCTTGTTCTGCCAGGGTGAAGGATTGCGCGATACCCGTACGGTAAGCGGCAAAGGTCTGCTTGAACTGGTCGTAGAGGGCTTTGCCTTCAGGCGTCACGACGAGCTTTTCGTAGGCAGCTATTTTTTCGCCCAGCTCCTTGTCGCGCGTGTCCATCTGCCCGCGATACACCGCAATGTTCTTCGGGTCCTGGTCCAGGGCCATGCGCAGGGAAATGGTGCGGATCCGCAACATCCACTCGCGGATCTCGCCCCCCTCGCGAATGCTGGGCAGCCATTGGGTTTCCACTGCAACTTCACTGTCACGAATGCTCGACATCTGCCCCAGCGCGAACACCCCGAGCAATGCCACCAGCACGGCGATCAAGGCAAAACCCAATGCGGCACGGGGGGCGATATTCAACTGACGAAGAACCATAGGGAATGCCTTTTTTATCGTTGGCCTGAAGTGGGGCCAGGCCCCTGTCGGCGGGTTATCGGCAGGTTGTACGATGTCTTAAGTCAAATTCACTTTATCGCAGGCAAAAAAAATCCCCGTATCTTTCGATACGAGGATTTTTAATATGGTCGGGGTAAGGGGATTCGAACTCCTGACATCCTGCTCCCAAAGCAGGCGCGCTACCGGACTGCGCTATACCCCGGTAAAAAAAAGGCGACCTTCGCAAGTCGCCTTCTCGATCAGCGCTTTTGGCCTCTGATCTTAAGATTCGATTCCAGCGAGCTGGTTTCAAAAATGGTGGGTCGTGTGGGATTCGAACCTACGACCAATTGGTTAAAAGCCAACTGCTCTACCAACTGAGCTAACGACCCAAAAATGGTCGGGGTAAGGGGATTCGAACTCCTGACATCCTGCTCCCAAAGCAGGCGCGCTACCGGACTGCGCTATACCCCGATTGAAATGGCTCCGTGACCAGGACTCGAACCTGGGACCCAATGATTAACAGTCATTTGCTCTACCGACTGAGCTATCACGGAACTGATATTTCAAGCTACAACGTTGAAGCTAGCTTCAACCTCTTCTACCCTTACGCATCGCTGCGTTCGTGTGTCTGAGGCGCGCTATTCTACAATCTTCAAAACCTCTGTCAACCCCTTAAATTGCTTTCAAGACAATGATTTGCAACTTATTTTGGATTCCTTCTCAGCGAGAAGTAACCCTTGGGGTGACTGACTGCGGGGCGCACTTTACAAGCCTTTTCCTTTGAGTTCAACGGCCTGATGAAAAAAATGGCCTCGCAAAGCGAGGCCATCTCAATTGCCGGCAGTGCCGGCCTTTCAGTTGAAGACGATTTCGTCGTTCTCCACCGTTCCGGTCACTGTCTCGCCTGGCATGAAGCGACCGGACAGGATCAACTGCGCCAACGGGTTTTCGATCCAGCGCTGGATCGCCCGCTTCAGCGGCCGAGCGCCATAGACCGGGTCGTAACCCACCGCAATCAGCTTGTCCAACGCCTCATCGCTCAATTGCAGTTTCAGCTCACGTTCGGTGAGGCGACTGCGCAGGCGACCCAACTGGATCTCGGTAATGCCGGCAATCTGATCACGGGCCAAAGGCTCGAAGATCACCACTTCGTCGACCCGGTTGATGAACTCCGGCCGGAAGTGCGTAGAGATCGCGTCCATCACCGCCGCGCGCTGCGCCTCGCGGTCGCCCACCAGTTCCTGGATCTGCGACGAGCCCAGGTTGGAGGTCATCACGATCACCGTGTTGCGGAAATCCACCGTGCGCCCGTGGCTGTCGGTCAGGCGACCATCCTCCAGCACTTGCAGCAGGATGTTGAACACATCCGGGTGCGCCTTCTCGACCTCATCGAGCAGGATCACCGAGTACGGCTTGCGACGTACAGCCTCGGTCAGGTAACCGCCCTCTTCATAACCGACATAACCCGGTGGCGCACCGATCAGCCGTGCCACGGAATGCTTCTCCATGAACTCGGACATGTCGATGCGCACCATGGCCTCTTCAGTGTCGAAGAGGAACTCGGCCAGTGCCTTGCACAGCTCGGTTTTACCGACCCCGGTCGGGCCGAGGAACATGAACGAGCCGCTTGGCCGGTTCGGGTCCGACAGCCCGGCACGGGAACGACGCACGGCGTTGGACACCGCCACCACTGCCTCTTCCTGACCGATCACGCGCTGGTGCAGCAAGCTCTCCATCTTCAGCAGCTTGTCACGCTCGCCTTCGAGCATTTTCGAGACCGGAATGCCGGTCCACTTGGAGACCACTTCGGCGATTTCTTCCTCGGTGACCTTGCTGCGCAGCAACTGGTTTTCGCTCTTGCCATGCTGGTCGACCATTTGCAGGCTGCGCTCCAGGTCCGGGATCACCCCGTACTGCAGCTCGGCCATGCGGTTGAGGTCGCCTTTGCGGCGGGCCGCTTCCAGTTCCTGGCGGGATTGTTCGATCTTCTGCTGGATCTGCGCCGAGCCCTGGACTTCGGCTTTCTCCGAGTTCCAGATTTCCTCGAGGTCGGAATACTCACGCTCGTGACGAACGATTTCTTCCTGCAACCTTTCCAGACGCTTCTTCGCCGCTTCGTCGCTTTCTTTCTTCAGGGCCTGGGATTCGACCTTGAGTTGAATCAGGCGCCGCTCCAACCGATCCAGCACTTCGGGCTTGGAGTCGATTTCCATGCGGATGCGGCTGGCCGCCTCGTCGATCAGGTCGATGGCCTTGTCCGGCAACTGGCGGTCGGTGATGTAGCGGTGGCTGAGCTTGGCCGCGGCGATGATCGCGCCATCGGTGATCGCTACCTTGTGGTGAACTTCGTAGCGTTCTTTAAGGCCGCGCAGGATGGCGATGGTGTCTTCCTCGCTCGGCTCCTCCACCAGCACTTTCTGGAAGCGCCGCTCGAGGGCTGCGTCCTTCTCTATATATTGG
This sequence comes from Pseudomonas brassicacearum, assembly GCF_918698105.1. Taxonomy (GTDB): domain Bacteria; phylum Pseudomonadota; class Gammaproteobacteria; order Pseudomonadales; family Pseudomonadaceae; genus Aquipseudomonas; species Aquipseudomonas brassicacearum_F. The sequence continues at coordinate 7,999 of NZ_CAKKMI010000039.1, read as the reverse complement.
CGGTACTCGTTGAGCGTGGTCGCGCCGACGCAGTGCAACTCGCCACGGGCCAACGCAGGCTTGAGCATGTTGCCGGCGTCCATCGAGCCTTCGCCCTTGCCCGCACCGACCATGGTGTGCAGTTCGTCGATGAACAGGATGATCTGCCCTTCCTGTTTGGACAGCTCATTGAGCAAAGACTTGAGCCGTTCTTCGAATTCACCCCGGTACTTGGCACCGGCGATCAACGCGCCCATGTCCAGGGACAACAGGCGTTTACCCCTGAGGCCGTCAGGCACTTCGCCGTTGATGATGCGCTGGGCCAAGCCCTCGGCGATGGCGGTTTTACCCACGCCTGGCTCACCGATCAGCACTGGGTTGTTCTTGGTGCGGCGTTGCAGCACCTGGATCGTGCGGCGGATTTCGTCGTCGCGACCGATCACCGGATCAAGCTTGCCTTCCTCGGCGCGCTTGGTCAGGTCGACCGTATATTTGTCCAGCGCCTGGCGCGACTCCTCGTGGTTGGCGTCGTTGACCGCTTCGCCGCCACGCAGGTTGTTGATGGCATTTTCCAGGGCTTTCTTGCTCACGCCTTGGCCGAGCAGCAATTTGCCGAGCTTGCTGTTCTCATCCATGGCGGCGAGCAGCACCAGCTCGCTGGAAATGAACTGGTCGCCCTTCTGCTGGGCCAGGCGATCGGCCTGGTTGAGCAGCCGCGCCAGGTCCTGGGACATGTTCACGTCACCGGTGGGGTTCTGGATCTTGGGTAACTGGTCGAGTTCCTTGGCCAGTTCCTTGCGCAGGCTGTTGACGTCAAAGCCGACCTGCATCAGCAGGGGCTTGATGGAGCCGCCCTGCTGTTCGAGCATGGCCTGCATCAAATGCGCCGGCTCGATGCCGGGATGGTCCAGGCCGACGGCCAGGGACTGGGCATCGGACAAGGCCAACTGTAATTTGCTGGTTAAACGATCAATACGCATGGGTCACCTTCCTAATGAGCAGGCCGGACCTTGGAAACATCCTGAATGAAGAAACCTGCCAGATACCGTTATAGATGTGGTCGATTCTGGAAGATTCAAGCCGGGCGCCCTTGATACAGATCAGAGAAGTCTAGTGTTCGATCCAGATCAACGAGGCGAAGCGACCAGTGCGCGGGTTGCGGCGGTAGGAAAAGAAACGAGGATCGGTCACGGTGCAGAGACCGCCACCGTAGACGGCCGTGACACCACGTGCAGCCAGGCGCAGCCGTGCCAACGCGTAGATATCGGCCAGGAACTTGCCAGCGTTGGGGCTCGCGGCAAAGGCTTGTGACGCCTGGGGCAGTTGCGCGATGAAGACTTCACGCACTTCCGGCCCGACTTCAAACGCTTGCGGACCGATGGCCGGGCCGAGCCAGGCGAGGATTTCATCCGCGGACACGGCCAGGCTGTCGAGGGTGGCCTCCAGCACGCCGTTCGCCAGCCCGCGCCAGCCGGCATGGGCCGCCGCGACGCGGGTGCCGGCGCGGTTGCAGAACAGCACGGGCAGGCAGTCCGCGGTCATCGCGGTGCAGGCGATACCGGGTGTGTCGGTCCAACTGGCATCGGCGGTCGCCACCTGGGCCGGGTCAGCCTCGACCACGGCAGTGCCGTGGACCTGCTGTAGCCAGGCCGGGGTGATGGCGAATTGATCAGTGAGGCGACGACGGTTTTCGGCGACGGCCACAGGATCGTCGCCCACATGGTCGCCCAGGTTGAGGCTGTCGAACGGCGCCAGGCTGACGCCGCCCTCGCGGGTGGTGACACAGGCCTTGACCCGGTCCGGCGCGGGCCAGTCGGGTGTCAGCCAGTCATTCATCCGATGAACGCCTCGCGGTCCTGCTTGAGCAACGTCAGCAGCCAGACGAAGTCATCCGGCAACGGCGACTCCCAGCTCATGCGCTTACCGGTCGTCGGATGATCCAGCTCCAGGAAACGTGCATGCAGCGCCTGGCGCGGGAAGTTCTTCAGCGATTCGACCATGGTCTGGCTGGCAGCCGGCGGAATGCGGAAACGACCGCCGTAGGCCGGGTCGCCCACCAACGGGAAGTTGATGTGGGCCATGTGCACACGAATCTGGTGGGTCCGGCCGGTTTCCAGCTTGACCCGCACATGGGTGTGGGAACGGAAACGCTCCAGCACGCGATAATGACTGACCGCCTGCTTGCCGCCCTCCATCACCGCCATGCGCTGGCGCTGCTGGCCGTGACGACCGATGGGGGCGTTGATCTTGCCACCGGCGGTGACGACCCCGATCACGATGCATTCATAGATGCGGCTGACGCTGCGGCTTTGCAGCTGTGTGACCAGCTGTGTCTGCGCCTGGATGGTCTTGGCCACCACCATCAGACCGGTGGTGTCCTTGTCCAGGCGATGGACGATGCCGGCACGCGGCACATTGATGATGTCCGGTACGTGGTGCAGCAAGGCATTGAGCAAGGTGCCATCAGCATGGCCGGCGGCCGGGTGCACCACCAGGCCCGCAGGCTTGTTGATCACCAGGATGTCATCGTCTTCATAGACGATGTCCAGGGCGATGTCCTGGGCGACCCATTCTCCCTGGGCCTCCTGTTCGGCAGTCAGCTCGAGAATGGCACCGCCGTGGACGATGTCGCGCGGGCGAATGACCGCCCCATCCACAGTCAGGCGGCCGTCCTTGATCCAGGCGGAAAGGCGCGAGCGAGAGTGCTCGGCAAAGAGTTGTGCGGCGACTTGATCGAGGCGTTGGCCGCCCAATTCGGACGGCACCTCTGCGCGAAGTTCTATTTTATCGGACATGCTCGGACTAGGCGTCGGCACAGCCTTTGGTTTCGGCTGCGCGCTTGTGGTTAAATACGGCGTCTTTTGCCCCGAGGCTTTCAACGGGGCGCTCATCATAACAGGACGGCCCCGCCCAAGACAGCGGCCGTCATAGGGACGCAAGCCGCCATGCAAGTGAAACACCTGCTGCTGATCGCCATCCTCGCATTGACTGCTGCTTGCTCGTCGAAGGAAGTCGTAGACGAAAACCTGAGCGAAGTCGAACTGTACCAACAGGCGCAGAACGACCTGGATAACAATAGCTATACCAGCGCCACCGCCAAGCTGAAGGCGCTGGAGTCGCGGTATCCGTTCGGTCGCTACGCCGATCAGGCCCAGTTGGAGTTGATCTACGCCAACTACAAGAACGCCGAACCGGAGGCCGCCAAGTCCGCCGCCGAGCGTTTCATTCGCCTGCACCCGCAGCACCCGAACGTCGATTACGCCTATTACCTCAAGGGCCTGACCTCCTTCGACCAGGACGTCGGCCTGTTGGCGCGCTTCCTGCCACTGGACATGACCAAGCGTGACCCGGGCGCCGCGCGCGACTCCTACAATGAGTTCGCCCAGCTGACCAGCCGCTTCCCCAACAGCCGCTACTCGCCGGACGCCAAGCAGCGCATGATCTACCTGCGCAACCTGCTGGCGTCCTACGAAATCCACGTGGCCGACTACTACCTGACACGTCAGGCCTACGTCGCCGCCGCCAACCGTGGCCGCTATGTGGTGGAAAACTTCCAGGAAACCCCTTCGGTGGGTGATGGCCTGGCGGTGATGACCGAAGCCTACCAGCGCCTGCACCTGGACGACCTGGCGGCCACCAGCCTGGAAACCCTCAAGCTGAACTACCCGGATCACCCCTCCCTGGTCGACGGCCAGTTCACCCCACGGGTCGACGAAGCGGACAACCGTTCGTGGCTGAGCAAGGCGACCCTGGGCCTGATCGAGTCCCGTCCACCGCTGCCGCCAGGCGAGACACGCGCCAACCAGGACGTACAGCGCCAGTTCCAGGATGCCAAGGAAGCCATCCCGAACGAACTCAAGCCCAAGGATGAAAATGGCGACGTGATCGAGGAAGAAGAACCTGAAAGCGAGTCCAGCGACCGCTCCTGGTTCAGCCACCTGACCTTTGGTCTGTTCGACTGAGACCAAGGCATTCACAAAAGGGAGACCCGACGGTCTCCCTTTTTTGTGCCTGGGTTTTATTGCGCTGTGCGCCGTTCCTGTCCTTGGCTAAACTGCCTGATCTCTAGCCAAAAAGCCGCCCATCATGCTTCGTTTACTGTTCTGGATCGCCCTGATTGCCGCCGCGGTATGGTTCTGGCGCAAGTTCAAGGGGGGCTCCTCCGCGCCGAACGCTCCCCGCGAGCAGGACGCACCGCCCATGGTCCGTTGCGCCCATTGCGGCGTACACCTGCCCCGTGACCGGGCGCTAGCCCTCGAACAACAATGGTATTGCAGCCAGGCTCACCTCGAGCAAGGCCCGGGCAGTCGTGAGCGCTGAGGCGTCAAGCCCGCGCGAAAAACAGGCGCAGCGCCTGCTGCGTCTCTATCACCTGTATCGTCTGAGCATCGGCATCACCTTGGTGCTGCTGATCTCCAGCAAACTGGATAACCGCCTGCTGGAGTTCGCCAACGACGACCTGCTGCGCAGTGGCAGTTGGTTGTACCTGGTGCTGAACATCCTGCTGGTGGTGTTCCTTGAGAACACCCGCCGCCCTGCCCGGCTGTTCGGCCTGGCCCTGACTGACGTGCTGCTGCTCTCGTGGCTGTTCTTCGCCGCGGGCGGTGTGCCCAGCGCCATCGGCAACCTGCTCATTGTCTCGGTAGCCATCGGCAATACGCTGTTGCGAAGTCGGGTCGGCCTGTTGATTGCCGCTGTCGCCACGATCGGTATCGTCGGGTCGACTTTTTCCCTCGGCCTGAGCGACTCAAACCGTCCCAGCAGTTATCTGCAAGCCGGCACCCTGGGGGCACTGTGTTTTGCCGCCGCCTTGCTGGTACAAGGCCTGACCCGGCGGCTGGAAGCCAGTGAAACCCTGGCCGAGCAACGGGCCAGCGAGGTGATCGGCCTCGAAGCGCTCAACGCATTGATCCTGCAACGCATGCGCACTGGCATCCTGGTGCTCGACCGCGAGCGGCGCGTGCAATTGGCCAACGAAAGCGCCTTGAACCTGCTGGGCATGCACGACCTGGTCGGCCAGCGGATCGATGACTATTGCACCGCCCTGGTCGAACGCCTGCAATTGTGGCTGAACAACCCCAGCCTGCGTCCCCCCAGCCTGACCGTGACCGGCACAGGCCTGACCCTGCAACCGAGCTTCATCGCCCTGGGGCATCACGATCAGCAACAGTTTCTGGTCTTCCTTGAAGACCTGGCCCAGGTTGCCCAGCAGGCCCAGCAACTGAAACTCGCTTCCCTCGGGCGCCTGACTGCTGGCATCGCCCATGAAATCCGCAACCCCTTGGGCGCCATCAGCCACGCAGCGCAATTACTGCGCGAATCCGAGGAACTGAACAATGCGGATCGGCGTCTGACGCAGATTATTCAAGATCACTCCCAACGAATGAATCGCGTCATTGAAAACGTCCTGCAACTGTCGCGCCGCCAGCAGACCACCCCCCAACGCCTCGACCTGCGGGCCTGGCTCGAACAGTTCGTCCGGCAGGCCCGCGAAAGCATGGCCGGGCACCAGCACTTGCACCTGAGCATCGACCCGGGTGACTACACCACGCTGATGGACCCCGACCAGTTGACCCAGGTACTCGACAACCTGCTGCGCAATGCCTGGCGCCACAGCGCCATGGCCCACGAACAGGCCGAGGCCTGGCTGAAATTGTTTATCGACCCACACAGCCAGCTGTCCACGCTGGACATCATCGACAACGGCCCCGGTGTAACCCCCGAGCAGCAGGCGCATTTGTTCGAACCCTTCTTTACCACCAGCAGCCAGGGCACCGGCCTTGGGCTCTATCTGTCCCGTGAGCTGTGCGAAAGCAACCAGGCCCGCCTAGACTTCAAACCACGCCAAGGCGGCGGCTGCTTTCGCATCACCTTTGCTCACGGACGGAAACAGATTTGAATAATCGCTCACGGCAACGAATCCTGATCGTCGATGACGAACCGGACATCCGCGAACTCCTGGACATCACCCTGGGCCGGATGAAACTCGACACCCGCAGCGCCAAGAACCTTGCCGAGGCCCAAGCCCTGCTGGCGGGGGAAGCCTTCGACCTGTGCCTGACCGACATGCGCCTGCCCGACGGCACCGGCCTGGAACTGGTGCAGCACATCCAGCAACGCTACCCCCAACTGCCCGTGGCGATGATCACCGCCTATGGCAGCCTGGAAACCGCCATCGACGCCCTCAAGGCCGGCGCCTTCGACTTCCTGACCAAACCGGTCGACCTGGGTCGGCTGCGGGAGCTGGTCACCAGTGCCCTGCGCCTGCCACCGGTCGTCACGCCGGGCACCACCCTCGAACGCAGCCTGCTGGGTAACTCGCCACCGATGCTCAGCGTGCGCAAGCAGATCGAAAAACTCGCCCGCAGCCAGGCACCGGTTTACATCAGCGGGGAATCGGGCTGCGGCAAGGAACTGGTCGCCCGGCTGATCCACGAACAAGGCCCCCGCGCCAACCTGCGTTTTGTACCGGTCAACTGTGGGGCGATTCCCACAGAGCTGATGGAAAGCGAGTTTTTCGGCCATCGAAAAGGCAGCTTCAGCGGCGCCATCGAAGACAAGCCCGGGCTGTTCCAGGCCGCCCATGGCGGGACCCTGTTCCTCGATGAAGTGGCCGACTTGCCCTTGGCGATGCAGGTCAAGCTGTTGCGAGCCATCCAGGAAAAGGCCGTGCGCGCCGTTGGCGGCCAGCAGGAAGAAGTGGTGGATGTGCGCATCCTCTGTGCCACCCACAAAGACCTGGACGGCGAAGTGTCCGCCGGGCGCTTTCGCCAGGATTTGTATTACCGGCTGAACGTCATCGAACTGCGCGTCCCGCCCCTGCGCGAACGCCGCGAAGACATCGAGCTGCTGGCTAACCACATGCTTCAGCGCCTGGCAGCCAACACCGGCAGTCCACCGGTCAGATTGCATCCCCAGGCGTTGGTCGCGCTCAAGAATTACCGTTTCCCGGGCAATGTGCGGGAACTGGAGAACATGCTCGAACGGGCCTACACCCTTTGCGAACAGCAGCAGATCGAAGCGGATGACCTGCGCTTGGCCGAGGGCAGTAGTGCTAGCGAGGCGGGTAACCCTGATTTGATGCAGGTCGACAACCTGGAGGATTACCTGGAAGATATCGAGCGCAAGCTCATCCTCCAGGCATTGGAGGAAACCCGCTGGAACCGCACGGCGGCGGCGCAGCGGTTGAAGTTGTCGTTTCGGTCGATGCGGTATCGGTTGAAGAAACTTGGGTTGGATTGAGCCGCGGTTTTGAGGCTCACGCTTACCCCTGTGGCGAGGGAGCTTGCTCCCGCTGGGCTGCGCAGCAGCCCCAAAAGCAGCGACTCAATCAACCTGACCCCGAGATGTCAGGTCAGGGTCTGCTTCGCAGCCCAGCGGGAGCAAGCTCCCTCGCCACAGATTAGGCGTTCACCCTCACGCCGCTCTCTAGCCCTCCGGTACGGGTACCCACTCGTCCAGAACACGATTGGCCAGCAATTCACTCAGCTCGATCAACTGCTGTACGCCCAAGGCGACATGCCGTCGCGAGCCTTCAAGTTCGAAGGCCAGGTCGCTGATCGTTGCGTTGGCGCAGGCCAGGGTTTCGCTGAGGTTGGTGAGGAGACATTCGGTGTCGATGCCGGCCACGACCGCCCGGACGCTGAATTGGCAGCGACGGGAAAAGATTAGCCAGAATTCTTCCCACCCGGCAACCGCCAGAGCTCGTCGGAAAATTCTTTTTGAATCAGATTTTTGTCCGACCATTCCCACAAATCCTGGTTGGCTGTGAGGGCGGGGTGTGTATCCGTTTCTGCGGTAACGGCGACTTAGGGTTCCGCCCTGACGGCGGCTCACTTTTGAAAAGCGCAAAAGTAAGCAAAACGCTCTTGCCCCACCACTCGGTGCCTCGCCTAGGCTCGGCATGCCCTCACTCCGGCATTGCTCCGTGGGCCCGCCGCGAAGGGCCATCCATGGCCCAGCGCGGCTATCCCGGCATCCATGCCGGGATGCCCACTCCACAATGCCTGCGTTCGGCCAT
>NZ_CAKKMI010000038.1:0-62337 GCF_918698105.1 Pseudomonas brassicacearum | reverse complement strand
TGTCTGTACTGGCCTCATCGCGAGCAAGCTCGCTCCCACAGGGGCCTGCGAACACCGGACGAAATGTGGGAGCGAGCTTGCTCGCGATGAGGCCGGTACAGACCCAGAGAATTAAGCGGGCCTTACAAAAACATTTCCCGACTCAGCCCATGCCGCTGCATCTTTTCATTGAAGGTGCGGCGTGGCAGTTGCAGCTCTTCGAGCACCGCTTTCACATCGCCTTGGTGCCGGGTCAGGGCGGCGCGCAGGCATTGGGCTTCGAAGGCTTCCTGCTGGGCCGCGAGGGATTGGCCAGGTTCTGTGTCGAGGACGGGCAGTTGATCGAGCCCCAACACCTGGCGTTCAGCGACGTTGGCCAATTCCCGCACATTGCCGGGCCAGTCGTGGCTGAGCAGGTGGCTCAACTGCGGGCCGCTCAGGGGGGCGGCGGGGCGGCCCAGGCGTTCGGCGGCGCTGTGGGCGAAGTGTTCGAACAGCAAGGGAATGTCCTCGCGCCGTTCACGCAGCGGCGGCAGGCGCAGTTCGGCGATGTTCAGGCGATAGGCCAGGTCTTCGCGAAAACGCCCGGCCCGGGCCTCGTCCAGCAGGTCGGGCTTGGTGGCGGCGATGATGCGCAGGTCTACGTTGATGCTCTGGTTGGCGCCCAGGCGTTCGAGTTTCTTTTCCTGCAACACCCGCAGCAACTTGACCTGCTGGGCCAGGGGCATGCTCTCGATTTCATCGAGAAACAGCGTACCGCCGTCGGCGTATTCGAGCTTGCCGATGCGCTTGCCCTGGGCGCCGGTGAAGGCGCCGCTTTCATGGCCGAACAGCTCCGCCTCGAACAGCGCTTCGGGAATGGCCGCGCAGTTCAATGCGACGAAGGGCTTGCTCGCCCGCGGGCCGAAGTCATGCAGGCAACGGGCGACCAGTTCCTTGCCGCTGCCGGTTTCGCCGCGGATCAACACGTTGACCGGCAGTGTTGCGAGATCCAGCACTTGGCGCCGCAGGTTTTGCAGCGCACGGGAAACCCCCAGCAGCGTCCCATCGAGCCGGGCGCGGGCGTCGGCCTGTTCGTGCAGGCGGCGGTTTTCCAGGACCAGGGTGCGCTTGTCCAGGGCCCGGCGCAGGCTGCCGAGCAGGGCTTCGGGGCTGAAGGGTTTTTCCAGGAAATCGTAGGCCCCGTCGCGCATCGCCTCCACCGCCATGGGCACGTCGCCGTGGCCGGTCAATAGAATCACCGGTAGATCGGGATCGCGGCGGCGCACTTCGGCGAGCAATTCCAAGCCGCTGAGGCCGGGCATGCGCACATCGCTGAGGATCACCCCGGGGAAATGCTCCGGCAACCGGGCCAGGCATTCGTCGGCGCGGCTGAACAGCTGCACCTGAAACCCCGACAGGCTCAGCCATTGCTCGACGGCGCTGCGAATGCTGCCTTCGTCATCCACGACCATGACTGAATCAAGCATGCAGTTGAGCCTCCTGATCAATGGGCAAGGTCACGCAGAATACCGCGCCGTTCTCATGATTGTCCGCCGTCAGCCGCCCACCGGATTCATGGATGATTGCAAACGAAACCGCCAGCCCCAGGCCCAGGCCGTCGCCCACCGCCTTGGTGGTGAAAAACGGATCGAACACCTGGGCCAGGTGTTCCTCGGCGATCCCCGTGCCACTGTCGCGGACGGTCAGGCGCCACAGTTGCTCATCGGCTTCCAGGCGCACTTCCAGGCGCTTGATGGGTTGGTCGGCCATGGCGTCGAGGGCGTTGCGCAGCAGGTTGATCAACACCTGTTCGAGGCGAATCGCATCGCCGCGCACCCAGGCCGGTCGAGTCAGGTGCAGCACGGTGCTGACCTGTTCGTCGCGCAGACGTGTTTCCAGCAATTGCAGCGCCTGGTCCACCACCGCCGCCAGGTCCAGGCGTTCGCGCAGGCCGCTGGGGCTTTTGCGGGCAAAGGTCTTCAGGTGGCCGGTGAGGGCGGCCATGCGGGTCAGCATGTCGTCCACCGGCCTGAGGGCCTTATAGGCATCATCGACCCGACCGTGGTCCAGCAGCAGGCGCAGGGTTGCCAGTTGCATGCGCTGGGCCGTCAGCGGCTGGTTGATTTCATGGGCCAGTGCCGCCGACATCTGACCCAGGGCCGCGAGCTTGGCCGATTGAACCAGGCCGTCCTGGGCGGTGCGCAGATCCCGGGTACGTTCTTCGACCAGCCGTTCAAGCTCTTCGCGGCTGCGTTGGCGCAACCTTGCCAGGCGCCAGCGCTGGTTGAGAAACAGCAGCAGGAACACCAGCGCCAGCCACGACCCGGCGGCCGCGAGCCCGGCATTGCGACGGTCCTCGAAGGCGATCTGCGGACGGCGCAGCAAGTGCAGCGTCCAGCCCTCGGCGGTCAGCGGCAAGGATTCCCACAGGTAGTGCGCCGGGCCATCGGGTGTCTCGACCCGGGCCAGATGGCTATTGTCGTCAAAGCGCCGCAGCGGATCGAAGGTCAAGGGTTGCAACGGTTGTTTGTCGTATTGACGGGTGGCCTTGAGTTCGGCGCGGTCGCTGTCGGTCAACGGTTGCAGATGGCGATAGCGCCAGCCGGGGCGGTTGGCGATGAAAATGATGCCCCGCGCATCGCTGACCAATAGCGTGTCGCTGCCCTGGCGCCATTCGCGCTCAAGCTCTGGGAATTCCAGCTTCACCACCATTGCGCCGAGGAACTCGCCGTTGTCGCCGGTCACGGCGCTGGAGAGAAAGTACCCCGGGATGCCGCTGGTCACGCCCACCGCGTAGAACCGCCCGGTACCCAGGGTGCGGGTCTGGAGGAAATAAGGGCGGAAACCATAGTTGTGCCCGACATAGCTGCTGGGCAACTGCCAGTTGCTGGCGGCGACCGCCAGGCCGGTGTGGTCGAGCAACTCCAATGTCGAGGATTGCGCGGCGCCGTTGATCTTTTCCAGCTTGCGGTTCAAGGCATCCTGTTGCGCCGGGCTGACCGGACCCTTGAGGGCGTCGCGTAGCTGCGGGTCCAGCGCCAACACGGCGGGCAGGGCGCGGTAGCGTTCGATCAGGGTGTGCAACGAGTTGGCGTACAGCGCCAGTTGCTGGCTTGCGCGGCGGGCGTCCTCTTCCAGGGCCACACGTTCGGCATGGCGCACGGCCAGGGCGGCGGCGAGGGCGGCGCCGGCGAGGATCAGCAGAATGTACAACGACAGGCGCAAGGGACGTGGCATTGCGGGCATGTGATGATTTCAAGGGCTGGACAGGGACGGGCACGATAGCATGCCGCCTGCCCACCGTGATGGCGCAGGGGCGCAACTGGCCGGACGTGTCATTGGCACATGGAAGCCGGTGGAGGGTGATATCACCGTCATGCGTTTTGTCTGGTAACAGGTTTTGCCTGGCTCCGATAACGGATGTTCGCATAACGTCAGTTTTTTTTACCGGTCACGGATGACTTGATTACATGCCCACTTCCCAAATCTCGCTGCCAGCAGCGCCATTCCCTGCGTTGCCGTCCAATCCCCATGAATGGATCCCCCAGTCGATGCCCGACTGGGTACCGGGCCTTTCATCGCAACAACGCACGGCGCTAATACAAGCCGCTGGGCCGATAGCGCCTGGATTCGTCCAGGCCAGTGTCGTGGATCAGGCCCGCTTGAAGGATGCTTTGTCAGCCAGCTGGAAATCCCAGGGCAAACTGGAGCAGATGCTCGGTCGGCTCCAGTCGATCGAAGCGTTTGCCGAGCCGTTGTTGATCGCTGCGTTGAAAAAGCGTTGCAACATAATGCTGGACGTCAGGCAAACCTACCTGCGGCTCTATATACCCGAGGGGGTGTCTGTCGCGTACAGGACCCGTACGATTTCATTGCTGGAAGCCGCGCTGCAAAACTTCGAGGCGAAGGAGGCTCGCCCGGGTTTTTTCGACGAAGCCTCGCGTTTCATCACCCGGCCCTCAACGAGCGGGCAGTTCGACATCTTGCCTGTCGGCCCGGTATTGACCGTGCAGGTGTTCGTGGCGCTGTGCCGGGAGCTGGATATTGGTGGCCGCTACCAGACGTATCTGAGCAAAAACCTGCTAGACGAGCCCGTCGCCAATGCTGTGTTGCAGGAACGTTGTCAAGCCAGTGACAAGGATGCCTTTCGCGCAGCGGCGGCGATGGCCCGGGTCAAGGGCGATATCGACCGGCAAGCCGTTCAGGCACTGCAAGGCGTTATCGATGGCCAGCGCAGCGTCAGCTATCGCGGCAAGGCGCATTACTGCCATGAATTGCACCTACTCGATACTTGCCTGGCGAGTATTGTGATGATTGCCCCCGACCTGGAGCAGAGCCGGCAGGTCGAACCGATTCTGGTGTATATCCCCCACGACCCGGAGCATCCCTTCAAGGCGTACGATTCCACGGCGACGTTCCTGGCGGATCTGACCCTTCGCTTGCGTTCTAAGCGCTACCAGCAGTTTTTCGGTCGTTTCGTTCCTCTCGCCGACCGGGGGCGTTTTCTTGCCGCACTGAATGTGCAATTGGGTACGGTACGGCGCGGGCGGGCGGAGAATTCTCCGTTGCGAATGTCCAGCAAACGAGTAAAGGCAGATATCTGGGACCGGTTGTTCGCACAACGGCTTGACCTGATGATCAGGGATGCCCGTGCACTGGCGGTGCCGACCGGCGACGAGGACCTTAAGTCTCGGTGGGCTCGCTGGGACAGTTTCATGCAGGTGGCCGAGACGGTGCTGGAAATGGCCGCCTTTACGGCCGCGTCGTTCGTGCCGGTGCTCGGCGAGGCAATGATGGCCTACACGGTCTATCAACTGCTCGATGAAACGTTTGAAGGCGTTGTCGACTGGTCGCAAGGCCGACGTGCTGAAGCTGCCGCACATCTGCTCGGGGTGGCCGAAAACATGGCGCTCATGGGGCTTTTCGCGGCAGGCGGCAAAGTGGTGGGGGCCGTGCGATCCACCCGGCCTTCGCCGTTTGTCGAGCAGATGAAGGTGGTCCGCAGCCGCGATGGACAGTCGCGTCTGTGGCACCCCGATCTTGCACCCTATGAGCAGTCGCTGGACCTGGAGACGAATGCCCGGCCTCAGGCCAATGGCCTTTATCTTCACCGGGGTCGAGAGGTGCTGTTGCTCGACGGCCGGCAGTTCGTGGTCGAGCAGACCCCGGGTTCAGGGCAGTATCGGATTCAACACGCTTCGCGTCCCGATGCGTATGCCCCCAGGCTTGCCCATAACGAGGTCGGCGCCTGGGTGCACGAGGCCGAGCGCCCGTTGAGCTGGCAAGGGGCAAAATTGATGCGACGCCTGGGGCACAGCGTCGAGTCTTTTTCGGACGAAACCCTGGAGCAGATCCGCATCGTCAGCGGTGTCGAAGAAGCAAGCCTGCGTCAACTCCACGTCGAACATGCCCGACCTCCAGTGCTACTCGTCGAAACCATCAAGCGCTTCCGGGCCGCGCAAGGCAGTCCAGTAGCCATCGAGCCGGTGGTCGGCGAGGCGGGCGGGGCTGGCGTCCAGGTCTTGTGCAGTGAATTTCCCCAGATACCCCGCGCCGTGGTGGACGAGCTGCTGATCGACGTCACCGATGCAGAGCGCCAGCAGATGAGCGAGCGAGGGTACTTGCCCTTGCGTCTGCGCCAGTCTGCGCGCCGGGCATTGGATGAATGGCGGATTGTCCAGGCCTACGAAGCGTTGTATTTACCCTCGAAGGGCAACCCTGATACGTGGCGGTTGGCGTTGCGCACCCTGGAGCGACTGCCTGGATGGCCGGCAGACGTGCGTATCGAAATTCGCGACGGGGCGCTTGAGGGACCGCTGCTCGACAGCGTCGGGCCGTCGTCATCGACCGTGCGCAAGGTACTTGTGCCGGTGGAGGAAGCGACGCCTTGGCTGTTTGGCGAGCAAGGTAACTCGGTGCACAGCGCCGACGATTTCTACACTGACATTCTGAGCGCCTTGACCGAGGCTGAACGTCAGGCGTTGGGTTATAGCCTGGGCGACGGGCCCTCGCTGAGGAACGCTGTCCAACAAGCGCCACTGGACCGGGCGACATTTCGCAAAATCCTGCTGGACGCTGCCGGGACGACGCAGGATCCGCCGATTGCCGCACGTTTGCTCGGGGAGCAACCGGGTTATGCGCGGCTTGATGAGCGATTGCTTGGAACCGGTGATGCGTTGAGCCTGGAGGCGCGGTTCAAGGTGTTGTATCCCGAAGCCGCGGAGCAGGCTTTTTCCGACTTCGTGGGCTCGTTTTCATCCGAGGCGCTGGCCATGGAAAATCTCACGACCCGTGAGATTGAATTCGAAGGGTTGAGCAAGGCGCTGGAGGATTGGGTCGCCATCGAGCGGGGCGATACGCTGCCAATCGATCAGCGCTACCACAAGGGGAAACTGGCCTCGACGCTCAAGCGATGCTGGCGAGCTGGCCTGGAGACGTTGCCCGAGGGTTATACGCTGGATTTGGATTACCACTGGTCGAGTGTTTTTCTCGACTATTTCCCAATGCTGGATGTCAGCTTCCCCCATGTGAGCTCACTGCAATGGCGCCACGGAGCGCTTGGTGGCGATATTGAGCGATTGCTCGGTTATTTTCCTAATCTCAAGGCGCTGGACCTGAGCCATAACAACTTGTCAGCGCCTCCGCGATTCAATCATGCCAATCTGCAACGTCTGGACCTCGCCGACAATCGACTGAGCCTCACCGTCCAGAATGTGGCTGAATTGGCTGAGCTGAGTCATCTGGAGGTGTTGCGGTTAGCCAATAACCCGACCTTGACGCTGCTTCCCGACGTCAGTTCCATGCCCGAGCTCAGCGTGCTGGATCTGCAGAACACCGGTATTGCCGACTGGCCGCCAGGCTTGATGTCGACAACGCGGCCGCGTGCCTTCGAGCTGAACCTGATGGATAACCCCATCATTCGCATACCGCAGGTAATACCTGGCTCCGAGCAGGCTCGGTTGATTGCGCGCACCCGTCTGAGCCGGGACCAATTACCAGACGATTGTCTAAAGCAGTTCCAGGACTATATGCGTTCGGTCGGCTATGACCCGGCACGCAGTTATCCGCCCAAGGGCGAATTGACCAGCCAGCATTGGCTCGAAGGTTTTGACGCTGAGCAACGGGCGGCCCGGCAACGGACATGGGATGAGTTGGAGCGCGAAGCCGGTGCCCAGGGTTTTTTCGAAGTGTTGGAGCAACTGACGGAAGCCGCCGATTACGTAGAGGAGGCTTATCGTCCTGCGTTGACGGAGCGAGTCTGGAGAGTGCTCGACGCCGTCCGCGCAGACGCGACATTGCGCGAGGAACTGTTTCGCATGGCGATCGATCCGGATTCATGTGCCGACGCCGGGGCGCAGTTGTTCAATGGAATGGGGATCAAGGTCCTGGTTCATGAAGCCTATCAGGCGGGTGATGCCAGGCAGGTCGAGGCCAAGCTGTTGGCGTTGGCCAAGGGCAGCTCCCGATTGGATCAGGTCAATGAAATTGCTCGCGCCACGATTCAGAGTCGATTGCAGGCGGGAGAGACTTTTATCGCCTTGGATGAGGATGGCGATATCACCGGGACCATTGATGAGGTGGAAGTCTACCTGGCGTTCCAGACCGGTTTGGCCGAGCGGCTTGAGCTGCCTTGGCAATCCAAGGGGATGTTGTTCCAGGCTCTGGCCGGCGTGGACGAAACGGCGCTGAACCAGGCTTACCACGCGGTCCTGGCGTTGGAAGCTGGCGAAGGGTTGGTGAACCAGATGATTGGACAACGGTTCTGGCGAAGCTATTTGAAGGCGCAATATCCACAGGACTTCGCGCTTAACTCGGCTAACTATAATCAGAAAGCCGAGGCGTTGTTGGATCAACTAACGGCTGGTTCGATTTCGCAATTGGATTACGAACGGGGCATGAACGCATTGGGCAGTGAACGTAGAATGTTGTTACGCAGGCTCACCTTAAAAGCGATCGAAGCAGCTAGATAACTGTTGATCCTGCGACGCAATACGCTTGACAAAATCGTCATGAGTTCTCCCCTAAGCCGTCACGCCATTCATCGATGAAACGGTTCACTGTCCCTTCGCCAGATTTCATAGGACATGCTGTCCAATTCTGTCACGACATCGAACGGTGCGTGGCTTCCTTGGGGGGGGGTCAAAATGTTAGTGCAATTGAAACAGGCCGGGAAAGGCCCTGCCTTTGTTTCGTTCTGAAGTTTTTGAGTGACGATAATAATGTTTTCCGGGTTTGTGTAACCGTATAGACTTTTTTGAAACGTAAGCGCAAGGTTTGCCCCAATGGTTTCGGCATGAGTTCCGGGCGCCCCAGCGGCTTGTGGGAGAAGATCGCCGCCTTTGGTTATATGTTCTTTTATTCGCGACTTAAATTCGTCCGTTAATATAGCGGCTTCTCTCTCTAAACCAGTCAGGTCGGTAGGCTCGCTGTTTTGCCCCCTATAGACCCGAACGGGGAAATCAGGATCGTTATAGGCGGTCTTGTGTTCCCCTTCTACGAATCTTATATATTTCTCAGGATCACCAAAATGGAAAATCCCCCCTGACGTCGAGGTCGCCGGTTCTCCCCGGGAGGTATGAGATTCAATTATTTCCATGCCATAGGCGTCGAGGTCTCCCTTTGGGCGTGGACGATTAAATAAATGAGTGATTTGGAGCCGTTGGGCAGGATCCTCGCTTGGGATTTCAACACCTGCGTGGGCAACCAATACTGTATTTACTTTTTTTTTGCTAAACGGGTTAGGGGCCTGGTTTTTATCTTTTTTCTTTTTTTCGACAGAGGGTTGGTCTCTTCTTTGGATAATCTCTTCAGTATCGCTACTGGTGCGTTCGTAGAGTTTTTTGGATTTATTGAGCCCCAGCTCGTCTTTATAGCTCAACGGGTTATTCCCCACCATCGCATACACATTCAACCCATCCACCGGCCCCGCCGGGTCCGGGTTGATCCAGCGCATCATCCACGGTGCGTAATAACGAAACCCGTAATAATAAAGCCCACTGGTATCGCGCTCCTTGCCGGAGTAACGAATGGTCTTGTAATTGGCCTGCACTTGAGAGTCTGCTGCCCACCACGCCGTGCCGCCAAAGGGGTAGTAACCTTCTTGGCTGATGAGCCGGGCGTCCTGGTCCAGTTCCGTGACCAACGAACCCAGATGATCTTCAAGGCTGTAGCGCAACTGGTTTTGTTCGATTTCAGCTGGCCGGCCTTTGGCCCAGTAAAGTCCGCGCACGTTGGCCGCCGGGCCTTGCAGCGTGCAGACGTGCAGTTCTTCGCTGTCATCCAGGGTGCGGATTTCCAGGCCCGGCAAATAACGCACGTCACGCACGTGGCTGATGGAAGCAGCGTGGGTGGTCTGCCGCTTGCGCATGCGAATGCCCTGAGCGTCGTAGCTGTAGTGCTCGGCGTCGTCTTCGCCGTCGTGGCGTTGTACCTGGGTCACCTTCTGCAGTTCATTGCGCCGGTTCCAGGTCAAGTGTCGTCCGGAGGCGGGCAGGCTTAGTTGATTGCCGCCGGCATCGAAGTCCAGATTGTCGCCGGGAGAGGCTTCCCCCTTGTGCCATTGCAGACAGCGATTGCTCGATGCGTCCATGGTCAGGCGCAGCGTATGCGCCTCCCCTGGTACGGCGCTGCCGTGGATCAATTTTTCCAGGTTGCCGCCGCGGTCATATTCGTAGTGTTGGGTGTAAGGGGTTCGCAAGGACAGGTCAGAGGGCGGGACAAGCCCCGGCAACCCTGGTTGCGTGCTCGCCCCGGACATCTCCAGTCCCGTGGCGCTTTCCAGGCGATAGAGACTGTCGTACAGAAAGGTACGAACGCCTTCGCTGCGCTGGTTGGCGTGGTAGCGCACGACATGGGTGTGATCGGTCATGGAGGTGACATTGCCCATGGGGTCGTAGAGGTAGCTCAAATGCTGGTGGACATCGCTGCCTTTCGTGGCTTTGAGCTCCGCCAGACGTCCGTTGACCGGGTCATAAGCAAAAGTCGTCTTAATGCCGTTACCGGCTGTGTACGCCTGGCGCTGGCCCCCGGCGGTGTATTGGAACTCATGAGCGATCAGCTCTGCAGTGGCGCTACCAGCCCATTGCAAGCGCAGGCTCTTGGGTTGTCCGGTCACATCGAGTTCGATGTGTTGCCTATGCCCCTTGGCATTTGTTTGTTCCAGTGCATCACCCACGGCGTCGTAGCGCCACCGTGTGTCGTAGCGGACAGGCTCCAACAAACGCTCGCGTCCGGTTTCATCGTCCGGCCAGTCGGGCAGCTCCAGTGTGTTCAGAAAGCGTTGCCCTTGCTCCAGGGGCAGGCCCGCCATCGAATAATCGTCGACGCAGACAAGCCCGGCCGTGTCGAAATGTTCTACCAGGCGCCCGCATCGATTGTGCAGGACGTCATCGGTTGAACGAGTGCCGTAGCGTAGGCGATCCACCGTGGCCCAGGCTTCGCCCTGGCCACGTTCCCGGATCTGCGTAGGTCGCAACTGCGAGTTGTATTCGGTTTGCTGTTCGCTGCCGCGCGAATCCCAGGCATGCAGGCGTTGGCCGGCCAGGCCGGGCAATTCGCAACGCTGCCCGGCATCGACGTTTTCAGTACGCAGCGGTGTGCCGGACAGACTGTAGATGCTGTGCAGGTTGACGGTTCCCGTGCCGTAGAAGCGCGGGTCCCATTGGTCGACGATGCGTCCGGCAACGTCATACGCCTGGGCCGTGACCAACGTTTGGGTTTCGTCGCGGGTCGACCCGCGCAGGTAATCCACCCGACGGACCGGCCCTGCTCGTCCGTCGAACACCGCCACGATCGGCGTTTTTGCATGAACCTGAGTGTTCATTGGACAGGTCCCGGATCCGTGTCGTTGTAATCGTGATCGCACTGGTACCACGGATGGTAGACATGCCAGGCTTCGTGTCCCTTGGCATTGATGACCTTGACCAACCGTCCAGGCGGATCGTAGAACTGCCGGTCGTGATAACCGTGTTCGCGCAACGAGGCGTCGTTGATGTAGCGCCAGGCATCGGCGAAATAAGGACGGTAGACCCGCGTCACCAAACCTTTGTTGTTGTACTCGACCCGTTCGCTGACGCGCCAGCGTGGGTTGGCCTCGTGCTGGATGGGGCGCCCCTGGTCGTCCAGTAACAGCGAGCCGTCTTCGGCCACGGCGTAGGCTTTTCCTGCCTCGACCCGTTGCTTGATTTGCAAGGCACGGCCAAAACCGTCGACGGCGCTGAGGGCGGTGCGGATCTGGCGCAATGGATCATTCGGATAACGATCGGCGCTCAGCACGACGCTGTGAGCCGGCTCCCGAGGCATCGCCTGGATCAAGATCCAGAGCAGTTCCTCGCCAGCGGTACGGGTTTTGAGGCGGGCCAGGCGAACCCGCGCCGACGCACGGATGTGGCCGCTGGGCAGCACGTAACGGGCGCTGATCCACTCGTCGCGCTGCGTCGCCAGCACCAGCGCCAGATCAAGCGAGCCCATCCAACTCAAGTCTTCTACCCGCACGGCGCTGGCCATGTTGCCCAGGGTGGCCTCGGGGTTGGCAATGGCATGGGCTGGAGACAGATCGTCGGGTGGCTCATAGGTGTCGATGGCATCGAAGCCTGCCGGAGCACCATTCTCGGTGCCGTGGAAGGTGAAGCCCAAAGGCACCGCGGCCGGGCCATAAAGCGCTTCCTGGACGTTGTCGTTGGCGTCGACGATTTTGCGCGGCAACAGCCAGTGATAGTCATAGTCGATGCGGGTCGCACACCCGTCCGGTAGCGTGACGGCGGTGGGCATCAAGTGATAGGTGTCGTATTCGGTCGTGGTAACGCCATGGCTCAGGGTTTCCTGCAAGGCGCTCATATGGAAAAAGCCATTGAGCGGCAGGTAGGTGGCGAAGCCGACTTTCTTGGACCACAGGTCCTGTGCGTCGTCTTTGCCCGGGTCTTCGGGCAGGAACAGCTTCATGGGTTCAAAGCCAATCGTCTCCAATTGCTGGCGGATGTCGAAGGGGGGTGGCACGGCGTCGTAGGCGTCCAACGCCTGCTTGTCGAACTCGGCCACTTCCAACGGACCGCGCAAGGCTTGGAACAGGACATTGTCCGAGTCGTCACGCAGGTAGCTTTGTTCTTCCAGGGCGATCAGCACCCGGGCGTCTGTCCAGGGATCCGAGTCTTGGTGCTCCAGGAAACGTTCGTAACTGATGTGTTGTGGGTTCAACCCCAGGGGGAGCTCGCCTTGAGGAAGTCTCAGGCCGTTGGTCCGAGCGCGCCAGGGCAGGCCGAGCTGTATGCGTTGTCCTGCTTCGTCATGCAAGTCCACTGGCTCGGCCCGGCTTTCGATGAGTTGGAATATTTGCTGCTGATCGTCATGGGCATCGCGCCACCAAGTGTTCTCGTCTTCGTCTTCGAAGGGGGGATCATCATCCGCGCTCAGGCGCCGGGCGTAATGAACCACGAAGCTGTGCACCGGCTGGCCGTAGCGGTTCCAGCCTAGCGTGATGGCGTGCTGGGCCTGCGGATCGTTGATGAAGCCGTCGTATTGATGACTCACTGTTTCCAGCGCCAGGACCAGCAGGCTCTTGTGATGATCATGGGGATGGCGCAGCAGATAACGTTGGCGGGTCACCGTGTACGGCCTGTTCGGGGTGTTCGAGTCGACGGGATGGGTCTCGCTGCGCAGTACATGGCCGCCCAAGGCGTAGGCCATCTCCCGTGCGGTATCAGGGTCCGGTGTGATGATGTCGTCGGCCTTGTCCTGTCGATGGAACCGGGCCAGCAGCGTGGGGCCGAGCGGTGGCGCATCGGTGTCGTCTTCGAAACAGTCCATGAGGGGTTGGTCGACACTGCTGCCGGTGTGAAACCAGGTCTTGAACAGCACCGGCGCGGTGAGTCCATCCTCCACCTCGTCCAAGGGCCTTTCACTGTCGAGCTGATACAACCGACCGAAGCCTCTGAACTCACGGTGATAGCTGTCGTAGTGCCCTTCGAAATAGGTGAAACGCTGGGTCAGGCAGTTACCGGTGATCTCGTCCAATTGTTGTTGATGCGCCACCAGCGGCAAGGCCATGGGCAGGTAGCAGGCCAGCGATGCTCCCGTTGCCTGGCGTTGTTTTTTTTCATCCAGCCAGAATTGTGCGCTGCTGCGATAGGCCAAGGTGCTGCTGCAACCCATGTTGTTGTTCGTGGCATTGAGGACGTAGGGGCGTATGGCGACGAAGTTGTAGCGCCAATGCCGAGGTTTCATATCGGGCCCGTGGTGGGGCACGCTCAGGATCAGGCTGCTGCAACCCAGCCCTTGCAGATCGGCCAGGGTGACCTGGCAAAGACGGTCGTAGCGTACGCCTTCGGGCCATGGCACTTGGACGGGGGTCTGCACCAGACCGTTGCCGCCGCGATTGAAGTAGATCTCGAAACAGTCGCTCTTGAGGTAAATCAACGCCGGCGCGCCGGCCCCGTCCAGATCCGCGACCCTGACCTGATCGGCATTGAACTCGGCGTACGTGAAGGGAAGATCGCTCATGACCAAGCCTTCGCCGAAACGTCCGTGGCCCAGGTTCGGCCAGCATTTGATTTCATTGAAGCGGACACGGCACAGCTCGCTGCTGTCGCTGCCCAGCATATTGCCGAAGAACACCAGTTCACTGCGCACATCGCTGAACAACGGCAGGTCGCTGTCCGGCTCATGGGGTACGTCCACGCCCGGGGCGAACCCTTCCTCGCGAAGGTTGGCGTACAGCCGAACGCTTTTGGGGCCGATCATGGCCAGCGAGTGCAGGCCATCGCCGGCCAGGTCGGCCAGTTGCGCGGCGGGGTGCAGGAACTCCATGGGGAAGCGCTTGAAGTCGATGAAAGTCGACCAACTGCGATCTGGGGTAAGCGTATAAAAGCCATTCATGCCGGGCTGGGCGATGATCCAATTGAGGCGACCGCTGCCGGTCAGGTCGGTCAGTACCTGCGCTACCGCTTGGTTGTCGGCGGCAATCGGGATGCTCGGCAGCAGTGTCCAAGGGCCGTAACCGATTTCGTCATTGTCATCGGCCGCGGTGCGTTCGGGCTCGCGGTAATACCAGCCATTGGTATAGCGACATAAAAAACCCGGAACGCCTTCGCCGTACAGATCTACGCATTGGTAGTACCGGCCGTCCTCCAGGGCGGGCATGGTCTCCAGGGCGAAAAAAGCCTCGGGTTCGAGATTGGGCTCAAAATCGGTGTACTGAAGTTCCACCGGGGGGGCGTCTTTGACCCGACCCGCGGCATCCCAGTCCTGGTAGTGGGCCGCCGTCAACAGGCTGTAGCCCAATGTCGTGGGGGTGTACTCCAGCAACAGTCGCCGCACCAGCGCCGGTTCGGCATTGGCGGGGAAACGGTGGAACATCAAGACCTGATGGCACAGGCGCCGCGTGCCGATCTCGAAGCCGTATCGGTAGAGGTGGATCGGGTCGCTGCGCAGTAACCAGGCGTTCTCGTCGAGGGGCGTCCAGGCGGGTTGTTCCTCAAGATCGAGGGAGCGCTGTCCGTAATCCAGGAGCAGATGAAAATGCCAGGCCAGGTTCGCCGGGTCTTGTTCCTCGAAGCAATACAAGGTGTCGCTTGCCGTGGCGTTGCCGTAGCAGACCCGGCGCAGGTAACGTTGGGCGCGGTAGTCGTGGGGGCCTTCGGACTCTGCGGGGTCGACCGTGTATTGATAGTAGATGTGCTCGCCCAGCGGGCTGACTTCTTCCAATAGCAGCCATTCGCCGATGCGCGACGGAACCTGCGGGTCCGCAATGCGCGACGCTTCGCTTTTGCCGTAGCAATACACGTGGCCATTGCTGCCTTGTACGCGCCAGAACGGATGGCTATCGATGGACGTCCAGAGTTCGTAGATATCAAAGGCGCTCTCGATCCTGGGGTAATAGCGCACCACCGCGAAAGTGCGCCCGCCCATTTTTCGGCTGGTTTGCCCCTCGAGGTCGGGCCAGCGGTCCACCCCGTCGGGGCCTACCATCACGTCGTCTCTGTCGTAGCGCGGTACGCCTTTGCTGGTTTTACGAGTGATGCTGGGGATCGGCAAATGCATGCCGATGCCGAAGATGTCATTGGTGCTCTGGCTGTTGTAGTGCAAGGCCAGGGCAGGGGTCAGGTGACGGGCGCCCGACACGGGCAGCGGTAATTCAAAGGAGGCCGCGCCTCGCGTGCCTACCGTACCGAAGCTGTTGCCGAAGGTGGCAATGGTGGCCCCGCCGGCGATGGTTGGCGTGACGATCTGGAGGGGCGATTGCTCTGCCATGGACGGTTCATCCCTTTGATCAGCGCCAGGGGCAATCCCCAGCCAGGCTGAGCATGCCAAGAGACATCAAGGGTGTAACCTGTCAGATCTGACAGGTCATCAGGTGTGCCGATAAATGGCGTCATCTGCGCAAAAAAAAAAGCCGGTAGGCTTGATGCCCACCGGCTTTTTCCAGAACGCTTGCGTGCGTGTTACTGCACTTCCACCGCCAGGCTTTCGCTGATCTTCTGCTGCCAGATCGCTGGGCCGGTGATGTGCACCGACTCGCCCTTGCTGTCGACCGCAACGGTCACCGGCATGTCCTTCACCTCGAACTCGTAGATCGCTTCCATGCCCAGTTCGGCGAAGGCCAGGACCTTGGATTTCTTGATCGCCTGGGCCACCAGGTAAGCGGCGCCGCCGACGGCCATGAGGTAGACAGCCTTGTTGTCCTTGATCGCTTCGATGGCGGTCGGGCCGCGCTCGGATTTGCCGATCATGCCCAACAGGCCGGTCTGCTCGAGGATCTGGCGGGTGAACTTGTCCATCCGCGTGGCCGTGGTCGGGCCGGCCGGGCCGACGACTTCATCGCCTACCGGGTCGACCGGGCCGACGTAATAGATGAAGCGGCCCTTGAGGTCTACCGGCAAGGTTTCACCCTTGTTCAGCATCTCGACCATGCGCTTGTGCGCGGCATCGCGGCCGGTGAGCATCTTGCCGTTGAGCAGCACGGTCTCGCCCGGTTTCCAGCTCTGCACGTCTTCCGGGGTCAGGGTGTCGAGGTTGACGCGACGGGCCGACGGGCCGGCTTCCCAGACGATTTCCGGGTAGGCGTCCAACGGTGGCGCTTCCAGCGACGCCGGGCCAGTGCCGTCGAGCACGAAGTGGGCGTGGCGGGTGGCGGCGCAGTTGGGGATCATGCACACCGGCAGGGAGGCGGCATGGGTCGGGTAGTCCATGATCTTCACGTCGAGCACGGTGGTCAGGCCACCCAGGCCCTGGGCGCCGATGCCCAGTTGGTTGACCTTCTCGAACAGCTCCAGGCGCATCTCTTCGATACGGTTCTGCGGGCCGCGGGCCTTGAGCTCGTGGATGTCGATGGATTCCATCAACACTTCCTTGGCCATCACCGCGGCTTTCTCGGCGGTGCCGCCGATGCCGATACCGAGCATGCCCGGTGGGCACCAGCCGGCGCCCATGGTCGGAACGGTTTTCAGCACCCAGTCAACAATGGAGTCGGACGGGTTGAGCATGGCCATCTTCGACTTGTTCTCGGAACCGCCGCCCTTGGCCGCCACGTCCACTTCCACGGTGTTGCCCGGGACGATGGAGTAATGGATGACCGCCGGGGTGTTGTCCTTGGTGTTTTTGCGTGCGCCTGCCGGGTCGGCGAGGATGGAGGCACGCAGGACGTTTTCCGGCAGGTTGTAGGCGCGACGCACGCCCTCGTTGATCATGTCGTCCAGGCTCATGGTCGCGCCATCCCAACGCACGTCCATGCCTACGCGCACGAACACGGTCACGATGCCGGTGTCCTGGCAGATCGGCCGGTGGCCGGTGGCGCACATGCGCGAGTTGATCAGGATCTGCGCCATGGAGTCACGGGCCGCCGGCGATTCTTCGCGCAGGTAGGCCTCGTGCATCGCCTGGATGAAATCCACGGGGTGGTAGTAGGAAATGAACTGCAAAGCGTCGGCAACGCTCTGAATCAGGTCATCTTGCTTGATCACGGTCATGAGTCGCGCTCCTCTCTAAAGACGGGAACATTCAATAAGGTGCCGGCCGCTTGGGTGCATCGGTCGACGGGCGGCACCTCTATAAGGCACGCCGGGCATGCTGGCGCGACGCTAAAAAGGCGCGGCAGTATATCGCAGGCCGGCCCCCTGTGGGAGCGAGCTGTGAGAGCAAGGCTGTGGGAGCAAAGCTTGCTCGCGATGCAGGCGCCTCGATTCCCCGGGAGACCGCGTCATTTTCATCGCGGGCAAGCCTTGCTCCCACAGCCCAACAGAGCGGTGCACAGGTGACGTGTCAGGCACCCGACCACTGCGTCAATCTGGGCCATTGCTTTGACGCCATTTTTCTGCTCCAGAATTGAATGGTCATTTGTCCTACACGCCACTAAAGTGGCGTCTGGCCTGTAGCGTAGGACGCCTCCTGTCAGTTTCCTTTCCCATGGTGAGTCAACGATTGACCCATAACGCCATTCAACGTCTTTTGCTGAAACGCTTCGCTTTAGCGGCCGCGACGTACGCGCTGGCACTGGTTTTGTTGTGGCTGGCATTTTTCAGTGGTCATTACCTCGATTCGTTGCGCGGTGCCATCATCGGCAGCGTGTTGGTCGTGCTGTGCCAGGCCGGGCTGTTCGCGCTGTTTATCACCGACCGCAACCTGCGCTTCGCCGACCCCAGCCTCACCGAAGTGCAGGTGTTGATCGGCCTGGGCTGGCAGACCTGGATGATGGCGCACCTGGACCAGGCTCGGGGCGTGTTCCTGGTGTTTTATGTATTGATCCTGCTGTTCGGGCTGTTCCACTTGTCACGCCGGGCCTTCGTGCGCTGCGCGGCCCTGGTGTTCCTCAGTTTCACCGCGATTACCCTGTGGGACGGCTACTTCTTCAGGCTTCCCGACCCCACCTTGGCCGGGTTGCAGGTGGCCGTGCTGTTTCTCGTGCTGGTGTGGCTGGTGTTTTACGCCCGCTACGTCCAGATCTCACGCCAGCGCATGCGCCAGCGCCGGTTTGCCCTGCAGGCGCACCAGGACACCTTGCGCGGGATGATGCGTCAGCTCGAAGACCTGGTGGCCACCGATGAGCTGACCGGGCTGTTCAATCGCCGGCACTTCCTGCGCCTTGCTTCGCGCGAACTCAACACCCTCAGGCCCGGCATCGCCCATGGCCTGGCCCTGATCGACCTCGACCATTTCAAGCGCATCAACGACCTGCACGGCCACGCGGCTGGCGACCAGGTGCTGCAGGCATTTGCCGGGGTCGCCACGGCGTGCCTGCGCGAGGGCGATGTATTGGCCCGTTATGGCGGCGAGGAATTCGTCATGCTGCTGCCCGCCTGCGACCCCCAGCGCCTGACGGCTTGCTGCGAGCGTCTGCGGCTGGCGTTCACCGAAGTCGAGCTGATCGGCCTGCAGGTCGGCGCCCTGAGCTTGTCGGCGGGCCTGACGATGCTGGAAATGGGCGATGACCTGGACAACGCGTTGCAGCGTGCCGACCAGGCCCTGTACCGTGCCAAGCGAGACGGCCGCAATCGGTGCGCTGCCGCCTGGGAGAACACCGATGCCTGAACTGACAGTCGCCGGTCGGCAATGGACGGTGGCGGCAGGCAGTAACCTGCTGGACGCCTTGAACAGCGCTGGCGTGGCGGTGCCCTACAGTTGTCGCGCCGGCAGCTGCCACGCTTGCCTGGTGCAGTGCGTGGGCGGCGATGTGCGCGACAGTCGTCCCGACGCCCTGAACCCGGTGCAACGCGACCAGGGCTGGCGGCTGGCCTGCCAATGCCAGGTGGTCGAGGATGTGCAGATCCATACCTTCGACCCGCAACGCGACGGCCAGGCCGCCCGTGTGGCTGCGGTGGATTGGCTCGGTGGCGAAGTACTGCGCCTGCGCGTCACCCCCGAGCGGTCGCTGCGTTATCAGGCCGGACAGCACCTGGTGCTGTGGGCCGGCGACGTGGCCCGGCCGTATTCCCTGGCGAGCCTGCCCGAGGAAGACCGTTTCCTGGAGTTCCACCTCGATTGCCGCGAGCCCGGTCAATTCATCGAGGCGGCCCGGCAGATGAAGGCCGGTGATCCGATCCGCCTGGGCGAGTTGCGCGGCGGTGCCCTGCATTACGACCCCGACTGGCACGACAGGCCGCTGTGGCTGCTCGCTGCCGGCACTGGCCTGGCGCCGTTGTTTGGCTTGCTGCGCGAAGCGTTGCGCCAGCATCACCAAGGCACGATTCGCCTTATTCACGTGGCCCATGACGCGGCCGGGCATTACCTGGCCAAACCCCTGGCGGCGCTGGCGGCCAAGCATCAAAACCTCAGCGTGGAGCTGTTGACCGCAGCCGAGGCACCGTCCGCCCTGGCGCAACTGCGGCTTGTTTCGCGGCAAACCCAGGCCTTGCTCTGCGGCCATCCCGACCGGGTCGAGGCCTTCGCCAAGCGCTTGTACCTGGCCGGTTTGCCGCGCAATCAATTGCTGGCTGACGCCTTTCTGCCCCGTGGTTGAGCGTTTCCAGACTGGCAACAGTTTCGCAAGGTGATTGAGGAAGAGGGCAGGCAGGTAGCCGCGTTGTCGGGGTTTATCAACAGGCATTGGGTTTTGCGGCGTCTGGACTGACCCTATCGCGAGCTCGCTCCCACAGGGGATTTTGGGGCTGATCGGAAAACTCGGAACACCACAAATCCCAATGTGGGAGCGAGCCTGCTCGCGATGACGGCGGCACATTCAACACCAATGCAATCTGACCCACCGCTATCGCGAGCAGGCTCGCTCCCACAGGGAGGGTGTGTTGAACACATTATTCATGAACACCACAAACCTACTGTGGGAGCGAGCCTGCTCGCGATAGGGTCAGTCCAAACGCCACATTTCTTGCAGGCAAAAACCAGAAAAAGCCCCGCCATTCACATGGCAGGGCTTTTGTTTTTCAGCGCTCGATCACTCAGACCATCGGGTCGCCAACGTGCAGGATTTTCATCCCGTTGGTGCCGCCAATGGTGTGGTAGCTGTCGCCCTTGGTCAGGATGACCCAGTCGCCGGTCTGCACCACGCCGCGCTTGACCAGCTCGTCCACCGCCGCCTGGCTGACTTCGCCCGGTTGCAGGGCGGCCGGGTCGAACGGCACAGTGTAGACGCCACGGAACATGGCGGCACGGGCCTGGGTTTCGCGGTGCGGGGAGAACGCGTAGATCGGCACCGAGGAGCGGATGCGCGACATGATCAGCGGCGTGTAGCCACTTTCGGTCAGGGCGATGATCGCCTTCACGCCCGGGAAGTGGTTGGCGGTGTACATCGTCGCCAGGGCGATGCTCTCGTCGCAACGCTCGAAGGTCTTGCCGATGCGGTGGCTGGAGGTCTTGCTGGTCGGGTGCTTTTCAGCGCCGATGCAGATACGCGCCATGGCCTGCACCGCTTCGAGCGGGTAGAGGCCGGCGGCGCTTTCGGCCGAGAGCATCACGGCGTCGGTGTAGTCGAGCACGGCGTTGGCTACGTCGGACACTTCGGCGCGGGTCGGCATCGGGTTCTGGATCATCGACTCCATCATCTGGGTCGCGACGATCACCGCTTTGTTATGGCGGCGTGCGTGCAGAATGATCTTCTTCTGGATGCCCACCAACTCGGCGTCGCCGATTTCCACGCCCAGGTCGCCACGGGCCACCATCACGGCGTCGGACGCCTTGATCAGGCCATCGAGGGTTTCGTCGTCGGCCACGGCTTCGGCGCGTTCGATCTTGGCCACCAGCCAGGCAGTGCCGCCAGCTTCGTCGCGCAGTTGACGGGCGTATTCCATGTCGGCGGCGTCACGCGGGAAGGACACGGCCAGGTAGTCGACCTCCATTTCCGCAGCCAGCTTGATGTCGGCCTTGTCTTTTTCAGTCAGGGCCGGAGCGGTCAGGCCACCACCGCGACGGTTGATGCCTTTGTGGTCCGACAGCGGGCCGCCGATGGTCACGACGCAGTTCAGTTCAGTCGCGGTGGCGGTCTCGACACGCATCACCACGCGACCGTCGTCGAGCAGCAGCTCGTCGCCCACGCCGCAGTCCTTGACCAGGTCCGGGTAATCGATGCCGACCACCTGCTGGTTGCCTTCGGTCAACGGATGGCTGGTGGAGAAGGTGAATTTGTCACCAATCTTCAGCTCGATGCGCTTGTTGGCGAATTTGGCGATACGGATCTTCGGGCCTTGCAGGTCACCCAAAAGGGCAACGAAGCGGCCGTGCTTGGCGGCGAGATCGCGCACCAGCTTGGCACGAGCCTTGTGCTCGTCGGGGGTACCGTGGGAGAAATTCAGGCGGGCAACGTCCAGGCCAGCCAGAATCAGCTGTTCGAGAACTTCCGGCGAATTACTGGCCGGGCCAAGGGTAGCGACGATTTTGGTGCGACGGACGGACATGCAAGACTCCTCAAGTTCAAGCGCCAGCGAAGGCTACTATGCTCTTTGGGTGTAGTCATTGTTCATATGCACTACTTTTTCGTTTGTTTTTCGAAATGAACATTCCTGAAAATTTTTGCGCCTTGGATGAGCTTTCAACAGCTGGGTGGTGAGCTGGAATGATCTGTGGGAGCAAGGCTTCATTCATATCACTGTGCCTTCATCACTGATCGTCCTCCTTATCAGAAGGACAAAACCCAGTTCCATTTTTCAGCTGAAGATTTTTCCAGCCAGGTCGATACAGAGCTCAAGACAGGAGAACCTCCCATGCGATTCGTGCTTTTCGTTGCCCTGGCCCTGAGCGTCACGGGCTGCACCCGTTGGTCGATGAACCACCACATGAACCTGGCCTACAAGGCCTATGACCGCGGCAATTGTGAACAGGTCATGCTCGAACTGTCCCAGGTCGACCGCGCCAGCCGTGCCCGCCGCTATATGCAGCCGGAAGTCTCGATGCTGCGCGGCCAGTGCCTGGAGCGGCAGAAGCTGTTTATCGACGCGGCGCAGACCTACCAGTTCATCATTACCCAATACCCCAACAGCGAATACGCCTTCCGCGCCCGCGCCCGGCTCGAGACCCTGCAGAGCCTGGGCCATTACCCGACCCGCAGCGCGTCGGCGATCCGTCCAGCTTCTTGACCTTCCTCCCGCGGCCGGGCGCAATCCTGGCCACCCTCCCTCTGCCCGTCGTGTTTATGAAAATTGATGCACGAGACTGGTTGTCATCCGACCTTGGGCTATATTTGTACAAGTCGTAGTTAGCGCTAGATCTCTACTTAATAGAAGCACCTGAGACCGGCAGAAGTAGGCTCAAGGCGATTGATAGCGTCTGGCACCGGGATTGGGGAGAGCGGGCTCGCTTGGGTTCGTTCCGAAGTAATCGGTAGGCCCTGCACGTGGCCGCTAAGAAAGCGATACAAGACATGTACAAAGCGCGTCGGATCGAACGGCATCAGTTGCCGTATTTCCTCAAAGTCTTTAACGGTGTCAACGGCAGGCCCATCGGTTTTTTGGGCAATGTTTCTGAAAATGGGCTGATGCTGATCAGCCATTTACCGTTGATGGTCGGTGCGGATTTTGACCTGCACCTCAAAATCCCTTCCGATGAGGGACCGCAGCAGAACATTGTGCTCAGAGCCAATTGCCTGTGGTGCCGCGAAGACGTGACGCCGCAGCATTTTGACGCCGGTTTCAGCCTGCAATGGGCTCCACCGGAGTACGGTCAGCTGATCAGCGCGTTGCAGCAATATTTCAGTTTTTATCCGATGCCGGAATCGGCCTGAAATCAAGCCACGGAATAACCCGCTTGGTTGATACCCCTGTGCTCCCACAGATTACTCGGCAATCGTGCGAAGGTTCAGCGCTGAACCTTCGCCTCGTTATCCGGCAACTTCCCCAACAACACCCCCATCTCGCCCATCTGGTGAATCACCATGGCCAGGTTGCGCTTCCAGGTCTTCCGATAAATCCAGAATCAACGTGCTCACCGAGCAGAAGGTTTCGTAGGGGAGCGCCGGTAAGCCTTCGGGGGAACGCTTGTGCACGTCACTTTTGCCTCCGGGCGGCTAAACCCGATGGGTTCTGCGGGATCTGTAATCCGTTGCGCAAGACGTTGTAGTCAGTTGGAGGATCCTTACAAATTGGGTTGCCGTTGATCGTGACTGTCAGGTTCGACAGGTGTCCCCTAGGCCGGATAGGTATTCACTACTCAAACGGTTGGAAAGAGTGGTTGGCGACGCAAATTGTGGATTTACATTCAAGCAGGATTTGAAATGAAAACTGAAAATGTTAAGAATAAGTCTAAACAGGAACCTGCCTCCAGCACCGTCGAAGTAACCGCGTTGGGGGGCGATAACAATAGGCTATGGGCAAAGCTTGAAGTGAGATATTGGTGGTCGGCGGACGGTAGAACATTCACCGCTGAAACGCTTCAGTACCAAGTGGATTACAATAACCGCAATAGTGGTGATGTGTACTTTAGGGTAGAGGCGGAGGGTGATTCGGGATGGAGCACGTTAACTACCACTGCCAAGCAAGATGGGCAATGGCACTCGCTGACATCTCAAACGTCAGTCGCAGGCAGCTCCAGCTTTGCAGATATCTCATTTCATTATGACTATGACGTAGCCAATGCCCCCGATCCGCGCCTCAGGGGCAGTGTGCGTGTGAAAAGAGATACTCCCTATATTGAGAATGAGCACTGATTTTCCTTTGAACACTCAGGCGATCGCCTTCGGGGGAGTTGACGTTGTACTCAGTGCTGCCGCTTGCCGGCGTTGTCAGTATTGACAGGCGCCCAAGTATTGAACGTCATTTATTTTACTCGACGCTCCAGGTTTCGGCCGAGTTTAATCAAAAGCTAAGGGCATTAGAGGTAAATTAAAAATACGTCTTTCTTCGGGGAATCGGCGTCGGGGCGACGATGCAGCGGTCCAGTTGCCGTTGAGTGTTATCAAAAAGTGCAAAGCCGAATAAGGCCGAAGTATACCTTCAATTTTTTGGGTGGTGGAATAAGTCTTCATGTGATCGGTGTTCGCGATGAAGGTCATAGCCGACTAAATTTGAATTTCTGGTTGTTCGAGTTTTGTTTTGGGTAAGCCACAATATTGGTACCGTTTGTTGTGTTGCTACCCGTCACATCCAATGCGTCTTCTTGAGTCTGTGCGTTTATCAGAAAAAAATAACCATCGCCGGCGTCCTGCAACACCCAGAACTGACTGCTTCGCCAGTCCACAGGTGACGCGACAACATTTTTAGTGTCTCCAGATTTATCTTCCCAGTAGGGCGACATTCCAAGCGCATTGTTGTTCAATACGTTGGTAATAAGAAGTAACGGACCTCGTTGGCTAAATCTTATATTGTAAATATTCCAAGTGGATTCGGGGGCGGGGTTGTCGGTATGCAGCTTAACGTTGTGAGCATTGCGGGCGCCTGCAGTCTTGCTCATGTCAACAAGCATCGAATCTTTTAAGTAGGTAAAAATTTTATACCGGCCGTTAGTGATGGCGGCGACGTTTGTTCTCTCCTCGAATGAAGTATTAGTGTTGGGTTCAAGAGGCTCAGTGCCAGTGATATTTGTAGCTTTTGGCTCGTTTTCGTTATTCATGATGATTTCTCCAGGCCATGAGAGCGCATATGTTTAAGTTTTCAGGCGGATACGTCGCAGTGCTCTACCGGAATGGGGCCTCATGACTATGTTAAGCAGACGCTGTGGGCGGTCTACTGTAAGATATTACAGTTATTTATACCTGTTTGGTAAGTTCGTTAAATTGAATCGAAATAACGAGCCGGGTGCGCTTCCGCCTCGAATCGTGAGGCGTAAGGGCCGTTGTTTGATGTTTTTCCGCCCGTCGGGACTGTAAAGTTTGACAGGTGCGCGGAACGGTCGCGTTGGGTTTCACTTGCTCACCGGGCAGTATCCAATCGAAACCGAGAGGAAGAATCATGGACACTGATGATGGCCTCAATGCAAACTTGCCCAAAAGTGAAGTGGAAAGCAATAGCGGGACCGCTATTATAAGGGCGGAGGGCCTTTTTTGGGCAGAGCTTGAGGTGGAATATAGCTGGAGCGGAGATGGTACTTCGTTCTCTGTAACCGCCCGCCGATATAGAGCATCAGCCAATGGTAATAGTAAAGGGAGTGTTAGGCTGGGGCTCACTTCCAAAAATTTTGTAGACTATAAAGAAATTACTGATCGTGCCAATCAGGACGGAAAATGGCATAATCTTTCGTACCCTCTCATGGTAGCCGGGAACGTAAAAGTGGCCCATGTACATTTCCTCTTTATATATGGTGGTGGTGTTAATGTTAAGTTGTGGGGTGATGCAAGTTTTTTGTTTCGTCCGCCGGTGCCGGTAATAACAAGTCCGCCTGTTAGCTCTTCGTCGGTCATCATGACGGGGACGGGTGGAGTTGTCTTCACCGACAGCGTCATAGATATTCTCGATAGCGTAAATTTTTCAACTTTAGCTAATGCCAGAGTAGAGCTCAACGGCAATTGGACGGCCGAATTCGCTGCGCCCAGTGGGGCGCGCACTATCAAGTGCTTCGCGCTGCAAATGATTGGTTTGTCCGGTAAACGCTCACCTGACGTCACAATCACGGTGACTGACATAACGTTAACCAGGCCCGCATCTGAAGAAGTCGTGAGGGCTGACCAACTTGTCTTTGAGGGGACCGGTTTTTTAGGTGTTAAAGTTTGGGCCGTCAGGCCTGACAGCGGCGTGGAGCTCTCCCGTCCCACTACAGTAGGCTCGGACAATAAATGGCGAGCCGCGCCTACCAATACTTTAGCCAGTGGACGCTGGACGGCTCAGGCAGCTTATCAATTGAACAACGGTCCTATTAAATACACTGAGGAACGGCGTGCTTTTATAGTTTTAGGCGAACTGATATTTGGCACGTTGGAGCCCTATCAGGAAATGAATTTTACATTAACTGGAGGAGGCGGATTCAAGGGAGCCTTTGTCGAGATAAGAATTGATTTCGGCGGTCCAAAAGTCGGTGAAGGCACCGTAGAAGACCTCAGCGGAGTTTTTACAATACCCGTGCAAATGCCTGAGGCGGGCCCTACCTCCCTGGTGGCCGTACAGACCTATCTAAACGTCTCCTCGAAAACCAGTGCACCCCGATCCTATAAAATCAAACCCCCGAAACTCGTGGGTATCCAAGTGTCTTACCCCAGCCTTGGCACGATCAGGTTCTCGGGGGCCGGTTATGACGCCGCCACGGTGGAGGTTTATATCAAAAACAACATGACCCCCCAAGTCTGCACCGTTGTCAGCAGCGGCCGATGGTCTGTCGACTGGCCCGATCAGGTTCCTGGGCCCTACGTATTCAACCTGCGGCAAAAAGTTGCCGATGGGCAGGGCGGCTGGATTCACTCCGCATGGTCTGACAACGTGTCGGCCACGATCCCGGTTCCGGTGCCGACCCTTACGGCGCGGTCAGGCACAGACCGCAAACCCGAGCTTTCCGGTACCGGCCATAGTTGGTCGGGTCAGCCCGCTACGAAAGTTGAGGTCAACGTCAGCGGTCCATCGACGCCTTCTATTCCTCAAGTAAATGTCAACGGCAGCAACTGGAGTTACACGGCGACCGTTGCGTGGGCCCCGGGAGCGTATCAACTTAAAGTCCGGCAGATTTTCAAGTATATCCGCTCTGAATGGACCTCTCCGATTACATTGACCATCCCCACGCCCTTGCCCACGGTGAGCATCAAGGATAACGGCTTGACACCGGAATTTTCCGGCACCTGTCTGGAGGATGCCCAGGTGAAATTGGGTTTTGATGGGGATCAAGGCACGCCTCATGCCGCCACGGTGACCGGAGCGACCTGGAAGTTCACCCGACCCACCCCTTTCACGCCGGGCACTTACACCGCTCGAGTCATCCAGACCGTCAACAATCTCCCCTCCAGCGTGCTCTCTCGGACATTCACGGTGGTCGTGCTGAAGCCGGTCATCACAGCGCCCATCGACGAGGACGTCGATCACAATCCCATCATCCGGGGAACCGCCGGCATAGCGGGCGCGGTGATGCGTGTATTCGATTATGTCTCGGACTTGCAGCTTGGGGAGGACACCCCGGTAGCGGGAAACGAATGGTCCGTCCCGCTCAAGGACCTTTCGTTTGGTTCAAACTCAGTGTACGTCGTTCAGGCATATGGCAGTTTTTCTTCCGAAAAAAGCGAACGGGTTTCCTTCAGGGTCATTCTGTTCCCACCTGTCATCGATCATCCGCAACCCGGCGATGACAAGGCACGAAGCTTTTTGATCGATGGATATGCCCGCAAAGTATCGGGGCTCGATACGGCACGGGTCGAGTTGTGGCTTGAAGGCCAGGACACACCGTTGGCTTCTGTCGGAGCAAGAGGCGTGGATGGTTATTGGTCTTACCAAGCCCAACTGCCGGTAGGGGAGTATGTACTGCGCGCCAAGCAGTTCTTCGCCGGCGAGCCATCCGACTTCAGCCCTGATCATGATTTCACCGCCGTTCCGGCGATCCCGCTCATCGAATCGCCGACGCTGCAACAGCATGTCGGCGCGACAGTGACGATTTCCGGGTTCGGGTATGTCGGCGATTGGGTCGAGGTGGCATGGCGCGATACAACCGATACGTTGCTGGGGCGTGCACGGGTGCAAGCGAACCGGACCTGGTCGCTCCAGCTACAGACCGACAGGCCGGCCGGCGAACAGCACTGGGTCGTACAGCAAGAGTGCGAGGGGTATCGCTCCGGCTGGAGCGACGCGCATCCGGTGCGGCTGCTCTCCCAAGCGCCGACGTTTACGGCGCCGGAGGTTGGACATTGGTTTGCGGCTGCACCGCTGTTTGAAGGTACGGGCGGGACCGGCAAGACCATTGAGTTGTCGTACTGGTTCGACGCCCGCCAGCTTATTGCACAGGACTGCCCGGTAACCGGGGGGCAGTGGAGTGCTTCCCCCGCCGCGTCCTTGAAGGCTGGCCCTTACTGGGTGAAAGCCCGGCAGGTGGGGGCGGACGATTCGGATTGGAGCGACGGCCCCCGTATCGAGGTGGCAGGACCCAGGGACGTACCGGACGTCGGTCGATAGTGAAAGAGGAGCATCTACTGTCAGGTCTGACAGTAGATGCTCCTCTCGTTATGCCTTCAAATAACGTTCGTATGATTGCCTGGCCATTTGGCGCGGGCGAGCGCAGCCCTCATTGGAAGCGGGAGCAATGAGATGAAAGAGTCACCGGTTCAGATTGCCAGACGCTTTTGCCAACAGCTTGCAGATGAGCAAAAAGCTGAGTCGTTCGCTGCGCTTGATCAATATTTCGAAGAGGGCGGGTCGGTGTGTGTACTGGCTCGCAAAGGCGTTGCGGTGCTGGTGGATGAGTATGGCTTGGATATTGACGACGCCAAGGCGCTCGCAACGCGCTTCAATGGGTTGGCAACGTGGGTGCTCCGTCGTTTTATCGAGAGCAAATTGATCCATTCAGAACCGCTGCCTGCGCACCTGCGCCAGGGCTTGTTGGCACTGGTGGATGGGCCGAGTTTCCAGAAGCTCTTCCAGTTCAATTTCGCCAATAAATGTCCGGTCGATGCGATCGAGGCCATTCATTCGCCTGTGGCTTATGCGGTATGGCTGAAACACTGGTCCGAACAACGCTTGCGCCCTTCCAATCCCAACGAAGCCTATGCATTGAAGACGCGGCGGGTGGACCTGGATCAGTTGCGTGTTGATTCGGTAACGGCCAATGGTGTGGTGTCGTCGGTCGAGGTGGTCAGCGCGGTGCTGGAAAAATCAATCCGCGATTCCTTGCCTGAAGTCGACAATCTGAACGAGACGTTAAACGCGCGCCGATACCCCAATGGTCTGCCTTATCACCACCCCTGGGTCACGCTGAATGAGTTTGCTCGGGATCTGGGTATGACCGTTGGGTCAGTGGTGGAAATATGCGATCCCTGTTCGCCCTGTTTCTTGCGTGATGTGCCTTGGGGAGACACAGCCGGTCATGTGCTGACTCAAGCCGCCCGGCTCAGTCCGAGTCTCCGGCAAGTCATGACGGAAGATCCTTATTTCAAAAACGAGGAGCAAGAAAACCTTGCGTATTTCAAAAGCAACTTTGGCATGCTCAATGGAATAGAACCGCAAGATTTGAATCAGGCTTTTTACTTCAACCATCGAACCCGCCTGACTCAGGCTGAATTGGAAGCCTTGTTGTCGGTGGAGAGGTTCGCGCCCACTGTCTCCGACAACGCGCCGTACTTTAATGAAGTTGTTACGCCTGGATATTCGGGGTCGGTGTTTATCAACAATGGGTATGCCAACGCCTCCATGTACATTTCATATGGCGGCACGGATATACGCAATGTCATTATGGAAATCGCTCATTGCGCTACGTATCACTTCGACAAGGTTGACCGCCTCAACCGCAAGATCCGCTTGGACAAAGCGATGCAGTTGCCCAGCCATGAAACCGATGCGTTATTAAGTGCAATCTTGACAGCCGAATCGGAGCAGCCAACTGCCGGCATCCAGGAGCTCGATTATTGGATGACGGCCAATACGCTTCGGGCGCTGGGCTTGTTCCAAATGTTGAGGGAACACTATCAGTGTTCGGCTGAAGAGTTTGCAGCCTTCGTTGGCAGCCTTTCCATTTTCGGACGCGGTACCGAGCGCTCGCAATTCGACCGGGTGTTCAACAGGGATACGCTGTTGATGCCTCCTTTGCTTCTGGATGATCTGCCGTTTGCATTGAATCCAGAAACTGAAGAGGACGCACTGACGGTCATGCATATTTGCAGCGGTCTGAATATCGACTTGACGACGTATTTCAACCTGGCGCCGTTGATCGCCAGCGCTCACTCCAGTGGGCTCAGACGCAGCCTCCCGGTGCTGTCCAGCTTCTACCGCATGGCCAGGCTGCCGCAGATATTGGGCATCGCACCGAATCTGGCAGTGGAGATACTCAATCTGTTAAGCGCCGACTCCTGGCTATCTACGCTGGCCTACTGGCCCTACATCAATGCCGACACCCAGGCACAGGTACCGGACGTGCTGACCGAAATACGGCGCTTGGAGGGATGGGCACGTTGGTGCAAGGACAGCAACCTGGACGTGGGCTGGGCTATCACCCACGTCAAACCCGTGCCCGTTCCTTCCGAACCTTCAGAGGCACAGACACGGCTCTTTGAGCAGATACGCATGCAAATGGCGCCCTCTCTGTTTACCGAGGAGGCTCTGCGCATGGCGGGCGTGCCGCAACTCTCCAACGGTCGGCTGTGGACCAACCAACTGCTTGAGTTGGCCGACGCCCACGGGTTAGTGATTCACTGGGTCGAAACCGGTGGACGGTCTTACGAATCCTATGCTCGTGAAAGGGTCACGCGGGTGGTGTCCCAAGTCATCGGCCGAGACGACTTGCAAACGGTCGAACAGATTGTCGGGGTATTGCTGAGCAGCCGCTCCGGCCAGCGTGGCGTGATTCAGGAAAGCCTGGCCGTATACGGCAACCTGGCGTCCCTTCTGGCGTTACCGGTCCTGAGCTGGTCGGGCGGTACGGTATATGACGTACTGTCAAACGTGTCGGGGCGTCCATTGGCGCAGGACTCATCGACAGGGCGCCAGCGGGAAGAAGAACCCGGTGACCCGTTCCTGGGCATGCTGGACGGTTTCACTAACCTCAGCGAGGTGACGAAGGAGCTCAAGCTCAGCGTGGAGTTCCTGAACCTTTACTTGACCATCGGGGATGGCGTGGGGGGGGGTCCAACAGAAGAGCTTTTTACTCCGTCCGCCCTGTACTACCTGACGGTCTACAACCGGGCTGTTGCCCTGAGCCAGCGCCCCGAGGCTAGGCTGCTCGGTTATTTGCAAATCGTGAACGGGCTTCCTGACGGTCTGTCTGGCGACGGGTTGACACTCGTGCAGGAGCACACCGCCGAACTGCTTTCCGAAATTTTTGAATGGAGTGTCCAAGAGGTACGGGCTTGCGCCGATAAGGTAAACCCCGGGGCGGGCTACATCCGCAGCCTCGAGCACCTGGATCTGTTCACTCGCCTGCGTGCCTTCGCGCTTCGAAGCAAACTGGACGCGATTCATACGCTGAAAATTGGCGCGTTGAATCCCGATGACTCGTTCGAGGCTTACCAAACACTGGCCGATCAAGTCGCCGTTCTTCTGGCAGAGCCAGACCAGACATTGCCGCTGTATGGCCTCCATGCCAAGACCGATCAGGTCATGGTCGAGTGCAGTATCGATACGGATCGACTGATCGCCAACAGCGATGGCACGGCGCAACTGAACATCACGGTTACCCGTGGGCAAGCGCTGCAGAAGAACGTCAACATCTACTGGGCATCGACGCTGTGCACGATCGAACCGGCCGTTTCCACAACAGATGAAAACGGTGCCGCGACGGCCACGGTGCATGTCGGCGCCGCTGTAGGGCGTGATGTGATCAGTTATCGGTTGGATGCCCGCGAACCACAGCCCGGGGTAGCCGTCGTCGTGGGTGTTGATTTCGAGTCTCTTGAGTTTCACCGGCTGGACACGGAAATCTACGTCACTGAAGAAAAAGTCGGCAACGACGTCACCTTGCGAGTGGGGTTATACGATCGATACGGCAACCCGATTGCCGACGAGCCAGTGAGCTGGATGCTAGAGCCGCTGTTCAGTCTTACTTATGACACCACAACCAATGCCGAAGGGGTGACGGAGGTGACGTTCACCAGTCCTGAAGGTTTGACGATCGAGGAGCCTAAAGTTTCGCGCAGAGCCGATCAGACCATTGCATTGAGGTTGCGCTCTATCACATTCACCGAGTGAAAGCGGCACTTGATAGGACGCCTCGGTAGATGCCGTATCGCGAATACCCCAGCAGCGAGGAGACGCACATGGCTACCCAAAACATCACCCGCGTTACAGCCATGCGACGCGACGCTTTGGTCGAATACGCGCTGGGCATCAAGGAAATCGAAGATCGGGAAAACAGCCGGGGTTTTCCAGAGATAAAAACAGCAGATGACCTGCTGGAGTGGCTGCGTACCGACCCGATGGACAACCATGAAGTCAAGACGTCCTGGGTCGCCGAGGCGGTCAGTTGTTTTCAACAATACATCCATGCGGTTTATCAGAAGCTCGAGCCGGGGTATACCGATCGGGAATTCGACAGTAAGGACCTCAAGGACTGGGACATTGCCAGCCAATACCCACTGTGGGCCGCCAGCCAATTGCTCAAGTGCATGCCAGAGGATTACATCACGCCTTATGCACGTATTCGCAAGTCCAGCCTGTTCAAAACCCTTGAAAACAACCTCAACCAGACCCGGCTGACCGCCGACTCAGTGCAACTGGGTGTCCAGCAATACCTGCGAGCTTTCGAAGAGATATGCAACCTGGATGTGCTCAGTGGTTATGTCGATGGTGCTGATGCCCGTAGCGCGGACTATTACCTGGTTGGCCAGGAGCGGATCGCCCCCTATCGTTATTTCTGGCGCAAGGTCGATGTCCAACTGGACGACGACACCGAAACCATCAACCCCGCGGCCTGGAGCGAGTGGAAGCCCGTCGGCATCCCGACCGATGTGCAGGTCCTCGACACCCGGCTTGTGTTTTGGGGAGGGCGCTTGTGCCTGGTCTGGGCGGAGTGGCGCCAGGCGCTGTTCGACGCCGGCGGCGGACTGCAAAAGCCCTACGAACTCGAGTTGAAGGTGGCTTTCATTGCGTTGAACGGACAGTGGTCGCCACCGATGCGTTTGAATTTGTCGTTGTTCCATAAGGACGTGAGCCCCAACTGTCGGTTGATAGCGGTGATGCTGCGAGATGATGTGGATCCGTTGTATCCCAAGGGCAGGCTGGCGGTACACCTGACCAATGCAACAGGGCCGTTGTTCGGAGCCCGCCTTGACCCGGTTGAAATCTACGAAACGCGCGACGCGCTGTTTCGCAAGGTGGAAGACCAAAAACCGATCATGGACTATTTGGCGATGGTCCGGTTCTTGAAGCCCACGACCCTACAGCAACGGATTGCACCGGAGAACTTTTCCCGCATGACAGAAACGATCTCCTCGGGGGCGAAGCCTCTGGTGGAGAAATTCACGCTCAAAGCCTTTGTAATAAAAAGTGGAGAAAAGCAGGTACTGCATGTCCAAGCGCATTGCGCTCTGTTGGTGCCCGGGGAGGATGGAACGAATAAATCCTTCACATTGGCGTTGAACGATCCGGCTGCTGGGGATCCTGCACCGGAGGAGCGTCCGCAATCCGACAATGGGGGTTGGTCATTACCGTGGATGAAAGTTGTCCGTGAGAGTTTCGCCAATCTGAGCGTGACCTTCACATTTGAAGGTGAGGGGCTGGGCTACAAAACCTTTACGATAGAGACGAATGGTGTTCCGCCTGTGCCTCGCCTTCCTGCCTTGCACAAAACCAATCCTCAAGGCGCTCAATTCCTGCATCTCAACGACCCTGCCCTGAAACTTCAATACACCCGCCTGAACACCTTGATCGGTGCTGAACTGGTCACGCGCTCGAACGTATCGATCGATGCGGTGCTCGACTGGGATACCCAGTTTCCCAACGAGCCAGCCATGCCAGACAGCACAACTGAGCCCAACGGGCCGTTTGATGGAGCCAATGGCCTGTTTTTCTGGGAGCTGTTTTTTCATCTGCCTCATCTGGTGGCGACGCGTCTCAAGGACGAAGATCGGTTTGTCGAGGCCCAGCAATGGCTGCACTTCATTTTCGATCCCCAGGCCCCCGCCGACACAAACGACCGGCGGGCAGCCCCCAAACCGCGTTATTGGCGCTGCCGGCCATTGAATGTGAGTAGCGCCGAGGGTGGCGTGGGGTGTGAGGCCAGCGACCCGACCGACCCGGATGCGATTGCCTATTCGACGCCCCGGCATTACCAGATGCTGATTTTTCTCGACTATGTCGCCAACCTCGTGGAGTGGGGCGACTGGCTGTATCGACAGTTGACGCGAGATAGTCTGGTGGCGGCGAAGATGCAGTACCTGCGCGCGAAAAACCTGATGGGGGCGGCACCAGACACCCGAACTCTCAGCCGATGGGAGCCCGCTACGTTGGCGGAGTTGGCCGAGGAGCTTGAGGACAATGCTGCATTCAAGGCGTTCGAAAACAGCCTCGAATTGGAGCAGGGATGGCTACCGGTCAAGACTCGCTTCTTCGAAGATCCCGGTGTCTTGGGTTCGGAGCGCTTCAGGTTGCCTGTGAGCCAGCGGGTCATGCAGCTGTTCGAATTGCCGGCACAACGGCTGTTCAACCTGCGCAATAACTTGACCATTGATGGCAAGCCGTTGTCCATCGCGTTGTTCAGTACAATCAATCCTTCCGATCTGCTCAGCAACCTCGCGGCAGGTGGCGCCGGCCCCGTTCGTCCAATCGGCGGGCCTTTGCGAGTGGCGGCGTTTCGCTGGCGGGTATTGTTCGATGCGGCACTTCGTGCGACTCAGTATCTGCAGGAGTGCGGTAATCAGGTGATGCGGTTGTTGGAACAGCAGGACCGGGGCGAGCAAGAATTGTTGGAACAGCGTCATCTCACCGAGCTGAGTGCCTTTACCAAGGACATGCAAGAGGAGAATCTCGCTCAGTTGAAAGCAAACCTAGCCGCGTTGCACAGCAGCCGTGCGATGACGGAACAGCGTCGCTCACACTACGCGAAGCTGCACTCGGAGAACGTCTCGAGTACCGAATACAAGGTCATGGCGGACCTCGATGACGCCAAAGTCCTGTCGGCGCTCAGCACTGCGTTTCAGCTCGCCGGTGCTGTCGTTGATGCCTTTCCCAATATATTTGGTGTAGCAAACGGCGGGCACCAGCCAGGTAGTCTTCCAAGGGCGATGGGTTATGGATTCCAGATTGGGGCCGATGTCATACGCAGCGGCGCCGAGAAAGACGCAACGTCCGAAAGCTATCGGCGCAGGCGTGAGGATTGGGGCTTGGCGCGGGATCAGGCAGCCGCCGAACTTGCCCTGATCGATGACAACATCCGCGCGCAGGAACATGCCGTTGCCGCGGCCGAGGTCAGTCTTGAACAGATCATCAAGTCGAACGCCCAGATCCAGGCGCTTTATGACTTCCTGCTTACCCGCACTACACGTGTCGAGTTGTATCGTTGGTATCTGAGCCAATGTAAGACTTTGCACTATCAAGCCTACGATCAGGTCGTCAGTTTGTGTCTGAGCGCTCAAAGCGCGTTGCGGGTAGATACAGCCGAGTTCGATCTGGGACACATCCGCACCGACGCCTGGCTGGACAGCTATTACGGCTTGACTGCTGGGGATGCATTACGACTCGACCTTTTGCGCATGGAGGCGGACTATCTGTTGCGTTATGAACGACGTCTTGAATTGGTTAAAACCGTTTCTCTGCGCCAGTTGTTCGACGGGTATGAGCAGGATGACGCCGATAGTTGGACCGACGCAGTGGCAATGCTGCGGCAAACCGGCGCATTGAATTTCAACCTGCCCCAATTGTTGTTCGACCGCGATTATCACAACCACTATTGCCGT
Source organism: Pseudomonas brassicacearum (assembly GCF_918698105.1). Lineage (GTDB taxonomy): Bacteria > Pseudomonadota > Gammaproteobacteria > Pseudomonadales > Pseudomonadaceae > Aquipseudomonas > Aquipseudomonas brassicacearum_F. The sequence goes on along the minus strand of NZ_CAKKMI010000038.1, from coordinate 27,008 downwards.
CAGATCAGCGCTGTGGACGTCACCCTGCCGACCCTGATCGGTGCTCACGAGAATATCTGTGCAACGCTGACGCAAGTCGGCAGCAAGACGGCGATCAAGCCTTCACTTCAGTCATTGGAATACCTCTACGGGAACGGCGACGGGATCGCACCGCAGGACGTATTGCTGAATGTCAGCAGCGGTGAGCAGATGGCCATTTCAACCGGGATGGATGATTTCGGCGTGGCGGCGTTGAAAACCGAAGAGGGCTTGCGCAATACATTCGAAAACACAGGTGCTGTATCCCGTTGGACGCTGACCTTTCCCTGGCCGAATGAGCCGCGTCAGGAACGGCAACTGCTGGCTCTGAATGACATCATTGTGAAGATTCGCTACACCGCCAAGACGGGAGGGCCTGCTTTTTCCAGAGAGGTCCAGAGCTTCGTGGTCGCTTCCGACAGAGCGCGCGTCAGAGGTGAAAAATGAACAGAGAACCTGTCAACACCCGTACCAACGTTGTCCTGAATGGACATTTCGAGTCGTATCGATACTGGGAGATCGTCAATGGAGGTAACAGCGATCTGAAAGAGGATACGTGGGAAGGGCAGCCCATCACGTTCATGTCTCTTTGGAAAGGCTCCGGGATCGGCCAGACGGTGCCTGCCCCGGCACGCAGATCGGCGGGCGCGCTGTACCGCCTCAGCTTCCTGTATGACAATCGGCATGCAGAGCCCGGTATCTTCATCCTGCGCCGGCGTGCGACCGAGGATAAGCTGGAAATCTTACTTGCGCCTCGTGGCAATGAGGTCTCGGATAATCAGACCCGGGCACTGAGCCTGACGCCCGTGACAGCGCTGATCGATTTTGATGTCGATCACGATGATCTGTTTGAGTTTGAGATCAGGAGCTCGACTCAATCCAGTACGTTTAACAGCCTCATCATTGCCCGAATCGATTTCCACCTTGAACTGGATCCGCTGGTCCTGGCTGGCATTGTCAACGATGGACAAAACCATGCTCCGACCGAGGAGCCCAGGCTTTACCTCTGCCACGGTGCCACCGGCGACAAGCGCCACCAGATCTCCTTCCAGCCTGTGCCTCAAAGCCCTTGGGCGGGGACCGAGGCGTTGCTCTGGAGCCAGGATAATCCGCAAGAGATGATCGTTGTTTCCCCTGAATGGGGAGAAAACCAGCCGATCGAAGGCGTGTGGGCAGCCGATTGCCCCGTGCCTACCAACGATGAAACACTGTCGTTCAACCTCTCGATCTACAGCAAGTACCACGCCGAAACGTACCCGATCGCTGTGTCGCTGGGACACCATCGACTGTTGGTCGAGACGCGTCTGGATCCCGCTTATGAGCCTGTTGTCGAGTACGGTCAGTCCGTCAAGCTGGGCGTTCAGGTCAAGTCCTATTACCTCGACCTGGCGATGCGAGATTATCCCGTGACCTGGATGCTGGGCGATGAGGTGCTGTCTGTCGGTGCGACCGATGACGGCGGTTATGCGCAATTCGAATTCATGCCGCTCACCGAAGGCTCGCTGCGGGTGGAGGCCCGGGTTGACAGTCCCTTTTACGCACCGGGCAACATTGGCCACACATTTACCGTGAAGGCCCACGCCACCGACCCGCTGAAAACGGTGCAAGTCAAGTTCCCCGGCATGGAGCCCGCATTGTGGGGGGAAAAAACCGGCTATCCCGATCGTGGTGCATCGTATCGCCTGGAGGTGTCATTCGCCGCTGACAGCCCCTTACTCAACACTGAGGTATGGCTGGCATGGGAAGGCAAGGACCCCGATGAGCTCGGGGTAACCGTTGCGCCGGCTTTTTTGCAGCCGGTGCGGGTCGACGGTACGCAGTTGTCCTGGACGCTGCGGTGCGAAGATCTTGTCGACGGTCATTTCAACTTGCGCCTAGCCAGTGCCAATCTGCTGGCGCCTACAGTGGTCAACCTCATGTCACTGGCCCGGCACAGCCTCAAGATCGGCGGTGTGCGTGAAGCCAACCGGCGTCCGGTGGTGGATGAAGGGGATTATGTCTGGTGCATGCTGCAGGTGATGACTCTCAGCAGCCTGCCGGTTGCAGGCGTGCCGGTGGAGTGGGATACATCTGGCGGGGTTCAACGCACTTTTACCGGGGTGAATGGCTGGGCCAGCGTGATCGATCGACCTACCGCGCAGGGTGACTACACACTCATCGCACGGGTCAATCCCCGGGAAGGCGGGCAGCAATTGGGGCACGACTTTGCCATCCGGACGCTGCCGACCAGTGCATGGAAAACGGCACGCTTCACATTGGGTGACGTAGCGATCGATCGGGTCGGGGCGGGTGCGGTGTGTCGCATGGGGCAACAGTCTGTGTTTCGTCTTCTGGTCGAGCCTGGCAGCCCATTGATCGGCAAGGAGGTGTCCCTGAGGTGGCAGGATCCTGCCAGCGCCGATTCCGTTGTCATCGCCGACATGGAAACCCCGACCCCTCTCACCGCCGACGGTGCGCAATGGAGCGTCGAGGCATTGGTGGCCGAAACCAGCGGTGTGTTTGATCTGCAGGTGATATCGACAGGGATGGAAGCGCTCGACCTGGCGTTTCGTGTGCTTCCCGAAGACTTGAGCGCCGAGGTCGAGTTGATCTTCGACCAGGCGCAGAAAAACTGGGACACCGATACCCGGTTGTACCCTTGCATTGGCGCAGTCCACGATCTCACCGTCCAACCCCTGCACGAGCTGAGTGGGTTGCACGGGCTATTGCTCCAAACCTCCGTGGGGCCGGACCTGCCGTCGGGCTGGATGATCACTCCGCCCTTATCCGAAACGCCCGGCATGACGGCTGGTGGCGTTCGTTACAGTTGCGACTTCACCGGCGCGAACACTGCCGCCCAACGCAACTGGACCGTCAGTATCCAAGGAGCTGGGACGTTGACCCAGCCACAGCCTTTCGAGTTGAACCTGGGCCACAACAAAGTGGTGCTCGGTACTCCCTATGAAGTTGCCACCGATCCGGTAGTGAGCAACGGCGAAAGCGCACGGCTGGCCTTGCAGTACCTGTCGGCGTTCACTGGTGAACCGGCGAACGATGTCAGCGTGACGTGGGACGATGGAGACGACTCTCTGAGCGGGGCGGATGGTATCGCGCAGCGCGATTACCGGCCCTTGACGGCGGGCAGCCATACGATGGAGGCCGTGGTCCGCAATCCTTATGATGCCACTCAGGTCGAGCACCGCTTTGAGGTATTCGCCTATCAGGAAGATCCCTGGCTAGAGCTCAAGGTCAAAACTGCTTCGGGAGTGGAGCAGCCTTGGGGCGAACAAACATTCTTTCCCCGTCGAAGCGATAGGTTTGATCTGGAGCTGTGCGCGCCGCAGGGGAGCCCGTTGCTCGATCAGTCCCTTGCGTTGGGGCTTGGCGGGGTCCATGAGCTTGATATGGCAATGCAGTTCGGGCCGGTGGGCTTGGGGATACCACGACCATTAAGCAACGATGGGCTACCTGTCAGCCTTTCGGCGGGGGATCGAACCGACGCGGCGTTCTACTTACAGTTGTCAGCCTCGCGCCTGTTGGAGCGCTCACCGTTGAATGCCTTTTCCCTGGGCAGCCACGTGCCGGTAGATGTCACGGCCAGTACGCACCAGGACACCGTCGTCGACTGGGGGGAAACCTTGTTCTATGAAGTCGCCTTGACCAACGCATTGTCCGGTCAACCGGCGAGGAATGTGGAGGTGTCATGGGAGAGCACGGATGAGGCCATCGAGCCGCAAGTCACCGTCACCAATTTTTATGGCATTGCTCGTTTCAGTTTCGTTGCGACGGTTTCCGGGTCGGGCACGGTGACTGCTCGCGCCATGGGCAGAACCGAAACCGAAGTTGTTGAGTTCGATTACCTCGTGCACGAGGCTTGTGAAATTCAAAGCCTTACCAGCGACAAACTCGAAGGGTACCCGGGCGAAGAGGTCATTGCCGAGGTCATGGTCGTCAGTGCTGCATCCGGTGAACCGGTCGCTGGGGTGCGGGTGCATTGGTTTATCAGAGGTGTCGGGCTGGAAGCGGCTGTGACCGATACGCAGGGCAAGGCGCAGATCGCCTTTGAATTACCGGCGAGGATCGGCAGCTATGCGTTGAGTGCGTCCGTGCGTGGGGAGTCTGGGTTGGATTCGGCTTGGCTGGCGATTAAGGTGCTGGGAACCCAAAATAGCTGGAAGCAGGAGTTTACGCTTTGGTTGAATGATGCCCCCGTCATTGGGGAAGATGGGGTTAACAGGGGAGTGAGCTTAGTGCACGACACTACGAGTATTCTTGAACTGAGAGTCAAGAAAGATAGCAGTCTGATTAACGCAACTAACGTTAAGCTCCAGGGCGAGTCAGGACCCTTGGTGACATATGATCCCGGTTTTTATGTGGCACGGCCTGTGACTACGGTTCCCATGTCTTGGACTATCGTGACTCAAAATGGCGCTTACGGTACTTTTCTTTTGGAGTTGCATAGCCCGGATCTGCCGGCACTAGAGTTACGGTCCAGCGTGGTAGATAAACTCTGAGGGAATCCTGAGAGGGGAATCACCTACAAATCCCCCGCCTTCTTCCACCCCAGATACAACGTCACAAGCTCGGCCCCCAACTCCCCGGGCCGGGCTTGCAGCACCGCCATCCCATGGGCGCCCAGCCGTTCATGCAGCGTCGCACGGGCATTCAAATACTCCACCGTCCCGCAATAGGCCAGCGCCTCGGGCAAGGTCTGCACCGGCGCCTGGCGCAGCCGGTCGAGCGCCTCTTCCCGCAGGCTCGCCACCAGCACCCGATGCCGCTGGCCCAGGCGTTTGACGGCGGTCAGCAGTTCTTCATCGTCCTCATCCCGCAGATTGGTCACCAATACCACCAGGGCCCGTCGTTTTTGCCGGGCGAGCAGTTGCGTGACGGCGCCTTGGTAGTCGGCGGGGTGTTGGCTGCTGTCGAGGTCGTACACGGTGTTGAGCAATACGTTGAGTTGGCCGGTGCCCTTGACCGGGGCGAGGTAGCGCGGCTGTTCGCTGGCGAAGGTACTCAGGCCGACGGCATCGCCCTGGCGCAGCGCGGTGTAGCTGAGCAGCAGGCAGGCATTGAGGGCATGGTCGAAGTGCGACAGTTCGCCGTCCTGGCTGCGCATGCGCCGGCCGCAATCGAGCATGAAGATGATCTGCTGGTCGCGTTCGTCTTCGTATTCCCGTGCAATGGGCGTGCGATGCCGGGCCGTGGCCTTCCAGTCGATCTGGCGCAGGCTGTCGCCCTCGCGGAATTCGCGCAGTTGATGGAATTCCTGGCCCTGGCCGCGTCGTTGCCGCTGGCGGATGCCGAGCTGGCTGAGCCAATTGTCCACCGCCAGCAGTTGGCCGTCGTAGAGCCTGGCGAAATCCGGGTAGACCCGAGTCTCATCGATCGCCTCCAGCAGACGCTTGTCGGTCCACAGGCCCAACGGGCTTGGCAGGTTGATTTCGCAATGTTCGAAGGCGAAGTGGCCGCGCTTGAGCGGGCGCAGGCGGTAGCCGACCTGGCTGCGCTGGTCGGGCTGCAGCTCGACGGACAGCGGCAGGTTTTCGAAGTCCAGGCCGTCGGGTACATGATCGAAAAGCTGCACGTGCAGCGGCTGGGCAAAGTCATGGCTGATCTCCAGGCGGACTTCACCCCAGCGACCCAAGGCCAGGCTGCCGGGCATCTGCCGTTGCACCCGGGGCGAGGGCAGGCGCCTGACGCGTACCGCGTCGAGCAGCGCCAGGGCCAGCAAGGCCAACAGCAGCCCCCAGTTGATCGACAGCAGCGTTGATGGAACCGCCATGCCCAAGGCCCGTAGCGCGCCGAGCACGATACTCACGGCCAGCAGCACGGCAAGCCAGGTCAGCAGCAGGCGGGAGGGTTTCATGGGGGCGTTCCCGTGGAGAGGGCGTTTGCCTTGGCAAAAGAGTCGGCTGCGGTGAGGTCTCCTGTGGCGAGGGAGCTTGCTCCCGCTGGACGCGCAGCGTCCCCTTGCGGTGTGTCAGGCCGCATCAGAGGGCTGCTGCGCAGCCCAGCGGGAGCAAGCTCCCTCGCCACAAAAAGCGCTCCAGACACAAAAAGCGCGCTTGTCACAGGAGGCCTCATCACAACCGCGGCGCCGGCACTTGATCAAGCAGTTGCCCCAGCACCTGGTCCACCGACAGCCCTTCGATGTCCAGTTCTGGCGCCAACCGTACGCGATGGCGCAGCACGGCCAGGGCGCAGCCCTTGATGTCATCCGGCACGACGAACTCGCCGCCACGCAACAACGCCCGGGCCCGGGCGCAACGTACCAGCGCAATCGAGGCGCGCGGGCCGGCGCCGAGGGTCAAGCCCGGCCAACTGCGGGTAGTACGGGCCAGGCGCACGGCGTAGTCGAGTACCTGGTCGTCCATCGGCAGGTCGCTGGCAATGCGTTGCAGCGCTTGCACGTCCTTGGCCTGCAAGACTATGCGCAGCGGTTGCACGTCGAGCATGTCGGCGCGGGTCGAGCGGCTGACCTGGCGCACCATGTCCAGCTCCTGGTCGGCGTCCGGGTAGTCCATGCGCACCTTGAGCATAAAGCGGTCGAGCTCGGCTTCCGGCAGCGGGTAGGTGCCTTCCTGTTCGATGGGGTTCTGGGTGGCGAGGACCATGAACGGCTGGCTGATGGGCAGGGCGCGGCCTTCGAGGGTGACCTGGCGTTCCTGCATGGCTTCGAGCAATGCAGCCTGGGTCTTGGCCGGTGCGCGGTTGATCTCGTCGGCCAGCAGCAGGTTGGTGAACACCGGGCCCTTGCGCAGCTTGAACTGCTCGGTCTGCAAGTCGTACACCGCGTGCCCGGTGACGTCGCTGGGCATCAGGTCGGGGGTGAACTGGATACGCGCGAACTCGCCGTTGAAACACCGGGCCAAGGCCCGCACCAGCAAAGTCTTGCCGAGCCCGGGAACGCCTTCGAGCAGCACATGCCCGCCGGCGATCAGTGCGGTGAGCACATCGTCGATCACCGCGCTCTGTCCGACCACCGCCTTGCGCAGTTCGGTGCGGATGGCCTGGGCCAACTGACTGGCGCGTTGGCGCTGTTGGGCGGCGTGGGCCTGGCCGTCGACAGGTTCGTTCTGTTCAGTCATAAGGCATTCCTGAGGGTTTGCAAATGGGCGACCTGGCGGCAGAAGTCAGCGCGAGACAGGCGCTGTTTCGGCCGTGGGCTCAAGGCCTGGCTGATGGCCCGCGTCGGTTGCCGGGTCAGGCGGGCGAGTACCTGCCATTGTTCGGCGACGGCCAGTTGTTCGAAACCAGGGTGAAGATGACGGGCCCGGCGCAGCACGTCTTGTTGCAAGGCATGCAGCAGGTACTCCTGGCCGTTGTGGCGCAGGTGGAAACCGGCGCTGGCCTGCACATGCTCCTCCAATTGACGCCGCGCCTTGGAAGCCGGTTGTTGCAGCGGGCCATGGCGCACCGCTGAACGCCAGAACCACAGGGCAATCAAGGCCAGCAGCGCCACCAGTGCCTGAGGGAAATAACGCAGCAACAGGGTCAGCAAGTTGTCGTGGTCGGTGTTGAACAGCAGCGTCACGTCCGTGTCGGCGCTCAAATACCAGAGCAGCCAGGCGTTGTCGTACTGGTCGATGGACTCGTTCTTCCACAGCTCGGCGTCGGTGATCACGGTGATCGAGCCCAGGCCCAGGTTCAACTGCATCATGTGGGTCGACAGCGCGCTGTTGGCCCAGGCCTGGGCCAGGTTATGCGGGTCTTCGAGGTGGAAGTCGGTGTCGAAGCCGACATACGCCGGTGCCTCTTCGTCTTCCAGGTAGAGCTTGGTCAATTCCGGGTAACGGTCCTTGATCAATTCGGGGGTCGGCTCCTTGAGATCCTTGCTCAAAAGTTGCCGCAGGCGCACGCGGTCGAGCAACAGGTCGCCGCTGCTGCCGGTGCTGTCGTCCCACAAGGCTTCGGCAACGAAGAGCAAGCGCCCGCCGGCCCGGGTCCAGTTCATCAGTTGCTCGACTTCCCGTGGCGTCATGTGGGTTCGCTCGCCCAGCAACAGCAGGCTGTGTTGGCGAGGTTCCAAGGTGGGCAGCACGTCCAGGCTGTTGGCGTGCTCGACGTTGATGCCTTGCTGGCGCAGGAAATGCTCGGCGGCCAGGTAGGGATTGGCCTGGACTTCAGGGGAGGGGCCGTGTTCGACGACCTCTTCATAGGGCTCGGCCTTGATGTAGAGGTAGAGGCCGAATGCGCACACCAGCGTGGCCAGCACGGCGCCGATCAGCCACCCTGCGTGCCGGCTCATCGAGAGGCCCCCGGACCGAACAGCTCGCGCCAGCCATCACACAGTTGCTGTTGCAGGTGGGGTGGCGGGAGGCGATGGCCATAGGCAATGTTCTGCCAATGCAGGGTCAGGCTTTTGCTGAAACCCAGCAGGTTGTCTTGCTTGAGCTGTTCGACGCGCTCCAACACCTGGCCTTCGGTGTCGGCCGGTTTCAAGGGGATCTTGAACTCATGATGCAACCGACTGAGCAGCGCCCGGTACAGCAGGCCCAGCGCTTCACGGGGTTGCGTGGCCCACAGTTGTTCGACGCTGGCGGCCACGTCGGTGGGCAAGCTCTCTTCGCGAATATCCAGGCCAAACAGGCGCGCAGGTGCGGCGCGTTCCACCGGCAGGCGCTGCGTCGGTCGGCGATTGACCAGGGCCTTGAGCCGTTCCCGATAACGCCAGGCCAGCCAGGCGATCGCCGCCACCAGACAGGCCCACAGCACCACCTGGATCAGCGCGGCGGCGATGTCGAAGCGTTGGCTGCCGAGCCATTTGAACAATGCCTTGAGCCAGCTCGGTTTGGCCTTGGTCTCGGTCTTTGGGGATTCGGCGGTTTCTTCGCCGAAACGATACCGGATGACGGTCTCGGGGTTCTTGAACGGCGGGGCGTCGAGGATGGCCTTGATACCGTCCCGGGAGACCTCGCTGGTGAGGGGCTGGTTGAGCAGCCGCGGGCTGTCGGGGCCGTCGCTGCCCTCGGCGGCAAACGCCGGGGGCGCCAGCGGCAGCAGCATGAGCGCCAGTAGCATCAATGCCGGGGCCACGCCGCTCAGGCGCTGGCGCAGGCGCCGGAACACCAGTTCGATGTCCCACGCCTCGAGGATCGTGCGCCGGTTCAGGTAGAGGCTGAAGCCGCAGGCGACATACACAGGCTCCCACAAGATCAGCAGCAGCGGGTAGAGGAAGTTGACCAGGTGTTCGAACCACAACCAGTCGTGCTCGGCCGCAGACACCAGTGTCTCCCAATCCCATTGCAGTTCGACTTGTTGCGGCACGAACAGATAGAACAGGGCCATCAGGCCGAACCACAAGGCGGTTTCCAGGTGCATGCCGATGATGGTCAACCATTGCGCCGCGCCACGGTTACGTTGCTGCAATACCCGCAAGCGCTGCGCCCGCGCCTCACCGCTAAGCCCCTCGAGTTGCACCACCGGCATCAGGAAGCTGCGGCTCAGGCTCAGCCGGCGCCAGGTCAGGCTGGCCAGCAACTGCGGCTTGAGCAGCGCAGGCCACTGGCGCAGGGCCTGGCGCAAGGTGGGGGTTTCGCCAAACAGCGCCTTGGACAGAATGTACAGCGGCAACCGGTCGAAGGCCGGCTTCAACCACCAGAACAGCATCACCACCAGCGAAGGTGAATCCCATAGCAGCAGGGTCAGCAACAGGTACACCGGCAGCGTGATGATCGCCCAACTGGTCATCAGCAGGCGTCGATGCTGCTGGCTCATCAACACCCCAAGGTCCATGGCTTCCCAGGTGGTGCGTGGGCGGATGACGACGGTGGCGTCACTCAGGCGCATGGCGGACCCGTCCGGCAAGCGACAGATAGCTGATCACCAACAGCCACAACAAGGCGCCCACCGTGTATTTGGTGACGGGTGTCACGGCGCTGGAAGACCAGTAGGCCTCGATGAACGCGGCCATGAGCAAAAACAGCATCACACCGCCGATCATCAGTACGCTTTTGCCCGCCGCGAGCCGCAGGGCCTCGCCTCGGGTCAGGCGTCCCGGCGCGATCAAGGCCCAGCCCAGTTGCAGGCCCGCGGCCCCGGCCAGGGCGATGGCGGTGAGTTCGAAGGCGCCGTGGCCGATCACGAACGACCAGAACGTTGCGCCGGAGCCGATCTGGGTCAGGTGCCCGGCCACCGCGCCAATGGTCAGGCCATTGAAAAACAGGAAGAACGCGCTCCCCAGCCCAAACATCAAGCCACTGGCAAAGGTCTGAAAGGCAATGCCGATGTTGTGCATGATGTAATAACCGAACATGACCCAGTCTTCGCTGGCGGCCCGCTCGATGGAGCGCCCCAGGTGCCCGGACGCCGGGTCATACATGCTGCGGATCTGGCTGATTTCGTCGGCGCCGAGCACGCTGTAGACCAGTTCCGGGAACAGATAGACCAGCACCCCGATGCCCACCAGGCTGCCCAGGAACATCAGGCTGGCGGCCAGCACGAATCGCCATTGTTCACGCACCAGGCGAGGGAAGCCGACCAGGATAAACGCCGAGAGGCTGGCCGAGGGTCGGCTGCGGTCCCGGTAGAGTTGCTGGTGACCGCGTAGCGCCAATTGTTGCAGCGTGTCGACCAGCAAGCTGCTGTAGCCCCGGGCCTGGGCCAGTGCCAGGTGATGGCAGAGCCGTCGGTAGGTGGCTGGGAAGTCGCTGCTCTGGGGCACGCTGCGGCTGCGCTCCAGTTGGTCGAGTTGCCGGGTCAGGTGCTCCCATTCCCCTTGGTGACGGCTTTCGAACAGGCTTTGCTTCATGTTGGCCCCAGCAGGCCGCGGGCGACGCCATTGAGTTCGGCCGCGGCGTTTGGCACCTGGACGTTCAGTGGCGCGGCCAGGATGGCAGCCAGTTCGTTGACCCGCGCTGGGGACAGTTCTGCCTGGCGTTCGGCGAAGCCCAGCACGGCGCGTTGCTCATTCAGGCTCAGGGTGAAAGGTGTTCGTATCGGCGTTGCCATTGGCAATGTAGGGCGTTTGACCGGCTGTTCGCGATACACCACCAGTGTGCCGGCCGCGAGATCGCCCAGGCGTTTGAACGCCGGATGTTGCAGGCAACTGATGGCCCCGAAGGTATAGCCGAAGGGCAGCATGTCGACGAAGCGCAGCAGGTTGCGGATCAACGACGCCGACCAGCCAATGGGCCGGCCATCGTCCTGCACCACGCGCAGCCCCATGATCTGCTTGCCGGGAGAGCGGCCCTGGTTGAGCACCTCGAACAGCACCATGTACCACCAACTGACGACAAACAGCAGGATGGACCCCAGGCCGATCCCCAGTTCGCCGAAAAACGCCAGGACCAGGAAGAAAAGCCCCAGGACCAGCCCGCGTATGCCCAGGTCGATGGCGAAAGCGATCGCACGCGGCATCAATCCCGCCGGGCGCAGCGGCAGGTCGATGCCTTCGGGCGTTTCAACCTGATAGCGCGTGTCCAGGGGCGCAGGCAGCGTCGCGTTCCTTTGCAGTGCTGGTGTCTCGAGCATGGGCAACCTGTGATGGGCCAGACCGAATGTTCAATCTCGGCCCAGATGCTAGCAGTCTTCGTGCGGGCAAACGATAGAACTGTGCAGGTCATTTCATGGTTTGCATCAAGATTCGTGGCTACCGCAGTTCAACTGTGGGAGCGAGCTTGCTCGCGATGACGGCAGTCCATTCAACATGGATGCAAGCTGAGGCACCGCTATCGCGAGCGAGCTCGCTCCCACATGGGATGGATGATGGAACGCTGTATTGGTCTTCAAAAGTTACAGCACTGCTGGTCGCAGGCGGGTTCGAGCGCCTAGACTTCGCCAGTCTTCAGTTCAGGAACAGCCCGTGACTTCCATTTTCTGGTACGACTACGAAACCACCGGCATCAACCCGCGTTGCGACCGGCCCTTGCAGGTGGCGGGTATCCGTACCGATTTCGAGCTCAATGAAATCGACGAACCGGTGAACCTGTATTGCCGGCCCAGCGATGACATCCTGCCGCATCCGGCGGCCTGTGCGATTACCGGTATCACCCCGACGCGCCTGGCCGAAAAAGGCTTGAGCGAAGCCGACTTCATGACCCGTGTCCACAGCCAACTGGCCGCGCCCGGTACCTGTGGCGCCGGCTACAACACCCTGCGCTTCGACGATGAAATGACCCGCTACAGCCTCTATCGAAATTTCTTCGACCCGTACGCGCGGGAATGGCAGGGCGGCAATAGTCGCTGGGATTTGATCGACCTGGTGCGCGCGGCCTATGCGCTGCGCCCGCAAGGCATTGTCTGGCCGCAAGAGGACGGTCGCGTGACCCTCAAGCTCGAGCGCCTGACCGCCGCCAATGGCATCGACCATGGCCAGGCCCACGATGCGTTGTCGGACGTGCGCGCGACCATCGCCCTGGCCCGCCTCATCCGCCGGCAGCAGCCCCGGCTCTACGACTGGCTGTTCCAGTTGCGCAGCAAACAGAAGGTGATGGACCAGATCCGCCTGTTGCAGCCCATGGTGCATATTTCCGGTCGTTTCTCGGCGGCGCGCAACTACATCGGCGTGGTCCTGCCGCTGGCCTGGCACCCGAAAAACCGCAACGCCCTGATCGTCTGCGACCTGCACCTGGACCCCCAGGGTCTGCTGGACCACGATGCCGAAAGCCTGCGCCAGCGTTTGTATACCCGCCGTGAAGAATTGCTTGAAGGTGAGTTGCCGGTGCCGCTCAAGCTTATCCATATCAACAAATGCCCGGTGATCGCGCCCTTGTCGGTGCTGCGTGCCGAGGACCAGCAGCGACTGGAACTGGACATGGAGGGCTATCAGCAACGGGCATTGCGGCTAACTGACGCACAGAAAGTTTGGCAGGATAAACTTCAGGCTATTTATGGTCGGGAGGATTTCAGCGCCAGCGAGGATCCCGAGCAACAGTTGTACGCAGGTTTTTTGGGGGATCGCGATCGGCGTTTATGTGAACAAGTCCGTATGGCGGACCCGGTGCAATTGACCCAGGAACGCTGGCCTTTTGATGATGAGCGTTTGCCGGAACTATTGTTCCGATATCGTGCGCGCAACTTTCCAGACACGTTGAATCCTGAAGAGCACGAGCGTTGGAGACTTTTCTGTCAACAACGGCTGTCATCCCCGGAGTGGGGCGCGCCTAATACGTTGGAAAGTTTTGAAGCGGCGATGGGGGAGTGGATGGCCCTGTCTACGCCAGTGCAGCAAGAAGTACTCAAGGAGTGGCAGGGTTACAGCCAGCAATTGCGCAAACGTTTAAGCCTTGAGCCGCGATGAAGTGAAAAAGTGACAGGCAAAAAAAACGCCAGCAATCGCTGGCGTTTTTGTGTTCGCAAAGAACGGTGCGAACCGCTGAAGCTTAGCCCAGCAGGGTTGCCCAGCCTTCAACCACGTCACCGCCCCACTTGGCTTTCCACTCTTTCAGAGTCTTGTGGTTGCCACCTTTGGTTTCGATGACTTCGCCGTTGTGCGGGTTCTTGTATTGCTTAACTTTGCGAGCGCGTTTGGTGCCGGTAGTTTTGACGGCGCCACGTGGGGCTTTGCTCGACTTGGCTTCTGGATCCAGCAGGGCAATGATGTCGCGCAGCGACTTGGAGTATTCGCCCATCAGCGTGCGCAGTTTGCCTTCGAATTCAAGCTCGGTTTGCAGTTTGTCGTCTTGGGACAGGTTTTTCAGGCGAGCTTGCAGTTCTTTGATGGCTTCTTCTGTAGCGCGGTATTCATTGATCAAGGACATGTGGACTACCTTATGTAGGACGCGGGTGACAAGGACACAGTGTGGCAATAGTAATCAGACAGTTTCATCAAGTAAACATTTAACCGGTGTTTTATTTAATTAATTAGTGCTGCACCACAAAAATGGGTGTTGCAGTTAAATAGCCTGACAGTCTCTTCACATCTGTTCACACATATAGCCTGCTCGCCCGGGCCAGGTTCGTCGCGACCTGGGGCCGCCGTCGAGGATGTGGCGTGTCATCGATACTGCAGTTTTGCCGCGCAATGGCTAGAATGGCCGCCTTTGCGAAGTTCTGGAGTTTCCCTAATGCGCACTTTTCGTCTGGTGATTGCTTGCCCGGACCGCGTCGGCATCGTTGCTAAAGTCAGTAACTTTCTGGCGTCCCATAACGGCTGGATCACCGAAGCAAGCCATCACTCGGACAATCAAAGTGGTTGGTTTTTCATGCGCCACGAGATTCGTGCCGACTCGCTGCCCTTCGGTATCGAAGCCTTCCGTGAAGCGTTTGCCCCCATTGCCGAAGAGTTCTCGATGGACTGGCGTATCACCGACACCGCGCAGAAAAAACGCGTGGTGCTGATGGCCAGTCGTGAGTCTCACTGCCTGGCCGACCTGTTGCACCGCTGGCACAGCGATGAGCTCGACTGCGACATCGCCTGTGTGATTTCCAACCATGACGACTTGCGCAGCATGGTGGAATGGCACGGCATCCCTTACCACCACGTGCCGGTCGACCCGCAGGACAAGCAGCCGGCGTTCGCCGAAGTCTCGCGGCTGGTCAAGCAGCACGATGCCGAGGTGGTGGTGCTGGCCCGCTACATGCAGATCCTGCCGCCGGCCTTGTGCCGCGAATACGCTCACAAGGTCATCAACATCCACCACAGTTTCCTGCCGTCGTTCGTCGGTGCCAAGCCGTACCACCAGGCGTCGATGCGCGGTGTGAAGCTGATTGGCGCCACCTGTCACTACGTGACCGAAGAGCTCGATGCCGGCCCGATCATCGAGCAGGACGTGGTGCGCGTCAGCCACAGCGACAGCATCGAAGACATGGTGCGTTTCGGCCGTGACGTAGAGAAGATGGTGTTGGCCCGGGGCCTGCGTTATCACTTGGAAGACCGGGTGCTGGTGCACGGCAACAAGACCGTGGTGTTCTGACTACACTGCAAAGGGCCTGGACGAGCGATCGCCAGGCCCTTTTTTCATGAGGTTCGCCATGACCGATCCATTGGACAAAGCCACCGCCAAGGCGCCAGCGACCCTGGGCGAAGGTTGCCTGAGCCGCTATGACCCGGATGCGTTGGGCCCGGAGGACGGCACTGAGTTTCCCGATGCCGCGCAATTGTGGGAGCAGTTGCATCCCCAGGACGAGGCCGAACAGAAGCCGTG
The DNA here is from genome assembly GCF_918698105.1 of Pseudomonas brassicacearum. Taxonomy (GTDB): domain Bacteria; phylum Pseudomonadota; class Gammaproteobacteria; order Pseudomonadales; family Pseudomonadaceae; genus Aquipseudomonas; species Aquipseudomonas brassicacearum_F. Next base: position 11,922 of record NZ_CAKKMI010000038.1, on the reverse strand, counting down.
ATGCGTCAGGCCTGCCTGAGCCTCACCAGTTTCTTGAGTAACGGTCGCCCGACCATCAGCAAGAACACCGGCCCGCCGGCCACCAGATAGAAGTAATAGGTCACCGCCCGCCAGATCAGAATCGCCGCCGCTGCGGTGGATTTGCCCACCATGGGGGCCAGCAGCGCCGCGGAGGTCAATTCGGCCGCCCCGGCGCCGCCCGGCAGCAGGCTGAACTGTCCTGCACTCAGGGACAGCATCTGGATCAGGAAACTCCAGGCCCACTGCAAATCTGCCCCCAGCCCCTTCAACGCCAGGTACAACACGCTGTAGCGCAGCGCCCAATGCAGGCAGGTCAGGCCGAAGACCTGGAACAGCGTCTGTTTTGGCAATTTCAATGTGTCGGCGAACGCCGCCAGGAAGCTCAAGATCTTGCGCCCCCAGCGTCGACGGGTGACGGCTTTTACGCGCAGGTGGCGCAGCAGTCGAGCGCCCAGCAGAATCAATCTGCGGTGATAGCGGGCCACCAGCACGCAGCCGAACAGCCCGCCAAACAATGAAATCGCGCTTAACGCCAGCATCCATTCCATGCGCTGGCTGAGGTTCTGGAACAGCGCGTAAAACAGAATGCCCACCAAGGCGCAGAGGAAGAACAGCAAGTCGCTCAACTGATCCATGGCAAACACCGCGCTGCCATGGGCCGGGCGCACGCCGTTGCGCGCCAGCAGGGCCATCAGCGTCAGCGGGCCGCCACTGCCACCGGGCGTCGCGCACATGGCGAACTCGGTGGACATCACCACGCCGATGCTTTTCAGCCCGCCGATGCGCCCACGGTGTTCCCCTAGCAGCAGGCGCAAGCGCACGGAGTTCAAACCCCAGCACAGCACGATCATGCCGAGCATGGCCAGCAGTAGCGACAAGGGAAAGCGCTGCACCCGCGACCACATTTCCCCGCCACCGACCAGCAGCGGCACCAGTAGCGCCGTGAGTAGGGCGGCACCCAACCAGATCAGCCGTTTCATGCGGCGCTGCTGACCCGCAGCCCCTGGGTCGCCAGCCAGCCGACTTTGGTCATGGGCACACGACCGTCGTTGAGCAGGCGTTCGAGGGTGCGCAGCCAATAGTCCCGGGAAAAGGCATGGCGCATGTCCACCGGGTGCAGGCCCAGGCGAATCACCGGGGCCTGGCGCCAGCGCTGTTCGCGTTGGTCGCAGATGACTTTCGACAGGCCACGGCGCCAGGCGCTGCGGGCGCTCCAGACCAGCCCTGGTGCGTCGATGGCGGTGAAGTCGGGCAATCGATAAAGGTGTTGGGTATCGCTGGTGTAGCTCAGGGGCAACTGGCGCAAGGCCCGGCGCGTGCCTTCGCTCATCAGCCACGCCGGAGCGACGAAACCCTCCAGCGGCCAGTGGTAGCGTTCAAAGGTTTCGATCCCGGTGCGCAGGCGGGCGAGGGCGGCGGCTTCGGACAGGTTGTAGAACTCACCTTCATGGGTATAGACCCGGCGCATGAACCAGTCCTTGGGGTGGCGGGCGACAGGGCCGTCGTCGCAATGGTAGTAGCCATGCAACACCAGTTCGTCGCCGCGCTCGACCCGGCTGTCGAGCAGGCGCCGAAATCCGGGGTGAGCCTCCAAGGCATTGTTGCGATGAAAGTCCGGCACCACCAACCAGGTCATCGGCACCTGGCCAAGAGCGTCAACCGCTTCGACGAAGGGCTGGTAGTCGGGCCAGGTTTGCGGTGCCACGTCGTGCAACACCAAGAGGACGCTAGTGTCCTGTATCACAAATACTGTTCCTTTTTGACGGTGTCTGTTGTCGTCATGCTGCGTTGCCGCTCCTCGCCATAGCGGGCTATGACTCGTCGCGGCGCCTTGCCTGACGACAACAGCCACTCGCCAAGAAAGAAACGTATCTGCGAAACAGGACACTGGGCGAGTGATTCATCGGCACGGACCTCGCCTCAACCATTGGCCAGCAACGGCATCTGTTCGCCGAGCACGGCGTAGTAATGCCCCAGCAGGCTGTTGACCACGGTATCCCAGGCGTAATGACGCTCCACATGCCGGCGCGCCAGCAGGCCTCGGCGCTGGCAGCCTTCGGCAAACAGTTGGCGCACGGCATTGGCCATGGCCTGCGGATTGTTGGGCGTGCACAACAGGCCACAGTCCTCATGGACGATTTCGGTGAAAGCTCCGGCTGCCACCGCCACCACGGGAATACCGCTGGCCATGGCTTCGAGGATCACCAGGCCGAAGGTTTCCTGGTCACCGGCGTGCAGCAGGGCATCGGCGCTGGCCATGAGCCGGGCGACTTGCGGCGCCGGGCAGAATTCATCGACCACCGTGACGTTGTCCGGCACCACGGCGGGCATCGACGAGCCCACCAACAGCAGGTGGTAGCGCTCGCCCAGGCGTTTCATGCACTTGAGCAATACCGGCAGGTTTTTTTCCTTGGAGCCGCGGCCGGCGAAAATCAGCAGGCGCGCGTCTTCGGCGATGCCCAGCTCGGCGCGCAGCTCCGGGTCACGGGCGGCCGGGTTGAAGGTTTGCAGGTCGACGCCCAACGGTTGCACGTAGACGTTCTTGACCCCCAACCCGGTCAGTTTGTCGGCCATGACCTGGCTCGGCGCCAGGACCCGGTCGAAATTACCGTACAACTTGCTGACATAAGCTTCGATGTTGGGGGTGAACCAGTTGCCCATGCGGTTACTGACCAGCAGGGGCAGGTCGGAGTGATAGAAACCGATGACGGGCACGTCGAGTTGGCGACGGGCATCCAGCGCGGCCCACGCCGTGAGGTAGGGATCGCCGACTTCGATCAGGTCGGGCTGTAGATCGCGCAGGACATTGCGCCAGGGGGCCAGGCGAAGGGGGAAGCGATAGCCCTTGCCGAACGGCAATGCAGGGGCCGGAACCTTGTAGATCCCATCGTGCTCGCTCAAATGCGCGCCGGGGATCAACAGACTGTGGCGAATACCGGGCCGATTGCCCAGGCGCCGGTGCTTGGCATCCAGATAAGTACGCACGCCTCCGCTGGCGGGAGCGTAGAACATGGTTATGTCCGCTATATGCACGATGAACGTCCCTCCGGTCAGTGTTCTCCAGTGTTGACCTTCCGTAAGAATAGATGTTCGGTTGGGGTTGTGGTGACGTAGTGGCTATGCAGATTTCTTTGGCGAGGGGATTTATCCCCGCTGGGCTGCGAAGCGGCCCCAAAACCATGCAACTCGGTGCGCCAGGATGATGGAGTGCGCTGCTTTAGGACTGCTGCGCAGCCCAGCGGGGATAAATCCCCTCGCCACATAGGTCCGGCCAAATACAGTATTGACTGTGCATTCAAGCCTTAATGCGCCAGGCATGCTTTCATATAAGCGTGCAAAATGGCGTCATATCGCAAACACCACGGGTGACCACATGCCTGACTCATCGCAACTCGTTATCGGCGCCGACCTCAGCGGCCAGCCCATCGCCCAGGCCATGCGCCTGGCGAACCGTCATGGTCTGGTGGCGGGCGCTACCGGTACCGGCAAGACCGTCACCTTGCAACGCCTGGCCGAGATGTTCAGCGACGCCGGCGTGGCGGTGTTCGCGGCGGACATCAAGGGTGACCTGTGCGGCCTTGGCGCGGCGGGCAACCCCCAGGGCAAGATCGCCGAGCGCATCGCCGGCATGCCTTGGCTCAATCACAAGCCCCAGGCTTATCCGGTGACCTTGTGGGATATCCACGGCCAGTCCGGTCATCCACTGCGCACCACCTTGAGTGAAATGGGCCCGTTGTTGATCGGCAGTCTGCTGGAACTGACCGACAGCCAGCAGTCGGCGCTCTACGCCGCGTTCAAGGTGGCCGACCGCGAAGGCCTGTTGCTGCTGGACCTCAAGGACCTGAAGGCGCTGCTCAACCATCTCAAGGACAACCCCGAGTTGCTGGGGGACGACGCGGCCCTGATGACCACCGGCTCCAGCCAGGCGTTGTTGCGACGTTTGTCCACCTTGGAACAGCAGGGCGCCGACGCGTTGTTCGGCGAGCCGGCGTTGCAGCTCGAAGACATCCTGCAACCGGCCAGTGATGGCCGTGGCCGCATTCACTTGCTCGACGCCAGCCGTCTGGTCCATGAAGCGCCGAAGGTCTACGCGACGTTCTTGTTGTGGTTGCTGGCCGAGCTGTTCGAGCAGTTGCCCGAGCGCGGCGACGCAGACAAGCCGCTGCTGGCGCTGTTCTTCGACGAGGCGCACCTGCTCTTCGCCGGGACGCCCAAGGCCTTGCAGGAACGCCTGGAACAAGTGGTACGGCTGATCCGTTCCAAGGGCGTGGGGGTGTATTTCGTGACCCAGTCCCCGGGCGACTTGCCGGACGACGTGCTGGCGCAGTTGGGCTTGCGCATCCAGCACGGGCTGCGGGCCTTCACTGCCAAGGAGCAGAAGTCCCTGCGGGCAGTGGCCGACGGTTTCCGGCCCAACCCGCAGTTCGATGCCCTGGCGGTGCTGACCGAACTGGGCATCGGCGAAGCCTTGGTGGGCACCTTGCAGGAAAAAGGCACGCCGGAAGTGGTCCAGCGGGTGCTGGTGGCGCCACCGCAATCGCGCATCGGGCCGCTGAGCGAGGCCGAGCGCGCCGGGTTGATCGCCAGTTCGCCGTTGCAAGGGCGCTATGACAAACCCATTGATCGCGAATCGGCCTACGAAGTGCTGATGGGCCGCAAAGGGCTGGAGCCGCAGGCCGAAGCGGCGCCGGGCAAGCCGACGGCGGAAGAACCGAGCTTCACCGAAAAAGCCGGCGAATTGCTCGGCACCGCGGCCGGCCAGGCATTGAAATCGGCCATGCGCCAGGCGGCCAATCAGTTGGGCCGGCAATTGGTGCGCGGGTTGATGGGGTCGTTGCTGGGGGGCAGCAAGCGCCGGTAGTTAGTTAGGACCGAGTCGCGGCCATCGCGAGCAAGCTCGCTCCCACAAGGGCTTGGCGTCATACACGAATAGGTGTGCGCCGCAGATCCCCTGTGGGAGCGAGCTTGCTCGCGAAACCGGTCTAGCAGGCGATAAATAGGCTGGCTGATCTGCCGCCATCGCGAGCAGGCTCGCTCCCACAAGGTATCGGCGTCGTACACGAAATAGGTGCCCGCCGCAGATCCCCCTGTGGGAGCGGGCTTGCTCGCGAAGACGGTTTAGCAGGCGAAAAATATATTGGCTGACTCGCCGCCATCGCGAGCAGGCTCGCTCCCACAAGGGCTTGGTGTTGTACACAAAATAGGTGCCCGCCGCAGATCCCCCTGTGAGAGCGAGCTTGCTCGCGAAGATGGTTTAGCAGGCGAAAAATAGGCTGGCTGATCTGCCGCCATCGCGAGAAGGCTCGCTCCCACAAGGGCTTGGCGTCGTACACGAAATAAGTGCCCGCCGCAGATCCCCCTGTGGGAGCGAGCCTGCTCGCGATAGCGATTCAACAGGCGCCGAAAATCTCAATCCTTGGGCCGCGCATGCGCCGCCAACCGCTCCAGCGCCGCCCGCAGGTTGGGATCGGTGATGCCATCGGCGGTGGCCTGGATGGTCGCGGCGGCGTCGGTGGACAGATCCAGCGTGTGCCCCTTGGCGCCGACCTGGACGGTGGGCGGTTGTACCTTGAACAGGATTCGCGTCAGATTGGCGAATTCTTCGAACGCCTGGAGTTGGCGCAGCAGGCGTTTTTGCTGGTAGCGCAGGCGCGTGGCCCAGTGGCCGTCGGTGACGATCAGCAGCAAGCTGCCTTCGCGCCAGGAGGCCACATGGCAATGTTCGCGCGCGGCCGGCTGCAACTGGCTGTCGAGCAGGCGTTGCAGGTGGCCCAGGCGTTTGGCGTGGCCAAAGATGGCTTTCAGCGGCTTGGCTTCGCGCAGCAGAACGGCGGGTGCCTTGGCTGGAAGAGGGCGAAAGGCCATGAATGAATACCGCAAGTGACAGAGGCGCCATGGTAGCAGAAAGCGCCGGATGCGCCTCGACCCTCTCGCCCAGCGGCTTTCTGGCTGCACAATCAATGAGTAACTTCTGCGCTGGGTGGGTTGAAGTTCACGCAAAAGCCCTTATTTTATGCAAGCCCCGTCACAGCGCTGTGCCAGCATCGTGGAATAACGCCACTTTCCTCTCCATCGTTTCCGGGTAGAATGCTCGTTCGCATGCGGCCATGAGGGCTGCACGGGCGACTCACGGGGCCGCCCTCCATCCCTTTAGTGTGGAAGATCCTGCCGATATGTTTGCGCCTTTGTTAAAGAAACTTTTTGGAAGCAAGAACGAGCGTGAAGTCAAACGCATGCTCAAGACGGTACAGACTGTCAATGCCTTCGAAGAGCAAATGGTGGCCCTTTCGGACGATCAGTTACGCGCCAAGACTGCCGAATTCAAGGACCGCATCGCCAAGGGGGAAACCCTTGACCAGCTCCTGCCTGAAGCCTTTGCGGTCGCCCGTGAAGCCGGCAAGCGGATCATGGGCATGCGCCACTTCGACGTTCAGTTGATCGGCGGCATGACCTTGCACGAAGGCAAGATCGCCGAAATGCGTACCGGTGAGGGCAAGACCCTCGTGGCGACCCTGGGCGTGTACCTCAACGCGCTGTCCGGCAAGGGCGTGCACGTCGTGACAGTCAACGACTACCTGGCCCGTCGCGACGCCAACTGGATGCGCCCGCTCTACGAATTCCTCGGCCTGACCGTTGGCGTTGTCACGCCGTTCCAGCCGCCGGAAGAGAAGCGCGCCGCCTACGCCGCCGACATCACCTACGGCACCAACAACGAATTCGGGTTCGACTACCTGCGCGACAACATGGCGTTCAGCATGGAAGAAAAATTCCAGCGTGAACTCAATTTTGCCGTGATCGACGAAGTCGACTCCATCCTCATCGACGAAGCCCGTACCCCGCTGATCATTTCCGGTCAGGCCGAGGACAGCTCCAAGCTGTACATCGAGATCAACAAGCTGATCCCGCAGCTCAATTTGCACGTCGAGGAAGTCGAAGGCGAAGTGACCCAAGCCGGGCACTACACCGTTGACGAGAAGACCCGCCAGGTCGAACTCAACGAAGCCGGGCACCAGTTCGTCGAGGAAATGCTCACCCGCGTTGGCTTGCTGGCCGAAGGCGAGAGCCTGTACTCGGCCCACAACCTGGGCCTGCTGACCCACGTTTATGCTGGCCTGCGCGCGCACAAGCTGTTCCATCGCAACGTCGAATACATCGTGCAGGACGGCCAGGTCGTACTGGTGGACGAACACACCGGCCGTACCATGCCGGGCCGTCGCCTGTCCGAAGGCCTGCACCAGGCCATCGAAGCGAAGGAAGGCCTGAACATCCAGGCCGAGAGCCAGACACTGGCCTCGACCACCTTCCAGAACTACTTCCGCCTGTACAACAAGCTGTCCGGCATGACCGGTACCGCTGACACCGAAGCGTTCGAATTCCACCAGATCTACGGCCTGCAAGTGGTGGTGATTCCGCCGAACAAGCCGCTGGCCCGTAAAGACTACAACGACCTGGTGTTCCTGACCGCCGAAGAGAAGTACGCGGCGATCATCAACGACATCAAGGATGGCATGGCCCAGGGCCGTCCGATCCTGGTGGGTACCGCCACCATCGAGACTTCCGAGCACATGTCCGCCCTGCTCAACAAGGAAGGTATCGAGCACAAGGTCCTCAACGCCAAGTTCCACGAGAAGGAAGCCGAGATCATCGCCCAGGCCGGTCGCCCGGGTGCGCTGACCATCGCCACCAACATGGCCGGTCGTGGTACCGACATCCTGCTGGGCGGCAACTGGGAAGTGGAAGTCGCCAGCCTGGAAAACCCGACCCCCGAGCAGATCGCGCAGATCAAGGCCGACTGGCAGAAACGTCACCAGCAGGTGCTGGAGTCCGGCGGTTTGCAGGTGATCGCTTCCGAGCGTCACGAGTCGCGCCGTATCGACAACCAGCTGCGTGGCCGTGCCGGGCGCCAAGGCGACGCCGGTTCCAGCCGTTTCTACCTGTCCCTGGAAGACAGCCTGATGCGCATCTTCGCCTCTGACCGGGTGAAGAACTTCATGAAGGCCCTGGGCATGCAACCGGGCGAGGCGATCGAGCACCGCATGGTGACCAACGCCATCGAGAAGGCCCAGCGCAAGGTCGAAGGCCGCAACTTCGATATCCGTAAGCAATTGCTCGAGTTCGATGACGTCAACAACGAACAGCGTAAAGTGATTTATCACATGCGTAACAGTTTGTTGGCCGCCGACAACATTGGCGAAACCATCGCCGATTTCCGCCAGGACGTGCTCAACGCCACCGTCAGCGCCCATATCCCGCCGCAATCGCTGCCGGAACAGTGGGACGTTGCCGGCCTGGAAGCTGCCTTGCAGAGCGACTTCGGCGTGGCATTGCCGATCCAGCAATGGCTCGACGAAGACGATCACCTGTACGAAGAAACCCTGCGCGAGAAACTGCTCGCCGAACTGATCGCCGCCTACAACGAGAAGGAAGACCAGGCGGGCGCCGAGGCGCTGCGTTCTTTCGAGAAGCAGATTGTGCTGCGGGTACTGGACGACTTGTGGAAAGACCACCTGTCGACCATGGACCACCTGCGTCACGGTATCCATTTGCGTGGTTACGCCCAGAAGAACCCGAAGCAGGAGTACAAGCGCGAGTCCTACACGCTGTTCTCCGAGTTGCTCGACTCGATCAAGCGCGACTCGATCCGTGTGCTGTCCCACGTTCAGGTTCGCCGCGAAGACCCGGCCGAAGAAGAAGCCCGCCTGCGCCAGGAAGCCGAAGCCCTGGCCGCGCGCATGCAGTTCGAACACGCCGAAGCCCCGGGCCTGGAAGTGGTCGCCGAAGAGGGCGTCGATGTGGATGTCGCCTTGGCGACCGCACCGGTGCGCAACGAGCAGAAGCTGGGCCGTAACGAGCTGTGCTATTGCGGTTCGGGCAAGAAGTACAAGCATTGCCACGGACAGATCCAATAATCCCGTTTCAACGCTGAACGACCCGCGCCGCGACCGGCTTCCAGCCGTCGCGGCGTTTTGCCATTTGATCTACCGTCCCGATGGAGACGGTGCCGATATACATCTCATTTAAGGAGCGCATTCATGGCTGTTGGTCTTGGTCCGTTGCCAACGTTGCACCCGGTTGCCGGTTTTGAACTCGGTATTGCCTCGGCGGGCATCAAGCGCCCCGGGCGCAAGGACGTCGTGGTCATGCGTTGCGCCGAAGGCTCGACGGTCGCTGGCGTGTTCACCCTCAACGCCTTTTGCGCAGCGCCGGTGATCCTGGCCAAGCAGCGCGTGCAGGGGCCGGTGCGTTACCTGCTGACCAACACCGGTAACGCCAACGCCGGCACCGGCGCGCCAGGCCTGGCCGCTGCCGAACGCACCTGCGCCAAGCTGGCGGAACTGGCCGGTGTCGATGCCAGCCAGGTGCTGCCGTATTCCACCGGCGTGATCGGCGAGCCACTGCCGGTCGAAAAGATCGAAGGCGCACTGCAAGCCGCTCTCGATGACCTGTCGGAAAACAACTGGGCCGCAGCCGCCACCGGCATCATGACCACCGACACCCTGCCCAAGGGCGCGAGCCGCCAGTTCCAGCACGACGGCGTGACCATCACCGTCACCGGCATCAGCAAAGGCGCCGGCATGATCCGCCCGAACATGGCGACCATGCTCGGCTACATCGCTACCGACGCCAAAGTCTCGCGCCAGGTGCTGCAAGACCTGATGCTTGACGGTGCCAACAAGTCGTTCAACCGCATCACCATCGACGGCGACACGTCCACCAACGACTGCTGCATGCTGATCGCCACCGGCAAGGCCAACCTCCCGGAAATCACCGAAGCCAGCGGCCCTCTGTTCGCCGCCCTGAAGCAGGCGGTGTTCGAAGTGTGCATGGAAGTGGCCCAGGCCATCGTCCGTGATGGCGAAGGCGCGACCAAGTTCGTGACCGTGCAGGTCAACGGCGGAGGCAATCACCAGGAATGCCTGGATGTCGGCTACACCGTGGCCCACTCGCCGCTGATCAAGACCGCGCTGTTCGCCTCCGACCCGAACTGGGGCCGGATCCTCGCCGCCGTTGGCCGTGCCGGCGTGCCTGAGCTGGACGTGAGCAAGATCGACGTGTTCCTCGGTGAAGTCTGCATCGCCAGCCAAGGCGCTCGCGCTGCGACCTACACCGAAGCCCAGGGCGCAGCGGTGATGCAGCAGGAAGAGATCACCATCCGTATCGAGCTGGGGCGTGGGGATTGCAGCGAAACGATCTGGACCACCGACCTGTCCCACGAGTACGTCAAGATCAACGCTGAGTACCGGACTTAACAGGCTCGGGACCGAGCTGCTCCAATCGCGAGCAAGCTCGCTCCCACAGGGATTTGTTGAGTGGCATCGATAGTGGTCTCAACACAAATCCACTGTGGGAGCGAGCTTGCTCGCGATGGCGTCAGAACAGACACCTCAGAACCATAAGAAAGGGATCCAGACATGAGCCTGCACCTGATCATCGGCGACAAAGATCTATCTTCCTGGTCCCTGCGCGGCGCGTTGGCCCTGGCGCTGACCGGCGCGAAGTACACCGAAGAGCTGGTCAGGCTCGACCAGCCCGACACCCGCCAGAAGCTGCTCAAGTATTCGGCCACGGCCAAGGTCCCTTTGCTCAAGACCGAATTCGGCGTGATCGCCGATTCCCTGGCGATTGCCGAATACCTGGCCGAACAGTTTCCAGAGGCCAATCTCTGGCCCAAGGATGTGGCCGCCCGGGCCCAGGCACGCTCGGCCTGTGCGCAAATGCACAGCGGTTTTTTCGCCTTGCGCAGCCACATGCCCATGGACCTGCTGCACGATGCGCCGTTGTCGCCGATGCCATCTGAAGTGCAGACGGAAATCCAGCGGATGCTGGCGCTATGGGCGGAGTGCCGTGCGACGGCCACCGAAACCGGTCCTTATCTGTTTGGTACCCTGAGCCTGGCCGATGCGTTTTTTGCTCCGGTTGCCGTGCGCTTGCGCACCTATCAGATAGAGCTGCCGGAAGTCGACGCGGCCTACGTCGAAACCCTATATCAATGGCCAGCGTTCAAGGCGTGGCAACAAGCTGGCCTGGAGGACACTGCGCGGTGAAACGAGTCCATGTGGCGGCAGCGGTCATTCGCGATGCCGCCGGCAAAATCCTGATCGCCCGACGGGCCGACACCCAGCACCAGGGTGGCTTGTGGGAATTCCCCGGTGGCAAGGTCGAGGCCGATGAATCCGTCGAAACCGCCCTGGCCCGCGAACTTCACGAAGAGCTGGGCATTGTCGTCGACGCCGCCCGGCCGTTGATCAAGGTACGTCACGATTACCCGGACAAACAGGTATTGCTGGATGTCTGGGAAGTCTCGGCGTTCACTGGCGAACCCCACGGCGCCGAAGGGCAGCCGTTGGCCTGGGTGACGGCCCGCGACCTGACGAACCATGAGTTTCCGGCGGCCAATCAGCCGATCGTCGCGGCGGCCCGTTTGCCGGGCGAGTACCTGATCACGCCTGACGGCCTTGAGACGCCAGCCTTGCTGCGCGGCATGCAGCAGGCGATTGCCGGCGGAATCAAGTTGCTCCAGCTACGGGCGCCCGGCGGCTACGACCCGAAATACCGCGATCTGGCGGTGGATGCGGCGGGGCTGTGTGCCGGCAAGGCCCAGCTGATGCTCAAGGGGCCGTTCGAATGGCTGGGGGATTTTCCTTCCGCTGGCTGGCACATTACTGCCGCGCAACTGCGCAAGCATGCCGCGGCCGGTCGACCGTTTGGCAAGGACCGCTGGCTGGCGGCCTCCTGCCATAACGCAGAGGAACTGTCCTTGGCGCAGCAGATGGACGTGGACTTCGTGACACTCTCACCGGTGCAACCGACCCAGACCCATCCCGACGCACAGCCGTTGGGGTGGGCCGAGGCGGCGCGGTTGATCGAGGGCTTCAACAGGCCGGTCTATCTGTTGGGTGG
>NZ_CAKKMI010000037.1:0-62498 GCF_918698105.1 Pseudomonas brassicacearum | reverse complement strand
CGATAGCGGTATCTCAGTCGACAACATTCCTGACTGAACCACCGCTATCGCGAGCAAGCTCGCTCCCACAGGGATTTTCTACTACCAGGCACCCATTGCAGGTGCCTGGTCTACAGCGGTTTAGCCGATAGTCATCAAGCTGGCGTTACCACCCGCGGCGGCGGTGTTGACGCTCAAGGCTCGCTCGATCACCAGGCGCTCGAGCGCCACGCTGGTTTCGCCCTGGGACAAGCCATGGACCCCGACGATGGCGCCAGCGCGCTTGGCCACCTGCTGGCAGACGCCGCGCAGTTGATCCGAATCGCCATGGTGCAGGACAGCGTCGAACAGGACCTCGTCCTTGGTCCAGTCGGCAACCCGTTGGATGCGTGCCTGGATCTCCTTCGGCAAGCGTGCGAACAAGGCCTTGCTCGCGTCGGTTTCCGGCCACACGGCCGAGCCGCCCACGGCCAGTACGGCCGCCAGTTGCGTCAGCAGGTCGCCTTCCACGTCGGCCAGGCACAACACATGCTCGCGCGGCAGGATCGCGTAGCTGTTGCGTTCGCCGGTCGGCCCGGTCAACTGGCGGGTGATACCGCTTTGCGATTGGGCCGCGAACTGCACGCACAGGGCGCTCAGTTCGGCGAGCTTCTGGCTGTCGGCCCAGGCTTGCAGGGCGGTCAGCGGTTTGCTCATGGCGTCGCGCAAGCGCAGGTCCGGCGCAGTCAGGGCATCACCACGGACGAAGGACTGTTGGATCGCGTCCGTAGGACGTGTCGACAACAGGCGATACAGGTACAGCGGACCACCGGCCTTGGGGCCGGTGCCCGACAGGCCTTCGCCGCCAAACGGCTGTACGCCGACCACGGCGCCGACAATGTTGCGGTTCACGTAGACGTTGCCGGCATGCACATTGTCGATGACCTTGGCGATGGTCTCGTCGATGCGCGTGTGTACGCCCAGGGTCAGGCCGTAGCCGGAAGCGTTGATCTGGTTGATCAACTGGTCCAGTTCCTTGCGCTTGTAGCGCACCACGTGCAGCACCGGGCCGAAGATCTCGCGCTGCAGCTCGTCGAAGCTTTCCAGCTCGATCAGGGTTGGCATGACAAAGGTGCCGCGCTTGCACTCGTCGCTGTCGGCGATTGCCATCTGGTACACGGTGCGACCTTTGTCGCGCATGGCCTGGATGTGTTTCTCGATGCCGGCCTTGGCTTCGGCGTCGATCACCGGGCCGATGTCCACGGACAGACGCTCAGGGTTGCCGAGGCGCGATTCGGCCATGGCGCCCTTGAGCATTTCGATGACACGGTCGGCGGAATCTTCCTGCAGGCACAGGACCCGCAGGGCCGAGCAACGCTGGCCGGCACTGTCGAAGGCCGACGACACCACGTCGATGACCACTTGTTCGGTCAGCGCCGAGGAGTCGACGATCATGGCGTTCTGGCCGCCGGTTTCGGCGATCAGCGGGATCGGACGGCCCTGGTTGTCCAGGCGACCGGCGATGTTGCGTTGCAGCAGGCGAGCGACTTCGGTGGAGCCGGTGAACATTACGCCTTTGACTCGCTCGTCACCCACCAGGCGGGCGCCGACGGTTTCGCCACGGCCCGGCAGCAATTGCAGCACGCCTTCCGGAATGCCGGCTTCGAGCATCAGGCGCACAGCCTGGGCAGCCACCAATGGCGTCTGCTCGGCGGGCTTGGCCAACACCGGGTTGCCGGCGGCCAGGGCGGCGGCGACCTGGCCGCTGAAAATCGCCAGCGGGAAGTTCCACGGGCTGATGCAGACCACCGGACCCAGTGGGCGGTGGGCATCGTTGGTGAAATCGTTGCGCGCCTGCACCGCGTAGTAGCGCAGGAAATCCACGGCTTCACGCACTTCGGCAATGGCGTTGGCGAAGGTCTTGCCGGCTTCGCGGGCCAGCAGGCCCATCAGCGGCTGGATCTCACCTTCCATCAGGTCGGCGGCACGCTCCAGGATCGCGGCGCGTTCGGCTGGCGGCGTGGCCTGCCAGATTGGCGCGGCATTGAGGGCGCACTGGATGGCGTTGTCGACGTCGGCGACCGTGGCTTCCTGCACATGGCCAACCACGTCGCGGTGATCGGACGGGTTCAGTACGGGGGCCGGGGTTTCTTCGCTGGCGGCACAGCCGAGCATCGGCACGGCTTTCCAATCGTTATGGGCAGTGGCCAGCAGGGCACAGGACAGCGACGCCAAACGATGTTCGTTGGCCAGGTCGATGCCGCTGGAGTTGGCGCGGTCGCTGCCATACAAATCGCGCGGCAGTGGGATGCGCGGGTGCGGCAGGCCGAAACCGCCTTCCAGCGTCGCCATTTGCTCGATGCTGGCCACTGGATCGGCCACCAGCTCCTGAATCGAGATGGACTGGTCGGCGATACGGTTGACGAACGAAGTGTTCGCGCCGTTTTCCAGCAGGCGACGTACCAGGTACGCCAGCAGTGTTTCGTGGGTGCCGACCGGAGCGTACACACGGCACGGACGGTTCAGCTTGCCTTCGGAAACCTTGCCTACAACCTGTTCGTACAGCGGTTCACCCATGCCGTGCAGGCACTGGAATTCGTACTGGCCCGGGTAATAGTTCTGACCGGCGATGTGGTAGATGGCTGCCAGGGTATGGGCGTTGTGCGTGGCGAACTGCGGGTAGATGACTTCCGGCACCGACAGCAGCTTGCGGGCGCAAGCGATGTAGGACACGTCGGTGTACACCTTGCGGGTATAGACCGGATAGCCTTCCAGGCCTTCGACCTGGGCGCGCTTGATCTCGCTGTCCCAGTACGCACCTTTTACCAGGCGAATCATCAACCGGTGGCGGCTGCGGCGGGCCAGGTCGATGACGTAGTCGATCACGTATGGGCAACGCTTCTGGTAGGCCTGGATCACGAAGCCGATGCCGTTCCAGCCGGTCAGTTGCGGCTCGAAGCACAGGCGCTCCAGCAGATCCAGCGACAGTTCGAGGCGGTCGGCCTCTTCGGCGTCGATGTTCAGGCCGATGTCGTATTGCTTGGCCAGCAGGGTCAGCGACAGCAGGCGCGGGTACAGCTCGTCCATGACGCGCTCGTACTGGGCGCGGCTGTAACGCGGGTGCAGGGCGGACAGCTTGATGGAAATGCCTGGGCCTTCATAAATCCCGCGGCCGTGGGACGCTTTGCCGATCGAATGGATGGCTTGTTCGTACGAGGCCAGGTACTTCTGGGCGTCATGTTCGGTGAGTGCGGCTTCACCCAGCATGTCGTAGGAATAGCGGAAGCCTTTGGCTTCGAACTTGCTGGCGTTGGCCAGGGCCTCGGCGATGGTTTCGCCGGTGACGAACTGCTCGCCCATCAGGCGCATGGCCATGTCGACGCCCTTGCGGATCATCGGCTCGCCGCTCTTGCCGATGATGCGGCTCAGGGAGGAGGTCAGGCCCGCTTCGTTATGGGTGGCGACCAGTTTGCCGGTCAGCAGCAGGCCCCAAGTGGCGGCGTTGACGAACAGCGACGGGCTGTTGCCCAAGTGTGGCTGCCAGTTGCCGGTGCTGATCTTGTCGCGGATCAGCGCGTCACGGGTGCCTTTGTCCGGGATGCGCAGCAGCGCCTCGGCCAGGCACATCAGTGCTACACCTTCCTGGGACGACAGGGAAAATTCCTGCAGCAAACCCTGAACGATACCGGCACGGCCGCCGGCACTTTTCTGATTGCGCAGTTTTTCCGCAATCGAAGCAGCCAGCTTGTTGGTGGCTTCGGCCATTTGCGCCGGCAGGCGGGCCTGCTCGATCAGCATCGGCACCACTTCCGGCTCAGGGCGACGGTAAGCGGCGGTGATGGAGGCGCGCAGGACCGATTGCGGCAGGATGCTCTCGGCAAATTCGAGGAAGCATTGGTGAGCGTGGTCGACCTGCACATCGCCGGCATCATCACTGTCGGTGCGAGGTGAACCGTTCAGCTCGGTCAGGGTTGCACCACCCTCGAGTTTTTCCAGGTAATTGAAAATTGCCTGCTTGATCAGCCAATGCGGCGTGCGATCAATCGAGGTTGCGGCCGCCTTGAGGCGTTCGCGGGTCGGGTCATCGAGTTTGACCCCAAGGGTGGTGGTAGCCATATTTTTATCCTCATGTTTACCACGTATCGCGTGGCATCAGCTGGCGGCAAGATTAGCTGCGGGATGATTGAGGTGCAACCGGGTGCAACCCTTTTTTTCTTGAAATGACAGGCTGTTCATCCGGAAGCAAACACGGCCCTTTCAATCCTGCACCGGCTTAGTGCTTTGGCTTCTAGCTGAGTGCTGGGAACTGCACTAAAAGGGAGCAAAAAACGCGGTTTTTGCGATAAAACCGATCAGGTGCAACTTATTCGAGCGAAACTGGTTGCACCTTATTTGATTTGTTGAATAGCATTCGCGGCCAAGGTGCAACCGGTTCAAGACCGAGGGGCATCGGCTGATGGCTTTCCTGGGGAAACATCAGTCATAAATTCGCGGGACTGCAAATCGTCGCTACAACGTCTGTGTTGTCGACGCTTTCAACTGCCACCGCTACATAAAAACAAAGCCAGGGCGTAACTCATGAGTGTAAGTAATCCCACCTTGATCACTTTCGTGATCTATATCGCAGCCATGGTCCTGATCGGTCTGATGGCTTACCGCTCCACCAACAACCTTTCCGACTACATCCTGGGCGGTCGCAGCCTGGGCAGCGTTGTGACGGCACTGTCTGCCGGTGCTTCCGACATGAGCGGCTGGTTGTTGATGGGTTTGCCGGGTGCCATCTACATGTCCGGCCTGTCGGAAAGCTGGATCGCCATCGGCCTGGTCATCGGTGCCTACCTGAACTGGCTGTTCGTGGCCGGTCGCCTGCGGGTACAGACCGAGCACAACGGTGACGCGCTGACGCTGCCGGACTACTTCTCCAGCCGTTTCGAAGACAAGAGCGGCCTGCTGCGGATCATCTCTGCGGTAGTGATCCTGGTGTTCTTCACCATCTACTGCGCTTCCGGCATCGTGGCCGGCGCCCGCCTGTTCGAAAGCACTTTCGGCATGTCCTACGAGACCGCGCTGTGGGCCGGTGCTGCGGCGACCATCGCCTACACCTTCGTCGGTGGTTTCCTGGCCGTGAGCTGGACCGACACCGTACAAGCGACCCTGATGATCTTCGCGCTGATCCTCACGCCGATCATCGTGCTGCTGGCTACCGGTGGTGTGGACACCACATTCCTGGCCATCGAAGCAAAAGACCCTACGTCGTTCGATATGCTGAAAAACACCACCTTCATCGGCATCATCTCGCTGATGGGCTGGGGCCTGGGCTACTTCGGCCAGCCGCACATCCTGGCGCGCTTCATGGCGGCGGATTCGGTCAAGTCGATCGCCAAGGCGCGTCGCATCTCCATGACCTGGATGATCCTCTGCCTGGGCGGCACCGTCGCCGTGGGTTTCTTCGGTATCGCTTACTTCTCGGCACACCCTGACGTGGCCGGTCCTGTGACCGAGAACCCTGAGCGGGTGTTCATCGAGCTGGCGAAGATCCTGTTCAACCCATGGGTTGCCGGTGTGTTGCTGTCGGCCATCCTGGCGGCGGTGATGAGTACCCTGAGCTGCCAGTTGCTGGTGTGCTCCAGCGCCCTGACCGAAGACTTCTACAAGACCTTCCTGCGTAAAGGTGCTTCCCAGCTGGAACTGGTCTGGGTCGGCCGTGCCATGGTGCTGTTGGTGGCCTTGGTCGCCATCGCCCTGGCCGCCAACCCGGAAAACCGTGTACTGGGCCTGGTGAGCTACGCCTGGGCCGGTTTTGGTGCCGCCTTCGGCCCTGTTGTCCTGATCTCCGTGATCTGGAAGAACATGACCCGCAATGGCGCGCTTGCCGGCATCCTGGTGGGTGCGATCACCGTGATCGTCTGGAAGCATTTCGCGTTGCTGGGCCTGTACGAAATCATCCCGGGCTTCATCTTCGCCAGCCTGGCCATCTACATTGTCAGCAAGATGGGCTCGCCTACCGCGGGTATGCTGCAGCGCTTCGACGCGGCGGAAAAAGATTTTCGCCTGAACCAGTAAGGCCTTCAGCGAGCCCCCGATGGCTCGCGGGAGGGTTTGCATGAAAAACGGCCCGTCTCCAATGGAGGCGGGCCGTTTTTTATGGATGTCAGTCCGGGTTGGCGTCGGGCTGGTTGAGAAAGATCAACACGCCCAAAATCGCCATGTAGAACCTGAACGCAGCGTCCTGGCCATTCCAAATTTCTGATTGCCACATCAGGAACCACTCGCCACCGACGACCATGAAACCAAAGAACCAGACGAAGAAGCCCACCGTCAGGCCGGCAACGGCCCAGCGCTTGGCGCGGGCGAAAACCGCAGCCTCGGCCTGGCGTGCCAGCCACAGTTCCAGTGCGCCGTAGCCCAGCAACCCTGCCGTCATCGCTTCGCCGAGGATAATCAGCCAATAGGCGCCGTGCCACATCCACGGTTGATCGATGGTCCGATACCGGGCGGCATTGTCGGGAAAGGTAGTATCCATGCTCAGTACGTGATGGACGAAATTGAAGTTGGAGCTGTAGTCCGTGACGTTATTGAACACGGTCATGAAGGCGAATGCGGCGAGCGCCAGGGTCATTGCGATTTTTGCGTAACGTGTCGTCATGCCGTGCGTCCTTTGCTTTTTTGCGACCAAGGCACGTTATCACGCCCACCAAAACCCAGAAATCGCCAACGTTGCAGGAAACGGCTGATTCGTTTGTAGGGCGGTTGCGGTTGGCGGCGATGCCTGGAATGTCTATCGGAAAATGCATCAGGTTCTGCGGCTTTTAGCTTATTGGGTGTAGGGCAAATCTGTTTTTCCTGACCTTCAATCCACTGCCCCTATCGCTCGTGCAGAATCGCCGGCCTCCATTTCGCAGAGGCACATCGGATGTTCCCGCCTGCCAACCAACCGCGTTTCACGCTGACACTCGACAGCGGGCCGAATGAGCTCAAGGTGCTTGAATTCAAGGGCAAGGAAGCCATCAGCCAGCCCTATCGCTTCGACCTGGACCTGGTCAGCGAGCGGTCTGACCTGGCGCTGGAAGAGCTCCTGCATTGCCAGGCATTTCTGGGGTTCGATGATTTCGGCGGTGGCATACACGGTCAGATCTATAGCGTGGCCCAGGGGGATTCGGGCAAGCGCCTGACCCGTTATCAGATCAGCCTGGTGCCCCGCCTGGCCTACTTGCGCCATCGCATCAACCAGCGGATTTTCCAGCACCTGAGCGTGCCCGATATCGTCGCCCGGGTGTTGAAGGAACATGGGATCCTGGCGGATGCCTGCCAGTTCACGCTTGGCGGACAATACCCCGAGCGCGAGTATTGTGTGCAGTATGGCGAAAGCGACCTGGCGTTCATCGAGCGGATCTGCGCCGAAGTCGGCATCCATTATCACTTCAGGCACTGCCCTGATAGCCATCTGCTGGTGTTCGGTGACGACCAGACGGTGTTTCCCCGCCTGCCTGAGCCGACGCTATACCTGCCGGACAGCGGCATGGCCGCCGCCGGGCCGGCCATCAAGCGCCTGGCGGTACGGCTCCAGACCCGTACCACGGCCGTGACGTTGCGTGACTACGACTTCCGCAAACCCGGACTGTTACTGCAAACCCACCTCGACAATCGGCAGCGCCCTGTGCTCGAGGACTATCACTACCCCGGCGGTTTCGCTGCCCGTGACGACGGCAAGCATCTGACCCGGCGCGCCCTTGAACGCCATGGCGCCGACCACTGCGTGGCAGAAGGCTGCAGCGATGAGAGCGCCCTGGTCAGCGGACACTTCATGCGTATCAAGGAGCATCCCCGGGAACCGTGGAATGATCTTTGGCTCCTGACCCAGATCGACCATCATGGCCGTCAACCGCAGGTGCTGGAAGAAACAGCCGCCGTCGGCGCGGATGAATTCCAAGGCTACAAAAATACCTTTCTCGCCACGCCATGGGACGTGTTCTTTCGGCCACCCCAGCATCACGAAAAACCCCGCGCCCATGGTTATCAGTCGGCGATGGTCACCGGGCCGGTCGGCAGCGAGATCCATTGCGATGAATTCGGACGGGTCAAGGTGCAACTGGTCTGGGATCGCGACGGTCAATGCGATGAGCATTCGAGCTGCTGGCTGCGCGTGGCCTCCGGTTGGGCCCACGATCGCTATGGCGCAGTGATGATCCCCCGGGTCGGGATGGAAGTCCTGGTGGGGTTCATCGATGGCGACGTGGACAAGCCGTTGGTCGTCGGGTGCCTGCCCAACGGCGCCAACCCGGTGCCGCTGGACCTGCCGGCGGACAAGACCCGCAGCGTGTTGCGCAGCCAGAGCAGCCCCGGCGGGGGAGGCTACAACGAATTGCGCATCGAGGATCGCAAGGGCGCCGAGGAGATCTACCTGCGGGCCCAGCGCAACTGGACCCAGCATGTGCTGCATGACCAGCGGGTGCAGGTCGATCATGAACGCAGCATCGTTGTCGCCGGTACGGCACGGCACGAGCTCAAGGCTGATGAGCAGCGCCTTACCCATGGTGCGCGCCGGGCGGAAGTACGGCAGGACGATCATCTGCTGGTGAGTGGCGAGCGGCATATTCGTGTCACCAGCCAGGTCCTGAGTGCCAGCCAGCAGTTTCATGTCAGCGCCGGCCAGCATGTGGTCCTGGAAGGGGGCGCCAGCGTGACCCTTCAGGCCGGCGGCCATTGGATCAACATCGGCGCCGGTGGGATTTCCAGCAGCGTACCCATCGAGGTCGGTGGGGCGCCGATGGCGGTCATGAGCGCGGCGTCCGGCGCTCCAGGCAGCGCCGAGACGCTGGTCGCTGCGGCGGCGCCTGCGCTTTCCCTTGCGCAGATCCTTAGTTTTCAAGGCTCGGCGCCGTTCTGCGAGGAATGTGAGCGTTGCAGAAACGGCGCCTGTGCAGCGCCGTCGGTCTTTCACAAACCTGTCGATGCCTCGGGGTGTCCATGAACAGCGATCAATCTCCCCGCGCCTGGCTTGAGGCCCACCCTTTGCAGGCCTCCGAACAACTTTTCGCCATTTTCAGCAATGCCAGCAGCGCCGGGGCGTTGTCGGCCTGGAGGCGCTCGATGAACTCGACAGCCAGCCCGATCTGGGCCGATACGCCGTACGCCGATTGGGAAGCGGTCATGCCCTATGTAGGACTGGTCAGCGTAGACAGTGGGTTTATTGATTGGATTGCCGCCACCGACTCCCTGGATTGGGGGTGGCTGGCGGTTTCGTGTGTAAGCCAGCAAATCCTTGCCGAACACTTGCGAGGGCTCACGCAGGTGCTGTTGCCCAGTGGCAAACCCGTCTTCCTGCGCTTTTGGGATGGGCGCTTCGTGTGGCCGATCCTGCAATCGACGGAGGTGGAGGCCGGGCAACTCTTGCCAGTCATCAAGCGCTGCCTGATCAATGGGCAATCTCTTGAGGTCGTGGGAAATGCCCAGCGGCCGGCCCAGGCTTTTCCCTGGTGGCAGGTACCCGTGGCACTGTTGGAGGCAATGGCCGAGGAGCCGACGGACTGTCTGCTGGACAACGTGCTCACTTGGCTGGGTGAAGAGCATCCGCATGTGTTCGAGCGGGTCGACCACAGCATCCTGCGCTGCAAGATTGCCCACTTTCTTGAGCGATCGGCGGCGGTTGAGACGCAAATGGCGCCATTGCAGGCGTATTTGCTGCGAGAGCTGGGCTGATGGTGGCCTGTCCGCTAGGCTGCGAACCCCTGACGTCCGACGCGCTTCGAGGTAAACTCGTCGCCCTTCGCAGGAGCCGCCATGAATTATCGCCACGCCTTCCACGCCGGCAATCACGCCGATGTGTTCAAACACCTGACCTTGACCCGCCTCATCGCCTTGATGTCGCGCAAGGAGCAGCCCTTCGCCTACCTCGATACCCACGCGGGCATCGGGCTGTACGACCTGCAGGGTGACCAGGCCAACCGTACCGGTGAGTACCTGGAAGGCATTGCGCGGTTGTGGGGCGAGAGCGATCTGCCGCCGCTGACTGCCGATTACATGAAGGTGCTGCATGAGATGAACCCGGACGGGCAGTTGCGCTATTACCCGGGCTCGCCGGAACTGGCGCGGCGCCTGACCCGCTCCCAGGACCGTGTGCTGCTCAATGAGAAACACCCTGAAGATGGCGTGTTGCTCAAGGACAACATGAAAGGCGACCGTCGCGTGGCGGTGCACCTGGGGGAGGGCTGGCATGTGCCGCGGGCGCTGCTGCCGGTGGCAGAGAAGCGTGCCCTGATGCTGATCGATCCGCCCTTCGAACAGCTGGATGAGATGCAGCGCTGCGCCGCCTCCCTCAAGGAAGCCATTGGCCGGATGCGCCAGACGGTGGCGGCGATCTGGTACCCGGTGAAGGACCAGCGGATGTTGCGCCGCTTCTATCAGGACCTGGCCGGCACGGGCGCGCCAAAGCTGTTGCGCGTGGAGCTGCTGGTGCATCCATTGGCGACGCCCAACAGCCTGAACGGCTCCGGCCTGGCGATTGCCAATCCGCCGTGGGGGCTGGAGCAAGAGTTGCGTGAACTGCTGCCGTGGCTGTCGAAAAAGCTAGGGCAGACCCAGGGTGGGTGGCAGATGGATTGGTTGATCGCTGAGAGCTGATCATTGAGCCAATGCATTCAGGTTGTCTGGAAGGACGCCTTCGCGAGCAGGCTCGCTCCCACATGGGTTGTGCGGTGTTCACAGAACAGCAACTGACAAAAATCCCTGTGGGAGCCGAGCTTGCTCGCGATGAGGCCGGTACACCCAGCATCCTGGTGACTGACACATCGCCATCGCGAGCAAGCTCGCTCCCACTTGGGTTGTGGGGTGTTCACAGAACTGCAACCGACACAAATCCCTGTGGGAGCTGAGCTTGCTCGCGATGACGGTGGTTCAGCTGCATTGATGTTGAATGTGCCGCCGCATCGCGAGCAAGCTCGCTTCCACATGGGTTGTGGGGTATTCACAGAACTGCAATTGACACAAATCCCTGTGGGAGCTGAGCTTGCTCGCGATGACGGTGGTTCAGCTGCATTGATGTTGAATGTGCCGCCGCATCGAGGGCAAGCCTTGCTCCCACAAGCCCAGCTCCCACGCTGGGTCTGGGTGTAAAAGTCAGATCGGGCAGGTCACGCCCGTACCGCCAATCCCGCAATAGCCCTCAGGGTTCTTCGCCAGGTACTGCTGGTGGTAGGCCTCGGCGAAGTAGAACGTCGGAGCTTCTTCGATTTCGGTCGTGATAGTGCCTTTGCCGGCCTTGGTCAACTCGGCCTGGAAGACTTGCTCGCTGTGTTTGGCAGCCGCCAGTTGAGCCGGGGTGGTGGCATAGATCACCGAACGGTACTGGGTGCCGATGTCGTTCCCCTGGCGCATGCCCTGGGTCGGGTTGTGCAGCTCCCAGAACATTTTCAGAAGCTGCTCGTAGCTGACTTTTGCCGGCTCATAGACCACCAGCACCACTTCGCTGTGGCCGGTCAGGCCCGAACAGACTTCTTCATACGTCGGGTTCGGCGTGAAGCCGCCGGCGTACCCCACCGCTGTACTGACCACGCCTTCGCGCTGCCAGAACTTGCGCTCGGCACCCCAGAAGCAGCCGAGGCCGAAGATCGCGAAATCCACGTCCATGGCAAACGGGCCCAGCAGCGGCGCGTCGTGGACGAAGTGTTTTTCCGGCACGGTCATTGGGGTTTCACGGCCAGGCAGGGCTTGTTCTTGAGTAGGGAGCACGTTTTTGTTCACCAGGATTTCCGAGCGCAAGACCATTTATCAGTCCTCTCAGTCAGATTGAGTTGAGCGAAATAGACCGTCAGTGTGCCCAATGCCGATTCGTTAAGAAAGCGACAACCGTGGCGAGGGGATGGACGTAGGGGTGGCTATGGCCGTCAGACGAGCGGCCCACGAGGATAGCGCTTGAGCTTTTCGATCAGCTCGGCGCCGGGGATCGGCCGGTCGAACAGGTAGCCCTGGCCGACGTCGCAGCGATGGCGGCGCAAAAACGCCAGTTGCTGGGCGGTTTCGATGCCTTCGGCCACGACCTTGAGTTTCAGGTTGTGGGCCATGGCGATCACCGCCGAGGTGATTTCCATGTCGTCCTGGTTGTCCGGGATTTCGTGGATGAAACTGCGATCGATCTTGATGATGTCGATCGGGAATTTCTTCAGGTAACTGAGGGACGAGTAACCGGTGCCGAAATCGTCCATGGCCAGGGTCAGCCCCAGGCGCTTGAGCTGGTCGAGTTGCAAGTGGGTGTCTTCGGTGGCCTCCAGCAACAGGCCTTCGGTCAGCTCCAGTTCCAGCAGCCGCGCCGGCAGTTGTTCCTCCTTGAGGATGCTGGCGATGGAGGCGACCAGGTCCGGGTCGGAAAACTGCTTGGGTGACAGATTGATCGCCACCTGCAAGTTACCCAGGCCGGCTGCGGTCAGCTGTTTGCTCATGCGGCAAGCCTGGCGGGCGATCCATTTGCCGATGGGGATGATCAGGCCGGTTTCTTCGGCGACGCTGATGAACTGGTCCGGGCGGATCATGCCCTTTTCCGGATGGTTCCAGCGCAGCAACGCCTCCATGCCCAGCAGACGGCCGCTGCGCAGGCACAACTTGGGCTGGTAGAACACGTCCAGCTCGTTTTGAGTCAAGGCGCGACGCAGGTTGTTTTCCACGAACAGCTTGTAGCTGGCCTCGGCATTCAGCGCCTCGGTAAATACCTGGACCTGGTGCTTGCCGTTGGCCTTGGCCTTGTGCAGGGCGAGGCCGGCGTTACGCATCAGGGTCTGCGGATCGCGGCCGTGCAACGGCGCGCAGGCCAGGCCCACGGAGCCGGTCACGCTGATCAACTGGTTATCGACGAACATGGGTTTGTCGAGGGTCATCAGCAACTGACTGGCGATCTGCTGCCCGGCTTCCAGGCTCGTGTCGTCCAGCAGGACCGCGAACTCGTTACTGGCAAATCGCGCCAGGCTGCCGCTGGGGCTCAAGCTGTTGCGCAGTCGCCGGGCCAGGCTGATCAGCAGTTTGTCACCGGTCTGGTGGCCGAGGCTGTCGTTGATGCGCTTGAAGTTGTCGATGTCCACCAGCAGCAGGCTGATGGGCGAATCACTGTCCCGGGCGAAGCGTTCATCGAGGTTGCGAATGAACGCCGGACGGTTGCCCAGGTTGGTCAGGTTGTCGGTGTACGCCAGGCGCTCGATGCGCTGCTGGGCCAGCTTGGTCTGGGTGATGTCTTCGTAGATGCCGATGTAGTGGGTCAGCTCGCGGTTATCGCCATAGACCTTGGAAATCGACAACTGGCCCCAGTAGGGCTCCAGGTTCTTGCGCCGGCTCTTGAACTCACCCTGCCAACTGTTGCTCTGGGCCAGCGCCGAGGGGGCGTCGAACAGCAGTTCGCTAAGGTTCTCCAGGGCTGGCAGTTCCGAGAGGCGCTGGCCGTGGACTTCGTCGGTGGTGTACTGGGTGATCGCGGTGAAGCTCGGGTTGACGTACTCCACCACACCGTCGCAATTGACCAGCAGGAACGCGTTGGCACTCTGTTCCACGGCGCGCTGGAACAAGTGCAGGGCGCTGGTGGCGGTGCGTCGGTTGTGGTTGTTGATGACCTGGGCGAACTGGTCTGCCAGCTCGCCGGCAAAGGCGATTTCATCCGACTGCCAGGCGCGGGTGACACCCACTTGCTCCAGGCACAGCACGCCCACCACCTGGCCGTCGATACGCACGCTGGCATCGAGGACGGCGTTGACGTCACGGGCGCGCAGGTTCTCGGCCATTTCCCGGGTGCGCGGGTCGCGCATCGCATTGTGGGCGTCAATGGCGCGGCAGGTCTGCAGCGCCTCCATGTAGTCGGGAAAGTCGTTGGCGTCGATCACCGCTGGCAGGAAATACTCCTGGGATGCGCGGTTGTAGGCGGAAATCGGTACCAGTTTGCCGTCGTCCAGATTCCAGAGGCTGGCGCAGTCGATCTGGTAGATGTCGCAGGCGCTGCGGGTGATGAGTTCGGCCGCTTCGAGCAGGGAGTTGTTGGCGCTGTAGCGTTGACGGGTCAGCAGCAGGATCAGGTCCTGTTGGGCGCGTACCCGGTCCAGGTGCTGGAGCTGCTCTTGCTGGGCGCGCTGGTTCAGTTCCAGGGCGATCTGCAGGCGTGAATTCTGGGTTTCCAGGTCCAGGGCCGGCACGGAGGGTTCGCCTTGCAGCAAGTTGTCCACTGCCATCAGGTAACCGCGTAGCAGATGACGATTGTGTTGCTTATAGGCTTCACCCGTCTCCAGCACGTTCATCGGGCCCTTGGCGGTGTGGAGTGTGTAGCGGATCTGGTAATGAGAGGCCTGGGCCAGTTGTTGCTGGATGGCATCGTGCAACTGATAGCGCACTTCGGGTTCCATCAAGCTGGCGTAGGGCGCACTGACCAGCGAGCACAGCTCTACCGCCGGCAGGCCGAAGTATCGCTCGCAGTTGGGGTCGAGGAACAACAGCGCCCAGCTTGCTTCATTCAGCCGTTCGAAACGCAGCATACCGAGCCGCGAGGGCACCGGTAACTGCGTCACTACCTCGGCCGCCATACGGCTGGCGGCATCGGGTTGGCTTTTCATGGGGAAACTCGCTTCGAAAATGCTGATCGCGCCGGGCTGACGCCCTCGTTATTACGGATTGGCGCAAGGTTGCATCATTGCGGCACTGGCTGACAAGAGAGATGAAGGCCAAGTGCTATAAACCTTTTATCGGCCGACGAGAGGATTTCTCCAGTCGCCGACCGATCAGAGGGCATGGAAGATCATTGCAGGGGGATATCGATGGTCTGCAAGGGGTTGCCATCCCGGTCGTGAAAGGTGACTTGAAGGCTCTGCGCCGTAACATCCAGGCGGGCGAAATTGTCCTGGCTCACCACTTTGCTGGTCAGTTCATAGTGGTACTCACCGCTTTGGGTGTGGGCCATGGGCCTGTGGAAAATAAAATCCGAAGCTTTTGCAAAAGGCAGCAATTTACTGTTGTAGAACGGCGAGGAAACGACGGTGTTGACCTCGAAATCAGGATCCTCGCTGTGTCGCAGGCGGCTGGTCATGGAACCGTGGACATCGCCCGAGAGGAAAACCACGTTTTTGATCCGGTGGCGACGTATGGTTTCCAGCAGGCGCAGGCGTTGTTCCGGGAAGGCCTGCCAGGCATCGCCGTCATCGTGCTTGCTGTCTGGGAAGAACATGACGCTCGTCACGACCAGTTTGACCCGGGCGGGGCTGTCAATGAGCCATTGGAGCAGGGAGTGTTCCTGTTCCTTGTCGAGGATGCGCCGGTCTTGCGCCGACAGGTTGCGTTGCGTCCGGCTGTCGGTGACGAACCATTGGATATCGCCGTGGGTGAAGGTGTACCAGTAGCGGGTTAACGACTTGTTTAGTGTTCCCTCGTTCGACAGTTCATGGGCAGGTCCATGGCTGGCCTGATAAAGCCCATAGGCGTCCATCGCATTGGCGTATAGAACGTCGTCGTTAGGGGTTTTCCTGGCGGGCCAGTTGTCTTCGATCTCATGGTCGTCAAGGATCATGTAGATGGGGGTGCCCGACATCAGTTTCCGGATATGTGGCTGGTTAAATACCGTTCGGTATCTGAAAAGGATGTTCTGATAGTTTCGGTCCGGTCCGATGAGATTCAGGTCATCCAGATAAACCTGGTCGCCGGTCATCAATACCGCGCTGATCGGTGGGTCGGCCTGCGCCACGATGCGGTTGATGCCGGCAAAGGTACGGTCCCCAAGCCCTGGCAGCAACGGGGTGGCGGCGGCGATTCGCAAGTAGCGACAAGAGCCTACGATATAAGCGCGTGGAGTATCGATTTTGCTGGCCGGCGTGCGTAAGCAGTAGCTGTCCCCGGGCCATTGCAGCGGCAGTTCCTGGACGGTTTCCACGGTATGGGTCGGGCTCAGGACGCTGAACCAGCCGGCCTGGTAATCGTAGGCGGTATCGGGTTCAAGGCCCTTCAACACGATGACATCGGACATGTCGCGGTAGGCCTCCAATTGGACAAAATGCCCTTTTGACCAGCGTGTATCGCCTTGGCGCCGGTGGCGAATACCGGCGAATACCCGGGTGTTGCCGCGATCGCCGCGCAGGAATATCCGGGCATGGTCCGTTGTCGTGTGGCCGACAATGGGGCCAACGGTAGGTTTGAACATATTCGAATCCATTCGAAGTTTTAGTCGGTGGGTGCAGGCATCTAGTGGCCTTGGCGGTCTTGATGCTAAAGCCCGGCGCGCCATAAATATCGATAGGGGAGGGGGCGCAAGTTGTGGGAAATGACTAACAGGGGGCGTGGTCATTTAAAACCTGCGGGGTAGGAAACTGCCGGAGTGCCTGACAGACCGCCATCGCGAGCAGGCTCGCTCCCACAGGGGACTTTGTTGGTTTCAAAGTAAGGTGCAGCACCACAAGTCCATTGTGGAGCGAGCCTGCTCGCGATGAGGCCGGCACATCCAGCATCCTGACTGCCTGGCTGGAATTCCAGGCAAAAAAAGCCCCGCCAAACGGGCGGGGTTGAGGTACGAGCGTGGCGCTCGGAAAACAGTGCGCCGAATGGCCCTCCGCAAGGGAGGGCCGCCCGGTGTTACAGCAGGATAGTGCGGATGTCGCCCAGCAGATCGCTCAGACGCTTGGTGAAGCGTGCCGCGGCGGCGCCGTTGATCACACGGTGATCGTAGGACAGCGACAGTGGCAGCATCAGCTTCGGCTGGAAGGCTTTACCGTCCCAGACCGGCTGGATGGTGGCCTTGGAAACACCCAGGATCGCCACTTCCGGCGCGTTGACGATCGGCGTGAAGCCGGTGCCGCCAATGTGGCCGAGGCTGGAAATGGTGAAGCAGGCGCCTTGCATGTCGTCGGCGGTGAGCTTCTTGTTCCGGGCTTTTTCGGCCAGGGCAGCGGCTTCGGCAGCCAGTTGCAGCAGGCTCTTCTGGTCGACGTTGCGGATGACCGGTACCAGCAGGCCTTCCGGGGTGTCGACGGCAAAGCCGATGTGCACGTATTTCTTGCGGATCACAGCCTTGCCGCTTGGCGCCAGGGAGGCGTTGAAGTCCGGCAGTTCCTTGAGCAGGTGCGCACAAGCCTTGAGCAGCAGGGGCAGCACGGTCAGCTTCACGCCGGCCTTTTCCGCCACGGCCTTCTGCGCAACGCGGAAAGCTTCCAGCTCGGTGATGTCGGCCTGGTCGAACTGAGTCACGTGTGGAATGTTCAGCCAGCTGCGGTGCAGGCTCGACGCGCCGATCTGCATCAGGCGCGTCATGGCCACTTCTTCGGTTTCGCCGAAGCGGCTGAAGTCCACCGCCGGGATCGGCGGAATGCCCGCACCGCCAGTGGCGCCTTCGGCCGGTGCGTTCTTGGCCTTCTGCATCATGGCCTTGACGTAGGCTTGCACGTCTTCTTTGAGCACGCGACCGTGAGGGCCGCTTGGGCCGACGGCGGACAGCTCGACACCGAATTCACGGGCCAACTGACGCACCGCAGGGCCGGCGTGCACCTTGGCACCGCTTGGCGCAGGCGCGGCGGCGACAGGGGCTGGGGCAGTCTCGGCCTTGGCGGCAGGCGCGGCGGCTGGAGCCGGGGCCGCTTCGGCCTTGGCAGCAGGTGCAGCGGCTTGCGCGGGTGCGGCAGGTGCCGCAGCGCCAGCGACCTTGAGCTTCAGGATCAGGTCACCGGTGCCAACTTCGTCTTCCAGCTTGATCTCGACGCTTTCCACCACACCGGCGGCCGGCGATGGGATTTCCATGCTGGCCTTGTCGGATTCCAGGGTGATCAGCGACTGGTCGGCTTCGACGGTGTCGCCAACCTTGACCAGTACTTCGATGATCTTGGCCTTGCCCGACGAGCCGATGTCCGGGACATGGATGTCCTGGACGGTGGCCGCGGCAGGCGCAGCAGCTGGCGCGGGAGCCGCTTCGGCTGCTGGTGCGGCGGCAGGCTTTTCAGCCGCGGCCGGGGCCGCAGCAGGGGCGGGCGCTTCAGGCGCCGCAGCGGCGCCCTCGACTTCCAGCTCCAGCAGTTCGTCGCCTTCTTTCAGGCGGTCGCCCAGCTTCACTTTCAGGCTCTTGATGACACCGGCCTTCGGCGCAGGCACTTCCATGCTGGCCTTGTCCGATTCAAGCGTCAGGATGCTCTGGTCGGCTTCGATACGGTCGCCGACCTTCACAAACAGTTCAATTACTTCACCTTCACCGCTGCCGATGTCAGGTACGCGAATGAGTTCGCTCACGAAAATTCTCCTCAGCAGTCCAGTGGGTTGCGTTTTTCCGGATCGATGCCGAACTTGGCGATGGCTTCGGCCACCACTTTAGGTTCGATATCGCCACGGTCAGCCAGGGCTTCCAGGGCTGCCAACACAACGAACTTACGGTCGACTTCGAAGAAGTGACGCAGCTTCTTGCGGCTGTCGCTACGGCCGAAACCGTCGGTGCCCAGCACTTTGAATTCCTTGGAAGGAACCCACTGGCGGATCTGCTCGGCGAACAGCTTCATGTAGTCGGTAGAGGCGATGACCGGACCTTTGCGGCCGTTCAGGCATTCTTCGACGTAGCTCAGCTTTGGCTTCTGGCCAGGGTGCAGGCGGTTGCTGCGCTCTACGGCCAGGCCGTCGCGACGCAGTTCGTTGAAGCTGGTGACGCTCCAGACGTCGGCGCCGACGTTGAACTCTTCACGCAGGATCTTCGCTGCTTCACGCACTTCGCGCAGGATGGTGCCCGAGCCCATCAACTGGACGTGGTGCGCCGCTTCGCGGGTGTCTTCCTCGAGCAGGTACATGCCCTTGACGATGCCTGCCTCGACACCGGCCGGCATGGCTGGCTGCTGGTAGGACTCGTTCATCACGGTGATGTAGTAGAAAACGTCCTGTTGCTCTTCGGTCATCTTCTTCATGCCGTCCTGGATGATCACCGCCAGCTCGTAGCCGTAGGTTGGATCAAAGGTGCGACAGTTCGGGATGGTCCCGGCCAGCATGTGGCTGTGGCCGTCTTCGTGCTGCAGGCCTTCACCGTTGAGGGTGGTCCGGCCGGCGGTACCGCCGATCAGGAAGCCACGGGTACGGCTGTCGCCAGCCGCCCAGGCCAGGTCGCCGATACGCTGGAAGCCGAACATCGAGTAGAAGATGTAGAACGGCAGCATCGGCTGGTTGTGGCTGGAGTACGAAGTACCGGCGGCAATGAAGGAGCTCATGGCGCCCGCTTCGTTGATGCCTTCTTCGAGGATCTGGCCCTTCTTGTCTTCGCGGTAGAACATCACCTGGTCTTTATCGACTGGCTCGTAGAGCTGGCCGACGGACGAGTAGATGCCCAACTGACGGAACATGCCTTCCATACCGAAGGTACGGGCTTCGTCCGGGATGATCGGGACGATGCGCTGGCCGATTTCCTTGTCCTTGACCAGTTGCGCGAGGATCCGCACGAAGGCCATGGTGGTGGAGATTTCACGGTCGCCCGAGCCGTCCAGGATCGCCTTGAGGGTTTCCAGTGGCGGGGTCGGGAGGCTGAAGCTCTTGGCGCGACGCTGCGGTACGAAACCGCCCAGCGCGGCACGGCGCTCGGCCAGGTAACGGGCTTCGGCGCTGCCTTCTTCGGGCTTGAAGAACGGCAGGTTTTCCAGCTCGCTGTCCTTGACCGGAATGTCGAAGCGGTCGCGGAACAGCTTCAGGCTCTCGACGTCGACCTTCTTGGTGTTGTGCGCGGTGTTCTTCGCTTCGCCGGCGCCGGTGCCATAACCCTTGATGGTCTTGGCCAGGATGACGGTTGGCTGCTCTTTGTGGTTGACTGCCTGGTGGTACGCCGCATAGACCTTGTACGGGTCGTGGCCGCCACGGTTGAGCTTCCAGATCTCGTCGTCGGACAAGTCGGCAACCATCGCCTTGAGTTCAGGCGAGTTGAAGAAGTGCTCGCGGACGAACGCGCCGTCCTTGGCCTTGTAGTTCTGGTACTCGCCGTCGATGACTTCGTCCATGCGGCGTTGCAGGATGCCGTCGACGTCCTTGGCCAGCAGTGGGTCCCAGAAACGGCCCCAGATGACTTTGTTGACGTTCCATTGGGCGCCACGGAACACGCCTTCGAGTTCCTGGATGATCTTGGCGTTGCCGCGAACCGGGCCGTCGAGGCGCTGCAGGTTGCAGTTGATGACGAAGATCAGGTTGTCCAGCTTCTCGCGGCCGGCCAGGGAGATCGCGCCCAGGGATTCCGGCTCGTCGCACTCGCCGTCACCCATGAAGCACCAGACTTTCTGCTTGCCTGGCTGGATGAAGCCACGGGCTTCCAGGTACTTCATGAAGCGTGCCTGGTAGATCGCCTGGATCGGGCCCAGGCCCATGGAAACGGTCGGGAACTGCCAGAAGTCCGGCATCAGCCAAGGGTGCGGGTACGAGGACAGGCCGTTGCCGTCCACTTCCTGGCGGAAGTTGTTCATCTGGTCTTCGGAGATGCGGCCTTCCATGAACGCACGGGCGTAGACGCCTGGCGATGCGTGACCCTGGAAGTAGATCAGGTCGCCGCCGTGTTCGTCGGTCGGGGCCTGGAAGAAGTAGTTGAAGCCGATGTCATACAGCGTCGCGCTGGAGGCGAAGCTGGAGATGTGACCGCCCAGGTCAGAATCTTTCAGGTTGGTACGCATGACCATGGCCAACGCGTTCCAGCGTACCAGCGAGCGAATGCGGCGTTCCATGAACAGGTCGCCAGGCATGCGTGCTTCGTGGGTAACGGGGATCGTGTTGCGGTACGGCGTGGTGATGGCGTAGGGCAGTTGCGAACCGCTGCGGGTTGCGAGTTCGCCCATACGGGTCATCAGATAATGAGCACGGTCTTCGCCTTCTTTGTCGAGAACCGATTCCAGGGCGTCCAGCCATTCCTGGGTTTCGACGGGATCGAGGTCTTGCATGGCTTGCTCCAGGGCGGAAAGGCTACCAGAATCGGTTGCCTGAGTTTGCGACTGGCCTTGTGGGCAGACGATATAAATTCTTGGATTGCCGAAGGTTGTTTCGGCGGCGTGTAGTTTTACTACAAATCGTCGACCGTTTCAGCCTTTCGAATGTATAGACGAGTAGTAAAACTACACATGAGCGGCTTATGGCCCCTCGTTTCGTTGTGAGAATAATCGTTACTGTTGGTCTTTAGCCAACTCGAACAGGTAAAAACTTGATGCCGGCTGCCAATAAAATCAGATTTTCAGCTATTTATCATCTTTGTTCGACAGTCGATCAGGTAGTGTCTTTCGAAAAAACACTACATCCAGCCTCCCCCGCGCCGATCAAGGATAGACCATGAGCCTGCCCTCGCTTGCCGAACTACCGGCCATTCTCCAGTCATTGGTCAGTCGTGCCGAGCAGTCGTTCCGTGCGGTGGTCGCCTTGCTCGACGACGACCACGGGCTGTCGGCCTGGACCCCGCAGCGCTGGGAGGCGTTCAACCGTATTGCCGCTGCCAGCGACTTTGTCATCGAGCAGAGTCTCCGTGACCCGGTGATGCTGCTGGAGCTGGTGCGCAGCGGCGAACTGGACCGCAGCCTGGCGCCCGGTGAAATGCGCGCGCAGATTGCCGCCGCCGTGCAGGCCGCCGAAACCGAAGACGAACTGGGCCGCGTCCTGCGCCGCCAGCGCACCCGCCAGCAGGTGCGGATCATCTGGCGCGACCTGACCCGCCAGGCCGACCTGGTCCAGACCTGCCGCGACCTCTCGGACATGGCCGACACCTGCATCGACCAGGCGTATCAATGGTTGTACCAGCGCCTCAGCCAGCAATTCGGCACACCCACCGGACGCCGCAGCGGCGAGCCGCAGCAGATGGTCATCCTGGGCATGGGCAAGCTGGGAGCCGTGGAGCTGAACCTGTCGTCGGACATCGACCTGATCTTCGCCTACCCCGAGGGCGGCGAAACCGTTGGCGTCAAGCGACCGCTGGATAACCAGGAATTCTTCATCCGTGTCGGCCAGCGCCTGATCAAGGCCCTGGACCCGATGACCGTCGACGGGTTTGTGTTCCGCGTCGACATGCGCCTGCGCCCCTACGGCTCGGCCGGGGCGCTGGTGCTGAGCTTCAATGCCCTGGAACAGTATTACCAGGACCAGGGCCGCGACTGGGAACGCTACGCCATGATCAAGGCGCGGGTGGTGGCGGGTGACCAGGTGGCGGGTGCGCAATTGCTCGACATGCTGCGCCCGTTCGTCTATCGCCGTTACCTGGATTTTTCCGCCATCGAAGCGCTGCGCACCATGAAACAGCTGATCCAGCAGGAGGTGCGGCGCAAGGGCATGGCCGACAACATCAAGCTGGGCTCGGGCGGCATTCGTGAGGTGGAGTTCATTGCCCAGGCGTTCCAGCTGATCCATGGCGGCCGCGACCTGAGCTTGCAACAGCGTCCGCTGCTCAAGGTGTTGGAGACCCTGGAAGGCCAGGGCTATCTGCCGGCCAAGGTGATCGACGAGCTGCGCCAAGGCTACGAATTCCTGCGTTATACCGAACATGCGATCCAGGCCATTGCCGACCGCCAGACCCAGATGTTGCCGGACAACCCGCAGGACCAGGCGCGCATTGCGTTCATGCTGGGGTTTGCCGACTGGTCGGCCTTTCACCAGCAATTGATGTACTGGCGCGGCCGTGTGGCCTGGCATTTCGGCCAGGTCATCGCCGACCCGGATGAAGAGGCGGGTGGCGAAAGCGAAGTGGTGGTGGGCGGCGAATGGTTGCCGTTGTGGGAAGACAGCCAGGATGAAGAGGCGGCGTGTCGTCAGTTGGAAGAGGGCGGCTTCGTCGATGCACCCAAAGCCCTCAAGGCCTTGGCCGCCCTGCGCGGCAGCCCGCAACTGCGCGCCATGCAGCGCCTGGGGCGCGAGCGTCTGGATGCCTTCATTCCACGCCTGTTGGCCCAGGCCGTGGAACATGCCGATCCAGACCTGGTGCTGGAGCGGGTGCTGCCCTTGGTCGAGGCGGTGGCCCGCCGTTCGGCCTACCTGGTGCTGTTGACGGAAAACCCCGGCGCCCTGCGTCGTTTGTTGACGTTGTGCGCGGCGAGCCCGTGGATTGCTGAACAAATCACCCGTTTCCCCTTGCTGCTCGATGAGTTGCTCAACGAGGGCCGGCTGTTCAAGCCGCCCTTGGCGCCGGAGTTGGCGGCGGAGTTGCGTGAGCGCCTGACGCGCATCCCCGAGGATGACCTTGAGCAACAAATGGAGGCGCTGCGGCATTTCAAGCTGGCGCACCGCCTGCGGGTCGCCGCCTCGGAAATCGCCGGCAGCCTGCCGCTGATGAAAGTCAGCGATTACCTGACCTGGCTGGCCGAGGCGATTCTCGAACAAGTGCTGGCCCTGGCCTGGCGCCAGACGGTGGCCAAGCACGGCGTGCCATTGCGCACCGATGGCAGCCTGTGCGATCCGGGCTTCATTATTGTCGGTTATGGGAAAGTCGGCGGGCTGGAATTGGGGCATGGTTCCGACCTGGACCTGGTGTTCATCCACGATGGCGACCCGCATGCGGAAACCGACGGCCCAAAACCCATCGACGGCGCGCAGTTCTTCACCCGGCTCGGCCAGCGGATCATTCACCTGTTGACCGCCCAGACCAACTCCGGGCAGCTGTATGAAGTGGATATGCGCCTGCGGCCATCCGGGGCGTCGGGGTTGCTGGTCAGTTCCCTCGGGGCGTTTGCCCGTTACCAGGAGAACGAAGCCTGGACCTGGGAGCATCAGGCGTTGGTGCGGGCGCGGGTGCTGGTGGGCAGCCAGGACGTGGGCCAGGCGTTCGAGAAAGTCCGCGCCCAGGTGCTGGGGCGCAAGCGTGACTTGCCGACGCTGCGCCAGGAGGTCAGCGAGATGCGCGCCAAGATGCGCGACAATCTTGGCAGCAAGGCCACCGCCGCCGGGACCGCGCCGAACGCCTTCGAGGCCTCGGCGCCCTTCGACCTCAAGCAGGATGCCGGAGGTATCGTCGATATTG
This sequence comes from Pseudomonas brassicacearum, assembly GCF_918698105.1. GTDB lineage: Bacteria > Pseudomonadota > Gammaproteobacteria > Pseudomonadales > Pseudomonadaceae > Aquipseudomonas > Aquipseudomonas brassicacearum_F. The sequence continues at coordinate 38,614 of NZ_CAKKMI010000037.1, read as the reverse complement.
AATTTATGGTGCAATACGCGGCCCTGGCGTGGTCCGAGGAACACCCGTCGCTGGTGCGCTACACCGATAACATCCGCATTCTGGACGGGTTGCAGGAGGTCGGGCTGATGCGGGCCGAAGATGCCACGCTGTTGCGCGAAGCCTACAAAGCCTACCGCTCCGCCGCTCACCGCCAGGCCTTGCAGAAGGATGCCGGGGTGATCCCGGGCGACCAGTTCGTGGATGAGCGTCGGCAGGTGCTGCGGATCTGGCAGGAGCTGGGGCTGAGCTGAGTATTGAATGAATGTGGGAGCGAGCCTGCTCGCGAAGGCGGTGGGTCAGGCGACAGTGATGTTGAATTGGCTGGCCTCATCGCGAGCAAGCTCGCTCCCACAGTGGATTTGCGGTGTTGCACCGTGCTGGAAACTTATGCAGAACCCCTGTGGGAGCGAGCCTGCTTGCGATAGCGGAGTGTCAGTCGGCATCTATGTTGAATGTGACGGCCCCTTCGCGAGCAAGCCCCCTCCCACAGTGGATCTGCGGTGTTGCACCGTGCTGGAAACTTATGCAGAACCCTTGTGGGAGCGAGCCTGCTCGCGATAGCGGAGTGTCAGGCAGCATTGATGTCGAGTGTGCCGGCCTCTTCGCGAGCAAGCTCGGTCCCACAGTGGATTTGCGGTGTTGCACCGTGCTGGAAACTTATGCAGAACCCTTGTGGGAGCGAGCTTGCTCGCGATAGCGGAGTGTCAGGCGACATAGATGTTGAATGTGCCGGCCCCTTCGCGAGCAAGCCCCCTCCCACAGTTGATGGGTGGTGTGTTGTAGATTAGGGCAACAGGCAACGACCTAAGCCACAGTGATTCTCGAGGCGGGGAGGCGTAGGCCTCCCCGTATCGCTTTTGGAAAGCACATGAATATTCTGATCGTTGGGCCCAGTTGGGTCGGTGACATGGTGATGGCGCAGACACTGTTCCAGTGCCTGAAGCAGCGTCATCCGCAGTGCGAAATCGACGTCCTGGCCCCCGAATGGAGCCGGCCGATCCTTGAACGCATGCCCGAGGTACGCAAGGCCTTGAGCTTCCCGCTCGGCCACGGCGTGCTGGAGCTGGCGACCCGTCGGCGCATCGGCAAATCCCTGGCCGGTCAGTACGACCAGGCGATCCTGCTGCCCAATTCGTTGAAATCGGCGCTGGTGCCGTTCTTCGCCGGCATTCCCAAGCGCACCGGCTGGCGTGGCGAGTTTCGCTACGGCCTGCTCAACGACGTGCGCACGCTGGACAAAGAACGATATCCGCTGATGATCGAGCGCTTCATGGCCCTGGCCTATGAGCCTGGGACCGAGTTGCCCAAGCCGTATCCACGACCGAGCCTGCAGATCGACCCGATCACCCGCGAAGCGGCGCTGGCCAAGTTCGGCCTGAGCCTGGACCGTCCGGTATTGGCCCTGTGTCCGGGGGCCGAGTTCGGTGAGTCCAAGCGCTGGCCGGCGGAGCATTACGCTCAGGTTGCCGAGGCGAAGATTCGCGAAGGCTGGCAGGTCTGGCTGTTCGGCTCGAAGAAAGATCATCCGGTGGGCGAGGACATTCGCTCGCGACTGATCCCGGGCTTTCGGGAAGAGTCGGTGAACCTCAGCGGCGACACGTCCCTGGCCGAGGCGATCGACCTGTTGTCCTGCGCCGATTCGGTGGTCTCCAACGACTCCGGCCTGATGCACGTGGCCGCGGCCCTGAATCGCCCATTGGTGGCGGTCTACGGTTCCACTTCGCCGGGCTTTACGCCACCGCTGGCGGACAAGGTCGAAGTCGTGCGCCTGGGCATCGAATGCAGCCCGTGCTTCGACCGCACCTGTCGCTTCGGTCATTACAATTGCCTGCGCCAGCTCATGCCGTCGTCGGTGAACGAGGCCCTGGAGCGTTTGCAGGGCACACCCGTGGAGGTTCGGTAACTTGCGGGTATTGCTGATCAAGACCTCTTCGCTGGGAGATGTGGTCCACACCCTGCCGGCGCTGACCGACGCGGCGCGGGCGATTCCGGGCATCAAGTTCGATTGGGTGGTGGAAGAAGGCTTCGCCGAAATCCCCTCCTGGCACCCGGCCGTGGGCAAAGTCATTGCGGTAGCGATCCGTCGTTGGCGCAAGAACCTCTGGCAAACCATCAAGAGTGGCGAATGGCGACGCTTCAAGCAGAGCGTGCGCGCCGAAAAGTACGATCTGGTCATCGACGCCCAGGGTCTGCTGAAAAGCGCCTGGCTGACCCGCTACGTCAAGGCCCCGGTGGCTGGTCTGGATAAAGATTCGGCGCGTGAGCCCCTGGCGGCGCGCTTTTATTCCCGGCGTCTGGCGGTGGCTCGCGGTCAGCATGCGGTCGAGCGCGTACGGCAGCTATTTGCCCTGGCGCTGGGTTATGACTTGCCGCAGACGCTGGGTAGCTATGGCCTCAGCGTCGACCGATTGGTGGAGTTGCCACGCCCTTATCCTTATGTGGTGTTCCTGCACGGCACGACCTGGGAGTCCAAGCATTGGCCCGAACTTTACTGGCGCCAGCTCACCGAGCGCATGGGCCAGTTCGGCGTGGTCGTCAAACTGCCGTGGGGCAACCCGGCCGAGAAGGCCCGGGCCGAACGTATTGCCAGTGGGCTGCGCAACGCCTTGGTACTGCCGAAGCTGAACCTCGGCGGGATGGGCAAGGTGCTTGCCGGGGCCCAGGCTTGTGTGGCCGTGGACACCGGTCTCGGTCATCTGGCCGCGGCCCTGGACGTGCCGACCATTTCGCTGCTTGGCCCGACCAATCCGGTGCTGACCGGCGCCTACGGCAAGGGCCAGATTCACCTCGCCAGTGATTTTCCTTGCGCGCCGTGCATGCAGAAGCAATGCACTTACCCGCCGACCGCCGAAGATGCCCGGCGGTTTGACCTGAAACGCGAGCAGCCCCTGTGCTTCACGCGTCTGAACCCCGAGCGTGTTGCCAGCCACCTGAGCACGTTATTGGCTGAGGAGCCGCGCTGATGCAATTGGCTTTTGTCCTTTATAAGTACTTCCCCTTCGGTGGCCTGCAGCGTGACTTCATGCGCATCGCCCTGGAATGCCAGCGACGCGGTCACCAGATCCGCGTCTACACGCTGATCTGGGAAGGTGACGTGCCGCCCGGCTTCGAAGTGCTGGTGGCGCCGGTCAAGGCGCTGTTCAATCATCGCCGCAACGAGAAGCTCAGTGCGTGGATGGAGGCCGACCTGGCCAAGCGCCCGGTGGACCGCTTGATCGGCTTCAACAAAATGCCCGGCCTGGACGTGTACTACGCCGCCGACGGCTGCTTTGAAGACAAGGCGCAGAACCTGCGCAATTCGCTGTACCGGCGCTGGGGCCGCTACCGGCATTTCGCCGAGTACGAACGGGCAGTCTTCGCCAAGGACGCCAAGACCGACGTGCTGATGATTTCCGAAGTCCAGCAGCCACTGTTCATCAAGCACTACGGCACGCCGCTCGAGCGCTTTCACCTGCTGCCGCCGGGCATCGCCCAGGACCGGCGGCGGCCCGCCGACGCCGACCAGATCCGCGCGGCGTTCCGGGCTGAATTCGAGCTGGCCGATGACGACCTGCTGCTGGTGCAGATCGGTTCCGGGTTCAAGACCAAGGGCGTGGATCGCAGCCTCAAGGCCCTGGCCGCGCTGCCCGCCGAATTGAGAAAACGCACCCGGCTATTTGTAATCGGCCAGGACGACCCCAAGGTATTCCAATTGCAGAGCGCCGCACTGGGGCTCGGTGACAACGTGCGCTTCCTCAAGGGCCGCAGCGACATCCCGCGTTTCCTGCTGGGCGCCGACCTGTTGATCCATCCGGCGTACAACGAGAACACCGGCACCGTATTGCTCGAAGCGCTGGTGGCCGGGTTGCCGGTGCTGGTCAGCGCGGTGTGTGGGTACGCCCATTACATCGCCGAGGCCGACAGTGGCCTGGTGCTGGATGAGCCATTCGAACAAGCACAGCTCACCGAGTACCTGGGGCGCATGTTGAACGATGCCGATGCCCGGGCGACCTGGAGCCGCAACGGTCTGGCCTTCGCCGAGACGGCCGACCTCTACAGCATGCCGCAGCACGCGGCCGATGTGATATTGGCGGAGCACGCACAATGAAGTTGATGCTGGCCGAACCGTTCAAGAGCCTTTGGGCCGGGCGCGATGCGTTCGCCGAAGTCGAGGCGCTCAAGGGCGAGGTCTATCGCGAACTGGAAGCCCGGCGCACCTTGCGCACGGAGGTGGACGGTCGCGGTTTTTTCGTGAAGATCCACCGCGGCATCGGTTGGGGCGAGATCTTCAAGAACCTGTTCACCGCCAAGCTGCCGGTACTCGGCGCCGGGCAGGAATGGAAAGCCATCCAGCGTTTGCAGGAAGTCGGCGTGCCGACCATGACCGCCGTTGCCTACGGCGAGAAGGGCAGCAACCCGGCGGACCAGCACTCGTTCATCGTCACCGAAGAGCTGGCGCCGACCGTCAGCCTCGAAGACTTCAGCATCGACTGGGTCAAGCAGCCGCCACAACCGGCACTCAAGCGTGCCCTGATCGCCGAAGTGGCGCGCATGACCGGCATGATGCACCGCGCCGGGGTCAACCATCGTGACTGCTACATCTGCCACTTCCTGCTGCACACCGACAAGCCGGTGACACCTGCCGATTTCAAGCTTTCGGTGATCGACCTGCACCGCGCCCAGACCCGTCCAGCCATTACCACTCGCTGGCGCAACAAGGACCTGGCGGCGCTGTATTTCTCGGCGCTGGACATCGGCCTGACCCGCCGCGACAAGCTGCGTTTCCTCAAGGGCTATTTCCAGCAGCCACTGCGCCGGATCCTCGCCGAAGAGGCGTCCTTGCTGGCCTGGCTCGAAGGCAAGGCCAACAAGCTGTATGCCCGCAAGCAGCGATACGGGGACGCGCTCTGATGTCAGGCTGGAAACTGGAACCGGCCTACGCCGACCTGGCGCAGGATTTCGGCAGCCTCGAGGCGGTGTTCGCCTTGCAAGGGGAGCGTTTGACCCGTGATCCGTTGTCAGAGGTGATCCGGGTGCAGCGAAACGGCGTGAATTACTACGTCAAGCGCTACGTCGGGGCCGGTAAAGGCTTGCGGCGCTACCTGGGCAAGCCGCGGGTCAAGTCTGAATGGCAGAACCTCAAGCGCTTCGCCAAATGGGGCATTCCCACCGCCGAAGTCGTGGGCTGGGGTTTGGAACGAAGCGGCGCGACCTATGCCCGTGGCGCGCTGATCACTCGCGAACTGCCGCATACCGAAGACCTTTCGGCCCTGGCCGACCGTCACGATCCGCGGCTGGCCGACCGCGCCTGGGTCGACAACGTGAGCCGGCAACTGGCCGGCTATACGCGAACCATGCACGATCATCGTTTCACCCATAACGACCTGAAGTGGCGCAACCTGTTGATCGATGACCGCTCGCGGCTGTTCCTGATCGACTGCCCGAACGGCGACTTCTGGCGCGGTTTCTGGCTCAAGTACCGCATCACCAAGGATCTGGCGTGCCTGGATAAAGTGGCCAAATACCATTTGTCGGCCACGCAGCGCCTGCGTTTTTACCTGCAATACCGCCAGCGCGACCGTCTCGATGCGTGCGACAAGAAACGCATCCGTCACGTGGTGAGATTTTTCGAGGGGCGTGAATGACTGATTTTCTGGCCGCTGAAGACCGGGCGTTGTTGCAACGTCATGGCCTGGACAGCTTCGAGGCCTTGTGGGCGAGGGAGCTGGACGCGGTGGACGAACCCAACACCTCGGGTGACGGCTGGAGCAGTGTGTTCCGGTTGGACCTGGAGGGGCAGGGTTATTACCTCAAGCGCCAGAGCAATTACCTGACCCGGACCTTGTCCCACCCGTTTGGCGAGCCAAGCTTCTCCCGGGAGTTTCGCAACATCAGCCGCTATCGCCAACTGGGCATTCCCGCCCTGCAAGCGGTGTTCTATGGTCAGCGCAAGGTGAACGGCGAGGTGCGGGCGATCCTGCTGACCCGTGCCCTGGACGGCTGGGATGACCTGGATTCGCTGGTGCAGCGCTGGTCGAGCCTGACGGCGGCGCAACGCACCACCATCCTCAAGGCCTGTGGTTTGCTGGCTCGACGCCTGCACGGCATGCATCAGGTGCACGGCTGCTTCTATCCAAAACACATCTTCCTGCAAGCCACCGCCGACGGCTTCCAGGCGCAATTGATCGACCTGGAAAAGACCCGGCCGTTATTGTTCGGCCTGCGGGATCGGGTCAAGGACCTGGAGCCTTTGCTGCGGCGCGCCTCTGTCTGGAGTGATGCCGATGTGCGCCAGTTGTTGTCCAGTTATCTGGACCAGCCGCTCGACAGTGGACTGGTCGACCGCTGGATGACCCGTCTGAACGCCCGGCGTAGCCACAAGGAAGCCCGTTGATGCATTTGTCCGAATTGAAGAATGCCGGCCGCAGCCCCAGCCTGCCCCTGAGCCTGGAATTGGCCGATGCCGCCGGCCCGGCGAAGTTGCAGCTGCTTTCGCTGTTGCGGGTGTTGCCGGGGCAGCGCTATGTCGGCGCGGGCGTCTGGCGTGGCCGGCCGGTGTTGGCCAAATTATTGGTGGGCAACAAGGCCGCCCGGCATTTCCAGCGCGAATTGCAAGGCGTGCGCCTGCTGGCAGCGCAGGGGCTGACCACGCCGTTGTTGCTGGCCGATGGCCTGAAAGAGGGTGAAGGCGGTTGGTTGTTGTTCGAATTGCTCGAAGGCGCCGAGAGCCTGGGGGATGCCTGGAAACAGGTCGAACAGCTGCCATTGCTGGCCGACGAACAGACGGCGGTGCTGGCCGAAGCCCTGGGCGCTATCGCGCAATTGCACAGCAAAGGCCTGTGGCAGGAAGACCTGCACCTGGACAATCTGCTGCGTCACGACGGCAAGCTCTACTTGATCGACGGCGCCGGCATCCGCGCTGAAACCCCAGGCCAACCGTTGTCGCGGCAGAAAGTATTGGAAAACCTGGGCGTATTTTTCGCCCAGCTTCCCAAAACCCTCCAGCCGTTCAATGAAGAACTGTTGGTGTATTACCTGCTGGGCAACGCCGAACACGCGCTGCCCATGGAAGCGCTGCAAAAACAGATCGACAAGGTGCAAGCCTGGCGCCTGAAGGATTTCCTCGAAAAAGTCGGGCGCGAGTGCAGCCTGTTCAGCGTGCGGCGCGGGCCGTTCGGCCTGCGGGCGATCCGTCGTGATGAAGAGGCGGCCATGATGCCGGTGCTGGAGCAGGCCGATGCCTTGCTGGACCAGGGCCACCTGTACAAGACCGGCGGCGCGGCCAGTGTCGGTAAAGTCGAGGTGAACGGTCGTCCCTTGGTGATCAAGCGCTACAACATCAAGAACTTTGCCCATTGGCTCAAGCGCTTCTGGCGCCCGAGCCGCGCCTGGCATTCCTGGCGCGAAGGCCATCGCCTGGCCTTTCTCGGCATCGCCACGCCCAAGCCCCTGGCACTGCTGGAAAAGCGCTTCCTGTGGCTGCGCCGTGGCGCTTACCTGGTTACCGAACACCTGGCGGGCCCGGACATCATCGAGCGCTTCGGCCCTTACGTGCAAAACGGTGACGCCCCCGAGACGGAATTGCTGGCGCTGGATCGCTTGTTCGCCGACCTGATCCGCGAGCGTATCAGCCATGGTGATTTGAAGGGCCACAACCTGTTCTGGCAGCACGACCGCTGGGCACTGATCGACCTCGACTCGATGTGCCAACACCGCACCCACGCCAGCTTCGCCCCGGCCTACGCCCGGGATCGCGCGCGGTTCATGCGTAATTGGCCGCAGGACAGTGCGCTGTATCGGGTGATCGATGAGCGGTTGCCCAAGGAAGCCGATAGCACGCCATCTGTCTTGTAACCGATCGTCGCGGCCAGAAATTGCTCCCGCTGGGCTGCGCCCGTAGGAGCTGTGTAGGAGCCGTGTAGGAGCTGTAGAGTGCAACGAGGCTGCGATCTTCCCCCAGACACTTGAATCCCAAGCGAAAGATCAAAAGATCAAAACATCGCAGGCTTCGCCAGCTCCTACAGAGTCGAGCGGCAAAGCCCACAAGCTCCCCACTCACCGCTAGAGGCTTAAGATCGCTTTTAAGCTATAATCCCGCCCTTTAGCTGCCCCGCACCCCTGGTGCGCGGCACATCCATTTTTCGCGGCGCTTGTCGCCCGTATGCAGACATAAGAGGCTAGACCCTGTGGCATTGACGATTCTTGGCCTGTCCGGCGCCCTTAGCCATGATCCTTCCGCCGCGCTGTACATTGACGGCAAGCTGATCGCGGCGGCCGAGGAAGAGCGCTTCGTACGCGATAAACATGCAAAGAACCGCATGCCCTACGAATCGGCGAAGTTCTGCCTGGAACAGGCCGGCATCAAGCCTTCCGATGTCGATGTGGTGGCGATCCCCTTCGCCCCGATCAGCCTGTTCGGCGAGGCGCGCTGGCACTACGCCAAGCGTTATTGGTACGCCCCGGACCGGGCCCTCGACGCGATCCTGATGGGCAACCGTCGCTACAAACGCTATCGCCGCAAGATCGTCTGGTGCCTGGAGCAACTGGGCTTCGATCCGAAAAAGATCAAGATCGAGCCGGTCGAGCATCACCTGGCCCACGCCTCCAGCGCCTACCACTGCTCGGGCTTCCAGGAAAAAACGGCGATCCTGGGCATCGACGGCAAGGGCGAATATGCCACGACCTTCTTTGGTTACGGCGAAAACGGCAAGATCCACAAGATCAAGGAGTTTTTCGATCCGGACTCTCTGGGTGGCCTGTACGGTGCGATCACCGAGTTCCTCGGTTTTGAAATGCTCGACGGCGAGTTCAAGGTCATGGGCATGGCGCCCTACGGCGATGCCACCAAGTACGATTTCTCGCGCCTGGCCTCGTTCGAAAACGGCGAGCTGGTGATCAACACCGACTACGCCAACGTGATCGGCCTGCGTCGTTATAAAGAGAAGGGCAAGGGTTTCTACTTCTCGCCGAAGCTGATCGAATGGCTCGGCCCGAAACGTGAAGGCGACATTGCCGACGAGCCGTACATTCACTACGCGGCGAGCATGCAGGCGCTGTTCGAGAAGCTTGCGCTGCAAATGATCGACCACTACCTGGGCGACGTGCTCAAGGAAACCGGCAAGCTGGCCTTCGCCGGCGGCTGTGCGCTGAACGTCAAGCTGAACCAGAAAATCATCGCCCGGGACGACGTCAAGGAGCTGTTCGTGCAACCGGCTTCCGGCGACGCCGGTACGGCGGTGGGTGCGGCGGCTTATGTGTCCCACGCCCGTGGCGTGCCGGTAGAGAAGATGGAACACGTCTACCTCGGCCCGGCCTACAGCAACGAAGATGTGATCGCCGCGTGCGCCCGTCATCCGAGCAAGCCTGCGTGGCGCAAGATCGACAACACCCCCGAGCGCATCGCCAAGATCATGGTCGACGGCAACCCGGTGGCCTGGTTCCAGGGGCGCATGGAGTTTGGTCCGCGTGCCTTGGGCGGTCGCTCGATCATCGGTTGCCCAAGCGCCAGTGGCGTGGCCGATCGGATCAACGAACAGATCAAGTTCCGCGAACGCTGGAGGCCTTTCTGCCCGTCGATGCTCGACACCGTTGCGCCGCTGATGATCAAGGTCGACCACCCGGCGCCATTCATGACCTTCACCTTCGAAGTGGCCGAAGAATGGAAAACCCGCGTGCCGGAAGTCGTCCATGAAGACGGCACGTCCCGGGCCCAGGTGCTCAAGCGCGAATACAACCCGCGTTACTACGACATGATGAAGGCCCTGGAAGTCCTGACCGGCAACGGCGTGTCGCTGAACACCTCGCTCAACCGTCGTGGCGAACCGATGATCTGCTCGCCGACCGATGCGCTGAACATGTTCTTCGGTTCCGATCTGCAATACTTGATCATGGAAGACATCCTGGTGGTCAAAGACGGCGTGGACGCTTATGACACGCTCGGCTGAGCGACATGTGCTGCAGTTCTGCCACGGTTATGACGGGCCGTTCCTGGACTGCGCCCGTCAGTACGCCAGCCTGTTCGCGGGCACTGGCTATCGCGTGACCACGGTGTTTCTCACCGGAGCGGCGGATGCGCAAGTTGCCGCCGCTTGTGGCTCGGACGAGGTGCTGTTCATGGAGTACCGCTCCAGCGCCATTCGTGGCCTGAAGCTGGGCGCCATCAGCGACCTGCGCAAGATTGCCGCCTCGCGCAATTTCAGTTTCTGCATTGCCCATCGCTTCAAGCCGATCTACATCGTCCTGCTCGGCACTCGCCTGCCGGTGATCGGCGTTCATCATGCCTTCGGTGACTACAAGCGGCGTACCCGCCGGTTGTTCGCCCATGTTTTTCGTAAACGCCTGAGCCTGCTCGGGGTTTCCGATGCGGTGCGTGACGACATGCGCCGCTGCCTGCCGAAATGGCCGGCTGCCCGGATCCAGACCCTCTACAACCGCATCGACCTCGACGCCACGCAGGCCAGCCTGGTCTCCCGCGAGGAGGCGCGGCATACCCTGGGGCTGGACGCACATGCCTGGATTGTCGGTAATGTCGGGCGCCTGCACCCGGACAAGGACCAGGCCACGCTGCTGCGCGGCTTTGCTGCGGCGCTGGCGTATCTGCCGGCCAACAGCCAGTTGGCGATTCTCGGTGAGGGGCGTCGGGAGCGGGAGCTTCGGGCATTGGCGCTGGAGCTGGGCATTGCCGACCGTGTGCTGTTACTCGGCCAAGTGCCCGAGGCGCGCCGTTATTTCCGCGCGTTCGATGTGTTTGCCCTGAGTTCCGACCATGAGCCGTTTGGCATGGTGCTGCTCGAAGCCATGGCTGCCGGCGTACCGTTGCTGGCCACTGCTTGCGGTGGCGCCAAGGAAGTGGTCGAAGGCGTCGGCATCCTGTTTCCGCAGGGTGACGCAGAGCACATGGCCCAGGGGCTGCAACACCTGGCGGCCATGGACGATCTGCAGCGTCGCCAATGCGCCGAGCTGATGCTCGAGCGCTTGCGCGAACGTTTCTCGGATCGCGCCGTACGCGAGGCATTCTGGCGTTTGCCCCAAGTCACCGAATTGGCGCCGAGGGCCTGATGTTCAATCGATTCCAAGGCTGGCGTGAGCGCGGCTGGACAGCCGTAGACGCGTCGATTTATGCCCAGGCCTGGCAACGGTTTGGCGGCAGCGTGGCGACCCATCCCAAGGTGGTCGAGCGCCTGGCGGCCCTGGCCGGGATCCCCGTGCGTTACCTGGCGTTCGAGCAGGACGGCGAGCTCAAGGCGGCCATACCGACCTGGGGCCGTGACCTGGCGTTGTCCAAGGACGTGCTCAAGCGCAGCGGCAAGAAAGGGTTGTTCGACCTGGGCAATGCCGAGCTGATCCTGCCGGCAGCGCCGGATGCACAGGCGCCGTTGCGTCATCGCGGGCGCTATCTGTCGGCCCTCAACGAGGGGCGCTTCAGTGGCTTGAAGTTGCAGCAGGAACAACTGGCCATGGCCCGCACGCCGGAAGAGCTGTCCAAGAAGTTTCGCTACAACCAGCGCCGTGAGCTGCGCTTGCTGGAAGAGGCGGGCGGCGTGGTGCGGCCGGTCGGCGAGTTTTCCAGTGCCGAGCTGGCTTCGATCTACTGCGACCTGTTCCTGCGTCGCTGGGGCTTTGCCGCCACCGGTGCCGAGCGCATGGGCGAGGTGATCGAGTTGCTGCGTGAATGGCTGATCGGTTCGGTGATCTTCCTCAACGATGCGCCGATTGCCATCCAGTTGGTATATCGCGTCGAAGCGCCCGAGTGGATCAGCGTCGAGTACATCAACGGTGGCGTTGACCCACAGACTCGCGAATTCAGCCCCGGCAGTGTGTTGAGCTTTCTCAACACCCAAAGCGCCTGGGAACATGCCCGTGCCGCTGGCAAGCCGTTGCGTTTCTCGTTCGGCCGGGCGGACCGCGAATACAAGGACCGTTGGTGCAACCCCGTGCCGGTGTTTACCGTATGAACCCACCGATGAGTCGCAAGCAACAGTTGCTCCGGCGCCACCGTCGCAACAAGCGCGTGGGGCTGCTGCTGGCCCTCATCGTGCTGGTCTTGCTGGGTGTGGCCGTGGCCTGGTGGCTGCCCCTGGTGCTGGCGGTGCTGGGCTGGATCGCCCATGAAGCATGGTTCGCCGATCATCTGTTCTACTCGCCCAGGGAGGATTACCAGTACAGCTTCCCACCGTTCACCCAGCAACCCAAGGTGCACCTCAACGCCGGGCGGCTGCGGCTGGACGACGGCGTGATTCTGGACGATGGCGCGACGCTGATTCTCGCGTTGCGAGTCAAGAGCACCTGGCTGGGGCGCTTCATCGATCCGGTTGTCGAATTGTCGGGCGGTGAAAGGGACCTGCAAACCTTCGAGCGCGGGGTCAACGGCCTGCGCTATCTCAATCTCAGCGAGCAGGGCGCCGCGTTGTCCCGGGGCGAGCTGCGCCTGCGCGGACGCTTCTGCCGTTTGCTGGGCGAGCCGACGTTATGGTCCTTCACGGCGCCGCCAGTGCAGCGCCAGCGGGTGATGGTCATCGCTCCCCACGCCGATGATGCGGAGCTGGCTGCCTACGGTTTGTACAGCCAGGCTGACGAAGCCTGGATCGTCACGCTGACCGCTGGTGAAATCGAAGCCGAGCATTATCAGCAGATGGGGCTGGACCGCGTCGAAGCGGCGCGGCTCAAGGGCCGTTTGCGTGCCTGGGACAGCATTGCTGTACCGCGTTGGGCCGGGGTGCCTGAAGCGCATTGCGTGCAGCTGGGTTACTTCTGTCTGCAACTGGCGGCCATGCAGGCGGCGCCGAGCCAACCCCAAGGTTCTCGCGAGGCTGACCTGAGCGATACCCGGCTGTTCCGTCAGTTGAACCCGTTCCTGCTGCCTGGCGATGCCGACGGCGCGCCGACCTGGAACAACCTGTTGGCGGACCTGCGTGAACTGCTGCTCAAGGCACGTCCCGAGGTCATCGTGTTGCCGCATCCGACCCTGGATCCGCACCCGGACCATCTCTGCGCCCATCATGCCGTCCTGCAAGCCCTCGAGGGCCTGGAGTGGCAACCGACCACGCTGTTGGGCTATGCCAATCACCTGCACGACAATGACCGTTGGCCCATGGGGCATGCCGGGGAAGGCGTGGCGTTGCCGCCGGTCTTTGATTCCGGTCAGTTGATGCAACCCCTGAGCTTGCCCGTATCATCGGTTGCCCAGCGGGACAAGGCCATGGCGCTGGGCATGATGCATGACCTGCAACCGCGTGCGCCTCTGAAACGCCGGTTGAGGCGATGGATACAATATGTCCTGACTCGTAGAGTGAGGTCTGTTTATGGCGAGAACGATTTTTTCCGCAAAGCGGTCAGGCGTCACGAGCTCCTCTGGCTGCTGACACCTGCGAAACACAGGTAACACGTAAATGACGCATAACCACCTCCAGCGTCCTTCGTCCTTGATGAATGTGAGCTTGCTGTGATCAATCCATGCCCGCGTATTCTTTTTATCATTCCGTATTTCGGACGCTGGCCGTTCTGGATGCCCTTGTTTCTCGAAAGTTGCCGGCGTAACGCTGATATTGATTGGCTGTTGTTCAGTGATTGCGGTGTTCCGGAAAATCTTCCACCGAACGTAACGGTCGAAAGCACCACGTTCGAGGCCTATTGCCAGCTGGTTTCCCGGCGATTGAAGATCGAATTCAGGCCGAAACAGCCCTACAAGCTGTGTGATATCAAGCCTGCCCTCGGGTACATTCATAGCGATCGTCTCGACGGCTATGACTTTTGGGCTTTTGGCGATATCGACCTGGTGTACGGTGATCTTCGGCAGTATTTCACCGCTGAACGCCTGGCCGGCCGTGACGTGTTCTCCACCCATGAGCGACGTGTCGCTGGCCATTTGTGCTTGATACGCAACACGGCCCGTGCACGGGAAGTGTTCAAGCTGATCAAACACTGGAAAGAACGTTTTACCGATGATCAGCACCACGCGTTGGACGAAGGCGCGTTCAGCCGTATTTTCCTGTGGCGCAAGAATTTTCCCGAGCCGCTGTTTACCCTGGTGGGTAAATTCAATCCATGGCGTCGACGCAGTGAGTTCACAGAAGCGTTCAGCACGCCGGGTGGTTGCATAAAGTGGCATGACGGTTCAGAGAATTTCCCCCTTCGCTGGTACTGGCGTAATGGTCGCCTGACGAATGATCGGGATGGGGATCGCGTTTTCCCCTATTTTCATTTCGTCTGCTGGAAGCGCAACGAGTGGTCGGCCCTGCCCGAGCCAGATCCTGCCGAGATACAACGGCTGGCGACATCGCCTGCCTGGATGATTGATGCGGCGGGTTTGCACCAAGGAGAATTATGAGTCAGCGGTTGAAGGTGCTGCAGCTGCAGCCGGATTACAACGTTAAACAGCATGACTTCGCCGATCTTGCGGAACAGATCGTCAAGGCCCTGCCCAGTGAACGCTACGAGGTGACAGCGGCTTTTTTAAGAGGTCGCCCGGGGCCTGGCGAAGCCGTCAGTCGGGCGGACCGTTCGGTTTATTTCGAATTTTCCGACAAGGCGCTCAAGGGAATGCGCCTTCGCGCGATGTGGCAGTTGTACCAGTTCTGCCGCCGGGAAAAATTCGATGTAGTCGTGTGCAATCGTTTCAAACCCGTCAACATGATGCTGCAGCTCAATCGATGGTTGAAAGTCCCGCTGTGCATCGGCATTTCCCACGGGTTCGGGGAATATGACCGGTTTTATCGCCGCCGCCAGACGCAGCGGCTGGTGGATCGCCACTGGCGATTTGTCGGCGTATCGCCGGCCGTCAAGCAGTATCTGCTGGACTGTCGTTGCGGTTTTACCGATCCCAATACCTACGCCATCACCAACGCCATTGATATCGAACAGGCTGAAGCCTTGCAGCACTCGCGTGAGCGCGCCCGTGAACTGTTGGGTATCAGCCCTTCGGTGAGGCTGGTGGGTGCCTTGGGTCGGTTGGTTCCGGTCAAGGGGCATACATACCTGCTGCAAGCCTTTGCCGCGCTCAAGGATAAATACCCTTCGGCCCAACTGGCGATCATCGGCGCCGGACGGGAGGAGTCCCGGTTGGCGGCGCAGATCGAACAGTTGGGCCTGAAGGATCGCGCCCACCTGTTGGGCTTCAAGGAAAACGCTCTGCAATATGTGAGGGCGTTCGATATCTGGACCATGCCCTCCCTGGCCGAAGGCTTGGGCCTGGCGCTGCTGGAAGGCATGAGTGGACATCTGCCGGTGATCGCTTCGGACGTACCGGCCATGTTGCCATTGATTGAGGGGGCCGGTGGCCTGGCGGTGACGCCCGCCGATGTGCCGAGCCTGATAACGGCACTCGACACTTACCTGGGGCTTTCTGACATCGAGCTCAAGGCTTGTGGCGAGCGCGCCTATCGGTACCTTGTGGAGCAGCACGACATCGAAGTATTCCGTCGGCAATACCTTGAGTTGATCGAGACCGGCCTGAATGAAGCCAAGAAGGAACAGCCATGAGTGCCGCGCAACCTGTCGTAAGCGTGATCATCGCGTCTTATAACCATGGCCGCTACATTGAGGAATGCATCCTCAGTGTGCTGGAACAGACCTATCCGAACATAGAGTTGCTGGTCATCGATGATGGCTCCACGGATGACAGCGTCGAACGTATCCAGCGCTTGCAGGTGGTCCACGGCTTCGACTTTCGAGTCCAGCAGAACCAGGGGCTGACCAATACGCTGAATGAAGCCATCGTCCGCTGCCGAGGCAGTCTGATCGTGCCGTTTGGTTCCGACGACATTATGCTGCCAGAGCGGATTGCCGTTCAGGTGGCCTACATGGACGGCAAGCCCGAGGTCGGTATCTGTGCGGGGAATATCGAACTGATCGATGCGGACGGGAATCTTTTCCCCGAGAGTCGTCAGAATCGCGAGGTACCTTTCCGGCGCCTGGATTTCGAAGACATGTTCATGGAGCGCAAACCCTACCCGCCGGCACCGACCCTGATGATTCGTCGCGAGGCGCTGGAGAAGGTGGGTGGGTTCGATCCGCAGATTCGCCTGGAAGACCTGTTGATCGAGCTTAAAGTGACCCGGGCCGGTTATTTCATCGATGGCCTGAGCGTCTTGATGGCACGCTATCGCAAGCACGCGACCAACTCCTACAAGAACCATCGGTTCATGACCGACAGTATCCTGCGCACCTATGCCTTGTTCAGCGATCATCCGCTTTATGAACAGGTGCGCTACAAGTTCCTCAATTCCATGTTCCTGAAAACGTCCAACCGCGACCACACATTCGCTCGCGAATTATTGGCACAGATTCCTTTCAGGGCCTGGAACAAGAAAACCTGGCGAGGCCTGGGTCGCCTGTTTTTTTGTCCGCTGGAAAAACACTGAGCCGCCGATCGGCGGCTCCGAAAAAGACCGGGGCCGCTGCATTCATTGCTGAAGAGCGGCCTGGGCTAGAAGATTGACGTTCGAAGGGGAGGCATCATGCCCGAGCTGGGCTGCTCCCCGACAAAATACGCTTTTGCAAGTTATCGACTTCCGGTTTTGAGGCAACCATGGCGTAACCGCCAAGCAGCGCCTCGAGGTGTTGTTCGAAAAGCCAGCCGTAATCTTCCTTGTAGCGCTGCATGTGGCGCAGATTGCGCTGGCGAAGCGCGTTCCTGAGGGAGGACGGATAGAGATGCAGGTCGGCTACATCGATCAGGCCGAATTCACCGCTTTCCAATACCAGCACATTGCCCAGGTGCAGCGAGCGAAAGTAAACGCCTCGCTCGTGCAATTGCGCCATGAATTTACCGAAACGCTCGACCAGGGCGTGGCGCTCCGCGGGCGTAGAAGTCGCTTGCAGCGCCTGGCGCAAGGTCATCCCTGGCAGGGGAACGTAGTGCACCGCGCTGCTACCGTCCTTGAGATGGTACACGTGAAGGATTGTCGGGCTCGGTATCCCCAGGTTTCGCAATTGCTGGCTGTGTACCGCAAAACGCTCGGAATAAGGATTGAAGCCGCCCGAGGTGAACCAGCGGCGTGCCCGAAACAGTTTGAGAAAGTCTCCCCCTTCCAGGCGCAGGACTTTGGGTCCCAGGCCATCGGACTCGATGACCTGGGCTCCCGCGGTAAGGCTATCCAGGGCTTGCGGTGTCAGTCGTTGCACTGGCGTGACCAGCAAGCGCCTGGCGCGGTAATTGATGCTCAAGGCGGCGATCAGGGCCAGGGGGATCCACAGCAGGAACCAATGCTCCTTCGGCCGGGAAAGAATACCTCCACCTTCAGTCAGCCCCGCTGCCATGCCATATACCAGCCAGGTGGAAGCGACTACCAGCAAGGGCTGGGCCCGATAACGCCAGCTGCTCAGCAAACCCCAGGCCTGGAAAAAAATCCATGGAAGAAAGCCAATAATCCCGACGTAGTACAGGACGCCGAGGGCGAAGTTATGGGGTTCTCCGAGCATTCGTCCTATGCCTGGATCAACAACAAGATCTGCGCCATAGCCGTGGCCGATCCATGGCTGCTCGGCGATCTTTTTCAATACTATCTGCCAGATCTCAAACCGGTAGGAGTCTCCGCGGGCGAGGATCATCTGGTTAAACAATACACTTGTGAGGCCGCCGCCAATGATCAGGAGACCACACAGGACAATCGAGCGACGATCCCAGCAAAGGATGCCTATCCAGATGGCGGCGGCGCACAATGCGACCAAGGGAGTCCTTGAGCCAGTCGCGACGACTGCGGTGAACATGACCAGGGCCGCAGGGACACTCAGCCAGAAAATGTGGCGATTTTTCCAGAGCATGCTCAGGCTTAACCAGTAAACGCAAAAGAACCCGTACAGGTGTGAGGCGAGCAGTGGATTGTCGAAGGCGCCGCCGCCGATCAGTCGCATCCCCGGTCGGTAGACCTGGGTAAACACATACAAATTGTAGAGCGTGGCGACCAGGGCGACCGTCGCCGCGCCGAACAGCAGAGGGTGGAGCAGGTCGCTGCGATAGCGCACCAGCAGATAGGAGCCGACGAACAAGAATGTGGTATGCAACGTGATCTTGATCGGACGCGAGATATCTTCGCTCCCGGGTGTCCACAACAAGCTGATCAGCGCCCACCCCGCGAACATCAGGAGCGCGATGAAAATCGGCTCGCGGATCAGTTCCTTCAGCACGCTCGGCCTCAGGCACAGGGCTATCAGGGCCGGGATGCTGAACAAGCCATAGAATAATTTATGGTGTTGGCTGCGCCCCGGCAGAAAGAACAGGGCGCACAGAAGCAGCAGGAAACCAAGCGGAAGAATCCACTGGCAGATGAAGTCGAAGACTCTATGGGACGTGGCGGCGTGCTTGGATAACATGCTTAGGAATTCATTCCTGAAATCGGTTGGCCATTCGGGGTGATGGCTTTTTGGTGTTTTGCAGACGCATAACAATAACAGCCTTAGCGGTTTGCCAGAACACTGGAGAAGCTGTGTTAAAGTCAGCGTCCTTTTTATCGACATTCGCGTGATATGGCCGACTCCAGTCTTCCCGAAAGCCCTTCGAGCTTGAAAATCTATTTCCGCCTGCTTGGCTACGTGAAGCCCTACATAGGCTTGTTCGGGCTGAGTATCATCGGGTTCCTGATTTTCGCTTCCACCCAGCCGATGCTTGGCTACATCCTCAAGTATTTCGTCGACGGCCTCTCCAATCCGAACGCGGTACTGTTCCCGACGGTCCCTTACCTGCGCGACCTGCAGTTATTGCAGGCCGTGCCGCTGCTGATCATCGTCATTGCCGCCTGGCAGGGATTGGGCTCGTATCTGGGCAATTATTTCCTGGCCAAGGTTTCGTTGGGGCTGGTACACGACTTGCGGGTGCAGTTGTTCAACAACCTGCTGACCCTGCCCAATCGCTATTTCGACAAACATAACTCGGGCCACCTGATTTCCCGTATCACGTTTAACGTGACCATGGTGACGGGGGCGGCAACGGATGCGATCAAGGTCGTTATCCGTGAAGGCATGACCGTGATCTTCCTGTTCGCTTCACTGTTGTTCATGAACTGGCGCCTGACCCTGGTGATGGTGGCGATCCTGCCATTGATTGCGCTCATGGTCCGCACCGCGAGCAAGAAGTTTCGCAAGCAGAGCAAGAAAATCCAGGTCGCGATGGGGGATGTGACCCATGTTGCCTCCGAAACCATCCAGAGTTATCGCGTCGTGCGCAGTTTCGGTGGCGAGGTCTACGAGCAGAAACGCTTCCTCCAGGCCAGCCAGGGCAATACCGACAAGCAGTTGCGCATGACCCGTACCGGAGCGATCTACACGCCGGTGTTGCAACTGGTGATTTACAGCGCCATGTCTGTCCTGATGTTCCTCGTCTTGTATTTGCGTGGAGATGCCTCGGCGGGCGACATGGTGGCCTACATTACCTTGGCCGGTCTGCTACCCAAGCCGATTCGCCAGCTGTCGGAAGTCAGTTCCACCATCCAGAAAGGCGTGGCGGGGGCCGAAAGCATCTTTGAGCAGTTGGATGTCAAGCCGGAAACCGATACCGGTACCATCGAGCGTGATGCTGTCAGCGGGCGGCTGGATGTGCGCCATCTGAGCTTCACCTACCCGGACACCGACCGGCAGGTACTGAACGACATCAGCTTCTCGGTCGAGCCTGGGCAGATGGTTGCCTTGGTGGGGCGTTCGGGCAGCGGTAAATCGACCCTGGCTAACCTGATCCCGCGTTTCTACCACCATGACCAAGGCGAAATACTGCTCGACGGTGTTGAAATCGAACAGTACAAGCTATTGAACCTGCGCCGTCATATTGCCCAGGTGACCCAGCATGTCACGCTGTTCAGCGACACAGTGGCCAACAACATCGCGTATGGCGACCTGGCCGGTGCGCCACGGGTCGATATCGAGAAGGCAGCCCAAGATGCCTATGCCATGGACTTCATCAGGCAGCTGCCGCAAGGCCTGGACACCCAGGTCGGGGAAAACGGCGTGTTGCTCTCCGGCGGTCAACGCCAGCGCCTGGCCATTGCCCGGGCCTTGTTGAAAAACGCCCCACTGTTGATTCTAGACGAGGCGACTTCCGCACTGGATACCGAGTCCGAACGGCACATCCAGGCTGCGCTGGACCAAGTGATGAAAGGCCGTACGACCCTGGTGATAGCCCACCGTCTTTCGACCATCGAAAAAGCCGACCTGATCCTAGTGATGGATCAGGGGCGTATTGTCGAGCGCGGGACCCATGGGGAACTCCTGGCACAAAACGGTTATTACGCACGCCTGAACGCCATGGGGCTGGACACTCCGGCCCAGGATATCGCCTGAATACCATTGGAACCTGGGGGGAGCGGGCAGGCTCGGCCCCCCCAAAGGTATTTGTAACAAGGTCGATACCTCTATTGACCAATCCACCATAAATCTACGACTCGCGCTTGGTAAGGTTCTGGCCACAGGACTTTCCTGGGCTCACTTCTGTCATTGAGGGGCCATCCTTTCGCGCGAGTACTTGAATGCTGCAACGTTATCTCTGGAAGCTACTGCCCAAGTCGCAGCGCTCCTTTCTGTTGGGGCGCCTATCGGTTGTCGATCGGCAGGTCGTGAACAAATCGATGTCGGCCAATTGCCGTTTCCCCGAAGCTTTCGCCCGGCGCGGCTGCCTGTTCATCCATGTGCCCAAATGCGCCGGCAGCAGTATTTGCGTGGGGCTTTTCGATGGCTACAGCCCGGGCCACCTGCCGTTGTATTGGTACGAAGAGCAGTTCGCACAGCAGTACGCTGCCAGTTTCAAGTTTGCCTTTGTTCGTGATCCGCTGGAGCGTGCATATTCGGCCTATGCTTTGCTGCGGGGCAACACGTTGGGCGCCCGCGATCATGCGGCCCAGAAACTGGTCGGCCAATACCGCGATTTCGATGATTTCGTCGCGCGTTGGCTGCATCCGGAGAACATCACCCGGCAAATGCATTTCGCTGCCCAGACGGACTTCCTTATCGATTCCCTCGGCCATCTGGCGATGGACTTCATCGGTTATCAGGAATACCTCGGTCGGGATTTTCAGCGCGTATGCGAGCATCTGGGGCTGGCCGCGACGTTGCCCCATGTGAATCGCACCCGGCAGCGCGCTGTGATGCCGGTACGGGAAATCTGCTCGGTACGGACCCGTCGGTTGGTGCGACGGGTGCACCAACGTGACTACGAGATGCTTGGATATGAATGATTCGTCAAAGGTATCGATGCACCAGGTGCAGATTCGTCCTGGTGTGCAGGCGCTCACGCCCGAGGATCGGGCCGCCATCAAAGCCCAGCGCCCTCGCTGTATCTGGCTGACCGGGTTGTCGGGGGCGGGCAAGTCGACGCTGGCCAATGCGTTGGAAGTGCAGCTCAATCAGCAGGGCTTGCACACCGCCCTGCTTGATGGCGACAACCTGCGCCAGGGGTTGTGTCGGGGCCTGGGCATGGATGCAGAGGCCCGCAAGGAAAATATCCGTCGCATTGCCGAGGTGGCGCGCTTGATGGTCGACGCCGGCCTGATCGTCATCGTTGCGGCCATTTCCCCGTTTCGGGACGACCGGGAAGCGGCCCGACAGCTGTTCCCTGGCGGCACCTTCGTGGAAGTTTATGTCAGTACACCCTTCGACATCTGCGCCCAGCGTGACCCCAAGGGCCTGTACCGCGAAGCCCGTGCCGGGCGAATCAAGCATTTCACAGGGCTCGACAGCCCTTACGAAGCGCCGCTAGCGCCGCAATGCCAGATCGATACCAGCGAGGTGGAGCTGACCCAGGCCTGTGAGCGAATATTGGCGTTGCTGTAGAACTGATGGAGCACCCCTCCGGCGGCCTGTTGCAGCCATGGACGAGCCTTGCGCCAAGCCTGTGCTAATATCCCCGCCCTGTTCATTTTGTATGTGGGATGCTCCATGAAGTTGTCCATGCCGCGATTCGATCAAGCCCCTGTATTGGTGGTCGGCGATGTCATGCTCGACCGCTATTGGCATGGCGGTACCTCACGGATTTCCCCTGAGGCGCCGGTACCGGTGGTCAAGGTCGAGCACATCGAGGATCGCCCCGGTGGTGCCGCCAACGTTGCCCTGAACATCGCCGCCCTCGGCGCGCCAGCTTCCCTGGTGGGCGTGACCGGCGACGACGAGGCTGCCGACAGCCTGACCAATAGCCTCAAGGGCGCGGGCGTGCGGGCGATATTCCAGCGCATCGCGCACCAGCCGACCATCGTCAAGCTGCGGGTCATGAGCCGACACCAGCAACTGCTGCGCATCGACTTCGAAGAACCTTTCGCCACCGATCCTTTGGCCCTCGGTGCCGAGGTCGACAACCTGCTCGAAGGCATCAAGGTCCTGGTGTTGTCGGACTACGGCAAAGGCGCGTTGAAAAACCACCAGGCGCTGATCCAGGCCGCCCGCGCCCGTGGCATTCCGGTAGTGGCCGACCCCAAGGGCAAGGATTTTTCCATCTATCGTGGTGCCAGCCTGATCACGCCGAACCTCAGCGAGTTCGAAACCATCGTCGGCGGTTGTGTCGATGAGCACGATTTGGTGAGCAAAGGCGCCCAGTTGATGCAAGACCTCGATCTCGGCGCCTTGCTGGTGACCCGAGGCGAGCATGGCATGACCCTGCTACGCCCCGATCACCCTGCATTGCACCTGCCGGCCCGTGCTCGGGAAGTGTTCGACGTGACGGGTGCCGGCGACACCGTGATTTCCACCCTGGCCGCGGCGATCGCTGCCGGCGAGGAATTGCCCCATGCGGTCGCCCTGGCGAACCTGGCGGCAGGCATTGTCGTCGGCAAGCTCGGCACGGCGGCTATCAGCGCCCCCGAACTGCGCCGCGCCATCCAGCGCGAAGAAGGCTCCGAGCGAGGCGTGCTGGGCCTGGAGCAACTGCTGTTGGCCGTTGACGACGCCCGTGCCCACAACGAAAGCATCGTCTTCACCAACGGTTGCTTCGACATCCTGCATGCCGGCCACGTGACCTACCTCGAGCAGGCCAGGGCCCAAGGCGATCGCTTGATCGTCGCGGTCAACGACGATGCATCCGTGAGCCGTCTCAAAGGGCCGGGGCGCCCGATCAACAGCGTCGACCGGCGCATGGCGGTCCTGGCCGGCCTGGGCGCGGTGGACTGGGTGATCAGTTTCAGCGAGGGCACGCCGGAAAACCTGCTGCGCCAGGTCAAGCCGGATGTGCTGGTCAAGGGCGGTGACTATGGGATTGACCAGGTCGTCGGCGCAGACATCGTCACGGCATACGGGGGTACCGTGAAGGTATTAGGGCTGGTGGAAAACAGTTCGACGACGGCGATTGTCGAGAAGATTCGCAGTCGTTGAGTTGACGACAGTTATATCCCGGGGGGAGCTGTGCAAGGCGTGCGCCTCACCCCCCCCCCCGATGATGGATACATCCATCGCCTCTACTATCTCCGTTACGTTGTCGAGTTAGTTTATGAAAGTCATGCTCCTGGTTATGGATGAACAGCGTGTGATCCTCGATCGACTGTATGAAGTCGTGCGAGAGAATTGCGACGACTGCACCATCTATCGCTTGAGTAAGCAGCAACAAATGAAACTCGGCAAGTTCCTGGCCTCGGTCAATTATGAAGATTTCGACCGGGTGGTGA
This sequence comes from Pseudomonas brassicacearum, assembly GCF_918698105.1. Classification (GTDB taxonomy): domain Bacteria; phylum Pseudomonadota; class Gammaproteobacteria; order Pseudomonadales; family Pseudomonadaceae; genus Aquipseudomonas; species Aquipseudomonas brassicacearum_F. The sequence continues at coordinate 15,047 of NZ_CAKKMI010000037.1, read as the reverse complement.
TTTTTTCGCGGGTCAAGCGTCTGGCACCACAATTAAGCGTATTGAAGTGTATTCCGGGGCTGATCTTCCTTGAGCACGACGCTTATCAGAACTACATGCGCGAAAGTAAATACCACGGTGTCTATTCGCGTCTGTACCGCCGCTTGCCCAGTTGCCGCGCCTTGGTGTCAGGGGCTGTGGTGGCTCGCCGGATGCAAGCCGAGCACATCGATGCGGTGTTCGTTTCCAAAGGTTATGACGAACAGATGCTGCGCAATACCGACAGTGTCCGCGATATCCCCATTGGTTTTCTCGGTAGTCTCAAGAGCACTGAATATGCTCAACGCAAAGCCTTGCTTGAATCCTTGGTAAAACGCACCGGTATGCTTGTGACACGCACCCAATCGGGTCGCGAGTATCTGGAAACACTCAATCGCATCAAGATTTTTGTCAGCGCCGACCTGGGCATGGGGGAGTTCATGATCAAGAACTTCGAGGCGATGGCCTGCGGTTGCGTGTTATTGGCCTGGAGTCAGGGCGAGGAAGATCGATTGCTGGGTTTTGAGGACATGGAGAACACCGTTTTCTATCGTTCCGAGGACGAGGCCGTGCAGAAGCTCGAGCTGCTGCAAAGTGATCCGGAACTGGCCGCGCGGATCGCCCGCAACGGCCAAGCCTTCGCCGAGAGCCGCTATTCTTTTGCGCGTGTCGGGCGTGTCCTGGCCGAGGAAATTCAGCGTGAAATGCGTCCCTGGCAAGCCCCCTCGGTATTCACTCGCGGATGGGTCAAGCTGCGTTATGGCATGAATGTGCCGGGGTAAACGACATGGCGGATCGTGAACCTCAAATCAATGATGAGATGGTGCTCGATAGATTGCCGGGCGGTCATCAATCGCTGGTGGAAGCGTTGCCCCAGGCGTTGAAGGACTGTTTGGCAAGGGCGTCACGGGTGGTGCTGGTGGCGAATAATCCGGCGATCACTGCGGCCGATTTCCAGGCGCTCGATATCGGCAGTGACGACGTGGTCGTGACCTTCAATACCTGTGTGAAGTCGGCACTGCTCAGCCCGCGCAGCGTTAATGTGTTCGTCCATGGCTTTAATGCTCCCGACGCCTATTTCTTCGGCCTGCCTTACAACGCCGAGGTCCAGCGATTGTTCGACCAACCCGACGCACGCTGCTTCACAATGTTGGTGGGGTGTACCGGGGATATGTCGCCACTGCCGGGCGTGGCCTTGTTTTGGGAGCGCATTCCGTTACCACCTTTGTGGAACTACCCGGTCAACAGGGAGGGGGGCAAGCGGTATGTCGGGCCTTCGACGGGCTTCAATGCGCTGGTGCTGTTCGATTGGTTGCGCGACCATGTCGGGTATACCTACCAAATCATGACCTTGGGTTTTTCCAACGAGGCGGGAAAGTTCTGGAGCGGGCACGCTTGGGAATATGAGCGGCAGTGGCTGCTCAAGGCCGATGTGAGTGTTGTGCCGTTGCAACGCTGCCGTTGGTGGCAAAGGTGGTTTCGTCGCCCTTGAGTCGCATTGGCCAGTTGAGCCATCTGATGCGATGCCGCCGGGCAATTCTTTTCTACGACAAGGGCAGGACGCGTGTTGAAAGTTGCGCTGGCTTTTTTTGGTATTCCGAGAAACTCGGAAATCTGTTTTCCCTCTATCCAACAGAACGTCCTGGCACAAATTCCTGCCGGGAGCGAAGTACAGTGTTTTTATCATCTGTACAAAATCGATGAAATCCGCAATTCGCGCTCGGGCGAGCAAGGTGAACTGAAAGCGGACAACTATGCGCCATTCAGCACCATGACCGGTCGCCTCGACTCTACCGAGGGGGTCTTGGAACGCTGGGACTTCGAGCGGGTCAAGTCCTTGGGCGATACCTGGGGAGATGAGCATGCTTCGCTCAGAAACCTGATCTACCAGCTCAATTCCCTGAACGCCGTGACGGCCATGATGGAACCGTTTGATCCGGATTTCGTCGTGTTTGTGCGTCCTGACAATTTCTATCACACAGCGCTTCCGGCGTACGTGTTTGCTCACCCTGTTGCCCGCAGATTGAATGCCTACATTCCGGACTGGCAGTGGTGGGGGGGCTTGAACGACCGTTTCGCTATTTGCGGGCGTGACGCCTACCGAGCCTATGGCAAGCGTATCGAGCGTATTTTCGATTTTTGCGAGGCGACGGGCCGGAAACTGCATTCCGAACGGCTGCTCAAATACGCGTTGCAACAAGCGCGGGTGAAGGTGTGCACCCTGCCGACCACGGCGTCGCGGGTACGAATCGATGGCACCTTCGCCGAAGAGTCGTTCTCGCCCAAACGTGGCATGGGCAAGCGTGAAAATCGTTATTTCCATCTGTTTGCGCGGTGGCGAACTTATCTGGATAAACGGCGTTCCAGCTGACCTATTTGTGCAGCGTCCCGCGAACCATGCGCATCAGGCCCATGGCCTTTTTATGCAAGTTGGTCAGGCCTTGGCGACGAGGCTTGTGCACTTCCAAGCCTTGTTTCACCAGCCAATCCTTCCAGCGGATGCGTTCGTCGCGAACCACCCAGCCCTCTTGGCTGGCGAAGCTTTCGGCCAGGTGCAGGCCTCGGGTACTGGCCGCAATCAACTGATCACGTTTAAGCGTATAGAGCTCACCAATCGGTTTGCCATCTTCAAGCGGCATCAAGTATAGATCAGGCCGTTTGCGATCCAGCCGCGCGACCAACTGGTCGCCTTCCAGACGCTCATCAACGTGAAACAGGCTCAGGGACTTGGCTTCCTTGGGCACATCCAGGCGCAAGTCATAGATCAGTTGCAGCGATGCCGTCGGCAGGTGCACGTAGGCCCGTGGTCGTTCGATCAGTTGCAGGTTGGCGCTGCGCACCGGGCGTGCCGAGCCCGAGAGTGGCGTCAGGCGAAACGGCAAGGCTTCGCGGTAGTGCAAGGCCGTGGCGTAGGGGGCCGGCAGCCAAGTGTCGTTGAAACGCCCGCCCAGCCAGCCTTCCGGGGTTTCCAGCAGGCATTCCTCGGCAATTTCGCTGATGGCGGTGAGCAGCGGCAGGTTCAGCTCGTGGGCCGGGACGTAGCCGGAAATCAGCTTGAGCACCACATCGCCGCGATCCTGCCGACGTTGGCGCACCAGTACCCAATAGTCGCGGTTCTGCCAATGCAGGGTCAGGCGCACGGAAACGCCCAGGTTTGCCAACTCCAGGGAGAAACGCTCGGCATCGGCCACGGCTACAGGCTTGCGGCGCTGCAGGGTCTGGGCGAAGTTCAGCGGCATCCCGACACTTTGGTAAGTCAGGCCTTCGGGTGTCGCTTCGACGAGCAGGGGCAGGGTCTTGAAGTTGCTCGGGTTCTTTCTGATGAGCGTACGCGGCATGTCGGCTCCTTCCTTAAGGCCGCGTAGGGCGGCGTCAGTTTTTACGCAGGACCTTGGCTACGGTCGCGACGTTATGGGCGAGGTGCAGCGGATTGATGGTGCCGACAATAGCACTGGCGACCCCAGGATGCTCAAACAACAGTTCGAAGCTGGCGCGAACCGGGTCTACCCCGGGGCTCAGGCACACGTGACCGCTGGCCAGGGCTTTCTTCACCAGGATCGCCTTGCCGTGCTCGCTGGCGTAGTCAATGACAGCCTTTTCGTTTCGTTCGTTCAGATTGTAGGTGACCATCGCACAATCGCCTTGCTCCAAGGCTTTGAGGCCACCGTCGACGGTCTTGCCGGAAAAACCGAAGCCGCCGATCTTGCCCTCGCGCTTGAGCGCCGCCAGGGTCGGGTACACCTCGCTGTCGTTGAGGATCGCCAGGTCGTTGCCATCCGAATGTACCAGCACCAGGTCGATATAGTCGGTTTCCAGGCGCTTGAGGCTGCGTTCCACCGAAAATCGGGTATGGGCGGCACTGAAGTCGTGGCGCGACTGGCCGTCGCTGAATTCTTCGCCGACCTTGCTGACAATCACCCAGTCCTGGCGTTGGCCGCGCAGCAGCGGGCCGAGGCGTTCTTCGCTGCGGCCATAGGCCGGGGCGGTGTCGATCAGGTTGATACCCAGGTCGCGCGCCAGTTTGAGCAACATGCGCGCTTCGTCGTCATCGGGGATCCGAAAGCCGTTGGGGTATTTGACGCCTTGGTCGCGGCCGAGCTTGACGGTGCCCAGGCCCAGGGGAGAAACCCGCGGGCCGTCATGGCCCAGGGGGCGATAGAGGTCATGCAGGGTCGGTTGGCTCATGGCAGCAGTTGCTCCCAGGCGGGGACGCCCATCGGCGGCTTCGGCAGGTCCGGCAGTGGGGCCGGGTGGCTTGGCTGGATGCCGTCGCGTTGCAGGGCATTGACCACCCGATCGGCGAAGTCCGGGGCCAGCGCCAGTTTGGTCGGCCAGCCCACCAGCAGGCGATCCTGCTCGGCGAGGAAGGCATTGTCCGGGCGGGTCAGGCCCGACTGCAACGGTTCGGCGCGATCCACCCGCAGCGTGGCCCATTGTGCGGTGCTCAGGTCAATCCAAGGCAACAATTGGCCGAGTTCTTTCTGGGCGGCGGCGATCTGCGCGGCAGGCTCGCGGGTCACGCCATCGCCTTCGGCCAGATCGCCACCCACGTACCAGACCCATTGGCCATCGACGGCCGGATGGGTGGTCACGGTGACGCGCGGCTTCGGTCCGCCGCCCAGGCAATGGGCGTAGAGCGGCTTGAGGCTGGGGCCCTTGACCAGGACCATGTGCAACGGTCGGCGCTGCATGGCCGGCTGGTCCAGGCCCAAGGCGTTGAGCAGGTCGGCGGTGCCGGCCCCGGCGCTGAGGACAATGCGTTGCGCGCGAATCTCACGGCCATCGACCTTGAGTCCGATCAGCTCGCCAGCTTCGCGCAGCGGTTCGATGTGTTGCCCGGCCAGCAAGCTGTCGCCGGCCAGTTCCGCCAGGCGCGCGATCACGCTCGGCACGTCCACCACCAGTTCGGCCAGGCGATAGACCTTGCCCTTGAAGCGCTTGTCTTGCAGGGCCGGCGGCAGCTGGTCGCCCTTGACCTGATCGACCCGCCCGCGCACGGCCTTGCTGGCAAAGAAACTGGTGAGGTTGCCGGCCAGGGTGCCGGGGGACCAGAGGTAATGGGCATCGGACAGCATGCGCACGCCGGACAGGTCCAGCTCACCTTCACCCTTCAGGGCTTCGCGCCAGCGGCGCGGCATGTCGGCGATGGCTTCCGAGGCACCGGTCAGGGCGCCATGCAAGGCATACTTGGCGCCGCCATGGATGATGCCCTGGGATTTGACACTCTGCCCGCCGCCGAGACTGGCGCTTTCCACCAGCACGGTCGAAAAACCCTGGCGACGCAGGCGTGCATTCAGCCAGAGGCCGGCGACGCCTGCGCCGACAATCAGAATGTCGGTGGAAATAACGGATGGCATGAGCGACCTCAGTGTTCAAGACGAGGGCGCAGTATACAGACTCGATGCAGAGGGAATTTGCTGGCGATCAACCTCGGCAGCTGGCTAGAAGGCTTTTGTGGCGAGGGAGCTTGCTCCCGCTTGGGTGCGAAGCGCCCATAAAAAATGGGGTTGCTGCGCAACCCAGCGGGAGCAAGCTCCCTCGCCACAAGTGCACCACAGCTCAATAGAAAGTGCATTCCAGCTCAATAAACATGCATTCCAGCTTGATGATCAGTGGGTTTTCAGTGCCCGGCAGTCTTGGAAAACAGCTGGATCACCACCACCCCCAACACAATCAACGCCATCCCCAGCATCGCCGGCACGTCCAGTTTCTGCCCGTAGATGAACAGCGCCGCCACGCTGACCATGACGATCCCCAGCCCGGCCCAGACCGCATAGGCCACGCCCACCGGTACGGTGCGCACCACCAGCGTCAGCATCCAGAACGCGGTGCCGTAGCCGACGATGACCAGCAGCAAAGGCAAAGGTGTGCTCAAGCCCTTGATGGCTTTCATCGAAACGGTGGCGATCACTTCGGCGCAGATGGCGATGGCCAGGTAGTAGTAGGCGTTCATAGGCGGTTCCTCTTCGACGGTAGCGTCTTTCGATGGGGCCATTCTAGAGATCGCTCAGATGCGGTAAAGTCATTACCTATCTGTAATCAAGATAGGTTGAGCCGTGAACGTTCAGTGGAACCTGGAGCAATTGCAGCTGTTTGTCGGGGTCGCCGAGAAACGTTCGTTTTCCGCCGTGGCCCGGGACCAGCGCAAGGCCCAATCGGCCATCAGCAGCGCGATTGCCTCGCTGGAGGCGGATTTGGGCGTGAGCCTGTTCGAGCGCAGCAGCGGCCGTCAGCCCAGGCTCACCGACGCTGGTGAAGCTCTGCTTGAAGAGGCCCGGGAAGTGCTGCGCCAGTGCGAGCGCCTCAATGGCCGGGCCCTGGCCCTGATGCGCGGGCAGGAAGCGTCGCTGCGCCTGGCCCAGGACGAAGCCATGCCCTATCAGCCGGTGATCGACAGCCTGGCGGCTTTGGCCGAACGATTTCCTACCCTCGAAGTGCAACTGGCCAGCGCCGCCCAGGGCGATGTGGCGCGCAAACTGGTGGAACGTCGCGCCGACCTCGGCTTGCTGTTCTATCACGACCAGATCCCCGAGGCGCTGGAGCGCCGGGTGCTGGGCAGTGTCGAGATGGTCACGGTGTGCGGCAGGGGCCATCCGCTGGCGAACCATGATTACGTGACCTGTCGGGAAATGGCCCGGCACCGCCAGTTGTTGATGGCGACCCAGTCCAGCGTCTACCCCGGCAGCGAGCAGGCCAGCCCGCAGGTCTGGCGGGCCGACAGTTTCTATGTGTTGGCCGAGTGGCTGAGGAGTGGCCTGGGCTGGGCCTGGCTGCCACGGCACGTGGTGCAATACCCGGCGTACCTGGGCGACATGGTCGAACTCAGCAGCGAATGGACTCCGCCGGCCCTGGTGGTGGAACTGGTCTGGCGCCGCGATGAACCCCTGGGCCCGGCCGCCCGTTGGCTGGCGGAACGTTTTGCCGTGCAGTTGCAGGCGATCGGCTGAAAAACCGATAAACTCCGCCGCCATGAACAGAACTCTCTATAGCGCGTTGTTTTACCTGGGGCTGCCACTGGTAGCGATTCGGCTGTGGTTACGGGCCCGCAAGGCACCGGCGTATGCCCGGCGCATTGGCGAGCGGTTCTCCTGGGGGCTGCCGGACATGGTGCCGGGGGGCATCTGGGTCCACGCCGTATCGGTGGGCGAGAGCATCGCCGCCGCGCCAATGGTCCGCGCCTTGCTGCAACGTTATCCACAGCTGCCGATCACCGTCACGTGCATGACGCCCACCGGTTCGGAGCGGATCCAGGCGTTGTTCGCCAACGAGCCGCGCATCCAGCATTGCTACTTGCCTTACGACTTGCCTTGCGCCGCCAAGCGTTTTCTTGACCGGGTCCGGCCGTCCCTGGCGGTGATCATGGAAACCGAGCTGTGGCCCAACCATATCCACCAATGCGCCAGGCGCGGCATTCCAGTGGCCCTGGCCAACGCGCGGTTGTCGGAGCGCTCGGCGCGGGGGTATGCACGCTTTCCCAAGCTCACCCGGCCGATGCTCGCCGAAATGAGCCTGTTCGCCGTGCAGACCGAAGCCGAAGCCGAGCGTTTTCGTCAGTTGGGCGCGCGGGCGGAAACCGTCGAGGTCACCGGTTCGATCAAGTTCGACCTGACCATCGCCCCGCAACTGCTCGAAGACGCCAGCGCGTTGCGCCGTCAGTGGCAGGCAACCGAGCGCCCGGTGTGGATCGCCGCCAGTACCCATGAGGGTGAGGACGAAGTAGTGCTGGCGGCCCACCGTCAGTTGCTCGACAGTTACCCCGATGCGTTGCTGATCCTGGTGCCGCGTCATCCCGAGCGCTTCGACGCAGTGCACCAACTGTGTGAAAGCGAAGGGTTGGCCACGGTGCGGCGCTCCAGCGGGCAGCCCGTGACCGCGCAGGCTTCGGTGTTGCTCGGCGACACCATGGGTGAATTGCTGTTTCTCTACGCGTTGGCCGACAGCGCGTTTGTCGGTGGCAGCCTGGTGCCCAACGGTGGGCACAACCTGCTCGAGCCGGCGGCGCTGGCGAAACCGGTGCTCAGCGGACCGCACCTGTTCAACTTTCTTGAAATCGCCGCGCAACTGCGCGCTGCCGGTGCGCTGGCGGAAGTGGACGATGCCCAAAGCCTGGCCTTGGCGGTGCAGCGCCTGTTCGAACTACCCCGCGATGCCCATCGTATGGCCGAGGCAGGACTTGCGGTGATGCGCCGCAACCAGGGTGCGTTGCAGCGGTTACTGGAGGGGTTGGGGCGGTTGCTCGACTGAGCGCGGGTCCTGCACCTATGGCAGGGATTATCTGTGGCGAGGGGATTTATCCCCGCTGGGCTGCGCAGCAGCCCCAAAACCTGACCGTACGGTGTGTCAGGTAATTTGAATTGGGGGCGCTCCGCACCCCAGCGGGGATAAATCCCCTAGCCACAAAGGTCAACTGTTACTTGTGAGCTCGGTGCACTACTGCGCCGGCCGCGAGCGCAACTGCTGCGAGGCTGCCTCGGCCAGGTCCGGCGGCAGGAAGTCGCGGTCCGGGTTGTAGTCGGGCTTGAGGTAGCGCGACAGGTCCTGCAAGTCCGCTGGGCTCAAGGTTCCGGCCGCTTGCTTGAGGCGCAGGTTGTCGAGGATGTAGTCGTAGCGAGCGTTGTTGTAGTTGCGCACCGAGGTGTACAGCTGGCGCTGGGCATCGAGCACGTCGACGATGTTGCGGGTGCCCACCTGGTAGCCGATTTCCGTGGCTTCCACCGCGCTCTGGTTGGAGATGATCGACTGGCGCCGGGCCTGGACCTGCTCCACGTCGGTGTTGACCGCACGGTGCAGGTTGCGGGTGTTTTCCACCACCTGCCGGCGCAGGGCTTCGCGTTGCTGCTCGGTCTGGGTGAGTTGCGAGTAGGACTCGCGCACCTGGGAGCTGGTCAGTCCGCCACTGTAGAGCGGGATACTCAGTTGCAGGCCAATGGTGCGTTGCTCGGCATCGCCGCCGTAGCGCTGGCCGGTAGGGCTCGGGTTGGTGAAACCGAGGCCGTCGTTGTCGCCTTTTCTGTACTGGGCTATCGCGTCGAGGGTCGGCGCATGGCCAGCCTTGCGTTGGCGCAGGGTGTCCTCGGCGGCATCGACGGCGTAGTTGCTGGCCAGCAGGTTCAGGTTCTGCTTGGCCGCCGTATCAACCCAGGCCTTGGCATCGTTCGGCGCTGGCGGCAGGATAGGCAAGGTGTGGACGATGCCCTGGAGCGAGTTGTACTGGCGATTGGTCAGCGTGATCAAGGCTTCGAAGGCATCGTCGACCTGGCGCTGGGCGAGGATCCGGTTGGCCCGGGCGGTGTCGTAGCTGGCCTGGGATTGCAGCACATCGGTCTTGTCCGACAGGCCCACGTCAAAGCGCTCGTTGGACTGGTCGAGCTGACGCTTGAACGCCGCTTCCTCGGCCTTGGTCGAGGCCAGGTTGTCCTGGCTGCGCAGCACATTGAAATAGCTCTCGGCGCTTTGCAGGATCATGTTCTGTTCGGTGGCCGACAGTTGCAGCGACGCTTGTTCGTCGACGGACTTTGCAGCCTGTAACTGAAACCAGCGATCGGCGCGGAAAATCGGTTGGGACAGCGTGGCCTGGTAAACCGTAGAGCTGCGGTTGGCGGTCATCGCCGGCTGGTCGAGCTCGGTACGGGTGTTGTTCAGGTCGGCACCGGCCGAGAGATTCGGCAACAACCCGGCACGCGCCTGGGGCACCACTTCCTTCTGGGCGCCGTACTGGGCGCGGGCAGCGGCAAGGTCGGCGTTGTTGTCCACCGCTTCCTGATACACGCTCACCAGATCGGTTTTGGTGGTGATGGGCGCTTCGGCAGCCCAGGCCATTCCATTGGACGCACAAGACACGGCAAGGGCCAGTGAGAGTTTGCGCAGCATGAGGCGATCCCTACTTCTCAAATGATTGCGCACAAGAGGCGCGGCGTAGCGAGTGTAGTTGCGCCTGGGCACGGCAACAATCCTGTATATGCGCCATTCATCACGCCTTTTGCCCTGGCGATGGCGTTCTCTCGTGGTTGTGTCTAGACTGGCCGGGTTCTTGTCGGGGTGCCTTGCTATGAGGCTGAGATCGAATAATTTCGGATCCCGTTGAACCTGATCAGGTTAGCGCCTGCGTAGGGAACAAGATTTCTCGTCACCCGGCGAGTCCTCTTGTGCTTCGTCCGGGATGTTGTTCGACCATCGACTTTCGATTTTCGAGCATGCTCGAGCAGCAAGCACAGCGTCCGCACTTTCGTGCAGGGACGCGTCCACTCGTTACAGGTTCGCTCCGACAAAAATCCACTGCCTGGATGTGTGTCTGGAGAGCCCGTGATGACGACAAAATCAAAAAACGCGACCAACCTCAGTGATTCGGCCAAGGTCGATGAGCAATCGGTTCAGCCCTTTACCCGCTCGCAAAAAATCTATGTCCAGGGCAGCCGCCCGGATATCCGCGTGCCCATGCGCGAAATCAGCCTCGACGTGACCCCCACCGACTTCGGCGGCGAAATCAACGCGCCGGTCGTGGTGTACGACACCTCGGGCCCCTACACCGACCCGAATGTGATCATCGACGTGCGCAAAGGCCTGGCCGACGTGCGCTCGCCGTGGATCGAAGCCCGTGGCGACACCGAGCGCCTGGCGGGCCTGAGCTCCAACTTCGGCCAGGAACGCCTGGCCGATCCCGAGCTGACCAAGCTGCGCTTTGCCCACGTGAATAACCCGCGTCGCGCCAAGCCGGGTGCCAACGTCAGCCAGATGCACTACGCGCGCAAAGGCATCATCACCGCCGAGATGGAATACGTCGCCATCCGCGAAAACATGAAGCTGGAGGTCGCCCGCGCCGCTGGCCTGCTGGACCAGCAACACGCTGGCCACAGCTTCGGCGCCAGCGTGCCGAAAGTCATCACCGCGGAATTCGTGCGCGATGAAATCGCCCGTGGTCGCGCGATCATCCCGGCCAACATCAACCACACCGAACTGGAACCGATGATCATCGGCCGTAACTTCCTGGTGAAGATCAACGGCAACATCGGCAACAGTGCGCTGGGTTCGTCCATCGAAGAAGAAGTGGCGAAGCTGACCTGGGGCATCCGCTGGGGTTCGGACACGGTCATGGACCTGTCCACCGGCAAGCACATCCATGAAACCCGCGAGTGGATCATCCGCAACTCGCCCGTGCCGATCGGCACCGTGCCGATCTACCAGGCCCTGGAAAAAGTCGGTGGCGTGGCCGAAGACCTGACCTGGGAGTTGTTCCGCGACACGCTGATCGAGCAGGCCGAGCAGGGCGTCGACTACTTCACCATCCACGCCGGCGTGTTGCTGCGCTATGTGCCGATGACCGCCAAGCGCGTCACCGGTATCGTCAGTCGTGGTGGTTCGATCATGGCCAAGTGGTGCCTGGCGCACCACAAAGAGAACTTCCTCTACACCCACTTCGAAGACATCTGCGAAATCATGAAGGCCTACGACGTCAGCTTCTCGCTGGGCGATGGCCTGCGTCCGGGCTCGATTGCCGATGCCAACGACGAAGCGCAGTTCGGTGAGCTGGAAACCCTCGGCGAACTGACCAAGATCGCCTGGAAGCACGACGTGCAATGCATGATCGAAGGCCCCGGCCACGTGCCGATGCAACTGATCAAGGAGAACATGGACAAGCAGCTCGAGTGCTGCGACGAGGCGCCGTTCTACACCCTCGGCCCACTGACCACCGACATTGCGCCGGGCTACGACCACATCACCTCCGGCATAGGTGCGGCGATGATCGGCTGGTTCGGTTGCGCCATGCTCTGCTACGTCACGCCGAAGGAACACCTCGGCTTGCCGAACAAGGATGACGTCAAGACCGGGATCATCACCTACAAGATCGCCGCCCACGCCGCCGACCTTGCCAAGGGCCACCCGGGCGCGCAGATCCGCGACAACGCCTTGAGCAAGGCGCGTTTCGAGTTCCGTTGGGAAGACCAGTTCAACCTCGGCCTGGACCCGGACACCGCCCGTTCGTACCACGACGAAACCCTGCCGAAGGACTCGGCCAAGGTCGCGCATTTCTGCTCGATGTGCGGGCCGAAATTCTGCTCGATGAAAATCACCCAGGAAGTGCGCGAGTACGCGGCCAACCAGCGCATCGAGGCGGTGGACGTGGACGTTGCCCAGGGTTTGGCGGAGCAGGCAGAGCGGTTCAAGAAGGAAGGTAGTCAGCTTTACAAGAAAGTTTAAGCGGCGCTCACCCCGTGGCGAGGGAGCTTGCTCCCGCTCGGCTGCGAAGCAGCCGCAAAACCAGGCACCACCATTCTGGCTACCAGAACGCGGTGACTGGTTTTGGGCCTGCTACGCAGGCCAGCGGGAGCAAGCTCCCTCGCCACATCAGCGACCCAAAACAATAATCTCCCCTGAGATATCTCTGTGAACATCCAACCCAGCACCTATTCCCCCGACACCGCCGTCCCCCTGGACAAGCGCGTCTTCGGCGCCCGCGATCTGTTTTCCCTGTGGTTCTCTCTCGGCATCGGCCTGATGGTCTTGCAGGTCGGCGCCTTGCTCGCGCCGGGCCTGGGCTTGAGTGGCTCGTTGCTGGCGATTTTCCTCGGCACGCTGGTGGGCGTCCTGCTGCTGGCAGCCGTCGGCGTGATCGGTAGCGACACCGGCCTGTCGGCGATGGCGGCCCTCAAGCTCAGCCTCGGCGGCAAGGGCGCGAGCGTGCCAGCGGTGTTGAACCTGCTGCAACTGATCGGCTGGGGCTCGTTCGAAATCATCGTCATGCGTGACGCCGCCAGCCTGCTCGGTGCCCGTGCCTTCAGCGAGGGCAGCCTGGGCTCCAACCCACTGCTGTGGACACTGTTCTTCGGCGCCCTGGCGACCCTGCTTGCGGTCAGCGGGCCGTTGACCTTCGTGCGCAAGGTCCTGCGCAAGTGGGGCATCTGGTTGTTGCTGGCGGCGTGCATCTGGCTGACCTGGAACCTGTTCGCCAAGGCCGACCTGGCCGCGCTGTGGGCCCAAGCGGGCGACGGCTCGATGCCGCTGGCGGTGGGTTTCGATATCGCCATTGCGATGCCGCTGTCGTGGTTGCCGCTGATCGCCGACTACTCGCGCTTCGGCAAGCGCGCCAAGAATGTCTTCGGCGGTACTGCCGTGGGATTCTTCATCGGTAACGTCTGGCTGATGAGCCTGGGCGTGGCCTACACCCTGGCGTTCGCGCCAAGCGGTGAAGTCAACGCGTTGCTATTGGCCCTTGCAGGCGCCGGGTTGGGCATTCCGCTGCTGCTGATTCTGCTGGATGAGTCGGAAAACGCCTTCGCCGACATTCACTCGGCGGCGGTCTCCAGTGGCATGTTGTCGGGCCTGAAAGTCGAACACCTGGCCTTGGCGATCGGCGTGCTCTGCACCTTGATCGCGTGCTTTGCGCCGTTGGCGCAATACCAGAACTTCCTGTTGCTGATCGGCTCGGTGTTCGCGCCGCTGTTCGGCGTGGTGCTGGTGGACCACTTCATCCTGCGCAAGCGCAGCAGCCAAGTGCTGTCAGCCGCGTTGCGCTGGCCGGCGCTGTTGGCCTGGTTGGGCGGGGTGAGCACTTATCACTTGCTGGCCAACTTCTATCCGGACATCGGCGCCACCCTGCCGTCGCTGATCCTGGCAGGGTTGCTGCAACTGTTGCTGGGCCGGGCTTTCAGCTACGGCCAGGGAACAGCTCGGGCTTGAGGATGCCATTGAGGCGTGGGTAAGCGATCTTCAATTCGATGTGGCCCAGGGCGTATGGCGCGATGGTGCTCACTTCGTACTTGAGGATCACCCCGCCGTAGGTCAGCGCCACGTGTGGGGTTTTCTGGAAGGACCACTGTTTCAGGAACTCGGGTTCCTGATCCAGCTTGGTGCTGATCAGCCAACTGTTGTGGGCGACCTGGGCGGCTTTCCAGAACGCTTCTTCCTGGCCCGGCAGCAGCATGTCCGACAGCGTCAGCACCTTGTGTTGCTGGCGCGAATAGTTGATGAAGCCGCGACCCGGTGTGCCGTGGGCGCCGCCGGTGTCCAGGTAGCTGGACAATTCGATGATCACCAGGCCGTCATGTTGCTCACGTACCTTGGCCTGCAAATAGCTGCTATTGCGGGGCGCGGCGCTGCGCAGGAACTGCTCGCGATAGGCGGCAAGCGTCGGCGCTACCGGGGCGTCCGGGGTGGTGCGGGTCATTTGCAGCAGGCGTTTTTCGACGATGCCGTCCAGGGCCGGCTCGGTGGGAAAGTGCAGGGTATCGATGTTCACCAACGGGCAGTCGGCACTGGCGCAACCTGGTTGCAGTTGCTCCGACGCATCGCGGGTGGTTTCCAGCGGCGCGCGGTAATTGGGTTGGAACAGGCTTTGGCAAGCGCCCAGGGTCAGGGCAATGGCGGCCACGGAGGCAGTTTTGAAAAGCGACATGGGCGTCCTTCATGGAACAGGGAAAGGCGAAAAGTTACCCGCTTCGACTGCCAGCAGGACAATCAGTTCGCCACTAAGCTCATTAGAGTTCTTTCACCTTCTGCCGTCCATCCCGATGAGTGGAAAGGGGCTGCATCAAAGGGTGCGGGCGCGTTAGGATGGCGCGAAGCCGAGGTTGGAACCTCGTATTGATCGACTGCACACGAGGATTGTCATGACCGATTTCGCCAACGCCACACCGAACGCCGTGGAGATCGTCAAGCGCGAGAGCTGCTTCCAGGGTTTCTACAAACTCGACCGCGTGCACTTGCGCCACGAATTGTTTGCCGGTGGCATGAGCCGCGAAATCAGCCGTGAATTGTTCGTGCGCCATGACGCGGTGTGCGTGCTGCCTTACGACCCGCAGCGCGATGAAGTGGTGTTGATCGAGCAGTTTCGCGTCGGCGCCATGGGCAAGGTCGCCAACCCTTGGCTGGTGGAATTGGTGGCCGGCCTGATCGACAAGGACGAGCAACCGGAAGAAGTTGCTCATCGTGAAGCGCAGGAGGAAGCTGGGCTTGCCTTCGCTGCGCTCTGGCCGATGACCCGGTATTTTCCATCCCCGGGCGGCAGCGATGAATTCGTCCATTTGTACCTGGGG